>CAYQLT010000018.1:51967-56656 GCA_964418425.1 uncultured Clostridia bacterium
GAGTTTCGTCCCCGGCGGCCGACGGTGGGCGTGCGAGTCGGTGACCTGTGGATCGGCGGCGGCCACCCCATCGTGGTGCAGTCCATGACCAATACCGACACCGCCGACGTGGAGGCCACCGTGCGGCAGGTGGCAGAGCTGGCCGATGCCGGCAGCGAGATGGTCCGCATCACGGTCAACACCCCCGAGGCCGCCCGGGCGGTTCCCCGCATCGTGGAGCGCCTGCGGGAGCTGGGATACCGTACGCCCATCGTGGGCGACTTCCACTACAACGGGCACCTGCTGTTGCGCCGGTTCCCCGACTGTGCCCGTTTCCTGGACAAGTACCGCATCAACCCCGGCAACGTGGGCCCGGGCGGCCAGGACGAGCCCTTCCGGGCCATCGTGGAGCAGGCGCTGGCTTTCGGCAAACCCGTGCGGATCGGGGCCAACTGGGGCTCCCTGGATCGGCAGATGCTCGCGCAGCAGATGGATGAAAACGCCCGGCGCGCCGTCCCTCTGGACGCCCGTCGGGTGGTCTTGGAGGCCCTGGTGCAAAGCGCCGTCCGTTCGGCCCGGCTGGCCGAGTCGTGGGGGCTTCCCCACGACCGTATCGTTCTCAGCGCCAAAGTCTCCGAGGTGCCCGACCTGGTCTGGGTGTACCGGCGGCTGGCCCAGCTGTGCGACTATCCGCTGCACCTGGGGCTCACCGAGGCCGGCCCCGGGCGCAAGGGGGTGGTGGCCAGCGCGGCGGCCCTGGCCATACTGCTGGCGGAGGGCATCGGCGACACCGTGCGGGTCTCCCTTACCCCCTCTCCTGGCGGGGATCGGACGGAAGAGGTGAGGGTGGCGCAGCAGCTGCTGCAGTCGCTGGGGCTGCGCCGGTTCGCACCCCAGGTGAGCGCCTGCCCCGGGTGCGGGCGTACCTCCAGTACGTTCTTCCAGGAGATGGCCGAACAGGTGCAGGAATACCTTCGCCAGCGCATGCCCGTGTGGAAGCAGGCGTACCCCGGCGTGGAGGAGCTGCGGGTGGCGGTGATGGGCTGCGTGGTCAACGGGCCCGGCGAAAGCCGCCACGCGCACGTCGGGATCTCGCTGCCCGGAACCTTCGAGGAGCCCCGCGCCCCCGTCTACGTGGACGGCCGGCTGTTGACCACCCTGCGGGGCGAAGGCCTGGTACAGGAGTTCCTGGCCATCCTGGAGCGTTACGTCCAGCAGCGCTTCGGCCCGGCGGGCAACGGCCAGGCTTCCTGCCCTCGCGCGGAGCCGGCGCGCTGAGAGTCCCCTATCGGCCGGGCGACGGGCGTCTGCCGGCTCCCGCAGGAGGGATGTGCCGTGGGTTTCGGCGTCGGGACGAGGCGCGCCCTTGGGGCTGTGGCCCGCTTCGTGCCATACCTTCAGGTGGCGGCCGGCTCGCTGGTCGCCGCGCTGGCCGTCAACACATTCCTGGTTCCCTTCAAGCTGGCGGACGGAGGGATCGTGGGGCTCGCCATCGTGCTGCATCACCGCCTGGGGCTACCGGTGGCGCCGGTGGTGGTGGGGCTTAACATCCCCATCTTCCTGGCGGGCTGGAGGCTTTTGGGCCTGGGTTTCGTGGCCCGCACCTTCTTCGGTGTGGCGACGCTGGGCCTGTTCATTCACCTGACCGGGGGCGCGGCGCCGGTGACCCGCGACCTGCTGCTGGCCGCGCTGTACGGCGGAGCCCTGCAGGGCTTGGGGCTCGGCCTGGTGCTGCGGGCCGGGGGCTCCACAGGCGGCACCGATACCCTGGCCCGAATCGTGGCCCGCCACACGCCCGTGAAGGTGGGGGAGGCCATCCTGTACTTCGACCTGGGGGTCTTGACAGCGGCGGCCCTTACGTTCGGGCTGGAGCGGGCCCTTTACGGCGCGCTCACCCTGTTTGTGGCCACGCGGGTGGTGGATTTCATCCTGGAGGGGCAATACGCCGCCCGGGCCATCCTGGTGATCTCGGAGCGCCATGCGGCCATCTCAGCCCGTATTCTGCGGGAGCTGGAACGGGGGGCCACCCTGATCGCGGCCCGGGGTGCCTACACGGGCCAGGAACGCCCGGTGGTCTTCTGCGTGGTGAGCCGCGACCAGGTGCCCAGGTTGCGGGCCATCGTGCGAAGCGAAGACGAGCGGGCCTTCATGGTCATGGCAAGCGCCGCCGAGGTGCTGGGCGAGGGCTTCAGCCTCCCTGCCGACGTCGCCGTTGCGAACCGGCGCCTGTGAGCAGGTCTGCGACCCCCGCGGCGCCCGTCGGTCTGCCCGGCGCCTGCGTGGGTCTTTCCCGCGCCTGCACAGCCGGCGCCCATGGAGAAAGGGCCCCCGCCTGTGGCGGAGACCCTTTCCGGATCGTACCGTTTCGGCCCGGGCGGATCACCGGCCTGAAGTTACCCCGTGGCGGCTCACCGGCCCGAGCCTGCTCGGCGAAAGACCCCTAAAACCGGCGTCCCGGGCCGCGGCGGTCGCCAAAGGGGCGAGTCCGCCCGCCCCCGCCGGCCGACCGCTCCGGACGCGGCTGCGCCTCGTTAACCGTGAGCGCTCGGCCGTTGAGCTCGTAGCCGTTGAAGGCCGCGATGACGGCGCTGGCTGCGTCGTCCGGCACCTCCACGAACCCGAAGCCCCGGGAGCGGCCCGTCTCCCGGTCGGTGATAACCCGCGCCGAGATGACCTCGGCATGCTCGCCCACAAGCCGCGTCAACTCCTCGCTGGTTACCGACCACGGGAGATTGCCGAAAAAGAGGGTCTTGGTCATCCAGTCTGTCTCCCCTCGCAGAATCCGGCCCCTCCACCGGACCCTGAAGCGTAATCGCAGCCAGGTTGCACGGAACCGGACCCTGCTCGGGGCATCGGCCGGAGCAACGCTGCGCGATCCACCTGCACTATACGCCCCCTTCGCCTGGAACGCAATAGCATCCCCTCCCCGCCGGCGCTGGAAAAGGCCCCAGCCGCCTCCCCCCGGCGCTGGAAGAGGCGCCACCCGTCGCCTGCGCTGGTCTGCGTGTGCCCTTGAAAACGGTGGCGATGGGCCATACGTTGTTGCGGGGACCGCCCGCAGAGCCTGCCGCCGGCGGTCCGGTTCCCGAACCCCTGCTGGGAAAGGACGCTGGTTGGAAGTGGGCATCGAACTGCGCCGCTATGAACACAACCCCATCCTGACCCCCGATCAGGTGGCGGCCTCCCACCCGGACTTCGAGGTGGTGGGAACGTTTAACGCCGGGGCGGCTCGCCTTGGGGACGAGGTGGTGCTGTTGGTTCGGGTGGCCGAGCGGCCGGCCAGCCGAGATCCGCGTTACGTCGGCATTCCGTACGTGGACTTCTCGGACGAGCTGGCCCGGCCGTCCGTGCAGTGGGTGAAGCGGGACTCCCCCGACGTTCACCTGGGCGACCCTCGGGGGATCGTGTTTCAGGGGCGGGCGTACGTGAGCACCCTTTCCCACCTCCGCCTGGCCCGCAGCCGGGACGGCTTTCGTTTTGTGACCGAACCGCACCCGGCCCTGATGCCGGCCAACCGCTACGAGGCCTACGGCATGGAAGACCCCAGGATCACCTTCATCGACGGCTCCTACTACGTGGCCTACACCTCCCCGTCGCCGTGGGGGATCTCCGTCTCGCTGGCCCGCACCGACGACTTCGTGCACTACGAGCGGCTCGGGGTCATCTTCCCGCCCGACAACAAGGACGTCGCGCTGTTTCCCGCAAAGAGCGGAAGGCGCTATGCCGCCTTTCACCGCCCGACCGGCTCGGGGATGGGCAGCCCGGACCTGTGGGTGGCCTACTCCCCCGACCTGCGGCACTGGGGCGACCACCACCGCGCGCTGGGTGTTCGGCCCGGCCTGTGGGACGGCGGTCGCGTAGGGGCAGGCACGGTGCCCCTCTGGACACCGCAGGGCTGGCTGGAGATCTACCATGGCGCGGTGGGGAACCGCTACTGCCTGGGAACCGCCCTGTTTGACCTGGAGCAGCCGCATCGCCTGCTCGCCCGCTCCCGGGAACCCATCATGACGCCCACGCAGCCCTACGAACTGACCGGCTTTTTCGGTGCCGTCGTCTTCTCGTGCGGGGCCGTGGAGATGCCGGACGGGCGCATCCTGGTTTACTACGGCGCGGCGGACGCCTCGCTGGCCGTGGCCGTCACATCCCGGGAAGAGCTGATGGCGTCGCTGGAACCGGTGGAGGCCGAGGTGGCGGCCTGAGGGCTGCGCGCCACCCAAGCTACGCCGGGCGCAGGTGGTCCCAACCGCCCTCGGGTAGCGGCACGCACTGCCCGTCCGGCATTCGCACCGTGAGCCCTTCCTCGCGGGGCGTCACCACCCCGATGGGATGCACGGGGATGCCACCGGCCTGCTGTACCGCGCGGGCCAGCTGATCGGCTCGCTCGGGCGCTGCGGCCAGCAACAGTTCGTAGTCGTCACCGCCGCCCAGGGCCCACTGCAACGCATCCACCCCGGCCTGCCGGGCCGCCTCGCGGGTCGGCGGCGAAATGGGCAACGCCCCGGCCTCCACCCGGACCCCCACCCGGGACGCCTCCGCCAGCCGCCGCAGATCGCTGGCGAGACCGTCGCTGAGGTCCAGCGCGGCCGTGCACCAGCCGCTTCGGGCCGCAGCCCGACCCTCGGCGAGGCGGGCGCGAGGCACCCGATAGGCTTCCAGGAGCACTGAGGCCCACGGGCCGGGCGGGCGGCCACTGGCCAAAAGCCACCGCCC
>CAYQLT010000019.1:0-45993 GCA_964418425.1 uncultured Clostridia bacterium
AGGAGGTGTGGGCGTGCAGGTCGCCAAAGAAGACCTCAAGCCCATCCACCGCCTCACCGGCGCCCGGCGGGGCAGCCGCCACCGCCAGCAAGATGGCAAGAATCCCGCCCCCCCGTCTGCCCGGCGTCCGCCCCCCGAGCCGCCCCACCGGTGGGCGCCGCCTACTCCCACTCGATGGTGGCCGGGGGCTTGGGGCTGACGTCGTACACCACCCGGGAGACCCCGGGAACCTCGTTGGTGATCCGGTGGGAGATCCGGTCCAGTACGCCGTACGGAAGCGGCACCCAGTCGGCGGTCATCCCGTCCTCGCTTTGCACGCACCGGATGGCGATGACCGGCCCGTACGTCCGGCAGTCGCCTTTCACCCCCACGCTTTCGCTCCCCGTCCAGACGGCAAAGGCCTGCCATATTTCCCGGGAAATGCCTGCCCGCTCCAGCTCCTCCAGGACGATGGCGTCGGCCGCCCGCACCGTCTCCAGCTTCTCGGGGGTCACCTCGCCCACGATCCGCACCGCCAGCCCGGGCCCCGGGAAGGGGTGCCGGTACACGATGGAGTCGGGGAGACCCAGCTCCAGGGCCAGCCGGCGCACCTCGTCCTTGAAGAGGTAGCGCAGGGGCTCCACCAACACCAGCCCCATCTGCTCGGGGAGGCCGCCCACGTTGTGGTGGGATTTTATGGTGGCGCTGCGCCCGATGCCCGACTCCACCACGTCCGGGTACAGGGTCCCCTGCACGAGGTAGCGGACGTCCGCAAGACTCCGGGCCGCCTCCTCAAAGACGCGGACAAACTCCGCGCCCACCGCCCGGCGCTTCGCCTCCGGATCTCGCACCCCTTGCAGGCGTCGCAAGAACCGCTCGCCCGCCTCCAGCGCCATCAGTGGCAACTTCAGACGGTCGCTCAAAGCCCGGCGAACCTCCTCCGCCTCGCCCCGGCGCAAAAGCCCGTGATCCACGAAGATAGCCGTGAGGCGCTCCCCGATGGCCCGGTGCACCAGCACCGCCGCTGTGGCCGAGTCCACACCCCCGCTGATGGCCACGATGGCACGCCCCTCGGCAAGCTCCTCCCGCAGCGCCGCCACCGCCATCTCCGAAAAGGAGGTCATGCTCCAGCTCCCCGAGACCCCTGCCACGTCGAAGAGAAACCGCCGTAACAGCTCCCGTCCGAAGGGGGTGTGGGCCACCTCGGGGTGAAACTGCACGCCGTACAACCCCGCATCGGGGAACTCCATGGCCGCCACCGGGGTGTGGGGCGTGCGGGCCGTCACCGAAAAGCCTGCGGGGGCCTCCACCACCACATCCGAGTGGCTCATCCAGCAGGTCAGCCGCTGACCGGGCCCGGCCAGCTCGCCCAGAAGGCGGCTTTCGCCCACCCTCTCGATCTCGGCCCGGCCGTACTCCTGGCGCACCCCCCGGCGCACCGCGCCCCCCAGGTCTCGGGCCATGAGCTGCATGCCATAGCAGATGCCCAAAACCGGCACGCGGCTCTCCCAGATCCCCGGGTCGATCCCCGGCGCCCCCGGCTCGTAGACGCTGGCCGGGCCCCCGGACAGCACGATGGCCCGGGGCCGGCGAGCCAAAAGCTCCGCGGCGCTTTGGGAGGGATCGACCACCTCGCAGTAGACGCCCAGCTCCCGGATGCGCCGGGCGATGAGCAGGGCGTACTGGGCGCCCAGATCCACCACGAGCACCGTCTCCCCGCTCACCAGCCGCGCCGGATCCACGCTGATGACGGAAGGCCGTGCCAGCGGGGCCCGGGTCGGATCGGGGTTCATAAGGCCCGATCGCCCGCCGCGTCGTCCTCCGCCGGGCTCAGGGATTGATAAACCGCAGGCTTCAGGACGCCGATGAAGGGGAGGTTGCGGTACCACCCGGCGTAATCGAGCCCGTAGCCCACCACGAAGCGGTTGGGAATCTGGAAGCCCACGTAATCCAGGGGTACATCCAGGACCCGCCGCTCCCGCTTGTCCAAAAGCACGCACACCTTCAAGCTGGCGGGCCGGCGGGAGGAGAGGTTGTCCAGCAGGTAGCGCAACGTCAGCCCCGTATCCACGATATCCTCCACGACCAGCACGTGGCGCCCGGCGATGGGATGGTCCAGGTCCTTGAGGATGCGGACCACGCCCGTGCTGCGGGTGCCCGAGCCGTAGCTGGAGATGGCCATGAAATCGACCGTGATATGGGTGGAGATAGCCCGCAAGAGATCCGAGAGAAAGAGGACGGCGCCCTTCAGGATCCCCACCAGCACCGGATTGCGGTTTTCGTAATCCCGGGAGATGGCAGCTCCCAGCTCGCCCACCCGACGCGCGATGGACTGCTCGTCCACCAGAACTTCCGCGATGTCGTCCACCAGGGAGCGGGCCCCCACGGAGGGCCCCTCTGCGGCCGGCCCCAATGACCTCGACGCCCCTCTTAACCGCCCGGGCCCTGGCCGGGCGAAGGGGTCGGCTCCCCGGGACGCTCCCACACCCCACTGCGCCCGCCGGACTTGCGGACCAGGCGGACCTCCCCGATGACCATCTCCCGGTCGATGGCCTTGGCCATATCATACACGGTCAGGGCGGCCACGCACACGGCCGTCAGCGCCTCCATCTCCACCCCGGTGGTCCACGTGGCCCGGGCCACAGCCTCGATATCGATGCAGCCTTCCCGGGCATTGGCCTCCAGCGCCACGGAGACGGACCCCAGGGGGATGGGATGGCACAGGGGTACAAGCTCCCAGGTTCGCTTGGCGGCCAGAATCCCGGCCGTGCGGGCGGCCGCCAGCACGTCCCCCTTGGGTAAGGTTCCGGCCGCGATGGCCGCCAGCGTCTCGGGCCGCATGTAAACCCGACCCCGCGCCACGGCCTCCCGGGCCGTCACCCGCTTTTCGGAGACGTCCACCATCCGGGCCCGGCCTGCGGCGTCCAGGTGGGTCAGGCCCGATCCCGGCTCCCCAGCAGCCCCCGAACCGGCCCCAAAACCGGCCGGGCCGGGTCGGTCCGGCGGCAACGGAGAGCTCAAGCCCGGCTCGCTGTCAGAAGGTCCCAAGGTACTGCTGGAGCTCCCACCCGTGAACCTGGGTGCGATAGACGTCCCACTCGATCCGCTTGGCCTCCACAAGCCTCTGGAACACGTGCGGCCCCAGGGTCTGCGCCATCAGTTCGTCCTGGGTCAGCTCGTTGATGGCCTCCTCCAACGAGCCCGGGAGGCTGCGGATGCCAGCCCGCTGGCGTTCTTCGGGTGTCATGTGGTAGATGTTTTTGTTCTGCGACTCCGGCGGTGTCAGCCGGCGGCGCACCCCGTCCAGGCCGGCGGCGATGATCACCGCGAAGGCCAGGTACGGGTTGCACGACGGGTCGGGGCTGCGCAGCTCCACCCGGGTCGCCGAACCCCGGGCGGCCGGCACCCGCAACAGGGCGCTTCGGTTCTGGGCGGACCAGGAGATGTATACCGGCGCTTCGTAGCCGGGCACGAGCCTCTTGTAGGAGTTCACCAGGGGATTGGTGACCGCGGTGAACGCCCGGGCATGCTGGATCAGGCCGGCGATGAAATGCAGCGCCGTGTCGCTCAGTTCGTAGGGGCCGGTGGGGTCGTAAAAGGCGTTTCGGCCGTCTCGAAACAGGGAGATGTGGGTGTGCATGCCGTTGCCCGCAACCCCAAAGATGGGCTTGGGCATGAAGGTGGCATGCAGGCCGTGGCGGGCGGCTATGGCGCGGGTCACCACCTTCAGGGTGGCCACCCGGTCCGCGGTCACCAGCGCGTCGTCGTACTTGAAGTCGATCTCGTGCTGGCCAGGGGCCACCTCATGGTGGGAGGCCTCCACCTCGAAGCCCATCTGTTCCAGGGCCAGCACGATGTCCCGCCGGGTGATCTCGCCCAAATCGAGGGGCCCCATGTCGAAATACCCGGCCTCGTCGTGGGTCTGGGTGGTAGGACGCCCCTCCGCGTCCTTGCGGAAAAGGAAAAACTCGCACTCCGGGCCGAGCATGACGGAAAAACCCATGTCGGCCGCCTCTTCCAGCACCCGCTTGAGCACGTAGCGGGGATCGCCTTCGAAGGGCTTGCCGTCGGGGCGGTACACGTCACAGATGAGGCGGGCGCTGGCCCGCTCCCCCTCCACCGAAGGGAACAGGCAGTAGGTGCCGGGATCCGGGCGCAACGTCATGTCCGACTCTTCAATGCGGGTGAACCCCTCGATGGAAGACCCGTCGAACATCATGCCCTCGGTGAGGGCGCGCTCCAGCTGGCTCACCGGGATGGCGACGTTTTTGACGATGCCCAGGATGTCGGTGAACTGCAGCCGAATGAAGTGAAGCTGGTCCTCTTTGGCCCGCTCCAGGATCCGGGCCGTGCCGGGCCGTTCCATGTCGCGTCCAGCTCTTCCCTTCCTCGCGCCGCCGGGCGCCTGCGTCGCCAGGTCGGCATGGCCAGCCACTACGCCGCGCGAGGATCAGGTTCCTCCCGCCGCAACCCGCCCGGGCCCCGGGAGTGCCTCCGGGCCGCGTCGCCCCGCCTGCGGGCCCCGCAGCACGCAAACCCTGCCGGCCGGCATGCGGGTCCGTCGCGCCGGCATCTCACGGCGAACTCGGCAACCCGCCTCAGAATTGAGCTTGCTGGGACGCCGAGCCCCGAGCGTCCTCCAGCCAGCGGACCAGCTCGTCCTGGTGGTCGACGGGGAAAAGGGAGGAGAGCCTTCGCCCCCGGGCCTGGCGGAAGACCCCCGGGTGATGTACCGGCTGCGGCACAGCGGGCGCCTCGGAGCCGTCCCCGGTGGCAGCCGGGCCCGCGCCGGACGTCACCCGCTGCGCCGGTGCCGGCATGGGCGTCTCCCGGACCTTTGCCACCTCTCTTGCCTCACCCGCCGACGGCCCCGACGGCGAAGAGCGCTCCTGAGCCTGCAGGTAGGCCCGGGCACCCTCCAGGTTGAGGCCCTGGGCGAGCAGATCCTTCACCTGGCGCAGGCGCTGCACGTCCGCCACGGAATACAGGCGACGGTTTCCTCGGGTGCGGCTCGGACTGAGCAGCCCCTCCTTCTCGTAATAGCGGATCTGGCGCGCCGACAGGCCGGTCAGCCTCTGGACCACCCCGATGGGATACACCGGAATATGGCTCTCCTGCGCCGCCACGCGCTCCACCCCCTTCTGGCGGCCGTTTCATGCTGTCCCCGGCCGGCTGCAGCCGGGGACATTACCCCCTTCTGACCGCATCATAGACCGAGCCCGGCGGCCGTCGCAAGCCCGTGGGCGCTGTCATGTCACACTAAAGGTACACCCGTGGCAGGCGCGGCCCCAGACGTGTTAGAATCTCGTAAGAAATAGTGCCCATCAGGGTAGCCGCCTCATCCACGGTCATCTCCCCGTCGCCTCCGGGCCCCAGCAGAAGGGCGGGCTCGCCCGCGGACACAGGGTCGTCTCCCACCTCCGCCATGCACTGATCCATGCAGATGCGGCCCACGATGGGGTACGCCCGGCCCCGGATCACGGCCCGGGCCCGTCCCGACAACAGGCGGCTGAACCCGTCGGCGTATCCCACCGAGAGGGTGACCACGTTGGCCGGGCGGGGGGTGGTGTAGGTCCTGCCGTAGCTGATGGAGCTTCCGGCCGGCAACCGCCGGGCCTCGGCCACCGTGGCCCACAGCCGAAGCGCCGGCCGAAGCTCGGCCCGAGAGCGCAGGTGAGGCGCAGGGTAGTAGCCGTAGAGGCCGATCCCGCATCGCACCATCTCCAGGCCCAGCTCCGGACGGGCGAGAAGCCCCGCCGTGTTGAGCATATGGCGAACGCTTACACGGACGCCGCTCGCCTCCAGCGCTTCCCACACCTGACGAAACGTGGCCGCCTGGCGCAGCATGTAGCCCGCATCGGGCTCGTCGGCGGTGGCCAGGTGCGTGTACAGGCCTTCCAGGCGCAAGCCCGGCAGGGAGCATATCTCCCGAACCAGGGCCGGGGCCTGCTGCGGCAAAACGCCGAGCCTCCCCATCCCGGTATCCACCTTGACGTGCACCCGCACGACCCTCCCGGCGGCCCGGGCCGCCTCGGAAAGCCGTCGGGCCGCCTGCAGGGTGGTGATGGTCGCCGTCAGGTCTTCGTGCACGAACCGCTCCAGGGGCTCGGCTGCCCCACCGACCCCGAACACCAGGATCGGCGCCCGGATCCCGGCCCGGCGCAGCGCCACGGCCTCTTCTGCGGTGGCCACCCCCAGGTAGGCCGCGCCGCCCGCCAGAGCCGCCCTCGCGACGGCCACGGCCCCGTGGCCGTACCCATCGGCCTTCACCACCGCCATCAGCCTGGCCGGGCGGGCCAGGTCGGCCAGCACCCGGGCGTTGTGCGCAATGGCGGCCGTCTGCACCTCCACCCAGGCGCGGCGGGGTACGCCCGCCGGCGGCTCGCGCGAATCGTCAACCCTGTTGCTCTGATCTGTTGACAATGTCCGGCCCCCCGCGGTAGATTCCCTCCGGGCGACCCGGCGGGCGGCGCTCCCCGGCGAAGGTAAGTCTCGCCAGCGCCGCGCCTCACGGGCGGCAACCTCGTCGGCGCCACTGCCAGCCAGGGCCAGGCGCGCCGCCGCTGCCGGGCGCGGTCACGCCACCCCCGGGGGAGGGTCCGCCTGTGGTCTTTTCGACCGCCACCCATCCGGACCTGGTGACCCTGCGCCGGGCCCTCTCGGCCGGCACGCATGTCTCCGGCGAACAGCTGGCCCGGATGCTGGGCAAGAGCCGCACGGCGGTCTGGAAAGAGCTGGGCAAGCTTCGGGCCCTGGGGTACGGCCTCGAAGGCTCGCCCCGGCGAGGATACCGGCTGGCGTCCGTCCCCGACGTGCCCTACCCGTGGGAGCTGGCTGCCCTCGGGATCGGGTCGGCCGGCGGCGCCACCTCTCTCATCGGGGCGTCCCTTGTCTACCACCCCACCGTCGGGTCCACCAACGACGTCGCCCGCACCCTGGCGGAAGAGGGCTGCCCGGAGGGAACGGTGGTGGTGGCCGACCGGCAGACCCGGGGCCGGGGCCGCCGGGGCCGGCAGTGGCTCTCGCCGCCGGGGGGCCTTTGGTTCTCGGTGGTGCTGCGTCCGTCGCTTCACCCCAGCCGATGCGGGCTGATGCCCCTTGCAGCCGCCGTGGCCGTGGCGCAGGCCCTGGAAGGGCTGTGCTGTTCGCCGCTCTCCATCAAATGGCCCAACGACGTTCTCCTGGGCGGGCGAAAGGTGTGCGGGATCCTGGCGGAGCTGTCCGCCGACCACGAGACGGTGCGCTACGTCGTCCTCGGTGTGGGGATCAACGTGGACCCGCCGCCCCTCGCCGGCGACCCTCCCCCCACGGGCCTGCGGGCCCACGGGTGCTCCTCGGGCCGAACCGCCGTCCTGGCGGCGGTGCTGGCCCGCCTGGAGGCAGCGTACCGAGACCTGCACCGCCAGGGGCCCGAGTGGCTGGTGGCCGAGGCGGATCGGCGGCTGGCCTGGAAAGGCGAGCCCGTGCGGGTCGACATGGGGTCGACGGAAATCGAGGGGCTGCTCGTGGGGCTGGAACGCGACTCCGCAGCGCTCCTGGTGCGCACCGGCCCGGGAGAACCTGTGCGGGTTTGGGCCGGAGACGTGAGCCTGCGCCCCGCCGAGCGGACGGCCCGGCCGCCCTGAGGCTGGTGAAGCCTGTTCCGGGGCAGCGGACGACCCGCGGCTCCAGGTGGCGGCAACAGCCGGATCGCTCCGGCAAAGAGACGGGGATAGCAAGAACCGGAACAGGAGGCAGAGTATGTCGGGCAAGAGCATGCAAGGGCAGCGGACCGAAGGCGCGCAGGGCGGCGCGGGCGTTCGTGCGGATGTTCGAGGAATCTCCCGGGCCGCTTTGGTGGCGGCGCTGACGGCCGTGCTGGCCCAGTTCGCCTTGCCGCTTCCCGGAAGCCCGGTGCCGGTGACCCTTCAGGTGCTGGGCGTGCTGCTGGCCGGGTTCGTGCTGGACCCTGCCCGAGCGCTTGCCAGCCAGGCCATCTACGTGGGGATGGGGGCGGCCGGCCTGCCGGTCTTCGCCGGGCTTCGAGGCGGCGCCGGCATCCTGGTGGGTCCCACCGGGGGGTACCTTCTCGGGTTCATGCCGGCTGCCTGGGTGACCGCCACTCTGGTGCGCCGGTTGCGGGCCCGGCGGGGCTTCCGCACAGGGTGGCCCGCCCTCATGCTCTGTGCGGTCGCGGGTCTCGCCTGCATCTACGTGCCGGGCGCCGTTCAACTGAGCATCGCGGCCTCGATGCCCCTGGGACGGGCCTTTGCCGTGGGCGTCGTGCCCTTCATCCCCTGGGACCTGGCGAAGGCCGCCGTGGCGGCTGCGGCGGCCCAGGCGCTGCAAAGGGCCCTCAATCCAGAGGCTGAACCGGCGCCAGCGCCTCCGGCATAGGGCCTTTGGCCTTGAGCCGGCGGATGGCCTCGGGAACCCAACGGGCGATCTCCCCCGCCCCGGGCGCCAGGTCCGAGCCATCGGCGGCCAAAAGCCCCGCCAGCGCGTGCACGAACGTGCCGGCGCAGGCGGCCTCGAAAGGCGCCACTCCCTGGGCAAGGAAGGCCCCTATCACCCCCGCCAGGACGTCGCCCGAACCGCCTGTGGCCAGCGCCGCGGTGGCGGCCGGGTTGAGGCGGACCCGGCCGTCGGGCGCCGCCACCACGGTGCGGGCCCCTTTCAGCACCACCACCGCCCCGAACCGGCGGGCCGCCTGGCGGGCCACCTCCACCCGCTCCCGCTGCACCGAGGGGACGTCGGAGCCCATCAGCCGCGCCATCTCCCCGGGGTGCGGCGTGAGCACCAAGGGGGCCGGCTCCGTGCCGCCCTTCGCCCCTGCGCTGCGGGCCTCCAGCACCTGCGGGTGGCGGCTGAGGATGTTGAGGCCGTCGGCATCGATGACCGCCGGGCGGGTGAGAGCTTCCGCCAGGGCCACCACCGCCGCCCGGGTCGGCTCCTGCACGCCCAGCCCGGGCCCCAACACCAGCACGTCCCGCTCGGCCAAAAGCGCCTGCACCTGCGAAGCCGCCGGCTGGGTCAGGTAGCCCTCGCCGTCGTCGGCCAGGGCGTACGTGAGCGCCTCGGGCACCAGCGCGGCGCCGGTGCTCTGCACGGATGCCGGAAGGGCCCACGTGACCAGCCCGGCCCCCGCCGCCACCGCCGCCCGGGCCGCCAGCGCGCCGGCGCCGGTCATGCCCCGGGAGCCCGCCACCAGCAGCACATGCCCGAAGGTTCCCTTGTGGCTGAAAGCCGGTCGCTGAGGCAAAGCCCCAGCGACCCACGGGGCCTCCATCAGCTCGAAGGCCGCCGGGGCGGCTGCGGTGAGGGGCGCAGGAAACCCGATGTCCGCCACCACCACCCGGCCGCAGAAAAGCGCTCCGGGTTCCAGGAGGTGGCCCGGCTTGGGCAGGCCGAAGGTGAGCGTCTCCACAGCCTTCACGCATGCCCCCGGCACGGCCCCGCTGTCGGCATCCACACCCGAGGGGATGTCCACAGCCAGCACCGGCCGGCCCGACGCCCGGATCAGCTCGATGGCAGCCAGAGCCATTCCCCTGGGAGCGCCCCGGGCCCCGGTTCCCAGCACCGCATCCACCACCAGGTCCGCCACGCCTACGGCCAGCTCAAGCCGGCGGCGGCCGGCCTGGTCAAGGGCCAGCACCTCCAGCCCGCTTTGCCGGATCACCTGGAGGTTCGCTCGGGCCTCCGGCGTCATCCGGGGGGAGCCGGCTGTGCCTTCGGCGGCCAGCACCACCCGCACCCGCGCCCCCCGGTTGGCCAGGTGGCGGGCCGCCACCAGACCGTCACCCCCGTTGTTGCCGCCCCCGCAAACCACCACCACCCGCCGCTCCGCTGCCCCTCCCAGGATGGACTGAGCCCGGACGGCCACGGCCCGGCCCGCGTTCTCCATGAGGGCCAGCGTGGAAAGCCCGTACACCTCGGCCGCCTGCCGGTCCATCTCCTGCATGGCGGCCCTGCCCACCACTTTCACACCCCATCCTGCCCCCGTGCATGGCGAAGCGCCAGCGCCACCGCCACCGCCACCTCGCGCCCGTGGGAGATGGACAGGGATATCTCGTCAACCCCCTGCCGCCGGGCCGCCGCGGCGGCCCGCCCCAACAGGCTCACGCCAGGGCGACCTCCCGGCAGGCGGGTGACGACGATCTCGTGGAAGCTCACTCCTCGCGCGCCGGTCCCAAGGGCCTTCATCACCGCCTCCTTGGCCGCAAAGCGTCCGGCGAGGCAGCCCGCTTGCTGCTCGGGCCGCCGCCCGCGCTGGCGGCAGTACGCCAGCTCGTCCGGGGCGTAGACCCGCTCCAGGAAGCGTGCTCCGAATCGCTCGGCCGCCCGAGCGATTCGGCCGATCTCCACCACGTCCACGCCCACCCCAACCACCGCCCCGGGCAAGCCGCCACCGCCCATCCGTGCCCCCCTACTCCACGGTCACGCTCTTCGCCAGATTGCGCGGCCTGTCCACGTCGCATCCCCTGGCCACGGCCACGTGGTACGCCAGAAGCTGCAGGGGGACGGCCGCCAGGACGGGCAGCACGTCTTCGGGGGCATCGGGCAACGCCACGTACGCGTCGCAAAGCGCGGCCAGCTCCTCCTGCTGCGGGCCGCCACGGGGCCCGATCCCCACCACCCGGCCGCCGCGAGCTTTCACCTCCGTCACGTTGCCGATGAGCTTGGGCCTCAGCTCGGAGCTGGTGGAAAGGGCCACCACGGTGCGCCCGGGTTCGATGAGGGCCAGCGTGCCGTGCTTGAGTTCGCCGGCCGCGTACGCCTCGGCGTGCACGTACGAGATCTCCTTCAGCTTCAACGCCCCTTCCATGGCCACGGCGTGGTCCACGCCCCGGCCGATGTAAAACAGGTGCTCGCTTCCGGCCAGATCCTGCGCCAGCCGCACCACCTGCCCCTCCTGGGCGAGCACCTGCTCGATGCGCTGGGGGAGCTGGACGAGGCTTTGCACCAGCCTCGCCTCCGCCTCTCGGCCGCTCATCCGGGCGGCCAGAAGGTAGAAGGCGACCAGTTGTGCCAGATAGGCTTTGGTGGAGGCGACGGCCACCTCCGGCCCGGCTCGGGTGTAAAGCACCCGGTCGGCTTCCCGGCTGATGGAGCTGCCCTCCACGTTGCAAATGGCCAGCACAGGCGAACCCAACCGCCGCGCCTCCCGCACCGCGGCCAGGGTGTCCGCCGTCTCGCCGGACTGGCTGACCGCGACCGTGAGCGTGTCGGGCCCGACCAGCGGCCTTCGGTACCGGAACTCCGAAGCCAGGTCCACCTCCACGGGCAACCGCGCGAAGCCCTCGATGAGCCGTTTGCCCACCAGCCCGGCGTGCCACGCGGTGCCGCAGGCCACCACGCACACCCGCCGGAACCGGCCGAGGAAGGCCTCGTCCAGACCCGCGTCGCCCAGGTCCGCCTGCAGCTTGAAAGCCTGAACCCGCCCGGCCAGGGTGGCCCGCACCGCAGCCGGCTGTTCGTGGATCTCCTTCAACATGAAGTGGGGATAGCCGCCCTTCTCCGCCGCCCGCAGGTCCCAACCCACCTCCGTCACGGGGCGCTGCACGGGATGCCCGGCGCCGTCCCACACCTGCACACCGTCCCGACCAATTCGCGCGACGTCGCCATTTTGCAGGAAGATAACCCGGCGGGTGATCCCCACCAGCGCCGTCACATCCGAGCCGACCACGCACTCGCCGTCGCCCAGCCCGACCACCAGCGGGCTGTCCCAGCGCGCCACCACCACCACGCCCGGCTCGTGACGGCTGACCACCCCCAGGGCCCAGGAACCCCGAAGGGCCGCCACCGCCTCGCGGACGGCCTGCGCGAGATCCCCCCGGTAACGCTCCTCGATGAGATGGGCCAGCACCTCCGTGTCGGTCTCGGAGGCAAACCGGTGACCACGGCTTTGCAGTTCGGCCTTCAAGGTGGCGTAGTTGTCCACGATGCCGTTGTGGACCACCCCGATGGCTGCGTGGCAATCCAGATGGGGATGGGCGTTTTGGTCGTTGGGGACTCCGTGGGTGGCCCAGCGGGTGTGCCCCACTCCCGAAGTCCCCTCCAGCAGGCCCAACGAGGGCATGGCCTTCAGCCGTTCGACCCGCCCCGCCGTCTTGGCCAGGCGAAGCTCGTGGTCGACCACCGCGACGCCCACCGAGTCGTACCCCCGGTACTCCAGCCGCTCCAGCCCCTCCAGCAGGACGTCCAGGGCCCGCCGGTGGCCGACGTAGCCAACAATGCCGCACATGAGCGCAGGCACCCCTTCCCGACAGAGCCTGACGGCCCAAGGGCATACGGGGGCGCCTGCGCCACCTGGAGGCCTTTTGTGCCCGAGATCGCTCTCGGGTTTTGGCGGCCTCCTCACGACCGTGGCCGGCCGGGGGTCACCCGCCGATGATCCGAGATCCCCCACCTCGTCAACTTGCGGGCTTTGTGCCCGCAAGCCCTGGCGCTCGTATGCCGCACCGCCCGGTGCGCCGGGCCCCATCGCCCGGTTTGCAGACGCCGCCTTCGCCGTGCCCTCGAGCTCCTGCGCGAGCTGCCCTGCGGGCGTCCGCCGCCCGCCGTGCCGCCGAGGAGACCGCCTGTACCGCCCGCTTTCAGCCCCCTTTCGCGACCTCCGCCAGTCCGCCTGCCATCCCGTAAGTCGGCCCGGACTCTCCGGCCTCCGCCGCCTGCAGCGCCTGCGCCAGCCGGTGGGCCCACCGCTGGACCCTCGCCTCATCGGCTCCCTCCACCATAACACGCACCACCGGCTCGGTGCCAGACGCCCGCACGTACACCCTTCCGCCTTCGCCCACCGACGCGCGGGCCTGCTCGATGGCGGCCGTCACCGAAGGATGGGAGAGCACCCTCTCCCGGTCCCGGACACGCACGTTGACGAGCACCTGGGGCATCCGGGGCATCTGCCCCGCCAGTCGGGACAGCGGAAGTCCCCGGCGTTTCATCACCGACAGGAGCATGGCGCCGGTCAGGATGCCGTCGCCGGTGCGGGCGTGCTCCAGCAGGATGATGTGGCCCGACTGCTCGCCGCCCAGCACCAGCCCGTGCTCCAGGAGAGCCTCCAGCACGTGGCGGTCCCCCGGAGGGGTGACCACCACCCGACCCCCTTCTCGCCCCAGGGCGGCAGCCAGGCCTCCGTTGGAGTAGACCGTGCAGGCCACCGCGTTGTTGGGGAGACTCCCGCTGCGCAGGCGTTCCAGGGCAAAGATGGCCAGGATCTGGTCGCCGTCGACCACCTGGCCCTGCTCGTCCACCGCGATGCACCGGTCCGCATCGCCGTCGAAGGCCAGGCCTGCATCGGCGCCATGCTCCCGGACGGCCCGGGCCAGCGCCTGGGGATGGGTGGACCCGCAGTTGACGTTGACGTCCTCGCCACTTCGGC
Source organism: uncultured Clostridia bacterium (assembly GCA_964418425.1). Lineage (GTDB taxonomy): Bacteria > Bacillota > Limnochordia > Limnochordales > Geochordaceae > CAYQLT01. The sequence continues at coordinate 13,340 of CAYQLT010000019.1, forward strand.
CGGTGAAGATGGGCACCACCTCGGCGCCGAGCGCCCGGAAAACCGCCGGCGCCAGCTCACCGGCGGCGCCGTTGGCGCAGTCCACCACCACCCGCAGGCCCTCCAGTCGCACGCCCGGCGAAGCCGTCAGAAACTCCTGATAGCGGGACTTGAGCGCAGGCTCGTCGGTCACCCGCCCCACCCCGGCACCCGTGGGCGAGGGCAGCCGGTCTTCGGTGGCCATCTCCAGCACCATGGCCTCCAGCCGGCGCTCCTGCTCGTCGGGCAGTTTGTAGCCCGTAGGGGCGAAGAACTTGATCCCGTTATCCTCCACCGGGTTGTGGGAGGCCGAGATCATCACCCCCGCATCCACGCCCGCCCGGTGGGTCAGGTAGCTGAGCCCCGGGGTTGGTATCACGCCCAGCCGGATGACGTCCGCACCCGTCGAGGTCAGCCCGGCGGTGATGGCCCCCTCCAGCATGCCGCCCGACACGCGCGTGTCCCGCCCCACCAGGACCACCGGCCGCCGGCGGGGCCCCGACCCCTCCTGGGCCTGCTCGGCCAGGAGGGCTCCGGCGGCGCGGCCGAGCCGGAAGGCCAAAAGCGGGGATAGATCCCGGTTCGCCACGCCTCGTACGCCGTCCGTCCCGAAGAACTTCGGCATGCCCGCTCACCTCCCTCGCCGGGCGCCCGGCAGGGCGTGGGGCCTGGGGGTCAACCCCACCCGCCGCCGCCCCGGCCCGTCACGTCAGCGCGACCACCAGCTGCGCCGCCCGGCGCCGATCCGGAGCCGACGCCAGAAGCGCCGTCCCCCACGGGCCCAGCTGCAAGGTCAGCCTCCGGCCGCTGCCCACCGGACGGCCCGTCAGCAGATCCACCCACACCACCGGCCGACCCTTGCCCTCCGCCGGGCTCACCCCCACGCCGGGAGCCAGCCGCACCACCACCGTCTGGGGTTCGGGGCTGCGGCTTGCCAGGCACAGCGCCGCGGCGCCCGGCCCCGCCGAGCCCGGCAGCACCCTGGCAAAACCGCTCACCTCCAGGCTCCCTTCCACCTTCACCGGCGACACCTCGCCATGGGTGAGGACAGGGAGGCTCCGACGGATGCGGATGAGCCGGCGCACCCAGCGAAACATCCTCACGTCCTGGCGCATCTCGTCCCACGGGAACCCCCTGCGGCAGTCGGGGTCCCGAGCCCCGGTCATACCCACTTCGTCGCCGTAGTAGATGCTGGGGATGCCCGGGTAGGCCAAAAGCCACAGCATCATGGCCTGCACCGCCCGACGCTCGCCGCCGGCGGCGGTGAGAATGCGCTCCGTGTCGTGGCTGCCCAGGAGGTTCATCAGGCTGAACAAGGCCGGCGCGGGGTACCGCTCCCACTGGCTGCCCAGGATCTGCGCCAGCTGGGGCCCGGTGATGCTTCGAACCACGAAAAAGTTCAGCAGGGCGTCCCGCAGGACGTAGTTCATCACCCCGTCGAACTGGTCGCCCTGCAGCCACTCCCGGGCATCGTGCCAGATCTCGCCGACGATGTACGCGTCCGGCTTGATGGACTTCACCAGCCGGCGCCACTGCTGCCAGAAGTCCCCTTCGATCTCGTTGGGGACGTCCAGCCGCCAGCCGTCCGCCCCCAGCTCCATCCAGAAGCGGGTCACCGCAAACAGGTGTTCGCGCACGGCCGGCGTGGCCGTGTTGAGCTTGGGCAGGTGGGGCAACCCCCACCAGCAGGCATAGCTGGGGGGATCGCGGGTGATGGGCCAGGAGTGGATGAAGTACCAGCTGTAGTACGGGGAGTCAGGTCCCTTTCGGATCACGTCCTGAAAGGCCCAGTGCGTCTCCCCGGTGTGGTTGAAGACCGCATCCAGGATCAGCCGCATGCCCCGACGGTGCATGGCCTCCGCCAGCCGCCGCAGGTCGTCGCACGTGCCCAGGGCCGGGTCCACCTTCAGATAGTCCGATGCGTCGTAGCGATGGTTGGACGGGGCGGCCACGATGGGATTGAGGTAGACGGCCCCGATACCCAGATCGGCCAGGTAATCCAACCGCCGCAGGATCCCCTCCAGATCCCCTCCGAAGAAGCTGGTGAGGGTGGGCGCGCTGTCCCACGCCACGGTCCCCTCGGGATCGTTGGCAGGCTGGCCATTGTAGAAACGATCCGGGAAGATCTGATACATCACCGACTCCCGGACCCAGCGGGGAACCCGATACGCCGACCGGCGGCTCAGATCCACCTGCCACCGCCCGACCGCCTGGTCCCCGCCTTCCCCGCCTTCCCGGGGGCCGAACAGCAGCCGCTGGCGCAGGCCTCCATCCTCGACCCGCAGCCACTCCACCTCGGCCTGGTAGGCGAACGCCGGCCGCGCGGCCTCTACCCGCGCCCGGAACACCCACCGGTCCGAAGAACCGGAGATGGCCACCGCGGGGATTCTCCGGTGCCGCCCATCGTCCAGCCGTAGCCAGACCTGCTGAGGGCAGGGCCCGTGCCAGGTGAAGCGCAGGTAGGCCCTGCGGGAATCCTCGGCCACCACGTCCTCACCCGCGGGATCGTGGACGATCCGGCCTGCCTGAGAAGCGGCCGCCATCCGCACAGGATCCACGGGCACTCCAAAGACATCCTCCACCACGGTTTTCCCCGAAACGGGCATCTTGCAAGCGCGAGGCACGACCAGCGCCCTCTATTCCGGGAGGGAAAACAACTTCCTGCTGGCATCTGCCGGACCCCCGTCCTGGCGGGTGCCGACGTCGTGCCCCCGGCGCCGACGTCCGTCAGGAGGGGGTTTGGGGCCACCCGGAGAAGAGGGCCTGTCGTCTCGTGGCGGCCGGTGCGCCAAAGCGCACCGCCCGACCGGCTGTGGCAGGGAGGTAATCGGTTCGTGAGCGAGGAGCTTGTGCGTCTGCTCTCGGAGCTGTCGTCGGCCATGGGCGTGCCGGGCTTCGAAGACCCCGCCCGGGAGGTGATGCGTCGGCACCTGGCGCCCATCGCCCAGGTGCGCGCCGACGCTCTGGGAAGCATCATGGCCGAGCGGCGGGGCCTGGCCGATCGCCCTCGGGTCTTGCTGGCGGGCCACCTGGACGAGGTCGGCTTCATGGTAAGCGCTGTCAGCGATGATGGCTTCATCCGCTTTCAAACGCTCGGGGGATGGTGGGAACAGGTTATGCTGGCCCAGCGGGTAGTGGTGCATGGCTCCCGGGGCCCGGTCCCGGGCGTCATCGGCTCCAAGCCACCCCACCTCATCCCCCCCGACGAGCGCAAAAAGCCGGTGGAACGCAAAGAGATGTTCATCGACGTGGGCGCCCGAAGCCGAGACGAGGTGACGGCCCTGGGGATCCGTCCCGGTGACCCCATCGTTCCCGATTCGGCCTTCACGCCCCTGGCGGGAGGGCGGAGGGTTTTGGGAAAGGCCTTCGACGACCGGGTGGGGTGCGCGGTGGCGGTGGAGGTGATGAGGCGCCTCTCCTCCCGGGAGCATCCCAACACCCTCGTGGCGGCCGGCACCGTTCAGGAGGAGGTGGGGCTTCGGGGCGCTGCCACCCTGGTGGAGATGGCCTCCCCGGATGTGGCCTTTGCCCTGGAGGTGGCCATCGCGGGCGACACGCCGGGCATGAAGCCCGAGGATTGCCAGGCCCGGCTGGGACGGGGGCCGGTGGTCCTCCTGTACGACGCCAGCATGGTTCCTCACCGGCGGCTGCGGGACCTGGTGGTGCGAACCGCCGAGGAGGCGGGTATCCCCTACCAGTTCGACGTGATGCCGGGCGGGGGAACCGATGCAGGACGGTTCCACATCTGGTCGCAGGGTGTGCCATCCCTGGTGATCGGGGTTCCCACCCGTTACATCCACACCGGCGCCGCACTGCTGGATGTGGAGGACCTGGAGGCGACCGTGCGCCTCGTGACCGAGGTGGTCCGGCGGCTCGACGAGCCGACGGTGGCCCATTTGCGCTCCCTTTGAAAGCGTGTCCGGCACGAACGCCCCGTCCGCGGGCGGCGGCCTGCATGCGGTTTCAAAAGACGACGATAAGCAAACCCAGACGAGAAAACTTTAACACCATAGGCCTAATTGCGCCGGTAGCGCCCGTTGTGGTATCCTTCCAGTGTGTTACGCCCCGTTTGACCTGCCTGCCAACGCACGACCGGCGCCCCGATCGCTGGGTGCCGTATCCGGCCAGGGGGGGAGCGGATTGAAGGCCATCGTGATGGCCGGAGGAGAGGGTTCCCGGCTGCGTCCCCTGACGGTTCACCGACCCAAACCCATGGTTCCGGTCGTGAACCGCCCCGTGATGGAGCACATCGTGGAGCTGCTACGCCGCCACCACTTCACGGACATCCGGGCTACCTTGTACTACCTGGGCGACGAGATTCGCAACCACTTTGGGGACGGTTCGGATTTCGGCGTGCGCATGAGCTATTCCGTGGAGGAGACGCCCATGGGCACCGCCGGCAGCGTGAAGCTGTGCGAGCCTTTTCTGGACGGGGAGCCGTTCCTGGTGATCAGCGGCGACGCGCTCAGCGACGTGGACCTGTCGGCGGCGGTTGCCTTCCACAAAGCCCGCGGCGCCCTGGTCACCCTGGTGCTGGCACGGGTGGAAAATCCTCTCGAATATGGCATCGTGGTGACCGACGAGGACGGGCGCATCCAGCGATTCCTGGAGAAGCCCAGCTGGGGTGAGGTTTTCTCCGATACGGTCAATTCGGGGATATACGTGCTGGAGCCCGAGGTGCTGAAGGGCATCGAGAAGGGTGCCATGGTGGACTTCAGCCAGCACGTCTTCCCCGCTCTGCTCAAAAAGGGGGCCCCGCTCTACGGTTACGTCGCATCCGGCTACTGGTGCGACATCGGCCACCTGGGAGCCTATCGCCAGGCCCACGAGCACGTCATGCGGGGCGTGGTCCAGGTGGAGATCCCGGGCCAGCGCCTGGGCGCCGACGTCTGGATCGGTCGCAACGTGCACATCGACCCCTCGGCTGAGATCCGGGGCCCGGCCATCATTGGCGACAACTGTCGGATCGGCGCGGGTACCCGCATCCTGGGATACAGCGTCCTGGGAAATAACACCATCCTGGAGGACCAGGCCACGGTGGAGCGCTCCATCGTCTGGAGCAACGGTTACATCGGGCGAGGCGCGCACGTCTCGGGGGCCATCTTGGGCCAGCAGGTGGCGGTGGACCGGGGCTGCGTGGTGAGCGATGGGGCCGTCATCGGCGACCGCAGCGTGCTGCGCCAGGGAGCCCACGTGGCGCCCCAGGTGAAGCTTTGGCCCAACAAGGTGGTGGACGCCGGCGCCCGGGTCACCATGAGCCTCATCTGGAGCTCGGCGTGGCACGAGTCGTTGTTCAAGGATCGGGGCGTCAGCGGCCTCAGCAACGTGGAGATCACACCGGAGTTCGCCGTCCGGCTGGCCGCCGCCTTCGGGAGCTCGCTGGACAAGGGAGCGACGGTGACCACAAGCCGCGACGACCACCCGGCGTCCCGGATGATCCTGCGCTCCCTCATCTGCGGCTTTCTGACGGTGGGCACCAACGTCGAGGACCTGCGCTCCACCCCCATCACCATCGCGCGCCGGGCCATCCCGGTGCTGGGAGCCGCTGGGGGGGTACACGTTCGGGTTGATCCCCGCGATCCGGCATCCACCCTCATCGAGTGCTTCGACCATCGGGGGGTTCCCATCAGCCGCTCGGCGGAACGCAAGATTGAGTCCCTTTTCTTTCGGGAGGAATTCCGCCGCACGCCGGCCGACGAGGTGGGCAAGCTGGACTTCCCGGCCCGTGTCCTGGAAAGCTACACCGATGCCCTTTTCAAGTTCGTGCAGCCGGGGCTGTTTGCCCGCCGCCGCTTCAAACTGGTGGTGGATTACGCGTACGGCCGCCTGTCGACGGTGCTGCCCGCCGTGCTCTCCCGTTTCGGCTGCGAGGTGATCGCGCTGCACGCCTTCCCGGATCCCCGCAGGGCCCCCCGCTCGGCGGCGGAGCGCCACCAGTTCGTCACCGAGCTGGGGGCTGCGGTGGCCACGTTGGGTGCGGATCTGGGAGCGCTCATCGACGATGACGGGGAGCGCCTGGTGCTGGTGGACGAGCAGGGGCGGCCGGTGCAGGACGACCTGCTGCTGGCCCTGATGGTGCTGATCGCGCTGGAGCGGCGCCCGGGAGGCCTGGTCGGCGTGCCGGTCAGCGCCTCCAGCGTCATCGACCACATCGCCAGGGAGTACGGAGCCCAGGTCTTCCGCACCAAGCACGAACCCCGGGCCCTCATGAATCTGGCGGCCGCTCACCTGGACACCATGGTGATCGCGGGGAACACCCGGGGAGGGTTCATCTTCCCCGAGTTTTACCCGACCCAGGACGGGGTGGTGGCCCTGGCCCGGGTTCTGGAGGCCATGGCGTCCGGAGCGCGGCTGTCCGAACTTATCCAGCGGATCCCGGCCTTTTACCTGGAGGAGCGGGCCATCGAGTGCCCGTGGGAGCACAAGGGCCGGGTCATGCGGCTTTTGGCCCGGGAGGCCGTATCGGCCCGGGAGGCGGAGTATATCGACGGCATCAAGATGGTCTACGACCGGGGCTGGGTACTGGCGCTGCCGGACGCCTCGGAGCCTGTCTTCCACCTCATCGCGGAGGGCAAGAGCCCCTCCGATGCGGCGGAACTCATCGGCCGCTACGAGAGCCGGATTCTGGAGCTGCAAAAGAAAGGAGCCTGAAGCGCGTTGGCGAGGACGGCGGCTTCCGACCGCGCGTGGCCCTCGCGCCGCATCTCCCCGGAAGGCACCGAGGTGGTCATCCTCTGCTTCGAGGGGCCGGATCGCTACAGCCGGGCCGGCGGGCTGGGGGTTCGAGTGACCCACCTGGCACGGACTCTGGCCGCGGACTTCGGCTTCACCACCCACCTGATCTTCGTGGGGGATCCCGGCCTTGCGGGCTACGAGGAGGATCTGGACGGGCGGCTGCGGCTGTACCGGTGGTGCCAGTGGATCAGCCGCTACTACCCGGCGGGCGTCTACGAGGGAGAGATGGAGAAGCTTTACGATTTCAACGAGACGGTACCCTACCATGTCACGGAGCGCATCGCCCGCCCCGCCGTCGCCGCCGGCCGCAACCTACTGGTGCTTTCGGAGGAATGGCACACAGCCCACGCGCTGTGCGAGTTGAGCGACCAGCTCTACGGCTCGGGCCTTCGCAGCCACGGCCTTTTGGTGTGGAACGCCAACAACACCATGGGATTCGACCGAATCAACTGGGGCCGCCTAGGGTACATCGCCACCATCACCACCGTCAGCCGCTACATGAAACATGTCATGTGGGGCAGGGGCGTCAACCCGCTGGTGATCCCCAACGGCATCCCGGAGCCGGATACCCGTCCGGTGAGCGCCCGCAATGCGGCGGTCCTCCGGCGGGCCGTGGAGGCGGCCGGGGGACAGGTGCTTTTGGTGAAGGTGGGGCGCTTCGATCCCGACAAGCGATGGCTGATGGCCATCGATGCGGTTGCCGCCTTGAAAGCGCGGGGTATGGCGCCGCGGCTCGTCATGCGGGGAGGCATCGAGGCCCACGAACAGGAGGTTCTGGGGCGGGCCCACGGCGCGGGCTTGCGGGTGATGCCGGTTCACAGCCCGCCTTCCACCAGCCCCGCGGAGCTTGCGCAGATCATCGCCCGGCATCCTGAGGTGGATGTATTCAACTTGAAGTTCTTTGTCTCGGAAGGGTTGCTCCGGACCCTCTACCGGGCCGCCGACTGCGTCCTGGCCAACAGCGGCGTGGAACCCTTCGGACTGGTGGGCCTGGAAGTGATGGGAGCCGGGGGCATTCCCTTCACCGGTGCCACCGGAGAGGATTATGCGATTCCGTTTGTCAACGCCATCGTCCTGGAAACCGACGATCCGAGGGAGATCGCGTACTACGTGCAGCTGATCTCTCGAAGCCCCGAACTGGCCGAGCAGCTGCGGGAGGAGGCTGTCCGGACGGCCGCCCGCTTCGCCTGGCCCAGGGTGGTTCGGCAGCTTCTGGAGCGGCTGGAATACGTCGCGGACGCGCTGGGTTTGCAGGGATACGTGGTCCCCGCACAACCCGTGCATGCCGGAGAGGTCAGCGAGGCGGCGGCAACCTTCGAGGAGGGAACCAGGGGCCGGTGGCCGAAAACCTCGTCATCTATACGGTGATCCACCAGCCCCGGCGCCCGAAACTGCCGGCGCAGCCGATCCCCCGGGGCGCGGTGCCCCAGGATATGGAGCGTTGCCTCTTCGACGAGCGCCTCAACCGGTATTACTTCGACAAGGTGGCCCGCAATTGCTACCATCCCGCCAGCGAGATGTTCCTGCGGCTGGCGGATGACGGGCTGAAGCTCTGCATTGGCTTTTCGTTGTCGTTTCTGCGGCAGGCGCTCATGTGGGACCCGCCTCTGATGGAGAAGCTCCACCGACTCACCTCGCACCCCAACGTGGAGGTGATCAACGTGGAGCCCTACCACAGCTTCTTGTTTTACATCGACATCGACGCCTTCGTGCGGCGGATGCGGGAGATGGCCTCTTATCTCAAGCGCCTGTTCGGGCTCAAGCAGGCGCCCCGCGTCACCGACACCACGGAGATGTTCATGTCCAACGACATCTATTTTGCCCTGGACCGGGCGGGCTTCCGGGGCGCGTTCATGGACGGGCGACCCTGGGTGATGGGCTGGCGGGAACCGAGTTTCGTCTACCACTATGGAGCCAGGGTGCTCCTTCTACCCCGCCATTACCAGTTGAGCGACGACGTGGGATACCGGTTCTCCAACCGTTCCTGGCCGCTGTGGCCTCTGTTCGCGGACACGTACGCCCAATGGGTGGCGCAGGCTCACGGGGACGTCGTGACCATCGGCTGGGACTTTGAAACCTTCGGGGAGCACCACTGGAGGGAGACCGGGATCTTCGAGTTCATGCAGGCTCTGCCGGCGGAGCTGCGCCGGCGGGGGGTTCGCACCCTCAAAGCCTCCGAGGCCCTGGAACGCTTCCGACCCCAAAGCCACTTCCTGCCGCTTCCACCCTTTCCCACCACATGGGCGGGCGAGGGGGGAGTGGAGTTTTTCCTGGGTAACCCCGCGCAGCAGGCCGTTTTCCAGCTCATGCACCACGCCTACCACAAGGCCCTGCTGACCGGGGACCCGGCGGTGATGGATCTGGCGCTGTGGCTGCTGCAGTCCGACAATCTCCACCTGATCCAGTGGTTCGGGAGGACGGGCGCGCAGGCGGAGGTGTCCGCCTACTTCACCCCCCGGGAGTGGTGGCGCCTTGGCCCTTCTGGAATCATATGGGAGCTTCAGCAGGTTTACAAGAACTTCCTCAACGCCACCGACGCCTATCTTACCCGGCAGGTGAAATACCTGCCGGGGCAGGAGCCCCAGCTTCGGCGGCGGCGCACCGCTCGCCCCGAGCTTCCTCCCCTGGCGGCCGGCGTGGAGTCGCCGGCCCCGGCAAGGCAGAGCCGCCGGGAGGCGGCTGCGGCGGCAGCCACAACCGGCGGGCGGGGCGGTCGCGGCGTGCGGGCCGCCCGATAGCGTTCGATTTCGTTTGTGGTACAATGACCACGGTACGAAGCTTTCGAGCGCCCGCGGCAGGCGGCGGGGCGGGGGACGCGGTTGAAGCAGGCGCTGTTTGACTTCTTCGAAGCCAACATGACGGTGGTGCTGTTCGCCTACGGCCTCTCCTTCTTCGCCATGGGGCTGGCCGTGGCGCTGCAATCCCGCCGCCCCAGCGAACTGCGCATGGCCCGCCGCCTTCCCCTGCTGGGCACCTTCGGGATCCTGCACGCGCTGGCAAGCTGGGGGCTGGTCTTCATCCCCATCCAGCGCACGTACACCCCTCAGGCCGTGGTCATCGCCCTGGAAGCCCTGTACGCGCTGCTGACCGCCTTCACCCTCACCTTTCTGCTCTCCTTCGGCGCCCACCTGCTGGCGGACACGCACCCGCGGCTTTGGCCCCTGCGGTACCTGCCCGCGGTGTTGACCACGGTCTGGACCGTGGGCTTTTTCCTCTACCCCCTCACCTTGGGACCCCACCAGTACTCCCAGTGGTTGGTGGTCAGCGACACCTGGGCCCGTTACATCCTGGGGGTTCCCGGAGCGGCGCTGGCCGCTTTGGCGCTGGGTCAGCAGTTTGAGGAGTTCCGGAGGGTGGGAATGCAGCGGCTGGTGCGCCAGCTGCGGTGGGCCATCTTCTCTTTCGCCGGTTATGCCCTGACAGGGGGCCTGGTGGTTCCCCGGGCAGGCTTCTTCCCCGCCCGGCTGCTCAATGCGGAGTGGTTCTTCCAGGCTACCGGGATACCCATCGAGCTGCTGCGGGCGGTCAGCGGGTTGGGCATGGCGTATTTCATGATCCGGGTCCTGGAGATGTTCGACATCGAGGCGGCCCGCCGCATGGAGGAGGTGCAGCGGATGCGGGCGGTGCTCACCGAACGGGACCGCATCGCCCGGGAGCTGCACGACGGGGTCATCCAGTCCCTCTACGCCCTGGGGCTGGGGCTGGAGAACGCGGCCTTCCTGGTGGCCGACCAGCCCGCCCGGGCACGCCAGACGGTGGAGGAGCTGATGGGCCGGGTCAACGACATCATCCACGAGGTTCGCGGCTACATCATGGACCTTCGCCTGCCGGGAGAGACCGCGTTGCCCCTTTCGGAGAAGCTGCGGGCGGTGGCGAGCGAGGCCTCCCGGGTGTATCACGTGCCCATCACCATGGATGTGCGCGGCGTGGATGAGGCGCGGTTGGGCAGCGCCGTGGCCAACGAGCTTTCCTTGATGGTCAAGGAGGCGGTCAGCAACGCTGCCCGGCACGGAAAGCCCTCTGCCATCCGGGTGGGGGTGCACGCCGAGGGCAACGAGCTGGTCTTGTACGTGCAGGATGACGGCCGGGGGTTTGACGTGGCGGCGGCCGCCGGATCCGGCGGGTTCGGTCTGTCCAACATGCGCAAGCGGGCGGCCCTTTTGGGTGGGGAGCTGGACATCGACAGCCGCCCCGGGGAAGGTACGACGGTGATGCTGCGCATGCCGCTGGCCTCACCCGAACAGGAAGTCTCCCGCGGGCGCAAGGAGAGGCGTGTCGCTTTGGCCCGCCGCCACCCCAGCGGTTCGGAAGCGGGGGCCACCGACGCGGTGCCGATGATCCGGCGCATCGGGGCTTGAGGCGGGAGGGCGAAGCCTGGTGGGCACGGGCACGGATTCCCGGGTGCGGATCCTGATCGTGGACGACCATGAGGTGGTTCGGATCGGGTTGCGCTCGCTTCTGGAGCGGGTGCCCCAGTTTGCGGTCGTGGGCGAGGCCGACTCCGGGGCGCGGGCCGTGGAGCTGGTCAACGCCTTGCGGCCCGACGTGGTCGTCATGGACATCCGCATGCCGCAGCTCAACGGCGTGGAAGCGTGCCGCATCATCAAAGAGCGGCACCCTCAGGTGAAGGTCATCATGCTCACCTCTTACCCCGACGACGAGATGGTGTTCGGGGCGGTCATGGCGGGGGCCAGCGGCTACGTGCTCAAACAGGTGGGTTCCACCGAGCTCATCGAGGCCATTCGGACGGTGGCCCAGGGCGAGTCCTTGCTGGATCCTTCCATCACGGGCAAGGTGCTGGAGCGCATGCGCTCCCTGGGAAGCGACGAGGGCCCGCCCCACGACCACCTCAACCCCCAGGAGCGGCGGATCCTGGCCCTCATCGCGGAGGGGAAGACCAACCGGGAGATCGCCGAGACCCTTTACCTCAGCGAAAAGACTGTCCGGAACTACGTCAGCATGATCCTCAGCAAGCTGGGCCTGGCCAACCGGGCGGAGGCGGCGGCCTACGCGGTGCGGCACAACCTGGCCCGGCTGCCGGAAAGCCGGTCCTAGGAGCGTTCGCCGCAGCGTTCGCCCGAACCGTCGGGGAGGGAAGTGGCGCCCGTGAGTTTTCTGTCGGTGGTGCTGCCGCTGGTGACGGCGGCGGTGAGCCTGGTGTTTGCCGGCCTGGTGCTACAGCGCTACGCGGCGCGGCGCCGTTCGCTCTCCCACCTCCTGTGGGGGATCGGCCTGGTCTTGTACGCCATCGGCGCGTACACCCAGGCGCATCATTCGCTGTTCGGCTTCAGCCCGGGGGTCTTCCGGCTGTGGTACCTGTCGGGCGCGGTGCTGGTGGCCGCCTACCTGGGGCAGGGGACCGCCTATTTGCTCCTGCGCCGGCCGTGGGCCCACGGCCTGATGGCGGTTCTGGCCCTCGGCAGCATCTACGCCGCCTGGCGCGTCGTGACGGCTCAGCTGGACCCGGCGGCGGCAGGGGGGCCCGAACTCACCGGGCAGGTCATCGTCACCCCGGGGGTGCGGGTGCTGACACCCTTCTTCAACATCTACGGCACCCTCTGGCTGGTGGGCGGCGCGCTTTACTCCGCCTGGTACTTTTACCGGCGGCGGGAGGCCTATGACCGTATGATCGGCAACGTGCTCATCGCCGCCGGCGCCATGGCCCCGGCCATCGGCGGCACCCTCAACCGTTTCGGGCTGCCCGGGTTATACGTGGGCGAACTGGTGGGGGCCGTGGTGATGTACCTGGGGTTCCTGCGGACGCTGCGGCCGGCCGCCGCCCCGCAGCCGGTGGCCGCGGCGGTTCCGCATCAGACCAGCAGGTAGCGCCGCCGGATATCCTCGTTGGCCCGCAGGGCCTCCACCGACCCCTCGAAGCGGATGCTGCCCCGTTCGATGACATAGGCCCGGTCGGCCAGCTGGAGCGCGGCGGAGAGGTTCTGCTCGGCCAGCAAAACCGCGATCCCCTCCCGCCGCAGTTGCCGGATCGCCTCCACCAGCTGGCGCACCACCAACGGGGCCAGGCCCTCCAGGGGTTCATCGAGAAGCAGCAAGCGGGGGTCCGTGAGCAGGGTGCGCGCGATGGTGAGCATCTGCTGCTCCCCGCCGCTGAGATGGCTGCCCCGTCGGTGCTGCAGGGCTTCCAGGGGGGTAAACAGCTCGAAGACGGACCGCAGGCTCCAGCGGCCGCCCCGGCGGCTGGCGACCTCCAGGTTTTCCCGAACGGTCAGGTCCGGGAAGATGCGCCGGTCCTCGGGGACGTAGCCCAATCCCAGGCGAGCCAGCTGGTGCGGGGCCAGGCCACGGGTCGAGCGTCCCGCGAAGCACACCTCACCCTGGCGGGGCGGGGTGAGGTTCATGATGCTGCGAAGCGTGGTGGTCTTGCCCGCGCCGTTGCGGCCCATCAAACAGACCACCTCGCCCGGCCGCACCACCAGGGAGACCCCGAACAGGACGTGGCTGGTTCCGTAGTAGGTATGGATCGCCTCCACCTCGAGCACCGGCTTCTCTCCCCCAAAGCCCGTCCCGCCCAGAACCTGCGGGCCCGGGCGCCGGCCGCGGCTAGACCGGCTCGCCCAGGTAGGCGCTTTGTACCTCCGGATGGGCGCGCACCGCCTCGGGCGAACCCTGCACCAGGGTTCGGCCCCGGTGCAGCACCATGATGCTGCGGGCGATGCCGAATACCACGTCGATGTCGTGTTCGGTGAACAGGACCGTCAGCCCCTCCGAGCGGTGCAGCGCCCGGATGAGGCCGGTGATGTGGGCGCGTTCCTCGGGGGACATGCCCGCCGTCGGCTCGTCCAGCAGCATGAGCCGGGGGCGCGTGGCCAGGGCGATGGCGATCTCCAGGAGCTTGCGATCGCCGTGACCCAGCGAAGCGGCCGCCTGACCGGCCCGGCTCGCCAGGCCCACCCTCTCCAGAAGCTCCCACGTGCGAGCGGAACTCTGTGCGCGGGCTGGGTTCCAGAGGTTCGCGGTGCGGCCCTCGCTGGCAAGGACGGCCACATGGACGTTGTCGAACACGCTCAGCCGGGGAAACACGTTGGTGAGCTGGAAGGAACGGGCGATGCCCGCGCGGCTGAGCCGGTGGGGCGGCGTCCCCGCGATCTCCCGGCCGCCGTAGCGGATGCGGCCGCGGGTCGGCCGGAGATGGCCACTGATGCAGTTGAACAGCGTGGTCTTCCCCGCGCCGTTGGGGCCGATGACGGCCACGATCCCGCCTTGGGGGACCTCCAGCCAGGCGCCCGAAAGGGCTGCAAACCCGTTAAAGTGCATGTGCACGTCTTCAACGCTCAAAAGCATGGCGCCCGGCCCTTGCTGCGACATGGCCGGGGCGCTCACGCCTGCTCCGCCTCCGGCACCGCCCGCGCGGGATCCCCCAAACCGGCCGGCCCCCGCATCCGGGCGTGGCCCAAAAGCCCGTCGGGAAGGAACAGCACTACCGCCAGCAGGAGCAAGCCCAGCACCAGAAGCCAGTTCTGCGTATAGATGTCCAGGTACGTGCGCAACATCACGATGGCCACCGCTCCCACCGTCGGCCCCCAGAAGGTGTACAGGCCCCCCAGCAGGCACATGATGAGCGCCTCCGCCGAAAGCGGCCAAAACAGCAAGCCGGGCGAGACAGACCGCTCCACCACCACGAACAGACCGCCGGCCAGCCCCGAGAAGAGCCCGGCCAGGCTCAGGGCCGCCAGGCGGTGGCGCCGCACATCGATGCCCACGCTCTCAGCGCGCTGCGGGTTGTCCCGGATCGCCGTCAACGCCAGCCCGAAAGGGGAGTCGACCAGACGGCGCAGCGCCCAGAGGGCGACCGCGGTCACCGCCACGACCAGGTAGAACGAGCCGGAGAGGCTGGCCAGGCTCGGGGGGATCGGGATCCCGTGAATCCCGTCGTCCCCTCCGGTGAACGAGTACCAGCGGTACACCACCGCCCAGAAGAGCTGGCCGAGCGCCAGCGTCATCATCCCGAAGTAAAGCCCGCGCAGCCGCACGGCCAGCCATCCGACCGCCCAGGCAGCCGCCGCGCCCACCACGGGCGCCAGCACAAGCCCCGCGCCAAACGGCCACAAGCCCCGCACCACCGCCAGCGCGACCGCGTAGGCCCCCAGCCCGAAGAAGGCCCCCTGATGCAGCTGGAGCATCCCGCCGAAGCCCAAGACCAGGTTGAGGCTGGTGGCGAACAGGGCCTGCACCGCCATCACCGAAGCAAGGTAGACGAGGTACGGCGAGGCGATGGCGGGAAGGCCTGCCAGCGCCGCCCCGCCCACCGCCGCCAGGACCCAGCCCGCCGCCCTCCGGGGCAGCGCCGCGCCGGCGGCATGCGGCCGCGCTCCGGACGCCCGCCTCCACGCCCGGCTCACGGTCTTGCGAGCGGAGCGCTGCAGCTCTGCCAGAACCGTCCCCTCCCGGCACCCGGCCGGCTACCAGGCGGACTTGAGCAGGCCCGAGGGCCGCCACGCCAGGATGGCGGCTCCCAGCACGAAAGGGAAGACCAGGGAAAACCGGGGGAGCAAAAGCACCCCGAGCGCCTCGCCCACGCCGAAGATCATGGCGCAGGCCAGCGATCCCCAGACGTTGCCCAGCCCACCCAGGATGACCACCAGGAAGGCCTGCACGATCATGAAGGCATCCATGCCCTGGACGATGTTGGTGGTGGGGGCCACCAGCACCCCCGCAAGGCCGGCGAGGTATCCACCCAGGGCGAAAACGCCGGCGAACACCCGGCTGCTGTTGAGTCCGAGGGCATCCACCATCTCCCGGTCAAAGGCGGTGGCCCGGCAGATCCGCCCCAGCCGGGTTCGGGCGAGGAAAACCCACAAGAAAGCCGCCACCGCCGGCCCGACGGCCAGCACCAGCAGCTGATAGCGGGGAACGCTCACCCCCCACAGCTCCACGGCCCCCGCCCACCCGGGAGGCGGTGCCACCGAACGAAAGCCCCTCCCCCAAAGCACGGTGACGCCGTCCGTGAAGATGAGCACCAGCGCGTACGTCAGCAACAGCTGCATGAGGTGCTCACGGCCGTAGACGAACCGCAAAAGTCCTCGCTCGATGGCCAGGCTCACCGCCGCCGTTGCCAGGGGCACCAGCAGCAGGGCGATCCAGAAGCTGGACGCCATGGGCGCCAGTGCCTGGGACAGGCTGTAGGTCAGGAAGGCGCCCACCATGTACAGCGAACCGTGGGCGAAGTTCACCACCCGCAGCACGCCCAGGATGACGGTCAGGCCCGCCGCGATGAGGAAGAGGATCATGGCCCGGCTGAGGCCCAACAGCAGCTGGCCTGCCAGGGCCGCCCCCAGCCCCGTCATGACCTGCCGGCCCCTCCAAGCCTACCTGCGGCGAGCACGCTCGATGTCCTCGACGGGAGGCACCACCTCCGAGCCCGCCAGCTCCACGATGTCCCCCGCGATGGGGTACGGGTAGGCAGGGGAGCGGGTGGTGGTTCCGAAAAAGACCGGCTGCACCATCAGGTGGTCGTAGGCCCGGATGCTCACCGGCCCGATGGGCGACGGCAGCGTCAGCCCCTCCACGGCGTCGATGAACGCCTCCGTGTCCAGTGAACCCGCCTTGCGGAACCCCTCTGCGATGAACCGCCCCGTCATGTACCCGGAGAACGCAAAGCCGTTGGGGTAGCGGCCGTACGCCTGCAGGAAGCGCTGCGCGAACTCCCGGTTGGCCGGGGTATCGGGGTAGTAATGGTAGTACCCGTTGGTGCCGTACAGGCCGGAGGGCGCCTCATCCCCCAGCGGTTCCAGCACCGCCCTGTCCGTGATGGTGTGCACCCAAACCGCCATCTGCCGGTTCAGGCCGGCGGTGCTGACCGCCTTGGCGGAACCGGTGATGTCGGCTCCACCTACCGCCAGCACCAGCACCTCCGGGCGGGCCGCCGCGATGGCTGTCAGGTACGGAGCGAAGTCGCGCTCGCCCACAGGCCACCATGACTCGCCCAGCTTCTCCACGTCCGGCCGGAACTGCTTGAGATACGTCCAAAAGCTGTTGGCGATGGCGTGCCCGTACTCGTAGTCGCTGCCGGCGATCCAGTAGCGGGAGTAGGGCAGGCGAGCCATCTGGACGGCGCCGGCCCGGCCGGACATGGCCGTATTGGGGATGGTTTGAAAGACGTAACGGTGCCCTTCGGCCCCCGTGATCCGCTCGCTCTGGGAGATCCAGACGAAAAACGGCACCCGGAACTCCCTGGCCAGCCGGGAGACGGCCAGGGCGGCCGCACTGTTGGTGGTGCCGGCAAGAACCTGCACCCGCTCCCGCAGGATGAGCTCCCTGGCCCGCTGTACGGCCACGTCGGGCCGGAACTCGGTATCCCGTGTCACATAGGTCAGGGTCGCCCCCAGCACCCCGGTGCGGTTGGCCTCCTCCACGGCCATCTTGAAGCCCTGCAGCGCGTACTCCGCAAACAGCGCCGCCGGGCCCGTGTACGGGTCGATCACCCCGACCTTGATGGTGGCGGCCCCGCCGCTGGCTATGCCGCTCGGGCCCAGTGCCCCCAACAATGCCAGAGCCAGACCGGCCGCCAGCCGGCTCGCACCCCACCGATCCCGCACCGAAACCGCCCCCTTCCGGCCCGGCGCAGCCGGACGCCACGGGATGGTCCCGGCGAGCCAGCCGGCCAGGCACAAAGCCAACCGAAGGCGATTATGAACGGTCGGAAGGTTGGTTCGGCGTTCGCAACCGTTTACCTCCCGTTGCCCTGTGCGTCCCCGACGGGCGCACCTGCAAAAACAGAGGGGGCCGGGGGGCTCCCGGCTCCCCCGGCCGGCCACCCCGGGCCCGTGGGGTCAGGTGGTGGCAAACGGCTGCTGGGACTGGCCTGGCCGGAACTCGGACGGGTTGTGGGCGTGGGTGGCGCCCCGCTGGGCATCCGGCTCCAGGGGCAACGCCGCCCGGAAGCCCGCCCGCACCCCGGCAGTGGCCTGCTCGGCCAGGGTCTGTTCGGCGGCGGCGATCATGCGGCGCACCATGTTGCCGCCCACAGCGCCGCACTCCCGGGCGCTGATGTTGCCCCAGTAACCCGTCTTGTACTCGGGGTTGATGTTGAGCTCCGACGCCACTTCGTACTTGAAGCGGTCCAGAGCGCCGCCGGCCTCCCGGATCAACGGGCGGTTGCGCTGCTGGCCCTCGGCCACGGTTCTCACCTCCCGGGCGCTAGGCTCACCCGCCCGGGCCGGAGCTACCCATGCAAGTTCGGGTGGGCCTGGGCCCGGCTGGAGCCGCCCAGGATGCGTTCCTTCATCTGGTGGGCCAGGCGCTTGCCGGTCACCATGTAGATGACGCGCTCGGCGATATTGGTGGCATGGTCGGCGATGCGCTCCAGGTAGCGAGCCGCAAAGGCCAGGTGAATCGCCTGGCGCACTCCCTGCGGCTCGGACGGGCGGCCCAGCACGAAAGCCATCAGCTCTTCGTAGAGGGAGGAAAAGGCTTCGTCCACCGGGTCGTCGGCACGAACCACCGCCTCTGCCAGCTCCACGTCCCGGTTGACGAAGGCGTCCAGGCTCTCCCGCAGCATGCGCTGCGTCAGCCCCGCCATCCGGCTCAGATCCATCGGCAGCCTGGCAGGCGGCTCCTTTGCCAGGCGCACCGTCATCTCCGCGATATTGGTGGCGTAGTCCGCAACCCGCTCCAGATCCGTGATGACCTTGAGAACCGTACCGATGGTACGCAGATCGCCGGCCAGGGGCTGCTGGAGCGCGATCAGCCGCATGCAGCGCTCCTCGAGCTCGACCTCCAGCCGATCCACCAGATCATCCTCTTCGATGACCTGGCGGGCCAGCTCCTGATCCCGGTCCTGCAGGGACTGCACGGAAAGGTGGACCGCCTTCTCGACCAGCGTGCCCATCCGCAGGATCTCCTGTTGCAACGCGGCCAGCGCCTGGTCAAAGGAGCTTCGCCCCATCGCCGCCCCCCCCTTTCCAACACACTCACTATACGCCCGGTGCCCGCAGGGCCTCAACGATCCGCAGGCGCAGGGGCGGCCACCGCCGGCTGGCCGGACGGCACGGCCGGCAGGGAAAACCGAAACGTGGAGCCGACTCCCACCTCGCTTTCCACCTCAACCCGGCCCCCATGCAGCTCCACGATGTGGCGGACGATGGAGAGCCCCAGCCCTGTCCCCCCCAGCTCCCGCGAGCGGGCCCGGTCGACCCGGTAGAAGCGTTCGAAAATCCGTCCCAGGTGCTGGCGGGGAATGCCGATGCCGGTGTCGCTCACCTCCACCACCACCCGCCCGGCCGCCGCGTCGGGAAAGGCCCGTACCCGGATCTCGCCGGAGGGGGTGTACTTCACCGCGTTGTCCAGGAGGTTGATAAACACCTGGCGCAGCATCGCCTCATCGGCCAAGACGGGGGGAAGCCCTGCCGGGAAGCTGGAACTCAGCTTGAGCCCCTTGCCCTCTGCCTTGGCGCGAAAGAGCAAAATCACCGTTTCGGCCACCTCCGGCAGGGAGACCGGCTGGGGGCGAAACTCCACCGACCTTGACTCCAGGCGCGACAGATCCAGGAGGTCGCTGATAAGCGCGACCAGTCGGTCGGTCTCTCGGGCCATGATATCCAAAAAGCGCCTGCGGGTGACCGCGTCCTCCGCCGCCCCCTCCTGCAGGGTCTCGATGAACCCCTTGATGGCCGTCAGGGGAGTGCGCAGCTCGTGGGAGACGTTGGCGACGAAGTCCGTGCGAACCCGCTCCAGCCGGCGAAGCTCCGTGACGTCTCGCACCAGCGCCACGGCCCCCGACACCCGCCGATCGCCGGCGCCG
The DNA here is from genome assembly GCA_964418425.1 of uncultured Clostridia bacterium. GTDB lineage: Bacteria > Bacillota > Limnochordia > Limnochordales > Geochordaceae > CAYQLT01. Next base: position 32,853 of record CAYQLT010000019.1, read on the forward strand.
GGATGCTCCCCCTCCGGCTGGTCCGGGTCGGCCAGGGCGGTGGTGGTGACCTGAAGGGTGCGCTCGGTGGGCCCGCTCAGACGAAATTCCCGGACCTGCTGCCCTCCGGAGGCCAGGGTCTCGCTGACAGCCGTAACCAGGTCATAGCTGCGCACCACTTCCACCAAAGGGCGTCCCAGGGCCTCCTGCTCGCCGGTGCCGAACAGCCGGCCCGCTGCGTGATTGAAGAGGATGATGCGCCCCTGCGGGTCGACCGCGATGCAACCGTCGGCCAGGCTTCCCAGCACCGCGCTCAGCTGCCACTGGCGCCGGGCCGACTCGCTCAGGGCCCGAGAGAAGCTCTCCGACAGTACCCGCAGCTCCTCCGCCAGGGCCAAAAGCTCCTCGGGCTGCGACAGAAGCAGCTCCGGCGGCCGACCCGCCCCCATACGCTCCACGAAAGCGGTGAGGCCGTCGATGGCCGTGCGTACGGCCCGCATCGCGCCGTTGGCGAACCACAGCCCCAGGCCGGCCGCCGCAGCAGCGCCTGCGGCCAGGGCCCCGGTCTCCGGTACGCCCAGCCGCGACAGCCCGGCCCACAGGGCCGACGCCACCATCAGCCCGGCCGCCACCGCGGCCAGGTGAGAGCGCACCAGAAGGCGGCGGATACTGGTAGGGCCGCTCGGAAACTCGGCGCCGGCCCCGGGGCCGGGGCTCATGCGTCCCTCATGCGGTATCCCACACCCCGCACCGTCTCGATGTAGCGGGGGTGCGCCGGGTCGTCCTCCAGCTTTTGCCGCAGGCGAACCACGTGCACGTCCACCGTGCGGGTATCGCCGGCGAAGTCGTATCCCCACACCCGGTCCAGCAACAGCTCCCGGGTTAGCACAATCCCCTTGTTGGCCATGAAGGTGCGCAGCAGCTCATACTCCTTGGGGGTCAGCTCCACCAGTCGCTCGCCCACCCACACCTGGTGGCGAGCCACGTCCATGCGGATGTCCCCTGCCCGAAGCTCCTGGCCGGCGGCCGGCTGGGCTCCCCCCTCAGCCGCCGAAGCCTCAGCCCGGGCCTGGGAGCGGCGCAAGACGGCCCGTACCCGGGCCACCAACTCCCGAGGGCTGAAGGGCTTGGTGATGTAGTCATCGGCCCCCAGCTCCAGGCCCACCACCTTGTCCACCTCGGTGGCCTTGGCCGTGAGCATGATGATGGGGATCCGGGCCTTCTGACGAAGCTGGCGGCAAACGTCCAGCCCGTCGATCCCGGGCAGCATCAGGTCCAGCAGCACCAGATCCGGCCGAGAGCGCTCCACCGCCTCCAGCGCCTGGTGGCCATCGGTGGCCGCCTCGGTCCGAAAGCCCTCCTTCTCCAGGGTGAAGCGCACCAGCTCCACGATGGAGGGCTCGTCATCCACGATCAGCACCTTAAACGCCATGCACGGCCCGGCCTCTGGTCGCAAGCCCCTCCCGGATCTCCGCTCCCGCCGACCGCTTACCCCGCCATCGCGCCGACAATCAGCTCGGTCATCCGATCGGTACCCACTACCCGGTCGCTGCTGCCCTCCGGCAACCCTTGCCGCAGATCGGGCGTGCGGTACCCGGCCTGCAACACCGACTCCACAGCCGCCTCTACCGCCCGGGCCTCCGCCTCCCAGCCCAGGCTGTAGCGCAGCAACAGGGCGCCCGACAGAATCGCGCCGATGGGGTTGGCCACGCCTTGGCCGGCGATATCGGGCGCCGTGCCGTGCACAGGCTCGTACAACCCGACCGGACCGCCGATGCTGGCTGACGGTAACATGCCCAGCGACCCCGCCAGCACGGCCGCCTCGTCACTCAGTATGTCACCAAACATGTTTTCGGTCAAGATGACGTCGAAGGAACGGGGGAACATGACCAGCCGCATCGCACAGGCGTCCACGTACTGAAAGGTACACTCCACGTCCGGGTACTCCCGGGCCAGCTCCTGCACGGTCTTGCGCCACAGCCTGGAGCTTTCCAGGATGTTGGCCTTGTCCACCATGCACAGGCGCCGCCGCCGGGTCCGGGCCAGCTCGAAGGCCACCCGGCTCACCTGCACCACCTGACTGCGGGTGTACTCGAGGGTGTCGAAAGCCAGTTCGTCCCCGTCCACCTGCCGGCGGCCCCGAGCCCCGTAATACAGCCCGGAGTTCAGTTCCCGTACGATCACCAGGTCACTGCCCCGGGCCAGCTCGGGCCGCAACGGGCCCGCATCTTCCAGGCCCGGAAAGACCCGGACAGGCCGAAGATTGGCAAACGCCCCCAGAGCCCGCCGCAGCTTCAAAAGCCCCGCCTCGGGTCGATCGGGGCCGGGAAGGTGATCCCAGCGCGGGCCCCCGACGGCCCCCAAGAGCACCGCCTGGCTGTCCAAAGCCTGCGCAAGGGTGCGCTCCGGTAGCGCTCCCAGCCCCCGGTCGATGGCCTGTCCGCCCATCAGCCCGTCGACGAAGCTCAGCTCCCGGCCAAAGCGCCGTGCCGCCGCTTCCAGCACCCGCCGGGCCGCCTCCACCACCTCGGGCCCGATGCCGTCGCCCCCGATGAGAAGCACCCTGGGCCCGCTCACGTTCCCTGCGCTCCCGACGCCGCCGAGTCCGCCTGCAGCCGGCGGCGAACGTAGGGCACGAGCCCGCCCGCCTCCAGGATCTCCCGCATCACGGGCGGCATGGGACGAACCGGCACCTCGCGCCCGGACTCGGGCAGCACGATGCGCCCCTCGTCCACCCGAACCTCCACCCTCTCCCCAGGCCGCACCGGCAGCCCGTCCGGGCATTCCAGCACCGGCAGGCCGATGTTGACGGCGTTGCGGTAGAAGATGCGGGCAAACGACCGGGCCACCACGCATCCAAACCCGGCAGCCTTCAGGGCGATGGGGGCGTGCTCCCGGGAACTCCCGCACCCGAAGTTTGTGCCTGCCACCAACACATCGCCGGGCTGCACCTGCCCGGCCACCGTCGGATCCAGGTCCTCCAACACGTGGCGGGCGAGCTCCTCGGGGTCCTGGGTGGTCAGGTACCGGGCCGGTATGATGACGTCGGTGTCCACGTTGTCGCCCACCACCCACGCCCGCCCTACCACCACGCGGCGGTTCACCTCCATCAAGCCGCCTCACCCACCCGCTGGAACACCTCGGGCGTCAGCCCCAGTTCCTCCGGCGAGGCGATCCGCCCCATCACCGCCGACGCCGCCACCACGGCCGGGCTGGCCAGGTAGATCTCGCTTTGCGGATGGCCCATCCGGCCCACGAAGTTGCGGTTGCTGGTGGAGATGGCACGCTCCCCCTTGGCCAGCACCCCCATGTGAGCTCCCAGGCACGGCCCGCACGTCGGCGTGCTCACCGCAGCGCCCGCCTCCACGAACGTCTCGATGAGGCCCTCGGCCAGCGCCTGCCGGTAGACCCGCTGGCTGGCGGGGATGACGATGAGCCGCACGTCGGGATGGACGGTCCGTCCCCGGATCACCGCGGCCGCCAGCCGCAGATCCTCGATGCGACCGTTGGTGCAGGAGCCGATGAACGCCTGGTCAATGCGGATGCCCAGACCGGCCGCCTCGTCCACGGGCCGGGTGTTCTCCGGCAGGTGCGGAAAGGCCACCTGCGGCTGCACCCGGGAGACGTCGATTTCCACCACGCCGGCGAACTCGGCGTCCGGATCGCTACGGAAAACCCGGGGAGGCCGCTTCGCCCTGCCCGCCTGCCAGGCGAGAGTGCGCTCGTCCGGCTCAAAGATCCCGGTCTTGGCCCCGGCCTCGATGGCCATGTTGGCCATGGTGAAGCGACCCTCCATGGAGATGTCGGCCACCGCTTCCCCCGTGTACTCCAGGGCCTGGTAGATGGCCCCCGCCACCCCGATCTTGCCGATGGTGTACAAAATGAGGTCCTTGGCCGTCACCCACGGCTTGCGCCGCCCGTAGTAGACGATCTTCAACGTCTCGGGAACCCGAAACCATGTCTCCCCGAGGGCCATGGCCGCCGCGATGTCCGTGGAACCCATGCCCGTCGCAAAGGCACCCAGCGCTCCGTTGGTGCAGGTGTGGGAGTCGGCCCCGATCACCAGATCCCCCGACACGATGAGCCCCTCTTCGGGCAAAAGCACGTGCTCGATGCCCATGCGCCCTATCTCAAAGAAGTATGGCAGCCCCTGCTGGCGGGAAAACTCCCGCATCACCTGGATCTGGCTGGCCGCCTTCAGGGTAGGACTGGGGGCAAAGTGGCTGGGCACCATGGCCACGGCCTCGCGCCGGAACACCTGCCGGGCGCCCATCCGGTAGAACTCCTGGATGGAGAGGGGAGCGGTCACGTCGTTGGCCAGGATCATGTCCACCCGGGCGTTGACGATCTCCCCCGCCCGCACCTCCTTGCGCCCGCTGTGGTCGGCCAGGATCTTCTCCGAGATGGTCATGCCCATCTCTCAAGCCCCCTCCGAGGCCCCCGCGGGCCTAGCGGCCGTCGCCGCCACAGGCGAACCCGCCCCCTGCTGAACCGAGATCTGGGGCGTCTCTGCCGGGGTGGCCGCCGATCCCGACAGGCCACCCCCGTGCGCGAACGCCATGCGGTTGAGAGCCTGAACGTACGCCCGGGCGCTGGCCTCCAGGATGTCGGTGCTGGTCGCCCGGCCGGTGAACAGGTGCCCGTTGTCCCGGACCCGCACCGTCACCTCGCCCAGGGCATCCTTCCCCGCGGTGACCGCCTGCAGCTGGTAGCTCTCCAGCTCCGCCCGCACGCCCGCCGCCCTCTCGATGGCCCGGTACAGGGCATCCACGGGGCCGTCGCCACAGGCCGCCTCCTGAACCGTGCGCCCCCCCGTCTGCACCCGGACGGTGGCGGTGGGCACCGAACCGGTGCCTCCCGAGACGTAGAAATACTCCAGCCGGTAGGTCTCCGGTACGGAGACGCCCCGCTGCTCCTCCACGATGGCCTGCAGGTCCCGGTCGGAGACATTCTTCTTGCGGTCGGCCACCTCCAGAAACCGCCGGTAGGCCCGCTCCACCTCTTCGGGGGTGAGCCGGTAGCCCAGCTCCTCCAGTCGGTGGCGGAACGCGTGACGCCCGGAGTGCTTGCCCAGGACAAGCCGCGACTGGGCCTGCCCCACCGACTGGGGTGCCATGATCTCGTACGTGGTGCGCTCCTTGAGGATGCCGTCCTGGTGGATCCCGGCCTCGTGGGCGAAGGCGTTTTCGCCCACCACCGCCTTGTTGGGCTGCACCACGATGCCGGTGAGCGTGCTGACCAGGCGGCTCGTGCGGTAGATCTGCTCGCTGACGATGCCGGTCTCGTAGGCGTACCGGTCGCCCCGGGTCTTGAGGGCCATGACCACCTCCTCGATGGCAGCGTTGCCGGCCCGCTCGCCGATCCCGTTGATGGTGCCCTCGATCTGCCGGGCCCCGGCGGTGATGGCCGCCAGGGTGTTGGCCGTCGCCAGCCCCAGGTCGTTGTGGCAGTGCGCGCTCAGGGTGACCCGCTCGATACCCTCGGTGTGCGCGGCCACGTATCGGAACAGCTCCGCGTACTCCTCCGGCGTGGTGTAGCCCACCGTGTCGGGAATGTTGATGACGGTGGCTCCTGCCCGGATGGCCCGCTCGAAGATGCGGCACAAGAAGTCCCGGTCGCTGCGGGTGGCGTCCTCCGCCGAAAACTCCACCTGATGCGCCAGCCGCGCCGCCAGGCGAACCGCCTCCTCGGCCGCCTTCATCACCTGCTCGGGGGTCATCCGAAGCTTGTGTTGCATGTGGATGGGCGACGTGGCGATGAAGACGTGGATGCGGCTGGTGGCCGCCGGCCGGACCGCCTCCCCGGCCGCCTCGATGTCCTGGGGATTGGCCCGGGCCAGCGCGGCGATGACGGGACGGCGCACCTGTCGGGCGATCTCCTGGACGGCGGCCAGTTCCCCGGGAGAGGCGATGGGGAAGCCCGCCTCGATGACATCCACGCCCAGCTGGTCCAGCTGGCGGGCCACCTCCAGCTTCTCCAGCTCGTTGAGGCTGGCACCGGGGGATTGTTCGCCGTCACGCAGGGTTGTGTCAAAGACCGCGATGCGGATCCGCTCGCCCATGTTCGCATCACTCCCTACCATTCCACGGCCTGGATGTCCCAAAGGTCCGGGATTTGCCGCAACTCAGCCAGGACCGGTTCCGGCACCGGCGAGTCCACCCCCAGGACCATCACCGCCTGCCCGCCGGGCCGATCCCGGCCCAACTGCATATACGCGATGTTGATCCGGTGCTGCCCCAGCAGGGTCCCCACCTTGCCGATGATCCCGGGCTTGTCCAGGTGAGCGGAGACCAGCAGGTGTCCGCTGGGCTCCACGTTGACGCGGTAGCCGTCGATCTCCACGAGACGGGGAGAGCCGTCGGGATCCACGGCACCCCCGACGGTTCGCCGCCCCTGCGGCAAAACGGCCACCAAAGCCATGGCCGGCCCCCCGTTGGCCCCCCCGGCCACCGCGTCGCGGCTTCGGGTCTCCACCACCTCCATGCCCCGCTCCCGAGCCAAAACCGGCGCGTTGGCCAGGGTAACCCCTTCCTGCAGGACCGGCGTCAGGATCCCCCATAGGGCCGCCGCCGTCAGAGCGGGGGTCTCCGCAGCCTCCGCCAGCTCCCGGCGGTAAACCACCTCTACCCGGCGCAACGCAGCCGAACCAAACAGCTCGGTGAAAAGCCGCCCGAGCCTCCAGGCCAGCTGCACGTAAGGGCGGGCCCAGGGCCACCGCTCCGCCGGAATCGGGGGAAGGTTGACCGCATGGCGAGGCAGCTCGCCCCTCAGAACCCGGATGACCTCTTCGGCCACCTCCACCGCCGCGCCGCTCTGGGCTTCCACGGTGCTCGCGCCCAGGTGGGGGGTCAGCACCACGTTGGGCGCCCCCAGAAGCGGGCTTGCCCGTGGAGGTTCCTCTTCGAAGACGTCCACGGCCGCCGCCGCCACCCGCCCTGAGCGCAGGGCCTCGGCCAGGGCGCGCTCGTCCACGATACCGCCTCGTGCGCAGTTGATCAGCCGTACGCCCGGCTTGACCGCCGCCAGCTGTTCGGCCCCGATGAGGTGGCGGGTGCGGGGCGTCAGAGGACAGTGGATGCTGATGAAGTCCGAGCGGCCGAGAAGCTGCGGCAGATCCACCATCTCCGCCCCCAGTGCGGCCGCCCGCTCCCTGCTCACGTACGGGTCGTACGCCACCACATGCATCCGAAACGCCTGGGCCCTACGACAGACCTCCGTCCCGATGCGGCCGAGCCCCACCAGCCCCAGGGTCTTGCCGGCCAGCTGGACCCCCATGAACCGCTGCCGCTCCCAACCACGCTCCTCCACCAGGTGCCGGTGCGCCGCGGGGAGATGGCGGGCTACGGCCAGCATCAGCGCGAAGGTATGCTCCGCGGCCGCCAGCGTGTTGGCCTCGGGCGTGTTGACCACCACGATCCCCCGGCGGGTGGCGGCCTCCACGTCGATGTTGTCCACGCCGACCCCCGCCCGGCCCACCACCCGCAGACGGCGCGCCGCCTCCACCAGGCCCGCATCCACCCGGGTGCCGCTTCGCACCACCAGCGCGTCGAACTCCCCGATGCGCGCCTGGAGGGTCTCCCGGTCCAGCCCGGGGCGCACCTCCACGTCCAGGTCCGGCTCCTGCCGCAGCCGTTCCACGCCCGCCGGGTCGATGGGGTCGGCGACCAAAACCCGAAGGGGACTCAGGACGCCCACCGCGCCCACACTTCCTCGGCCTGCGCCACGCCCCGCCCGATCTGCACCCGGGCGCCCAGGCGGCGCAAGCCCATCTCCACCGCCGCCACCGCCGCCACCATGTCGATGGGCGTGGCGTAGCCCATGTGCCCGACCCGAACGATCTGGCCCGCCAGAGGCCCCTGCCCTCCCGAAAGCACCACGCCCAGCTCGCGAGAGACCACCCGCCTCAGCTCGTCGCCCGAAACCCCCTCGGGCGGCCGGACCGCGGTCACCGTGGGCGAGGCCCAGCGATCGGCCACAAACAGCTCCATGCCCAGCGCCTGCAGCCCCGCCCGCACCATGTCCCGCATCAGGCGGTGGCGGGCGAAGCGCGCCGGCGCCCCCTCCCTCTCCAAAAGGGCTAGCGACTCGTCCAGGGCAAACATCACCGACAACGCCGGGGTCCACGGGGTCTGGCCCTTCTCCTGCAGCTCCCGGTGGGCCCTCAGGTCCAGGTAGTACCGGGGCGAGCGCGCCCGGGCCGCCCGCTCCCACGCCGCCGGCGATGCGGCCACCATCGCCATCCCTGGCGGGGCCATGAGGCACTTCTGGGAAGCGGTGACCACCACGTCCACACCCCACGCGTCCATGGGAAGCGGGGCACCGCCCAGGCCGCTCACCGAATCCACCACCAAGAGCGCCGGCGAGCCCGCCTCTGACCGGCATCGGCTGATGGCCTCGATGTCGTTGAGCACGCCGGTGGACGATTCGTTGTGGGTGGCGAAGATGAGCTGGATGTCGGGACGCTCTCGCAGCCGCCGCGCCACCTCTTCGGGATCGGCCCCGCTGTGCCAGGGGTACTCGTAGACCTCCACCTCGGCCCCAAAGGCCCGCGCGATCTCCACCCAGCGTCGCCCGAAAAACCCGCCAACCAGCACCAGCACCCGGTCGCCCGGGGAGATGAGGTTGGCCGCCGCCGCCTCCATGCCCGCGGTACCCGAGCCCGTGAGGAGCACCAGGTCGGACCGGGTCTCGAAAAGCCCCTTCAGGCGCTCCACGAGCCTGGCCAAAAGCTCCTTGAACTCCGGCCCCCGGTGGTTGATCATGGGCCGGGACATGGCCCGCAAAACCGACGGTGGAACCGGGGTCGGGCCCGGTATGCGAAGCTCCTGCTTCTCGTCAAAGGTTCCCGCAGCCGCAAGCCTGGTCTCGACGGCCACTGGCCGGTCTTCCCTTCTCCTGGATGTGCGGTTCTGGCCGACATGGGCCGGCCCTTTACCCTCGCGGCGCCCCACCCAGCTCGCGGCGGGATTCGCCAAGAATCTGCGCGGTCACCTCCCGGGCCTCGTCGGGCACCTGGATCCACGGCATCATCTCCCGCAGCCTGCGCCCCACCTCTTCGATGGGATGGCGCGCCTGGGCCGCCCGCAGAGCGTTCATCACCGGCCGCCCGGCCCGGTTCTCCAGGATCCACTCCCGGGCGAAGCGCCCCGACTGGATGTCCTGAAGGATCTGGCGCATGGAGGCCCGGACATGGGCGTCGATCACCCGCGGCCCCACCGTCAGGTCCCCGTACTCGGCCGTATCGGAGATGGAATGGCGCATCCAGGTGATGCCGCCCTCGAACATCAGGTCCACGATCAGCTTCAGCTCGTGCAGACATTCAAAGTAGGCGATCTCCGGCTGGTAGCCGGCCTCCACCAAAGTCTCGAAGGCCGCGCGGACCAGCTCCGTCACGCCGCCGCACAGCACCACCTGTTCCCCGAAGAGATCGGTCTCCGTCTCCTCCCGGAAGGTGGTCTCGATGACCCCGGCTCGGGTCGCCCCGATGGCCCGCGCGTACGCCAGGGCCAGGCTGCGGGCGTTGCCCGTGGCATCCTGGTGCACCGCCAGCAAGGCCGGTACGCCTTTCCCCTCCACGTACATGCGCCGCACCAGGTGTCCGGGGCCTTTGGGCGCCACCATGAATACGTCCACGTTCTCAGGTGGCCGTACCTGGCCGAAGTGGATGTTGAACCCGTGCGCGAACGCCAGCGCCTTGCCGGCGGACAGGTGCGGCCGCATCTCCTCGAACACCTGGGGCATCACATGGTCGGGAACCAGCATCTGGATGATATCTCCCCGGCGCGCCGCCTCCGCCGGATCCACCACCTCGAACCCGTCGGCCACCGCCCTCCGGTAATTGCGGCTGCCGGGACGGTTGGCCACCACCACCCGCACGCCGCTGTCTCGCAGGTTGAGCGCGTGGGCGTGGCCCTGGCTTCCATAGCCCACCACCGCCACCGTACGCCCCGAAAGCACCCCGACATCCGCGTCGTGATCGTAGAAGACCCTCGCCATGCCCTTACACCCTGGCCCCTTCCCGCTCCATCCGCCCGGCCTTGACCCGGGAGTTAGCCGCCACCGCGACCACACCCGTGCGCGCCAGCTCCTTGATGCCGAAGCCCCGCAGAAGCCGCAGCGCGGACTCCACCCGGGCCGGCTCGCCGGTCAGCTCGAAGGTGACCGACTGGTTTCCCACGTCCACCACCCGGGCCTGGAAGATCTCCCCGAGCTGCAGAAGCTCCACCCGGCGCGCCCCTTCGGCGTAAACCTGCACCAAAACCAGCTCCCGCTCCACCGGCTCGTCGTCGGTGATGTCGCTGACCTTGATGACGTCGATGAGCTTGTGCAGCTGCTTGGTCACCTGCTCGACGCCCGCGTCATCCTCGTCCAGCACCAGGGTCATGCGGGAGAGCCCGGGCTCCTCGCACGGCCCCACGGCCACGCTCTGCAAGTTGAACCCCCGGCGGGAGAACATGGCGGCGACCCGGGCCAGGACGCCGGGCTGGTCTCGAACCACGGCCGCGATGATGCGCCTCATGCGTCAAGCCGCCCCCTCACGCCCACCATCTCGTCGATGGAACCTCCCGGCGGGACCATGGGCAAGACCATCGCCTCCGGATCCACCCACACGTCCAGCAAGAACGGCCCCGGGGCTGCCAGCGCCTCCTCCAGCGCGGGCCGCACCTCCTCCGGCCGGGTGACGCGCCTGCCCGGCACCCCGAACCCATCGGCGATGCGCACCAGGTCGGTCCGCTCGGGCAACAGGCTCTCGGCAAAGCGACGCTCGTAGAAGATGGTCTGCCACTGCCGCACCATACCCAGAGCCCGGTTGTTGATGACGATGATGGGAAGCGCCAGGTCCAGCTCCACCGCGGTGGCCAGCTCCTGCAGCGTCATCAGGAAGCCCCCGTCACCGAGAAACGCCACCACCGGGTGCTCGGGGCGACCCACCTTCGCCCCGATGGCGGCGGGAAGCCCGAACCCCATGGCTCCCAGCCCGCCGGAGGTGACGTTGCAGCGCGGGGCCTCGAAGCGGTAGAACTGGGCGATCCACATCTGGTGCTGGCCCACGTCCGTCGCCACGATGGCCCGTCCGCCCGTCAGGCGATCCAGCTCCACCGCCACGTCCTGGGGGGTGACCAGGGGGTCGCAGCTGGGATAGGCCAGCGGGTACTCCCGGCGCCACGCCTCGATCTGCGCGAGCCACTCGGTGCGGTCCGCCGGCTCCACCTGCTCCAGCAGGGCGGCCAGCACCCGCGCGGCATCGCCCACGATGGGGACGTCCACCGCCACGTTCTTCCCGATCTCGGCGGGATCCACGTCGATGTGGATCTTGCGGGACCGGACGGCGAAGGTGCGGACGTTGCCCGTCACCCGGTCGTCGAAGCGGGCGCCCACGGCGATGAGAACGTCGCAGTGGCTCACCGCATAGTTCGCGTAGGCCGCGCCGTGCATCCCCAGCATGCCCAGGCTGAGGGGGTGACGGCCGGGAAAAGCGCCCAGGCCCATGAGGGTCATGACCACCGGGATGCTGGCTCGCTCCGCCAGCCTGCGGACCAGCTCTGACGCGCCGGATGTGATGGCCCCCCCGCCGACGTACAGAAGTGGTCGCCGGGCTTCGTTGATCAAGCGGGCCGCCTCCGCCACCTGGCGGGGGTGACCGTCCAGGTTCGGGCGGTACCCCGGCAGGTCCATGGCCGGAGGTTCGGCCTGCCAGGTGATCCGGGCGTTGCTCACGTCCTTGGGGACATCGATGAGGACAGGGCCGGGCCGGCCGGTGGAGGCGATGTGGAACGCCTCCCGCACCACCCTCGGAAGATCTTCGGGGCGGCGCACCAGAAAGTTGTGTTTGGTGATCGGCATGGTGATCCCCAGCACGTCCGACTCCTGGAAAGCATCCCGGCCGATGGCCGCTCTCGGCACCTGACCGGTGATGGCCACCACGGAGATCGAGTCCATGTAGGCGTTGGCGAGCCCCGTGACCAGGTTGGTGGCTCCGGGGCCCGAGGTAGCCATGCAAACCCCCACCCGGCCGGTCACCCGCGCGTAACCCTCGGCCATGTGCGCGGCTCCCTGTTCGTGGCGAACCAGCACGTGGCGGGGGGCGCCGATGCGATACAGCGCATCGTATACAGGCATGATGGCGCCCCCGGGGTAGCCGAAGATGACCTCAACCCCTTCCCGGATGAGGGCGTAAACCAGCGCCTCGGCCCCCAGAACCTGCGTGCCCGAAGATGGCGTCGCAAGTGGCGTCTTCAACAACGCTGCGTGCGGGTCACCGTTTCGCTCCGGGTGGGACGTTTGCTGACCCACCTGCGCCGCAAACGAGCCGGCCTGCACTTGAGCTGCCATGGTGGACTCTCCCCCCGCACCCGTGTCCGGCTATAAAAAATGCCCCTGCCGCCTGCGTCCAGAACCGCAGCGGCAGGGGCGACGAGCTTTCGCCGCGGTACCACCCTGCTTGGGCCGCCCCGAACGCCAGACAGTCAGCGCCGGAGCCTCTACCCATCTCCACGCTTCGCCGGCCACCCAACGGGCCGGTAAAGCCTGCGCGCTAACGGGCGCCGCCCGGCAACACCCGACGGGCTGCCGGAACCCTGAGCGACCGGGCCGACCTACCTGCGCCCCCGAGGGCGCCATGGGCCGACCGGCTCCGGAGCGAGTTCAGGGCGGCTGTGCGGCACCGGCTTGCAGCTTTCACCGGCTCTCTGGAGCCGCCTGGCCGTCCTTACTGCTCTCCCTCATCGCCTTTGGCGGATGGACTTGTTGGCAACCACTATACGCATGGGAAGGGAAGGCCGTCAAGACCGGGCGGCCGGAAATTTACGAATCCGTTACATGCGGGACCGCCCGCCACCGCCCGGGCGCCCGGGAGGCCGGCTGCGCCGCAAAGCCACTACGTGCGAGCGCGGGCCAGGCTCTTGAGCCGCTGCCCGAAGTCCCGGGCCTCCTGCTCCGAGCCCAGGTCGGCGAAATCCTCCACCCACGCCCCGTGACGCTCCAGAGCGGCCATGAGGGCCCTGATGGCCCGCCCGCTGCCCATTCCCGAGCGCCGCACGAAGACGGCCGTCCGCTTGCCTTCAAGCCGCGTGCACCGGGCCAGCGCCTCCACCACATCCGGCGCGGGCCTCCCCCGGAAAAACCCCATGCTGGGGCTGCCCACGCAGACGAGGTCGTAGGG
>CAYQLT010000020.1:0-44047 GCA_964418425.1 uncultured Clostridia bacterium
TGCCGGCGGACTGGGAGCCCCAGGCGGCCATCACGTTAGGGTACCCGCGCCACGAACGCCGCTACCGCGACCGCAGGCCCCTTGAGGCGGTCATGCGCTGGATCTGCTGACGCGGCGGTTCGGCGCCAGCCGGGGCTGCCCGAGCGGAGCGACCTTTTGGCCACGCTCAGTCAAACAGCTGTTCGGGTTGACAGCACGAGGGGCGGCTGGTACCATTTCGTTCAGCCGTGGAAAACGTTTTCCGGAAATCCTTCTCCGGAAAACGCTTCCCACTATGGAGAGGCTTTCATCCTGTGGCGTCCATCGTGGAAGTGGCCCGGCTTGCCAAGGTTTCCGTGACGACCGTCTCCCGGGTGCTGGGCGGCAGTTCGCACCCTGTGAGCGAAAAGACTCGGGCTCGCGTACTGGAGGCCGCCCGGGCGCTCAACTACTCCCCCAGCGCCCTGGCGAAGGCCCTGGTCAAGAAAGACACTCGCATTGTGGGCGTGATCATCGGTGACTCGGCGGACCCCTATTTCGCCGCCATCATTCGGGGCATCGAGGACGTCGCCCGCAAGAACGGCTACCTGGTCATCGTCTGCAACTCCGACCGAATCCCGGAGGTCGAGCTTCAGTACCTGCGAACCCTCAACGACTACCGCGTCGACGCGGTAATCTTCGCCGGTGGGGGGCTATTGGATCGGACGTACCTCGCCGAGGTGGAAAGGATTCTCGCATCCTTGCGCGAACGGGGCGCGGTTTGCCTCTCCCTCAGCAAGCACATGTTCGCTTCCCTGCCGGTGCTTGTGGACAACAGGCAGGTCGTGAAGGACGCCGTCGATTACCTCATCGATCTCGGTCACGAGCGCATCGCCTACATTTCCGGCCCCGAGGGCGTTACCACGTCGGAGCTGCGGCTCGACGGTTACAAGTGGGCCCTGGAGAGCCACGGTCTTCCCGTCGATTCCCGGCTCATCGTGGGTGGCGACTTCACGTACGCAGCGGGCCTGGCCGCGGCAGGGGTGATCCACCGGCTGCGGCCCAAGCCCACCGCGGTGATGGCAGCCAACGACATCATGGCCATCGGGTGCATGACCGCCCTCAAGGAGATGGGGTACCGGATCCCGAGGGACATCAGTGTGATGGGCGTTGACGACATCCCCGCCGCGGAGTTCGTGGAGCCATCCCTGTCCACGGTTGCGATCCCGATGTACGAGCTGGGTGCCGTGAGCATGGAGAGCTTCCTCAAGTTCCGAAGAGGTGAGCTTACGCTCGACGATGCCGTGATCTTGCCGCACCGCCTTGTGGCCCGGAAATCCACGGTGCCACCAGGTCGGTCCCGCCTGCGGGCGGGCCGCCGCCGAGCGGGTACGCCAGCATGAGGCGGCACTTGCGGCCGGGGGGCTGAAAAGCGTGCAGAAGGCAGAGCGGGCGGTCGTTTACGCGGCTCAGGGCGCGGCGGCCGGCGAGCGAGCGCCTTCATGGCGAGTGTTGCGACAGGGACTTCGGGTTGTCGGCCCTCCGGCCGCTTTCTTCGTGGTCGTCGTGGTGGTCTGGGACGTGTTTGTGACGCTGTCCGGCATCCAGCCATACCTTCTTCCCCGCCCGGCGCGGGTGGCGTCGGCCCTACTGAATCCCCAGTGGCGGTGGTTTGAGCATGGGGTCGTGACCAGTTTGGAGGTGATCGGCGGGTTTGTCCTGTCGGCTGTCCTTGGCATGGTAATCGGGGTTCTCGTAACCTGGTCTGACTCGCTGCGTCTGGCCGTGCTGCCGTTTCTGGTCCTGTTCAATTCCCTTCCCAAGATCGCTCTGGCTCCGCTGTTCATCATTTGGCTGGGCTACGGTATCATCCCCAACATGTGGATAGCGTTTCTCGTCGCCTTCTTCCCGGTTGCCCTCAATACCGCGCGCGGCGTGGTCGAGATCGACCCGGACTTCATCGATCTGGCTTCCATTCTTCGCACGACCAAGTGGCGGGTATACTGGCACATTCGACTGGCCAACGCCCTTCCGTACATCTTCACCGGCATGAAAGTGGCCAGCACGCAGGCCGTGGTGGGCGCGATCATCGGGGAGTTCGTGGCCAGCTCCAAGGGTCTGGCAGGCCTCATCATGGCGGCCCAGGCCTCTTTGGCTGTCGACATCATCCTGGGGGCGCTGGTTTGGATTTCCTTGCTGGGTCTGACCTTGTTCGGGTTCATCTCCCTTGTGGAGTGGTGGCTGATGCCGTGGGCACGTCACAGCCGCAAAGGCTGACTGGGGGCTTCGGCATCACTCCCGTATGCAGAAAGTTCGAGGGGGGTCTCTCTGTGGCGCGTGGGTGGTCTTGCGGGCGGTCGTATTGGGGGCTGTCTGTTCTCGTGGCCGTGGCGTTCGCCCTGAGCGTCGCGGCGGTGGCTGCGGGCGCGCCGGAGAAGGTGGTCTTCCGGCTCAACTGGATACCGGAGGGCGAAGGCGACCACGCCATGTTCTATGTGGCTCTCGACCGGGGCTACTACCGTGACCTCGGGCTGGACGTGGAGATTCAAAGGGGCGCCGGCTCCGGCGATACGGTCAACCGGGTGGTAGCGGGCTCCGTGGACGTCGGGTACGCGGACACACCGAGTATCCTCGCCGGCGTGGGGCAGGGGGCGTCCCTCAAGATCGTGGGGATGCTATACCAGACAACCCCGCTGACGCTTTGGACACGCAAAGACAGCGGCGTCACTTCCATCCGCCAGCTGGCCGGGCGCACCATCGGGGCTCCGGCAGGGGACGCCCACCGCGTCTTCTTCCCGGCCCTGGCGAAAGCCAACGGGCTGGATCCGGCCGCGGTGCAGTGGGTCAACATGGCTCCCGGCGCGAAGATCCAGTCCCTGGCGGCGGGCCGGATCGATGCGACCGTTTACTTCCTGGATGGCCTTCCCCTGTTTTATGAAGCTCTGGGCAAGGAGAACACGGTGTACTTCCACTGGCCCAAGCACGGGGTAAACCCGTATGGCAACGCTTTCTTCGTCCGGGAGGAAACGCTGAGGGCCCGGCGGGACATGGTGGCGCGTTTTTTGGATGCCACCTATAAGGGTCTCCAGTGGACCATCTTGAACCCCGACGAGGCGGTGCAGATCGTCGCCAGGTACGTTCCCGCCGCCAGGCCGGCGCTGTTGAAGGAAATGCTCAATGTGGAGCTGGACCTCATGTATTCCGAAGAGGTCCGCCTGCAAGGACTGGGCTGGATCGACGGGGCTCGCATGGCATACACGGTTGGGCTGGTGCAGCAGTACATCGACCTGCCCAAACAAATCGACCCGGCTTCGGTCTACACCAACGAGCTGTTGCCTCGCTACTCCTGGCCTCTCAATCCCACACGCTGACGCCAGAGAGTGGAAGGCGCCGAGTGAGGGGTCGTGAGGGCTCGGTCCCTCGGCACAGAAGGCGGGGGCGGCGGTAGGCTTGAAGTCCGACTACCTGGTGGTTGATGGTATCGCCAAGCGCTACCGAACGGCACGGGGGGACGTCATTGAAGCAGTTCGGCGCTTCAGCCTGACGGTTCGTCAGGGGGAATTTGTGGCGCTGGTGGGGCCGAGCGGGTGCGGAAAGTCCACGCTCTTGAAGATCGTCGCAGGCGTGGTTCCCAGCGACGAAGGCAGGATCTCGGTGGCGGGGCGTCCCGTCGGGGCGCCTGGAAAGGGCGGTGAGGGCGCGAAAATCGGCATGGTGTTTCAGAAGCCCTCCTTGTTCCCATGGCAGACGCTTTTGGGCAACGTCCTCGCCCCGATCCGGCTGATGGGCCAGCCCGTCAGGCCATACGAGGCCCGGGCCCGCGAGCTTCTGGCGATGGTGGGGCTGGAAGGGTTCGAGCACCGTTACCCGCACGAACTGTCGGGGGGCATGCAGCAACGCGTCTCCATTTGCCGGGCCTTGATTCACGACCCCGACGTGTTACTCATGGATGAGCCGTTTGCGGCTCTCGATGCCATGACCCGGGACCAGTTGAATATCCAGCTGGCGAACATCTGGGAAACGAGCCGAAAGACTATCCTGTTCGTCACCCATAACATTCAAGAGGCGGTCTTCCTCGCAGACCGGGTTGTGGTTCTGGGGCCCAGGCCCTCCGTCATCCTGGACGAGGTGGATGTTCATCTTCCCCGACCTCGCACCATCCCTATGCGGACCGAGAAGCGCTTCGGTGAACTCACCCTCCGCATCTACCGGCATTTCGGGTTCTCCGGGTGAAAGCCAGCAGGCGAAGGAGGACGATGGGGCTTGGTTGCTGCGGCTGGGAGCGGTGCCGCCGAGCGGTGGGAGCCGGGACGGCTTGGGCGAACCATGGTGGGTGCAAGGGAGTTCCCCACCGTCTCGCTGGCCGTTACACCGACACCGCTTCACCCGCTGCCCCGCCTGAGCCGGGCGTTGGGTCTGGACATCTGGGTGAAGCGGGACGATCTCACCGGCCTGGCCTTCGGGGGCAACAAGGCTCGCAAGCTGGAGTTCTTGCTGGGGGAGGCCCTGGCGGCTGGGGCGGATACGGTGCTGACGGTCGGTGCCGCCCAGTCCAACCATGCGCGCATGACGGCGGCGGCTGCAGCGCTGGTGGGGATGGAGTGCCACCTGGTGCTTGGCGGGTCCAGGCCGACGCTGCCGAGCGGCAATCTCACCCTCGACCTGCTGGCCGGGGCCCAATGCCACTTTACCGGCACCGACGATTGGGCCGTTTTGGAATCGGAGATGCATGCGCTGGCGGCTCGGCTGGAACGGCAGGGGCGCAGGCCGTTTGCCATCCCCATTGGGGGTTCCTTGCCCACCGGCGTGCTGGGGTTTGTGCGTGCCTTCGAAGAGCTCATGGAGCAGGCCGGTTCCCTGGGACTTCAGCCGGCCGCGGTTGTGGTGGCCTCTTCGTCGGGCGGTACCCAGGCAGGCCTTGAGGTCGGGCGCCGGCTGGTTTCCAGCCGCCTGGGGGCACGGGCGGCCCTTCGCCCTGGAGGTTCGGCGGTCTCCGGTAAGCTCCCGGCCATCGTGGGGGTGGGGGTGGCCAAGACCGACTCGGAACTGCGCACCCAGGTGGCCTCCATCGCCTCCCGGACGAGCCGGCTGATAGGCTTGGCGGGGGACATCGCGCCCGACGAACTGGAGATCACGATGGCTTACATGGGGCCGAGGTACGCGGCCGTGACGGAGGCCTGTCAGGGAGCCATCCGGCGGCTCGCCAGGGAGGAGGCCATCTTCCTGGACCCGGTGTATTCGGGCAAGGCGATGGCGGGGCTTTTGGACATGGCAAGCCGGGGTCGCTTCGAGGCCGCAAGCACGGTCATCTTCTGGCACACGGGCGGCAACGTGGCCCTGTTGGCCAGCGAATATGCCGCCCTGTGGAGCGATCCGCCCGGCGCCGGGCAGCCGGCTGCGTAAAGCCGGGTAGCAGGCGGCATAGAGGTCCAGAGGGGGAAGCCCCAATGCTTGACGTCCACAACAGCTCGCCGCAGCTCCGCCGGGCCGTCGAGGCGGGCTCATGCATCGCTATCGTACCCATCGCCTCCATTGAGCAGCACGGGCCGCACTTGCCTGTCGGAACGGACTGGATTATCGGGTCGGAGGTTGCCCGGCGTGTGGCGCAGCGAGTCGGAGGGTTTCTTCTCCCGACCCTTCCGTTCGGTACAGCCCAGGAGCACGGGCCGTCTTTCGGAACCGTCTGGCTGAGGCAGGCAACCCTCTTCTCGGTGGTGCAGGACGTTCTAACGGCTTTGGAAGCGCAAGGATTCCGACGCGCTGTGGTATTGACATCGCACGGAGGGAATTGGGTCATAAAGCCTGCCGTCCGAGAGTTTAACCTGAACCACCAAAAGCTTCGGGCCTTGTGGGTGGCGCCGTACGATCTCGCAGCTGCCAGACTGGCAGAGGTCCTGGATGAGCCGCCGGGTGTCCATGCCGACGAGGCGGAGACATCCTTGATGTTATACCTGGACCCCTCTGCTGTATGCATGGATCAGGCGGTGGACTTCGTGCCCGACGTTGGCCGGGAGTTCCTGGACTATGCCCGGATCTTCGAAATAGCACCGCATGGGGTTTGGGGTAAACCAAGCCTGGCGTCCGCCTCGAAGGGCGAGCAAATCCTGCAGATTCTTGTGGACGAGACGGTAGCTTATGTGACCCGATCGTTTGCGTCCCTTGAGCGACTGGCGAACCTCGGTCAGCAAGCAGAGTCTCAGGACCGGTGCGCTCGGACGACCTCCGCAGCCCCGCAGAGACAACGACGGAAGGGCGCGGGTGAGCCGGAATGAAAAATCCCCGGCTCTGGCCGATTCTCGTCATCGCTCGATCACAGGCGCCCTTCGCACTGACCTTGGTCGGGAGTCTCGGTCTATGGCAGCTGGTGGTGGCGGTGCTGCGTCCCCCGGCTTACCTGTTGCCAGGTCCCCTGGACGTGGCAAGAGCTCTCGCGGACGGACGTTACCAGTGGGCCCAGAACCTCTGGGTGACCTTGGTTGAGATGACGGGGGGATTCGCGCTGGCCGCGGTGGGCGGCTGCCTACTGGGGATACTGGTCGTTTGGTCCCGCTGGCTGGAGCAGACCTTGCTTCCCGTGCTGGTCCTCATCAACAGTATCCCCAAGGTGGCCGTCGCGCCCCTGTTCCTGGTGTGGCTGGGATTTGGAATCGTTCCTAATGTGGTCATCGTCTTTTTTCTCACGTTCTTCCCGATTGTGATGAACACCGTCACCGGACTCAAAACCGTGGATCCGGAACTGGTCGACCTGGCTCGCTCGTTGTCAGCCCCGCAGTGGCAGTTCTTTTGGAAGATCCGTCTGCCCCATGCGCTACCTTACATCTTCAGTGGGCTCAAGATCGCGGCGACAGTCGCGGTAATAGGGGCTATCATCGGTGAGTTCATTGCCTCCGAGAAGGGGCTCGGAGCACTGATCATCGCAGCGCAGCTTTCCCTGGCGACGCCCGCCATTTTCGGTGCCATCGCCCTTGTGTCGCTGTTAGGCGTGCTCTTGTTTCGAGTGGTGAACCTCGTCGAACGAGTGGCCATGCCCTGGGAAAGGTAGGTGAGCGGCTGGGAGTCCCGGTCGATTCAGAGTCCCCCGCTGTGGACGGATCCCTGGAAGACTTCTCTCGGAGGGGAGAGGCGCCATGGTGAGATTTCGCAACCTCGGTCGCCGGGGGCTCGGGCTACTGGCAAGTGGCTTGCTCGTGGTGGCCTCGCAAGCCGGGTACTGTCAGGCTCAGGCACTGGAACGCGTCACCTTGAATCTCAACTGGTTCCCGGTAGGGGACCATGCCGCTTACTATGTCGCCAAGAAGCTGGGCCTGTACGAGCGAGCCGGTCTGGACGTCAACATCGTCAGGGGGTTCGGCTCCGCCGATACGGTCACGCGGGTCGATGCCGGCTCTGCAGAATTCGGCATCGCAGATGCTCCGACGACTATCGTGGGGCGCGGCCGGGGTGCTAAGGTGAAGCTCATCGCCATGCTATTCGACCTCAGTCCGTTCACGATGTGGACCACCAAGAGCTCCGGCATCAAGACGCTGAAAGATCTCGAGGGGCGTACCGTTGGGGTTCCGGCAGGGGATGCTCAGAGGATTTTCTTCCCGGCGGTGGCGAAGAGCCTGGGTATCGACCTGAGCCGTGTGCGGTTTGTCAACATCAAGCCGGAGGCAAAAATAGCCGCTCTGGCGTCCGGGCAGGTTGACGCCACGTTCGACTTCATCACAGGATTGCCTCTGTGGCGCCAGGCGCTCGGCGACAACTACCACTACGTGCGGTGGGCCGATCACGGGTTTGACCTCTACGGTAACGCCATTATCACCACGGATCGCATGGTCAAAGATCGCCCGGAGACGGTTCGCCGGTTCCTTCAGGCCAGCCTGGCCGGATGGCAGTGGACGTTGATGCACCCACAGGCGGCTATCGAGGTTCTCCGAGAAGCCCACCCGTCCATCGATCCCGTGGTCTACCTGGAAAACCTCCAGCTGGTTATCGACCTGATGTATACTCCTAGGTTTGAACAGTACGGTCTGGGATACATGGTGCCCGAGCGAATGGCGAAGAACGTGGAGATCGTCATGGCCTACATCGAAGGCTTACGCGAAATCAGTTCTGCTGACGTATACACGAATGAGTTCTTGACTTACTATGCCCTTCCGCCCCGGGCCCAACGGTGATTGTGCGGCGGTGGGTAGCGGTGTTCATCGAGATCGACAGGGTCGGCAAGAGGTACTCAATCTCGTCGGGAGAAACCATTGAGGCCATTGCAGAGGTGTCGCTGTCCGTCTCCGAAGGGGAGTTTGTCGCCATCCTGGGCCCCAGCGGATGCGGAAAGTCGACGCTGCTCAAAATCGTGGCTGGCTTAATTCCCGCCTCTACGGGAGAGGTCCGAGTCGGCGGCAACATCGTCAAGGGCCCCACCAAAGACGTGGGCATCGTATTCCAGAACCCCGTATTGCTCAAGTGGCGCAGGGTGTTGGACAACGTCCTCCTTCCGGTGGAGTTCCTGGGGCTTGACCGACGACGCTACGAGCCAGTGGCCCGAGAACTCCTAAGGTCGGTGGGGTTGGCCGGCTTTGAGGACCGCTATCCCTCGCAGCTGTCTGGTGGAATGCAGCAACGCGTTGCCATCAGTCGAGCTCTCATCCACGACCCGAAACTCCTTCTCATGGACGAGCCGTTCGGCGCCCTCGACGAATTGACGCGCGAGCGAATGAATTTCATGCTTCAGGATATCTGGCAGAACCGCAGGAAGACGGTTCTATTCGTGACCCATAGCATTACGGAGGCGCTGTTTCTCTCGGACCGCATCGTGGTGATGACCGGGCGTCCGTCTCGGGTGGCGCGAGTGGTTCCGGTATGCCTGCCGAGGCCACGAACTTCCGAGATGCGAGCCTGGGAGCCGTTCACTCGGGCGTTGCTTGAAATCCAAAGGCAATTGTACTCCACCGCATCCGACGGGAAGGGCCTTGACGGTCCTCCGGAGAAGGAGGTGGGCCCATCGGCCATTCCCACGCCCCGTTTTTCCGGAGCCAGTGACATCCGCCGGATGTTGCCGGAGTGAGTGACTTCGAGAGCGACGACTGCGGGGAAAGAGGCAGGTGGGTCGTTTGAAGTTCGGCATCTCGCCGTGCCAGGAGAAGCAGCGGTTCCAGGATACGCTTGAGCAGTGCATCAAAGCAGAAGAATGGGGCTACGATTCGATCTGGATGCAGGAGCATCATGGCGCGGACGAAGGGTACTACCCATCGCCCCTCGTGGCGCTCGCAGGGGTGGCTGCCCGCACGGAGCGCGTTCAGCTTGGCACCTCGGTCTTGATCCTCCCTTACTATCATCCCGTGCATGTCGCCGAGGATGCCATCATGGTCGACGTGATCTCCCGAGGTCGGATGGTTCTAGGTGTCGGAGCCGGGTACCGGGAGCCCGAGTTTTCCTACTTCGGCGTGCCGTTCCACGAGCGCATCCGCCGGTTCCGAGAAGGGCTGGAGGTGCTTCACCTGGCCTTCCGTGGCGAGCCATTCGACTACGAAGGTACTTTCTTCCGGCTCTCCTCGGTGCGCGTCCTCCCCAGCCCGGTCCAGGCGCCTCGTCCGCCTCTGTGGGTAGGGGGATGGGGAAAGACCTCCCTGCGGCTCGCGGCTCGCTACGGGGACGCCTGGATTCCGGGACCCACGGCCAACCTGGAGAAGCTGCAAGAGGCTCTGGGCCACTACCGGCAAGCTTTGCAGGAGGAGGGGAAGGATCCGAGCGCGGTTGAGTTTCCGCTGCTGCGGGAGCTGTTCGTGGCGGCGAGCGCGGCTCACAAGGAGGAGGCGCTCCGACACCTACGGCACATGTACATGGAAGACTACGTCAGGTGGTCCCACCAGAACGTCGCGTCGGATACTACGCCCTCCTTCGACTCCTTGCTTCGCGACAGGTTCATCGTGGGGTACCCCGACGAGGTCATCGAGGCGCTGGTGCGCTTTCACGACGCGCTCGGCTTTGACCATCTCATCGCCCGCATGCACTTCCATAGCATGCGGCAGGAGGCGGTGTTGGAATCGATGCGGCTGTTCGCCCGTGAGGTCATGCCGTACCTGCGTTCGAGGGAAAGGGGTCGTCAAAAGTGAAGGACGTCAACTTGAAAGGGTACATTCCGGCCATCCCCCTCCCCATGAATGAAGACTTCTCGGTGGACGAACGAACCCTTCGCGCCTACGTGAACTGGATCGTTCCCCAGGGCATACGGGCGCTGGCCGTCAACGTCGACACGGGGGAGGGGCCTCACCTCTTTCCCGAGGAACGCCTGCGGGTGCTGGAGGTGGTGGCCGAAGAGGTGAACGGGCGGGTCCCCATTGTGGCCGGCCTGGCGGCGGCCTTCAACCAGCAGGCCGCCCGAGCGGCTCGGGAGGCTCGTTCTGCCGGGGCAGATGCCCTCCTGGTGTTCCCTATACCGGCCTACCAGGGAGAACCGCTCGACCCGGAGATCCCGTACCGCTACCATCGAGACGTGGGCGAGGCGGCAGACCTGCCCCTCATTGCCTTTCAGCTCCAGCCTGCTCTTGGAGGCGTGCTTTACTCCGAGCAAGCCATCCGCCGGTTGCTGGAGGTGAAGCACGTGGTGGCCCTCAAGGAGGCCTCCTTCGACGCCTTGCGGTTCACCCGGACGGTGCGGATTCTGCAGCAAGCAAGCCGGCCGGTCACGGTGCTCAATGGCAATGATAACTTCCTGCTGGAGGGCTTCGTCCTGGGTGCGCAGGGGGCCCTGCTGGGGTTCGGGGCACTGGCGACCGAGGCCCAGGTCAAGATGTACGAGGCCGCGATGGCCGGTGACTATGAGACCGCCCGGCGGTACGCGAAGTGGCTGCAGCCCCTATCGGACGCCATCTTCGCGCCGCCCGTGCGCAACTACCGTGCCCGGGTGAAGCACGCGCTGGTGCTCCTCGGGGTGTTCCGCAACGCGGTGGTGCGTCCGCCGCTTCCACCGCTTAGCGACGCCGAGAAGGCCGCCGTTCGGGAGGCGCTGGTGCGGGCCGGACTGCTGGACGGCCGGCCCTAAAGCGCGGTAACCTGGGGCGCGGCAGGACGGGGTCGGGTGCGGGCGGGTGAACGCCGGCGCGTGAACGGGGCGATGAGGCTGCTGGACAAGGCCCTGGCGGGCCGGGAGCTTTCGGCCGACGAGGTGGCGCAGCTCCTGGATTTTCCCGCCCGGGACCTGCCGGTGCTGTACGAGGCGGCCGCGTGGCTGCGGGAGGTGGGCCACGGGCGGGTCATCACGTTTTCCCCCAAGGTGTTCATCCCCCTGACGCGCCTTTGCCGGGACCGGTGCGGGTACTGCGCCTTCCGGGTGGAACCGGGGGAGGCCGGCGCACCCGAACCGTACATGGCCCTCGAAGAGGCGCTGCAGGTGGCCCGGGCGGGGGCTCGCCTGGGATGCACGGAGGCGCTGTTCACGCTGGGTGAAAGGCCCGAGCAGCGCTACCCCGAGGCCCTCGGGTGGTTACGGCGGCGCGGCTTTCGGAGCACGCCCGATTACCTGTACCACGTGGCCGGGCGGGTGCTGGAGCAGACCGGGCTTTTGCCGCACGTCAACGCAGGGATCCTGTCCAGCTCGGAGATGGGGCGGCTGCGGGAGGTCTCGGCCTCCATGGGCCTGATGCTGGAAAGCTCAAGCCCGAACCTGTACCAGCCCGGGGGACCCCACCACCTGGCGCCGAGCAAGCGCCCTGCCGCTCGACTTCGCACCATGGACCGGGCCGGACGGCTTCGCATCCCCTTTACGACGGGCATTCTCGTCGGGATCGGGGAGACGCGGGAAGAGCGCGCCAGGGATCTGCTGGCCATCCGGGAACTCCACCGCCGCCACGGGCACATCCAGGAGGTCATCGTCCAGAACTTCCAGCCGAAGCCCGGCACCCCAATGGCCGCAAGCCGGCCCCCTTCCCTGGAGGAGGTCATGCGAACCGTGAGCGTGGCCCGGATCGTCCTGGGGCCGTCGGCCAACCTCCAGGTGCCCCCCAACCTGAACCCCCGTTGCTACCCGCTGCTGCTTTCGGCCGGCATCAACGACTGGGGCGGCGTGTCGCCGCTGACCCCCGACTACGTCAACCCAGAGGCTCCGTGGCCCGCCCTGCTGGAACTGAAGCGGGCCACCGAGGCGGAGGGCTTCGAGCTTCGGCCCCGACTGTGCGTCTACGCCGAGTTCCTGCGGGGCGAGGGGCGGAAGCGGTGGCTGGCCGACTCCGTAAGGCCGTACGTGGACCGCCTGGCCGACCACGGGGGTTACGTGCGGTGGGGTATGCAGGCGTACGTGGGTCGAGGGGACGAACCCGTGGAGGCAGGGGAAAGCTGCGCGTTGGCAGGAGGGTGACCGAGTTGGACGAGCCTTACCGGGTCGGGATGGACTCCGGGGGAACGGGCGTGGAAGGACTGCTCCGGACGGTGGCCCCGGAGTTCGGGCGCATTCTGGAGCGGGCGCTGGCCGGCTCCGCCATCTCCGTGGGCGACGCGACGACGTTGCTGCAAGCCACCGGCCCGGCGGTGTTTGCCATCGCCGGCGTGGCCGACGAGCTTCGCCGGCGCGCGGTGGGCGACGTGGTGACATACGTGGTCAACCGCAACATCAACTTCACCAACGTCTGCATCAAGCGGTGCGGCTTCTGCGCGTTCAGCCGGGATTTCCGGGAAGAGGAGGGCTATTTTCTCCCCATCGAGGAGGTGGTGCGCCGGGCTCGGGAGGCCTGGGAACTGGGTGCCACCGAGGTCTGCATCCAGGCGGGCCTGCCGCCCCGGATGGAGGGCGACCTGTACCTGCGCATCTGCCAGGCCATCCGGCAGGAGGTGCCCGGCCTCCACATCCACGGGTTCTCACCCGAGGAGGTGCTGTACGGCGCGCTGCGCTCGAGGCTACCGGTTCGGGAGTACCTCCAGGCGCTCAAGGAGGCGGGGGTCGGCAGCCTGCCGGGAACGTCGGCGGAGATCCTGGACGATGAGGTGCGGGCCCGGATCGCGCCGGGGCGCATTCGCACCCGTGAGTGGATCGAGGTGATCCGCACCGCCCACGAGCTCGGCATTCCCACCACGGCCACCATGATGTACGGCCACGTGGAGACGCCGGCGCACCAGGCGCGCCACCTGGACCTCATCCGCTCTATCCAGAAGGAGACCGGGGGCTTTACGGAGTTCGTCCCGCTCAGCTTCGTCCACACCGAGGCGCCGATGTACCGGCGGCAGCTGGTCAGCGGCCTGCGCCCGGGGCCGGACGGGCTCGAGGTGCTGAAGGTGCATGCGGTAGCCCGCATCATGCTCCACGATTGCCTTCCCAACCTGCAGGTCTCCTGGGTGAAAGAGGGGCCCCGCATGGCCCAGCTGCTGTTGGGAGCCGGTGCCAACGATCTGGGTGGCACCCTTCTCAACGAGAGCATCTCGACGGCGGCCGGTTCGACCTCCGGGCAGCTGATGCGGCCGGCGCAGCTGCGGCGGCTCATTCGCGGGGCCGGGCGAGTTCCGGCGGAGCGCACGACGTTGTACCGCATCCGCCGAACCTTTGGCGCGGGAGAGGATTCCGAGGAGCCGCTGGATCGGGTGGAAGGCCTGGAGCAGCGGCTGGGGTCTTACTTCGAGCTGGTCCAGGATCGGCGCTTCCGGTGGTCTTCGGCAATCCGGGCCCAAGGGAGATGAACGGCTCAGCGTCGGCGGCCGCGGCGCCGCTTCTTCTCCGGATCATGGCGAACGGGAGTTGACCTGCGTCGCGAGGGTGTGGTAGGATGGGCCAGAGGTTGGACGTCCTACCAGCTCTCCCGCCTCAAGGGGGATTCCCATGGGGGCGGCTTCCGGCCAATCCCGAAGAAGCGGGCCCCGGCACCACCTGCGCCGGGCCATCGGGGCGGAGTACAAGCCCGGCGAGCGTCTGCCTTCGGAGCAGGAGCTGGCCCAGCGCTTCGGGGTGAGCCGCAACACCATCCGGGAAGCCCTGGAGGAGCTTCGAGCCAGCGGGCTTCTCCTGCGCAAGTGGGGCCTGGGCACCTTCGTCAGCCCCGACGCCGGGCTCATCCTGGCGGCCCTCACCGAACTTCGTCCTCTTCCCGAGCTGATCCGCGCCAACGGCCACCGCTGCCGGATGGAGGGGTACCAGTGGCGGCGGTACGACGGGTCGGCCCCGGTGCAGAAGTGGCTGCACGTCGCCCCGAACGTCTGGGTGTGGCAGCTCGAACGCGTCTATCTGGCCGACGACCTCCCCGCCATCTACATCCGTGACTGGGTGCCCTCCCGGCTCGGTGACGCCGAGATCCACCCCGAGGCCTTCAAAGAAGACATGCTGACCTTCCTGGAGGAGCACGCCGGCGTGGCGCTTGATCACACCATCACCTTCCTGGAGCCCGTGCTTCCGGACGAGACGGTGCAGTCCAAGCTCCAGGTGGCTTCGGGAACTCCCATTCTCCTCACCAAGCAGGTGGGGTACTCGGAGGGGGGAGATCCTGTCGTATACACGGAAGGCTACCAGCGTACGGACGTTCTCTCGTTTCACATCGTGCGGCGCCGCAGCCTGTGAAGTCGGCTGCGCTCTGCTGCGCCCAAGCCGGGTGCCAGGGCCACCTGCAGGCTGTGTGCCAAGGTCATGAAGGAGGTGCTCCCTGGTGCATCGGTCTCGAGTGACCAGTTGGATCGTCGCGTTGTTGGTGGCGAGCACGTGGTGGGGTTCCGCACGGGCCACCGAGGTCAGGCCGGTGCCCGTGCGCTTCGGGGTGGATTCGTTCATTCTCGGCGCCCAGGTGCATGTGGCCGAGGCCCGGGGACTGTTCGCCAGGTACGGCGTGGCGCCCGAGGTGCAGGTTTTCTCGTACGGCGTAGACACCCTCGACGCCGTGCTGGCAGGGAGGACCGACTTCGGGGTAGGGCTTGACTTCCCGACGCTGGCAAGGCTGGTGCCCGGTCAGCTGCGCATCGTCAGTGCCATCATCGAGCCGGACCCCGGCTTTCACAAGCTCGCGGTTCGGTCCGGCATCCGCAGCGGGGCGGACCTGGCGGGAAAGCGGCTGGGCATCGCTCCAGGCACGCTGCAGCACTACGTTTCCATTCGCTACCTCGACGTCAGCGGCGTCCCGCGCTCCAGCGTGCAGTTTACCCCGTTCTCAAGCCTCTTTGAAATCGTTGCGTCTCTTCGCGCCGGGCGTATCGACGCGGCCTGGGTATGGGGCGACGGTGTGGAGCAGGCCAAGCAGATTCCCGGCGTCATCATCTTGACAGATGACGGCGCCGCCCAAACCCGTTCGGTGGGTTACATGGTCGTTAGCCGGAAAATGGTTGAAGAACAGCCCGACACGGTGGTGCGGGTATTGAAAGCCCTGGCCGAGGCCACGGATTGGATGAACGCCAACCTGGAGGAAGCAAGCCGGATCGTGGCGCGCAAGGTCGGCGCTCCTCAGGACCGGGTGCTCGCCGAGATGCGCCGGGAAAACTACACCCTTTCCCTGCGCAGGGAGCATCTGGAGACGCTTGACCGCCTGGCGGCGTTCATGATGGAAAACGGCATCCTCAAGCAGCGACCTCCCATCGAGCAGTACGTGGTAGGGGGGCCGCTGAGGGAGGTTCACCGGGCTCGGGTCGATCTGTAGCGGGCGAGACGG
Source organism: uncultured Clostridia bacterium (assembly GCA_964418425.1). Lineage (GTDB taxonomy): Bacteria > Bacillota > Limnochordia > Limnochordales > Geochordaceae > CAYQLT01. The sequence goes on from CAYQLT010000020.1 coordinate 15,549, forward strand.
GGGCGGCGACGTGGCAAGCGACCGAGCAGCGAAGCGGGCAATCCTCATTGGGATCGACGGCGGAATGTGGTCCCTGACGCGGCGGTTCATGGACGAGGGGATCATGCCTAACTTGAAGCAGCTGGCGGCCGAGGGGGTCTCGACCGAGTCGCTCCCCTCCATCCCCGTGGACACGCCCACCAACTGGACCACCATCGCCACCGGTGCCGAGCCGGCCACGCACGGCATCCAGAGTTTCACGTCCCACCGAGCCGGGGAGCGCCTGGAGGTCGGCGAGCGCGAGCCGACCCGCAACAAGCACGCCACCACGGTACAGGCAGAGTTCTTCTGGGTCGCGGCGGAGCGCCAGGGCCTGCGCAGCCTGGTCGTCAATTACCCGACCGGCTGGCCTGCTTTGTCCGAGCGCCAGCTGATGGTAGGCGGTCTCACACCGGGTGGCGAACCGTGGCGGCTGGCCAAGGCCCGGGTCTATGCGACGGCGGAACCCGAGGCCTCGGTGCTCACGCTCCCGACCGCTCAGATGCGCCGTGTTCCCCTGCGGCTGAAGCCGGCCGAAGGCTGGCGCGGCGCCATCGTGTCGAGGCTGCCCGCGCTGGAGACGACGCTGCACCTGGAGGGGGATAAAAAGGGCGATCCCCTTCATGTCCTGGTCACCTCCGAAAAGGGAGGAGGGTACGACCGCCTGACGCTGGCGCCAGAAAAGGACACAACGGGAGCCCTGGCGACCCTGGCCGAAGGGCAGTGGACGCCGTGGATCAGCCGCACCTGCTTCGGGGAGCCGGCCGTCGTCCGGCTGAAGCTGGTGAGGCTTTCGCCGGACGCGCGGCATCTCGAGCTGTACGCCACCGACGTGTTTAAGGCCACCGGTTGGGCCTACCCCGCCGGGTTGGAAAGGGAGCTCTTGGGGACCGCAGGGCCGTACGTGGAAGGCCTGGAATGCCCCTACGTGCCGGTAGACGAGGAGCTGCGGCCGTACGGCCCCATCAACGTGGCCATGCCCATCACCCTGGAGCTGGCCCGCTTCCAGGCCGACTGGATGGCCGAGGCCGCGGCCTACCTGCAGCGTACCCGAGGCTGGGACGTGCTGTTCGTCCACTACCATCTGATCGATGCCATCAACCACACGTTCCTGGGATACCTCGACTCCCGATTTCCATTCACCGATCAGGCCCTGACACGGCAGGCCTGGGAGGTGTACCGGGAGAGCTACCGGATCGTGGACGAGCTGATCGGGAAAATGGTGGAGGGGTGCGCCGACGACTCCACCGTGGTGGTGGTGACCTCGGATCACGCGGCGCTGCCGTGCTGGCGATACGTCTCCGTCGTGCAAGCCCTGCAGCGGGCCAACCTGCTGGTTTACGATTGGGACGGCGAGAGCCGGTCGTTCCTCGTCGACCTTGGGAAGTCCCGAGCGGTGCCCTACCTGGACCCCCAGCACGTCTGGGTCAATCTGCAGGGCCGCGAGCCGGAGGGCATCGTGCCGCCCGAGCGCTACGAGCAGGTTCGGGAGGCGATCATCGATACGTTGCGCCAGGTCAGGGACCCCGAGACCGGCGAGTCGCCGTTCAGCCTGGTCTGCCGCCGGGAAGACCTGGGTCTGCGGGGGCGCGCCGAGGAGACGGTGGGCGATGTGCTCTACTTCCTCAAGCCCGGCTATACCACCTGGGATGGCATGTTGGACTCGCTGCGCTTCCAGCGGCTCCGCCCCGAGCGGCTGGCGCAAGGGCTGATCAGCCCGTCGCCGCTTGTGACGGGCCACCATACGCCGTATCTCCCGACGGCGCGCTTCGGGGAGCTGGCCAACGGGGCCATGACGTTCTTCGCCGGTCCGGGGCTTCGCCGGGGCTACGTGCGGCAGACTCCCATCCGGCTGAGGGACATTGCCCCCACGCTGGCCTATCTCTTAGGGATTGAGGGGCCGATGCACGCCGAAGGGGCCGTGTTGTGGGATCTGCTGGATCTGAGGGGGACAGCGCGGGCGAGATGCCCATGAGCGTGGCCATCCGGTTGCGCGACGTCTCCAAGCTGTACCGCCGCAGCGACGGTTCTTCGGAGTGGGTGCTGCGCCACGTGGACCTGGTGGTGGGCAACGGCGAGTTTTTGGTGCTGGTCGGCCCCAGCGGTTGCGGGAAGACCACGCTGCTCAAGATCATCGCCGGGATCGTCCCACCCACCGAGGGCGTCGTGGAGACCGGGGATGGGGAGCGTGTCACGAGCCCGAGCCGGCACCGGGGCATGGTGTTTCAGTCCCTGGATACCCCTCTTTTCGACTGGCTCAACGTGGCCCAAAACGTGGAGTTTGGCCTCAGGATGCTGGGTATGCCCAGGGAGCAGCGCCAAAGCGTGGCCGCCCATTACATCGAGATGGTGGGGTTGAGCGGGCAGGAACGCAAGTACCCGTCGGAACTGTCGGGGGGCATGAAGCAGCGGGTGCAGATCGCCCGAACCCTGGCGACGGACCCCCGGGTGGTGCTGATGGACGAACCCTTCGCAGCCCTGGACGCGCAAACCCGGCGCATCATGCAGCGGGAGCTGATCCGGATCTGGCAAAAGACCGGCAAGACCATCGTTTACGTCACCCACGATATCCGGGAAGCGGTGCTTCTCGGTCAGCGGGTCGGGATCATGCGCCCGGGTTCGGGAATCCGGGAGCTGTACGAAGTGGCGATGCCGTATCCCCGCGATGACCTGCATCCCGATTTCGTCATGCTTTGCCGCCGGATCGAGAAGGATGTTGAAGAGGAGGTATCCCGCTGGTGGGGTCGCGGCGGCATTCCCTCTACTCCGCCGTAAGCGTCCTGTTGTTTCTGGGCCTGTGGCAGTGGGCCTCGACGCGCCTCATCGATCCCTTCTTCTTGCCGGCCCCCACGGCGGTGGCGGCGGGGGCGCTGGAGCTCTGGCGAGACGGCACGTTGCTCTCCTTCGCAGGGGCAAGCCTGGGGCGCATCTTCACCGGCTGGGTGGTGGGAAGCTCCTTGGCCATCCCCGTCGGGCTGCTGGTAGGGTCGTCGCCGCTGGTGAAGAGTCTTGTGGACCCTTACATCCACTTTTTCCGGTTCGTGCCCGCGATCGCGCTGGTGACGGTCTTTATGGTGTGGTTCGGCGTGGGTGAGGTTTCCAAGGTGCTTCTCATCACCTATGCGACGGCCTTCATCGTCATGATCAACACCGCGACCGGCGTCGCCGCCATTCCGGAGGAGAAGGTTCAAGCGGCGAGGTGCCTGGGCGCAAGTCCCCGGCAGGTGTTTTTCCACGTGACGGTTCCGGCGACGGTGCCGTACATTTTCGTGGGGATGCGCCTGGCGATGGCCTCGTCGTTTCTGGTCATCGTGGCGGCGGAGATGCTGGCGGCCAATTCGGGGCTGGGGTACCTGGTCTGGACGTCCCGCCTGTACTTCCGCATCGATTGGATGTTTGCCGCCATCGTAGCCCTGGGGCTGCTCGGCTACCTCACCGACCGGTTGTGGCGGGTTGCCGGAGGCACGGTGCTGCGGCGTTTCCTCAGAGAGACGGCACGCTACTGACGGCCAGCCGGTCACGTCTCCGGGCTTGACCTCGGTGGACTGGCGTTGGCTGCATCTTCCAGGGCCGCGCTCATCACCGCCTGGACAATATTCTGGTAACCCGTACAGCGGCACAGGTTTCCGGATAGAGCCTCACGGATGGCAGCCTCGGTGGGTTTCGGGTTGTGGCGCACAAGCCATGAGGCCATCACAAGAAAGCCGGGCGTGCAAAATCCGCACTGCACGGCATGATGCCGCTGAAAGGCTTGCTGGAGGGGGTGAAGCTGCCCACCTCGGGCCAGGCCTTCCACCGTCTCGATCTCGGCCCCGTCTGCCTGCACTGCCAGCATCAGGCACGAGCGGACAGGTTCCCCGTTGAGCAGCACGGTGCAGGCACCGCACACTCCATGCTCGCACCCCACGTGGGTCCCCGTGAGGCCGAGCTCCTCTCGCAAGAAATCGCTCAGAAGAAGCCGGGGCGGAACCGCGCGTCGCCACTCGGTGCCGTTGACCACGAGTCGTATCGTACGGAGTCCAGGCAAGTTTGGATGAACCCCCTTTGCGCTCCCTACCTGCCCTGGGCTAGCGTGGCCGGGCCCGCTCGAGAGCCTGCTCCAGCGCACGCTGCATCAAGACCCCGGCCACCTCCCGGCGGTACTCGGCGCTGGCATGCACGTCCGAGGGCGGGTCAAGGGCCTGCCGAGCCGCACGGGCCGCCGCCTGCACAACGGACTGGCCAGGCCTCTGTCCGGTCAACACCGCCTCGGCCTGCACCAGGCGCGTCGGCACCGGCCCGGCCCCGATGACCCCAAGGCGGGCGGAAGCGATGCGGCCTTCGGCGTCGAGGACCACCAGCGCGATTACCCCAACCAGGGCGAAGTCGCCATGGCGCCGGGAAAGCTCCAGAAAACTCCACCCGGCACCGGGCGGCACCGGCGGGAATTGGAGTTCGACCACCATCTCCGTGGCATTCAGATCGCAAACCAGGGGTCCGATGAAGAAATCCTCCGCGCGGATCGCCCTGACCCCGGCGGGCCCCCGGACCACCACTTGGCCACCCAGGGTCGTCAGGACGCCCGCGATCTCGGCCGCCGGATCCCCGTGCGCGACGCTTCCGCCTGCCGTGCCCCGTGAACGGATGGCGGGATGCCCGATCCGGCGCACCGCCTCCGCCAGCACGGGTAGCCGTCTCGCAATCAGCTCCGAGCGCTCCAACGTGACATGGCGGGTCAGGGCTCCGGCGTGTAGCCAGCCGTCGTCATCCACCCGCAGATAGGCCAGGGAATGTATGCGGTTGATGTCGACGAGAACCCTCGGGCGAGCCAGGCGCAGGTTGAGAAGGGGAACGAGGCTCTGGCCTCCTGCCAGGATCTTGGCCTCGGGCCCGTGCACGCTCAGAACCTCCAGGGCTTCCTCTATGGTGGCAGGATCCACGTATTCAAATGGCGCAGGCTTCATGCAAGGCGCCTCCCGCAAATCTCCCTTACTCCTTGACGGCTCCCACCGTCAGCCCTCCCACCAGGTACCTGTGAAACAGGACCGCGAGCACCACAGGCGGGACGACCGCCAAAACCCCGGCTGCGTTCATCAGGGCGAAGCTGATGTTGAAGTCGGACGTAAAGGTGGCCACCACCACCGGAAGGGTCAGCGATCGGCTCGTCTTGGTAACGACCAGCGCCACCAGGAACTCATTCCACGAGGCCAGAAAGGCGAAGATACCGGCCGCCACCAGGCCAGGCTTGGCGAGAGGGAGCAGCACCCGGGTCAGTACCTGCGGTGGTGTGCAGCCGTCGATGAGGGCGGCATCGTCCAGTTCTCGGGGGATGGTTTCGAGGTATCCGGCGATGATGAAAACGGTGAAGGGTAACGTGACACCCACATATACGACCACCAGCGCCCATATGGTGTCAAGCAAGCCCAGGCCGCGGATCAAGAGGAAAAACGGAACCATCAAAGCGATGTCGGGGACGATCCGCAGCGCGAGCATGGCGTACAAGGCCGCCTGCCTTCCGGGGAAGCGGTATCGGGCCATGGCGTAGCCGGCCATGCTTCCAAGGACAAGGTCGATCACGGTCACCAGGCTTCCCACCACGGCACTGTTGCGCATGGCGGGTAAGAGCTCCCGGGCCGAGGCCGGGACAAATCCACCCTGCTCCGGAAGCCTTCCGGTTCCCACCTGCGGCCCTATGAAAAGCGCCAGGTAGTTTTCCAAGGTTGGTCGCTCGGGAAGCCAGTGAGGTGGAACGGAGACGATCTCCGCCTCGGTCTGGAAGCTGGATATAATCATCCACGAAAAGGGCAGTAGCACGTACAGGCCGAAAAGCAAGACGCCGCCGTAAAAGGCTGCCGTGCTGGCCATGCGCAGGGCGCGCTGCAAAACACCACGGCGCACTCCCCGCCGTGCCAGAAGCGCCTCGACGATCACTCCGGCTGCCCCTTCGTCCCAAGGATGCGCAGGTACCAGTAGGCCACCGCGAAGGTTGCCACCGCGATCAGGTAGGCCAGAGCGGCACCTCGACCAAAGTTGAGGTGTCGGAAGCTCTCCACGTATGCATACCATGCCAGGTTGGCAGTCGCATCGCCCGGCCCACCCTCGGTGAGCACGTAGATGATGTCAAAGGCTCGGATGGCCGCCATGGTGGTGTAGATCAGCACCAGCAGAAGGGCCGTGCGGATCCCCGGCATCGTCACATACCGGAACCGAGCTAACGAGCCGGCCCCATCTACCATCGCAGCTTCGTAAAGGCTCACCGGGATGGATTTGAGCGCTGCAAGAAACAGCAGGCCGGCAAGAGGCACTTCTTTCCAGACAAAGGCGTTGACAACCAGAAGAGGTGCGCGCGTCGGGTCACCCAGCATGACCTGGTAGGAATCCAGGAGTCCCAACGTATACAGCAGTCCATTGAGGGAACCGTAATGAGAATCGTAGATCCATTTCCACATCAGGCCGTTGACGACGCTGGGCACCGCCCACGGAACCAAGAAGAGCGCGAACGCGACGCTGCGGCCGGGAAACTCCCGGTGCAGCAGAAGGGCTCCTGCCAGCCCGATGACGCACACCAGGGCAATTCCCAGCCCGGTGAGAAACAACGTGGTCTTGACGGCGTTGACAAAGTACGTGCTGCTGACCACAGCGCTCAAGTTGCCAAGTCCCACGAAGGGTGTGGAGTGGGGGCGCCGGAGGTCGTAGCGGTGCAGGGCAACCCAGAGGGCATGGAAGACCGGATAGACATTGACAAGCAGCATCACCGCCAGAGCCGGGGCCAGCAGCGCCAGCGCGCTGGCCGGCCCACGCACGCCGATGGATCGTCCAGCCCCAAATCGCTCAGCGGCCCGGCGCCCTGACCCTGCCCTGTCTGCGGTCTGCCGCACCCCGGCTACCCCCGTTCCGGTCGGCTTCAGGCCCAGCTGCGCTTAAGCTCCCGCCACTTCGCGGCCGATTGCCGAAGGGCATCTCGGGGCCCGATCTGGCGGAGGATGGCCCGCCCCCACTGGGTATTGTTAAACGTGTTCCACTCCGGGAAGTAGGGCGTCAGTCCGTCCTTGCTCCGCGAACGTTCGTACTGCTCCTCCATGATGGCGGGGTCACCCCAGGTGGTGTAGAACTTTTGAACCTCCGGGTCTCGAAACAGCGGTTTGACCACAAAGGAGACCCCTGCGGCGAACAGGATGGCCTTGGCGGTGCCGAACTCTCCACGGTCGTCGCGCCCGCCCAGCCATTCCATTAACCTCCATGCAGCCAGCATGCGATCCCGGTTGCGCGCCGCCTGGGACGCGATCACGTAAGGACGGATCCAGGCGACTGTCTCCCGTCTGGAGCCCGGGCTCCCCGGGATCAGGGCCTGCTTGAACTTCCCGGCCACCTGGGACTGCTTGGGGTCGTTGATATTGGCCAGGCGGTATCGCGGCATCAGCGTCATGGCCACCTGTCCGGCCTGAATGGCCTTAAGGGCGGCGAGCTCGCCGGTCTCCACAGCCGCCGGGGACAACACCTTGTGCGTGTGAATGGCGTCGATCAGCCACTGCAGAGCTTCCAGAGCGGGCGAGTCGGGCGCGTCGAAGACCGGCTCGGCGTCGGCGTCGAAGAAACTCCCGCCCCGTGAGTAAACCATGGAGTACAGGTATTCCGTCAGCCAGGTCTCCTGGGCCAGGGGTAGAAGGATGGGGTATTCCAAGATGCCCGACGCCTTTACCTTCTTGGCGACGTCAATGACCTCTTGCCAGGTGGAGGGCGGCCGGTCCACCCCGGCCCGTTGCAGGTAGCCCTCGTGGTACATGAAGGCCATGTAATCGCCGTAGTAGGGAAGCCCGTAGAAGCGGCCCTTGTAGGTGGCCGCCTGGATCGCCGAGGGCATCAGCTGGTCGAGATAGCCCTGCAGCCCCGGCATCTCGTCGACGGGCGTGATCCAGCCCGCCTCCACCCACTCGGACAGCCAGTGATCCGAGCAGTACACCACGTCCATGGGCGCATTGCCTACGAACTTGGTCACGACGCCCTCATGGTAACCGGCCCAGGCGGTGTTGGAGTAGTCCACCGGAATTCCGGTCGCCGCCTCGAAAGCCTTGACACGTTGCTGGATGACGTCCACCACCGCGGTCCACCCGTACAGGTACAGAGGGCCTCGGTAGCGGAGCTGGGACCAGCCCGGCCCGGGTGTGCCGCCGGGAGCAGCTCCGGCTCTGGTAAAACCGCTTTGCGCCAGGCCGGCCCCCATCCCAAGCGCCAGCGCGGCGCCTGCGCCGATTCCCTTCTTCAATACATCCCTTCGGGTCACTTCTTCCCCAGCTTCCACAAACCCATCGCGTACCCCGGCGCCTTGCGCACCCATCGACTATCCACCTCCAGTCTGGGTGCTTTCGCACCCCGGTTTTCGGATGTTGCGGCTTCAGGGGTTGCTCCCACCGCCCGCGTCGCCAGCGGAGAGCGCCTGGCTGCGCGGCGAACCCGTGGCGATGGTGACGTTGGCCGCGTCCTGGTACAGCCGGGCCACGCACGAGAAGTCCTGTTCGCCGTAGCCCAGTCCCTCGGCCATGCGGTACAGCTGGCGGGCCAGCGTTCCCAGAAATATGGGCAGCTCGGCCTGGCTGGCGAGCTCTTCGGCGAGGCGCAGGTCCTTGCTCATCAGCCGCAGGGCGAAACCGGGCTCGTAGCGGTCCCGCAGGACGTTCCGGGGTACATGGTGCTCCAAAAGCCAGTTGGCCCCCGAGCTTGCCAAGATCAACTCCCTCAGGGCATCGGCCTTCAGACCGCATTTGACCCCCAGCGCCAGCGCCTCGCAGTTGGCTGCCATGACGATGGCTCCAAGCAGGTTGTTGCAAATCTTCGCCACCTGGCCGCTTCCCAATGGGCCCACATGCACGATCCGGCTGCCCAGCGCCTCCAGCACAGGGCGCGCCCTTTGGACGTCGGCCGCCTCGCCTCCCACCATGATGGTGAGTGTGCCGTTTTCGGCACGGGAGGGGCCCCCGCTCACCGGGGCGTCCAGCATCCGGCACCCTCGGGTTGCCAATCGCTCCGCGATGCGCTGAACGGCCCGGGGCGCGATGGTGCTCATGTCGATGACCAACAGCCCCGGGCTGGCACCCTCGATAATGCCGTGGGGCCCGAGCGCCACCGCCTCCACCTGCGGCGAATCCGGCAACATGGTGACGGCGAACGCGGCCCCGGCGGCCGCCTCCTTCGGGGTGGACGCCACGCTGGCTCCCAGTGTTTGAAGCTCATCGGCCGGCTCGCTGCGCCTGTGGGGGACGACAGTGACAGCAAACCCGGCCCGAACCAAGTTGGCCGCCATGGGCTTTCCCATGTTCCCAAGGCCGATGAAGGCGACCCGGCCCGGCTTCGTCACGGCCCATGCTCCCCCCCTTCGCAGGCGTCCGCCCGCTTCGCCAGGTCCCGCACCCGCACGGGGCTGAGCGGAAGGCGAAAGATCCGCGTGTGGGCAGACGCCAGGGCATCGTGCACGGCCCCCGCCACGGCCGCGATCGCGCCCATCACCCCGCCCTCCGCCATGCCCTTGAAGCCCCCCGGGGTGTGGGGATTGGGGGTCTGGATGTGATGGATCTCCACCTTGGGAACTTCCACGGAAGTAGGCACGAGATAGTCCACGAAGGTGGCGGTGAGGTTCTGGCCGGCCTCGTCGTAGACCACCTGCTCCAGCAGGGTCCCGCCAAGGCCCATCGCGATCGCCCCGTGGAGCTGCCCCTCCACCACCGCCGGGTTGATCAGGTTGCCGGCGTCCTCCACCACCAGGTACCGCAGGATACGAACAAACCCGGTCTGCGGATCAACTTCGGCTACACAGACGTGGGTGGAGTTGGAGTAGGTCATGGGAGGCGGGTCGTACGTCTTGAGGACGGCCAGACCCGGCGCCATGCCCGGCGGAAGGGCCCGAGGATCCAGATAGGCGGTTCGCGCGACCTGGGCGAGGCTCAACCCGCGGCCCGGGGCTCCACGCACCTGCACCCGGTCTTCCACCAGCTCCAGATCCCCCGGAGCTGCCTCCAGCAGGTGGGCAGCGATCGCCAGAATCTTTTCCCGCAGCTCCTGCGCGGCCAGAAGGGCTGTGCCGGCGCCCGCTACGGCTCCGCGGCTGCCCCGGGTGCCCATACCGTAAGGCGCCACGTCCGTGTCCCCCAACTCTACCCGGACGTTCTCCACCCGGGTGCCCAGGGCCGAGGCGACCACCTGGGCGATGGTGGTCTCGTACCCCTGTCCGTTGCTCATCAGCCCCACCGAGACCCGTACTGCCCCGCTGGGCTCCATCTGAACCGCTGCCGCCTCATGGCCGGAGCCCGGGATCCCTGCGGCCTTGTAAAAGTCCGACCCATACGTGGTGGATTCGACGACGTTGGCGATGCCGATGCCGATGCGCCTGCCCGAAGCCCGCTCCCGTCTTGTTCGGGAGCGCAGCTGCTCGTAGTCGATGAGTTCCAAGGCCCGCTCCATGCAGGTGCGGGGCGTCAGCGCCTCGTAGAGTTCGCCCGTGGCGGTTCGGTACGGTTCCCCATCCGGGATCAGATTGACCCGGCGAACCTCCACGGGGTCCATCCCCAGTTCCCGCGCGACGGCGTCCATGGTGCCTTCGGTGACCCAGGTCGTGATGGCCATAGGGGCGCGCATGGGGCCGGCCGGGCACTTGTGGGTGAGGGCAACGGCCAGCTCGTAACGGTAGTGGCGGATATCGTACGGCCCCGGCAGCAGCATACCGACGACCCGCAACATGTAGTTGGCCGGGTAGAAGGCATATGCGCCGAAGTCGCCCACCAGACGGGCCTCCAGAGCGAGCACCCGACCGTCACGTTTCGCCGCGGCCCGAACGAACACTGACTCCTCGCGGGCCATGCAGGCTGCGGTGAGGTTTTCCCGGCGGTCTTCGATCCATTTGACCGGGCGCCCCAGCTGGCGGGCCAAAGCCGCGACGCAAAGCTGCTCCCGGTACAGGGGGATCTTCTGGCCGAACCCCCCGCCGACGTCCGGCGAGATGACACGCACCTGGTTTTCCGATAGTCCAAGGCGCGCCGCCAGGTTGGTGCGCAGGGGATGGATCACCTGGCCGCTGTCATAAAGGGTCAGCCGCTCGGTGCCCGGATCCCAGACCGCAACACATCCTCGGGTCTCCAGGGGAGCATGGGTCTGGCGGTGCTGGTGAAACTCGACTTCGACAACGGCGTCTGCGGCGGAAAACGCGCCGTCCACGTCGCCGTACTCGAACCGCTGGTGACAGACCAGGTTGGTGGGTAATGCGTCGTCCACCCGGGGAGCGTCAGGGCGCACCGCCTCCTCGAAGCTCAGAACCGGGGGAAGCGGCTCATAGACAACTTCTACCAGATCGACGGCATCCTCGGCCACGTAGCGGTCCTGCGCCACCACCACCGCCACCGGGTCTCCGACGAACCGGACCTTGTCCACGGGCAGAGCCGTCATCTCCATGGGCAAGACGCCCTGCAACGAGATCCGTAGCGGATTCGTCCAGTGAACCAGCTCCCGGCCCGTCACCACCGCGACGACTCCGGGCAGCGCGAGGGCCCGGCTGGTCTCGATGCGCCGGATGCGGGCATGCGCGTGGGGACTTCGCACGAAAGCGGCGTGAAGCATGCCGGGAAGGCGGATGTCGTCCACGTATCGGGCGGTACCCGTCAAGAACCGCCGGTCTTCTTTGCGTGCCAGGGGAAGCCCGATGTAGGAGCTGGCTCCCACGCCCCTCAGACCCCCTCTGCCGACTCCCTTGTGGCACGGTCACGTGTCGTGCTCTAAGACCAAGATGGTGCCCGGGCCTCCGTTTAACGAACCACGGTCAGCCGCCGGACCCTCCCTTGCGAGCGCTCCATGCAGGCCGGAAGGCCCGCCGGTTCGGCATCCTGCTCTGGCCGATGGTACAGCCCCGTGCTCAGATACCGCAGGCCCGTGTCGGGCAGGATGGTGACAATGAGCCGCAGGTCCGGAAAAGCCTCGGCCAGCTTGGCGGCTGCCACCACGTTGGCACCGGAGGACGGGCCGACCATGAGCCCCTCATGGCGCGCCAGCCAGCGGCACATGGAGACCGCCTCCGAATCGGAGACGAGGACGACGCCGTCAATGAACGAGGGGTCGAAGATCTCGGGAACCACACCGTCGCCGACCCCCTCGATCACGTGCCGGCCCTTGTGGCCGGTGAGAAAGGCCGCGCTTCCGGAAGGTTCCCCTGCGAAGCACCGGACCGCCGGCTTGCGCTCCTTGAGATACCGGGAGATCCCCGTGACGGTACCGCCCGTACCCATCATGGCCACGAAGGCGTCCAGCTCCCCCTGCGTCTGATCCCAGATTTCGGGCCCGGTCAGATGGTAGTGCGCGTCGACGTTATCGGGGCTGCCGAACTGATTGATGAAGAAGTAGCGGTCGGGCTGGGCCTCCATAAGCTCTCGAGCCCGGGCGATGGCGAGGTCGATGTCGCTTCCGGCCCCCTGGGTGAGTTCCAGCCGGGCGCCGAGGGCTCGGATCAGGTCATGGCGCTCCCGGCTCATGCCGGCGGGCATCACGATGACCACATCATAGCCCCGCACCGCCCCGATGAGAGCGGTGGAAATCCCGGTGCTTCCCGTCGTCGCCTCCAGCAAGGCCATACCCGGGCGCAGCCGGCCTTCCCGCTCGGCCTTCTCCACGATCCATTTCACAACCCGGTCTTTGGGCCCCCCGCTGGGGCTCAAAAACTCCGCCTTTGCCACGATGCGCTGGCCGCTTTGGAGGTAGCGAATCTCGACCAGTGGGGTGTTGCCCACAAAGGAAAGGATGGATCCCGCAAGCACGACACTCCCTCCTTCGCGGGCTCCACCCGCCCCGGGTGTTCGCTCAGGGCGCCTCGGTTTTACGGGCCTTGACAGCAGCACCCTGCGGCGATAGATTTTTGGCCAGGACGTAAATCCGATTCTGGTCACGAGAGTAGCGACCCTTGGGAGCGTTGTCAAGGGGTCGGAGGCGTTCTTAAGAGGCAGACCCGGCGCTCTCGCAGACGTGTGGGATGGGAAGTGAACCGGCGAAACGGGAAAGGGAAGGGCAGCGGGGGATGCAACGGGCCCCGGGCGACAAGGAAATCGGGCGGCTTACCATCGCGTCGGTGCAGGTAAGGGTCGTGAGCCGGCGTTACCGAAAGCCGTTCAGCATCAGCAGCGGCACCACCGACAAGCTCATAAGCCTGATCGTGGAGGTCACAGCCGAGGAGACGGGATCCCTGACAGGCTATGGCGAGACAACTCCCATGACGGCCTTTTCCGGTGAAACCGCTGCCGGCATCGCGGAGGCGGTGGAGGGTTACCTCGGGCCGGCGGTGGTGGGGCGGGATGCTTTGGACGTGGCCGGGCTGCACTTTGCCATGGATCGCGCCATCCGGGGCCAGAGGCTGGCCAAAGCCGGAGTCGACCTGGCCGTGCACGACCTCATCGGCAAGGCGCTGGGGGTCCCGGTGGCTGCCTTGCTGGGAGGGCGGGTGCGGGAGCGTGTGGCGCTGGCCTGGGTGATCGGGCTTGGAGCGGTGGACGAGGTCATCGAAGAGGCGGTTCGGTATGTGCAGCTGGGATTCCGCCACATCAAGGTGAAGACCGGAAACGACCCGCGGCGAGACCTGGAGTTGATCGCGGAGCTAGCAGGGCAGTTGCCCGACGGAGTCGAACTGGCGCTGGATGCCAACGAGGCGTACGATTCCCACACGGCCTTGCACGTATTGCGCAAGATGGAGGCCAAAGGGCTGTCCTTGGTGGAGCAGCCTTTGCCGCGGTGGGACCTTGCGGGCATGGCGCGGCTGGCGGGTGCGCTGGACGTGCCCGTCATGGCCGATGAGAGCCTGCAGTCGGTTCACGATGCCATTGAGCTGGTGCGGCACCAGGCGTGCGACGTGTTCAATGTCAAGATCTTGAAGGTCGGAGGGCTTTACCGGGCCCGACAGGTGGCCGCGGTGGCCGAGGCCGCCGGGATCCCTGTAAAGGTAGGGAGCATGCCGGAGCTGGGGGTGGCAACTTTGGCGGGGGCGCATCTTGCGGCTGCCACTCCGGGGGCTGTGGTTCCGGCCGATCTCATTGGCCCTCTCATGGTGGAGGCGGACGTGCTCGCCTCGCCGAGGCTGACCGAGCGGGAGTGTCCCGGTTGGTTGGAGGTGCCCAGAGCGCCCGGCTTGGGGGGCGAGGTGGTGTACGACGGCCTTGGCGATCGGGCCCGTTGAGGGTACGGGTCACCGGGCGTCGATAGGGGTGATCGGGCCCGAGGATCTCGTCCTGAAGGTTCTGGCCGTCAGCCAGGGGCTCCCGCCGGCGGGGTTGTGGCGGCTGGTGCCGGCGGCATACGAGGTGGAGCAGCAGGCGCCGGAGAAGGTGCGGCGGCTTGGGGGCCAGGCGGAGGCATATCTGTTCACGGGGCCTGTCCCTTACGACCTGTGCCGGCAGGAGGGGGTTTTGGACCGGCCCGCGGTGGTGGTGCCGCTGAGCGGTGCCGCCCTGTACCGGGCACTGCTTCGGGCAGCTCTCGACGGGTTGTGCGACATCAAGCGCCTCAGCATCGACACGTTGCAGCGGCACGAGGTGGAAGAGGCGTACGCCGAGCTGGATCTTCCGGTGCAGGGCTTGCACGTCCTGGAGTACCGAGGGCCGCAGCCACCGGGCGTGCTGGCGGACTTTCATGAGGAGCTGTGGCGCAGGGGCACGGTTACGGCCGCGGCCACCTGCGTACGGTCCGTCTTCGAGGAGCTGGGCAGGCGGGGAGTCCCGGCGTTGCGGGTGCTTCCCACAGTTCACTCCATCCGTATCACCCTTCAGACGGCGCTGCTGGCTGCGGCGGGTAGCCGGCTCGAACAGTCCCAGATCGCCATCAGCCTGCTGGATGTCGATGGATTCGGCCGCGTCGTGCGGCAGGCGCCGTCAGAGTACTGGGTACAGGAGCTGAAGCTGGGCTTGCAGCGGGTGCTGCTGCGGGAGGCGCAGGCGGTGGGCGGCACCCTGGTACCCCTCGGAAGCGACGACTTTCTGGTCGTGACCACTCGAGGTGCGCTGCAGGCGGCTACGGACCAGTGGAGACGGGCTCCGTTTTTGGGCATGGTGCAGGAGGAGTTGGGCCTGACCCTGAGCGCGGGCATCGGGCTTGGCAGAAGCGCCCGGGAGGCGGAGGCGCGAGCCCATGAGGCCCTGGCCCGGGCCAAGGGGATGGGCGGCGACCGCTGCGCGGTGGTGGCGGAGGACGGGGCGATGATCGCGGTGCTGACGCGCCAGGCGAGCGCGGCGTCGCCGGAAGGGTTGGGCCCGCAACCGGCCCGCGGCGCCCGGCGGCAAGCACGCTTGGGTTCGGAGCAGGTCACGGAGATGGTGCGCCGGCTGGTCGCGTCGCTTCCGCCCGACTCACGGCGGCCGGGTGGGCCGGTGGTGGGTGCCGAAGAGGTTTCCCGGTTGCTTGCGGTAAGCGCCCGCACCGCGAGGCGGCTTTTGCAGCGTTTGGTCCGCGAAGGTTACGCCTTTCCGCTACCGCCGCCCAAAGGCGCCCGTCCTGGTCGCCCCAAGCTCCGCTACCGGCTCGTAGTACCCGGCTCGACGGCCGGGTCTTCATAAAGGGTGCCTTTTAGAACTTTTTGTAAGGGAGAAACTTCCCGTTAAAGGTGATGATCACCCGGTCTCCTTTGGGATCGGGCCGCCGCTCGACGTCCAGCTCGAAATCGATGGCGCTCATGATGCCATCGCCGAACATTTCGTGGATGATCGACTTGAGCGCGGCACCGTACACCTGGATGACCTCGTAGAACCGGTAGATGGTTGGGTCGACCGGAACGGCAGCGCCCAGCGAGCCTCGGGTGGGGTACTCCTGGAGCAGGTCAACCGCTTCGGGAGACAGCCCGAGAAACTCGACGACGCTTTCGGCCTCATGCCTCGACAGCGGGTGCTGGCCCATCAGGGCGGCCGCGCTCCAGACCTTGTGCCGTCCCAGCTGGTGGGCGATCGCTTCCCACGTCAACCCTTTAGACCGTTTGGCTTCGAGGATCTTCCGGGTCAGCTCTTCGCGCGTCATATTGCCCTTCGCCCCCTTCTTTTTTCAGGAAGGACAGGATACGCTTTCGGATTCGGCTGTATTCCGGATGTCCGTCCAAAGTCTCCCGGGATCTTGGACGAGGGATGTTCACCTCGACGGCCTCCGCGATGCGGGCAGCCGGACCTCTCGTCATCAGCATCACCCGATCACTCAGCAGAATGGCTTCCTCGACATCATGGGTCACCATGAGGACCGTGTTGCGGGTAACGTTCCAGATACGCAGCAGCTCCTCTTGAATAGACCACCGGGTCAGCGCGTCGATCTGGGCAAACGGCTCGTCCAGGAGAAGCACCTTGGGCTTGACGGCCAACGCCCTCGCGAGGCCTACCCGTTGCTTCATTCCGCCAGACAGAGACGCCGGCTTATTCCATTCGAATCGGGCGAGCCCTACCAGGTCGATCTGCTCCTGGGTGTACCGACGCACCTTCTCTCTGTCCCACTCCGGGAAGGCTGCCTCCACCGCCAGGCGGACATTGTCAAACACCGTCAACCATGGCATCAAGGCGAATCCCTGGAAGACGACCCCTCGTTCCAGACCCGGCCCCCGCACCGCCTTTCCGTCCAGGATGATTCGCCCCTCGGTGGGGCGTTCCAGCCCTGCGACGATGTTGAGGAGCGTGCTCTTGCCACAGCCCGAGTGCCCTACGATGGTCACGAACTCACCCTGCTCGATGTCGAAGTTGAGTTCTTCGAATACGATGAGCGGTTGCTTTCCTCTCTCTCCCGGATAGGTCTTCTTCAGTCCCTTGACGCTCAGGAAACTCAACGCGCGCGGTCCCCCCTTACCCCGTTCGAGTGTGGTCGATTCTCGGGCTGGCCCCTTTCCGGCGAGAGGCGGTTCACCGTTTGTAGCTCACCACGTTCAGCAAAGCGCCCAGGCAGGCGTCCAGCAGGAAGCCAACCCCGCCGATGAGAAGGATGCCGACGATGACGCTCGTCAGCGCCAGATTGTTCCATTCGTTCCATACGAAATACCCGATGCCGGTTCCGCCGACCAGCATCTCGGCCGCGACCAGGGCGATCCAGGCGCTTCCGATCGCGATGCGCAGGCCGACCACCACGGAAGGGGCTGCGGCCGGAAGCACCACCCGGTAGAGCTTTCTGTGCCACGGCAACTGAAGGATGCTCGCCACGTTGAGGCAGTCCCGATCGATGGTGCTGACCCCGAACGCGCTGTTGGTCAGGATAGGCCACAGCGTCGACATCACCACGACGAGGAAAACCGCCCGTTCGGCGTCCCGAACGGTGTACAGAAAGAGCGGCATCCACGCCAGCGGCGAGACCGTCTTGAGGACCTGGATGAACGGGTTGACCGCCTGAAAGAGAAGGGGGTAAAGCCCCAGGATCACCCCGGCGGCAACGGCCACAGCGGCAGCCGTCACGTATGAAAACAGTAGCCGCCGCAAGCTGTGCAGCAGCTGGAGGCCGACTCCCTTGTCATTGGGCCCGAAGTCGTAAAAAGGGTCCGCGAGCAGCTCCCGGGCTGCTATGGCCGCATCCAAAGGGCCCGGGAGGCCTGCTCCCCCTCCTGCGGAGAGCCTGGCCACCACCTGCCATGCCAGCATGAGCACGATGAAGAGGCCGACCGCCAAGAGCCCCGCTCTCCCGGGCTGCCCCACTTTGCTCAAAAGCCAGGTGGGGTCTGTGGCCCGACCGGGTGAGGGGACAGAAGTGGCGGAGACCAGGGTTCTGGGGAGCGTTTGTCCGTCAGCCATGTCGGGCGATTCACCCCCTTCGGATGGCGAACGAGGCCAGGTACGGCTCGGGTTGGGTCGGGTCAAATACCCTGCCGTCCTGGAAACGGTGAACCATGGCATTGGTTGGGGGGCTTGCGAAGCCCAGTTCCTGAAGGGCCTGGCGGCACTCGTCCACCCGATACACCTGGGCGGCGATCGCCTGGTAATCGATGTCGCCCTTCACGTACCCCCAGCGCTTCATCTGGGTCAGAATCCAGATCGCCATCGAATGCCACGGGAAGGGGTCGAAGTCGATCCGGTCGGGCACGTTACGGATGTTCCCGAGTCCGTCAGGGAACACGCCGGTCAACACATACTTCAGCACTTCGACGGGTTGGTTCAGGTAATTGCGCGGAGAGATCGCCTCGGCGATGGCGGGCCGGTTCGACGGTTCGTGGGCGAACAGCGAAGCCTCCACGATGGCCTTGACAAGCGCCCGATATGTGTTCGGGTATTCCTCCGCCATCTGGCGGCTGATGGAGAACGCACAACAGGGGTGGCCCGTCCAGATGTCCCGGCTGAGAAGGAAGATGAACCCCGTTCCTTCGTAGACGGCGCGTTGGTTGAATGGATCCGGGCCCAGATAACCGTCCACGTTGCCAGCCCGCAGGTTTGCGGCCATCTCTGGCGGGGGGATGACCCGGATCTGCACATCCCGGTCCGGATCGACGCCCGCCTCCGCAAGGTAGTAGCGTAACAAGAAGTTGTGCATGGAGAAATCGAAGGGAACAGCCAGACGGAACCCCTTCATGTCCTGAGGCCCACGGACTCCCTTGTGCTTGACGTGCAACGTGATGGCCTGACCGTTGATATTCTGAACCAGAGGCATGTAGAACGGCAGCGGCCGTGACGCGACTCCCATGGTGATGGCAATAGGCATGGGCGTCAACATGTGCGCCGCATCCAGTTCCCCGTTGATGGCCAGGTCCCGGATGACCGCCCACCCGGACACCTTGATGACCCGGGCGTTGAGGCCGTGCTTCTCGTAGAAACCCATCGGTTCCGCCATGATGAGCGGCGTCGAACACGTAATGGGGATGAACCCGATCCGAAGGTCGGGTTTCTCCACCCGGCCGGAATCGGCGGCGATGGCCCGGGCGGATGCCACCGGGAAAAAGTGGGCCAGGATAGAAAGGAACGCGCCGTGCCCAACCCGTTGCAAGAAATGGCGACGCTGGACCGGGCTAAGCCCCCAGGCATCCAGAACCGCGTGGACGACTGCCTCGTCAACGAGTTCCTGCATCCGCTCGTCGACGGAGGGAGCTGCGATGGACCCCCTAACTGTGCGGGGCGCGTGAGATGGGGCCTGCTCCACGTCTGCTTGCGCCTCCTTGCCGCTCAGTGTGACAACGGAAAACCCCGGCGTGCCATGGAGCCGCATCAACCCGTGCGGCGGCGCCCGGGAGGAAGTGGGTCAGCGACCGCCCTGGCGGGAATGTAACATGGGTAGCATGTATATGTCAAGTGTTTCACCCGGAGATTTCACAACACAGGACGTGGGCATGACACGTTGATGGCCACACCGCTACCCCGGCTCCCTGCACTGGCCGCTCGGACGGGCATGGCTTTGGTAGAGGGCGAGGCTTTCGAGGGGCTCGTGTGGCAGCCGGCGGGCCGGCAGCCCGCGGCGGGCGCGCCGGGTCCGAACCCGACCGCTATAGGTCTACGGGACAGGCGCGAGGAACAGAGAGGCGACATAGACCCGCAACGGGTCCCGGTGCCAGGCCAGGCCGGGCCGTCAAGTCGGTGTCATCTGTCTGTGCATTGTCTTCCAGGGGGCCGGTCGCCCCGGCGGGCAGGTGCTTTGGCCGCGACGTAGGCCGCCATGTGCGGCGCCGGGCTGGTGGGCTGTCCGCCCGTGATGCCCAGGTTCACGATCCGCCCCCAGCGCTGGGGGCGCATCGGAGCCAGCACCGCTCGGCAGGGGTCAAATGTGACGTGGCGCCGCTGGGGTGGTCGCAAGTGGGCTCAAGGATCCGGGCCGGACACGGAGAAGCCAGCCGCCGCACGCAGGGGGCGACGCCCGGCCGGGCGCAGGCCCGGTCCGCCCCGCCGAGCCGGCCGCCGCACGCGGGGGGACGGGGATGCGCCTGTACCGCTTCCCGGAGCCCTGTGCGATCGTACGGCTTTCGCTGGACGCCGCGGGCACGCTGCCCGAGCCTGCCCGGGGAGGGGTTCTTCGTCTGCGTGCGGGATATAAACGAAGTCGCCCTGGTGGTGCCGGATCCCCATGCGCCGGCGGGTACGCCATGCGTGGAGCGCGGATTTCGCGCCGTGATGCTGGACACGTGGTTTGCGCCGGACACGGTTGGCGCGCTGGCCCGGTGCAGCCGGGCACTGGCCGGCGAGGGCATCCCGGTCATGGCCGACTCGACTTACGCGACCGACGTCTTCCTCGTGTGAGACGAGCACTCCGACCGAGCGTGCGCCGCTCTCGAGGCGCTTCCGGAGTAGCGCGGCTCCTGCTATCTCCGGCCCGCCAGAAACCTACCCGGCTCCCGGGGTCGCCCCCCGGCCGGGTCCTGCTCGATAGGCCTGCTGCTCTGGGGTAAGCCTGGGGCCGCCGGGACTATGCCCGGCACGACCCGGGGGTCACGAGCAAGGCGCACGTGTCGCGGCCCGAGCAAGCCCCCCTTTGCTGGAATCGGAGTTGGTGCCGTACCTGCGACATGCGCGTGCCATCCTTGGGCCGAGACTCGATTCGCCCCATCCTGCCAACATCGGCAATGGGGGCCTCGCGCCATTCGGTAGGACCGTAGCGACGGACGTCGAACAGGAGGCCCCGAGGGGAGCGGTCGGCCGGGAAACGGCGGGTGCCCCGACTCGTGCTCTCAGGGGTGCGGGTGGCAACAGGGAGGTGCGACGGCAACCGGTACCATGGCGGGCAGAGGACGCACCAACAGGAAGGTCGCCCCAAACGCAACAGGCGCGAACCTCGGCTTCGAGCAGCAGCTGTGGCAGGCCGCCAACGCACTGCGGGGGGCCATGGACGCGGCCGAATACAAGCATGTCGTCTTGGGGCTGATCTTCCTGAAGTACATTTCCGACGCCTTCGAGGAACACTACAAGCGGCTTGCGGCAGAACGCGACCAGGGCGCCGACCCGGAGGATCCCGACGAGTACCGGGCGGTGAACATCTTCTGGGTACCCAAAGAGGCGCGCTGGTCCCACCTCAAGGACAGCGCTCGCCAGTCCAGCATCGGTCAGCTGGTCGACAGCGCGATGGAGGCGGTCGAACGGGATAACCCCTCCCTCAAGGGTGTGTTGCCCAAGGAGTATGGCCGGCCGGCCCTGGACAAGCAGCGGTTAGGCCAGCTCATCGACCTCATCAGCAACATCTCCCTGGGCGGCGGCGACAACCACGCCCGGGACATCCTGGGCCGGGTTTACGAGTATTTCCTGGGACAGTTCGCCAGTGCCGAAGGCAAAAAGGGCGGGGAGTTCTACACGCCCCGCTGCATCGTCAGGCTGCTGGTCGAAATGCTCCGGCCGTACAGAGGCCGGGTCTATGACCCCTGCTGCGGGTCGTCGGGTATGTTCGTCCAGTCCGAGGAGTTCATCGAGGCCCACGGCGGCAGGATCGGTGACATCAGCATCTACGGCCAGGAGCTGAACTACACCACGTGGCGCCTGGCCAAGATGAACCTGGCCATTCGGGGCATCGACGGCCAGATCGCCCAGGGCGACACCTTTCTCAACGATCGGTTCCCTGACCTCAAAGCCGACTACATCCTCGCCAATCCGCCGTTTAACATGAAAAGCTGGGGCGGTGAGTACCTGCGCGGGGACAAGCGTTGGAAATACGGCGTACCTCCCGTAACCAACGCGAACTTCGCCTGGGTCCAGCACATGATTCACCACCTGGCACCGGCGGGCTTGGCCGGCTTCGTGCTGGCCAACGGCTCCATGTCTTCTAACCAGTCGGGGGAGGGCGAGATCCGCAAGAACGTCATCGAGGCGGACCTCGTGGACTGCATGGTGGCGCTGCCGGGGCAGCTCTTCTACTCCACCCAGATCCCGGCCTGCCTCTGGTTCCTTGCGCGCGACAAGAAAAACGGCCGCTTTCGCGACCGCCAGGGCCAGGTACTCTTCCTTGATGCCCGCAAGATGGGCCGGATGGTGGACCGCATTCACCGGGAGCTCACCGACGAGGACATTCAGAGGATCGCTGGCACCTACCACGCCTGGCGTGGGGATAAAGATGCGGGCGAATACCGCGACGTCCCCGGCTTCTGTAAGAGCGCCACACTTGAGGAGATCCGCCGTAACGGCTACGTACTGACTCCCGGGCGTTACGTGGGGACCGAACCTACTCCCGACGACGACGAGCCCTTCGAGGAGAAGATGCGGCGCCTGGTGGCGCAGCTGCGCGAGCAGCAGGCCGAAGCGCGGCGCCTGGACGAGGCTATCACCCGGAACCTCGCGCGCCTCGGTTTCTGGCAGGACGAATGATGGGGGTCCATAGGCGTGCGTAGCTTGGTTACCCGCGGTTTTCATCCCGGACCGTCACTTCAAGGGGAGGTGAAGGTTCTACTGTCGGGCCGCAATTTGGTGAAGCCGACGTTGCATTGGGCTAACCGCTCAATCTCCTTTGCTGCAGTTCGGGGTGCGGGCCGTCTGCACCACCCGTGGTACTGCCCATGCACAGTGCGCGCCATCCATCAGCCGGACCAACGGCCGACCTGGGTACCTTTGCCTCGGGGTTCGCAGGGAAAAGGGCCACCGTGCCTCGCTACTTCTTCAGCCGGGCAGGGCCCCGCGGGGGACGATCGCCGGGAGCCAGGAGGAGTTTCAGCATGGTCGCTCGGTGCCGCGAGCTTTGTCTCGGCGACGTAGCCGACATTGTAATGGGTCAGTCGCCCCCTAGCGAAACGGTTTCGACCGAGCCATACGGTCTACCGCTCTTGAATGGTCCGACCGAGTTCGGTCCGCACCACCCCACTCCTGTGCAGTTCACTACAAATGCGAAAAAGCGCGCCAAGCGGGGCGATATCCTCTTCTGCGTACGGGGTTCGACGGCCGGACGTATGAACTGGGCAGACCAGGAATATGCCATCGGTCGCGGCATTGCTGCCATTCGTCACAAATCCATCCCGGAGCTTCAGCCATTCGTGAAGGCGGTCATTCAATCCTATTTGCCAGAGCTTCTTGCACAGGCAACGGGTTCAACCTTTCCGAATATCTCGGCCGAGCAGTTGACTCGGGTTCCTTATCCACGTCTTTCCGAACGAGAACAGCGTGCAATTGCCGAGATTCTCGGCGCGCTGGACGATAAGATCGAGCTGAATCGCCGGATGAACGAAGCACTGGAGGCCATAACGGCAGCAATCTTCAAGTCCTGGTTCGTCGACTTCGAACCAGTTCGCGCCAAGATGGAGGGACGGTGGAAGGCAGGCGAATCCCTGCCCGGCCTTCCTGCCGACCTCTACGGTCTCTTTCCTGAACGCCTCGTGGAGTCTGAGCTTGGAGGAATTCCAGAGGGTTGGGAGATCAAACCGTTATCTGCGGCCATTGATATCAATCCTCCACGCACCTTGAGTAAGGGCCGCATGGCTCCTTACCTCGACATGTCAAGCATGCAAACAAGAGCAGCGCGCGCATTATCGGTTACATGGAGAGAGTTCGGGTCGGGGATACGCTTCACGCATGGCGACACCTTGATCGCACGGATTACCCCGAGCTTGGAAAACGGTAAGGCGTGTTTCGTGGATTTCCTTGCACAGGGCCAGATGGGGTGGGGCTCTACAGAATGCATTGTCTTGCGGCCGAAACCGCCCCTCCCGGAGGAGTTCGCATACTTCCTCGCGCGCACAGAAAGGTTCCGTAGGTACGCAATATCCAACATGACTGGTACGAGCGGAAGGCAACGGGTTCCAGCGGAGAGCCTAAGGGAGTTCCAGGTTGTTATACCTAGCGAGCCTCTTTCCAAGAGATTTGGAGATCTTGCCCGCGATATCATGGTTCAGATGAAAGCATCCGATGATGAATCCGGTACCGTTGCTGCCTTACGCGATTTCCTGACGCCGAAGCTGATTGCCGGTCGGATAAGGCTGCGAGATGCGGAACGGCTCGTTGAGGAGCGTTGTCTATGAAGCGTGAGGCAAGGCTACTCCTTAATAAGGCTTGCGACTCCCTGGTGCTCAGTGTCGAGTTGTTCAATCGGCCGCACGACCGGGGACGTGTCAGCGGGTCGTTGATCCTTCTCGACCACGCGTTCGAGATGCTGCTGAAGGCTGCCATACTTCACCGGGGAGGACACATCAGGGAGAGGCGGGCTAAGGAAACGATTGGGTTCGATGCTTGCGTACGGCGGGGCGTGAGCGATGGCAGGATGAAGTTTCTCACCGAGGAACAAGCTCTGCTCTTGCAGACTGTCAACGGGCTACGTGACGCTGCTCAGCATCATTTACTTGAGATATCGGAAAGCCAACTATACTTGCACTGCCAGGCGGGAGTGACCCTCTTTCGAGACCTTCTTCGCTCGGTGTTCAATAAAGACATCCGGGAGTACTTACCAACCCGCGTTCTTCCCGTCTCTACGTCGCCGCCTACTGATGTCTTTAGGCTTTTCGATAGCGAGATTGCAGAAATAAAGAAGTTGCTCCAACCCGGCCGCCGCCGACGCGTAGATGCGGAAGCGCGGCTGAGGCCGCTAGCGATTGTCGATGCTGCTATACGAGGTGAGAAGACGCAGCCGAGTACGGCCGATCTACGTAAAATTGCGGATGAACTGCGGGCCGGTGCGCCATGGCAGAACATATTCCTAGGAGCAACAGCGATCGATATCTCGCCCGACGGTTTCGGCCCTTGGCTGAGCCTTCGTTTATCAAAGAAGGAAGGGATTCCCGTTCAATTGGTTCCTGAGGGTACGCCGGGGGCGTCGGTTGTGGCTGTGAAGCGAGTGAACGAATTAGATTTCTACAGTCTCGGCGCGAAGCAACTAGCAGAAAAGTTCGGGCTAACCATCCCTAAGGTGGTCGCAGTTGTGGACTATGTCGGCATCCGTGAGGATCCCGAATGCTACAAGGAGTTCAAGATTTGAAGCCAGCTGCACAAGCGGTATTCTCCGAAGGCAATCGAGAGGATCAGGACCAGCCTGGAAAGGGAAGGCATCGATCAGATTTGGGCGGAATATCTCGCCAGGAAGCTGAAGGCAGAAGTATGAGCAGGGCGTTAGCTGAGTCCAGCGTGGAGCAGGCCGCCTGTATGTGGCTGCGATCCCTTGGTTGGGGGGTCCGGAGCGGCCTAGGCATTGCCCAGGATGAGCCGGGTACAGAGCGGCAACACTATGGCCAGGTGGTTTTGGAGCGGCGCCTTCGTGACGCGATTGCCCGGGTGAACCCCGGACTGTCAAGCGAAGCCCTCGAAGATGCCTGCCGTCGAGTCACCCAGCCGGAAGGCGCAACCTTGGAGGCCCGCAACCGTACCTTCCACCGCATGATCAGCGATGGCGTCAGTGTGGAGTATTACGGGGGTGACGGCCTCATCGCGGGGGCGCAGGTAAGGGTAGTCGACTTTGAGGATCCGGACAACAACGACTGGGTGGCGGTCAACCAGTTCATCGTCTCCGAAGGAAAGCACCTCCGTCGGCCGGATATCGTGCTCTTTCTAAACGGCCTGCCGCTCGTGCTCATTGAGCTCAAGAACCCAGCTGACGAGGACGCCACCATCTGGACCGGCTTCGAGCAGCTTCAGACTTATAAGGCCGAACTTCCAACCCTGTTTGTTTTCAACGAGTTGCTCGTGATCTCGGACGGGGTCGAGGCCCGGCTGGGAACGCTTACGGCCGGTCGGGAATGGTTCAAGCCCTGGCGCACGATTGCCGGGCAGCAGGTGGAAGACGTGGGTCTGTCCCAACTCGAGGTGCTGCTGAAGGGCGTCTTCGAGAAGCATCGTTTCCTCGAGTTGCTGCGTGATTTTATCGTGTTCGAGGACGAGGGCGGCGGACGGCTTATCAAGAAGGTGGCGGGCTACCACCAGTTCCACGCCGTCCGGGTGGCGGTGGAGGAGACGTTACGCGCCGCTCAGCTCCGGTCGGCGGGAGAGGCTGCCGAGGAGCCGGGGCGCTACGAAGCCGGCAAGCGGCACGGCGGCAGGCCGGGCGACCGCCGGATCGGCGTGGTGTGGCACACACAGGGTTCGGGCAAGAGCCTGACCATGGCCTTGTATGCAGGCCGGATCATCCGCGAGCCGGCCATGCAGAACCCCACCCTCGTCGTTCTTACTGACCGTAACGACCTTGACGACCAGCTTTTCGGTACGTTTTCGCGTTGCCAGGACATCCTGCGCCAGCCGCCGGTGCAGGCCGAGAGCCGGGCCGACCTGCGCCAGAGGCTCTCGGTGAAGGCGGGCGGAGTGGTCTTCACCACCATCCAGAAGTTCCTGCCCGAGGAGAAGGGTGACCGGCACCCGACGCTCTCCGCACGCCGCAACATCGTCGTCATCGCCGACGAGGCCCATCGAAGCCAGTACGATTTCATCGACGGCTTCGCGCGCCATATGCGCGATGCTCTGCCTAATGCCTCTTTCATAGGGTTCACGGGCACGCCGATCGAGACAGCCGACGCCAACACGCGGGCGGTCTTCGGTGACTACATCTCGGTCTACGACATCCAGCGCGCGGTCGACGATCACGCGACCGTCCCGATTTACTACGAGAGCCGACTGGCAAAACTGGCGCTCGACGAATCCGAGCGACCCCGCATCGACCCCGACTTCGAAGAGGTGACCGAGGGCGAGGAACTTGAGCGTAAGGAAAGACTCAAGACCAAGTGGGCGCAGCTGGAAGCCATCGTAGGGGCCGAGAAGCGCCTGAAGCTCATCGCACGGGACATCGTGGAGCACTTCGAAAGGCGGCTCGAGACGCTGGACGGCAAGGCGATGGTAGTGTGCATGAGCCGGCGCATCTGCATGGATCTTCACGACGAAATCGTGAGGCTCCGCCCGGACTGGTTTCACGAGGACGACGACAAGGGGTTCCTCAAAGTGGTGATGACAGGCAGTGCCGCGGAAGGCCCGCGCGTGGCGCAGCACGCCCGTAACAAAGCGCGCCGAGAGCTGCTGGCCAACCGGTTCCGGGACCCCAAGGACCCCTTCCGCATGGTCATCGTCCGCGACATGTGGCTCACCGGCTTTGACTGCCCGAGCCTGCACACGATGTACCTGGACAAGCCCATGCGTGGTCACGGGCTGATGCAGGCCATCGCCCGGGTTAACCGGGTCTTCCGGGACAAGCCGGGCGGGCTCGTGGTCGACTACCTGGGCCTTGCTCACGAGCTCAAGGCGGCGCTTGCCACGTACACCGAAAGCGGGGGCAGGGGAAGGACTGCCATCGACCAGCAGGAGGCGGTGGCGGTGATGCTGGAGAAATACGAGATATGCTGCGACCTCTTCCACGGCTTCGACTGGTCGAGGTGGGTGAGCGGCTCTGCCGAGGAGCGGCTCTCGCTTCTGCCCTCGGCCCAGGAGCACGTTTTGGCTCAGCAGGACGGGAAGGATCGCTTCATGAAGGCCGTGGCCGACCTCTCCCGGGCCTTCGCCCTGGCCGTACCGCACGAGCAGGCGCTCGCCATCCGGGACCACGTGGCCTTCTTCCAGGCTGTGCGGGCGGGGCTGGCGAAGCGGGCACCGGGCGAGGCGAAGCCCGAGGAGGAACTGGACCATGCCATCCGGCAGATCGTCTCTCGCGCCGTCGCGTCCGAGGGCGTGGTGGATATCTTCGCGGCGGCAGGCCTGAGAAAACCGGATATCTCCATTCTCTCGGAAGAATTCCTGGCCGAGGTGCGCAGGATGCCGCACAAGAACCTGGCGGTGGAGTTGCTGCGCAAACTGCTGAACGGCGAGATTCGCACCCGCCGGTCCAAGAACATCGTCCAGGCCCGTTCGTTCACCGAGCTGCTCGAGCAGGCGATCCGCCGCTACCAGAACCGCTCTATCGAGGCGGCACAGGTGATCGAGGAACTGATCGCACTCGCCCGGGAGATGCGGGAGGCGGACCGGCGGGGCGAGCAACTCGGTCTCAGCGAAGAGGAGCTGGCCTTCTACGACGCCCTGGGGACCAACGACAGCGCCGTCAAGATCTTAGGCGACGAGACGCTGCGCGGCATCGCCCGGGAACTCGTGGCCGCCGTGCGCGCCAACGTCACAATTGACTGGACGGTGCGCGAGAACGTGCGCGCCCACCTACGGGTGATCGTGAAGCGAATCCTGCGCAAGCACGGCTACCCGCCGGACAGACAGGAAAAGGCGACTCAGACCGTGCTGGAGCAGGCGGAAGCCCTCTCGCAGGCGTGGGCGGTGGCAGAGACGGTCTCGCCAGGGAGCCCGTAGCCGCCTGCCCACAACGGCCACGCCTTGAATTCGGTGGGCGCGGGCGCTGCCGGCTCGGTGAGAAGGGAGCGCAAATTCGAGTCACCCGCCACACGGGGCTCGTGCAGGCAGTGGTCATGGCATCCCTCGCATTGTTTGTGGCGGCGTTCACACCGGTGCTGGGGTAGACGCCGGGGCCTCGAGTGACTCCCTCACCCGCCATGGCGCCCGGCTCCTGACGGGTACGCCACACCGTGTGGTAACCGGATGATCGACGGGGACAGCCCGAGGCTTCCTGCGGTGATGTCGTGTGGCCGGCCGAGTCATACGGCCCGGAACGCCTGCCGGGATCACTCGGGCCGGACGGACTGGCGTTGTACACCTCGTAGATACAATTCAAACTCCCAAATAGCGACA
>CAYQLT010000021.1:0-41654 GCA_964418425.1 uncultured Clostridia bacterium
TCTGACAGAGTCTGCAGCAATGAGGGAATCTGCCTAAGGCTATCTTTATCGAGGTTAACGCGGATATCGACTGAAAAGTCCTCTTTCTGGCTCGCCAGCCACACCAAGTTGTCGACGATACGGGAAAAAGTACCCTGGCCATTAGTCAAAGCTCTACGCCTGTCATGGGCAGTCGGAGGTCCATCGAGCGTAACCTGAAAGGTCCGGATACCTGCCGCCAGCAAGTCAGCAGCAACCTCGGGCGTCAGGAGGTAACCATTAGTAGACATCGATGCAGAGTACTCGAAGCCCGCTTTCTGCGAAGCCTGTATAAACGTTTGGGATAACTCTAGTATTACATCGAGCGCCAGGAGCGGCTCCCCGCCGAACCAGAGAACGGATAAGCGCTCGATCCTGTCGCTCTCGACCTCCACAAGCCGACGGACCGCTTTTCGGAAAGCGTCGCTCGTTTCGGGCGCCTCAAAGTTTTGGTAGCAGTAAACGCACCGAAAGTTGCAGTCGTTTGTCGGCAACAGAATGAGTGACAGATGAGACACGTCCTGAGCTAACTCTCGCTCCGCTTGCTCGCAGCTACTCACTTCGTCCGCGCCAGCCGGCACTATGAAGCCCCCAGCCACGAGCTCCTGCTCCATCTCAGGGGGGCCGGTGCCCAATGAGAGCCAGCTGTCGACTGCGGGAGCCTGTTCCGATTCCACTCGGGCGAGGGCGCCGGTAAAGCTGCTGTAAAGAATTAGTCCCAGGGAGGGATCTACCGACGTAACTGTATACCGGCTCTTGCGATAACTGGGCGAACTTCTGGGACAACCCACCCTCCTTCACCCCTGCCTCCTCACCCCAACGTGGGTAGGATGGCATCATAGTACTGTGATATAATCCGCATCAGTCAATTCCCGAGATTACCCTCGTAATCGGTCTCACCGCCTCATATTGCTCGAAGAGCTCGAGTAGCGCTCTTTGACGCCGTTTTTCACGGCGTTGCAACGAACAGCGCTTTTTGAGACATATCGTGGGGGTGAGAGGCGCTACACAGGATGGTAGCAGTCACCCGTTTCCCCGTCCTCCGGCACTACGGAGTCGCGGCATCTCCCGATTACCTCGCCCTGCCTTACCCAATCTTGTCCCGCCTCCCGGTCTTTGAGCGATCTGGAGGGGGGATCGCGCGCGTGCGGCGAGCGCGAGGACCTCCGGCAGGACCCGGCTCATCCCCCCGGCCCGCCGGAGAGATGGCGCGTTCTGGGAGGAAGGGCCTGCGGCGACCCGAATCGTAAGGGTACGGGGAGGCCTGTCCCTGCGGGCCACCCCGGTCCCGGCAGCGCAAGCGGGGCGGCGAGGGAGGGAAAACAAGCGGGAGCATCCCCAACACGCTCGCCACGCCCGGGAAGCTCCCCCACGCCGCCCCTGGCTGCTCTCCCGGACCGGGAGCCTCCGCATGAGGGGAGGGAGCCGGTTTGGTGATCCCCCTCTTCGCCGAACCCGACGTTCGTTCCTACCTGGCTGCGGAGAAGGCGGGCCGGTTGCACCTTCCCCGCCACTGCCCGGTCTGCAGGGGTCGGCTGTGGGGCCACGACTGCTACGAGCGGGGCGCCGACAAGACCGGAACGGATGGCTACCACCGCATCCCGGTGCATCGGTGCCGCTGCCGGCAATGCCGGCGGACGGTCTCGTTTTTGCCCAGCTTCCTGCGCCCCTACCAGAGCCTGGCCCGCTCCGCCGGCCAGCAACCTGCACGAAGGGCGCCGGCGGGGATGTCGTGGCGGGCGCTGGCCGAGTCGGTAGGCCGGTCGGTGGCCACGGTACGCCGGCTGATTCGAAAGGCCTCGGCCCAGGCGTCGCAGGTCTTGGCTCGGCTGCAGGAGTGGTGGGGAGAACTGGCCGGGGGCCTTCCTGTCGGCCCGCCCGTCCTGCATCCGCCGCAGGACGACCCGTCGGGGGCATGCCTGGACTTCGCACAGACGCTGCGCCAGGGAGTGAGGCAGGCGCATTCGGGGCCGCTGGCGGTCGGCCTTCTGGACATTGTCAACCTCCTGCTGCAGGGCAACCCGGCCTGGCTGTAAGAACTCGGAAACACTGGCCTGGGGGAGACTGGAAGCAAACCTCACGGCAAGGAGGGTGGCTTCTGTGGCTTCCTGGCCCGATGATACGCTCGCCTTGGTTCGCTATTCGCTGATCGCCCCGCTGTTGGATCCCCTGGCCGATGCCGAGGAGAAGCGTCGCTGGCGGGAGGAGGTGCTGGCGCGCGAGCATCGGCTTCCGGACGGCCGACGGGTGCACGTGAGCGCCCCGACCTTGCGCCGGTGGATCCGCCGCTACCGACTCGGCGGCTTGGAGGCTCTGCGGCCCCTCCCCCGGAGGGATCGGGGGTGGGTGCGGGTCGTCACCCCCGCGCTTTTGGAGCAGGCCAAAGCGCTCAAGCGCCAGGACCCCGCCCGCAG
Source organism: uncultured Clostridia bacterium (assembly GCA_964418425.1). GTDB lineage: Bacteria > Bacillota > Limnochordia > Limnochordales > Geochordaceae > CAYQLT01. Next base: position 2,433 of record CAYQLT010000021.1, read on the forward strand.
TCTTCCCCAGGGGATCCGCCTGTTGGAGGCGGCCAGCCTGGTGGCCCCCCAGACCCTCCAGCCCAACACCCTCTGGCGCCACCACGGCCCGACGCTACGGGACCCCCTCCAGCCCGGCCGCATGCGGGGCACGTATCTTTTAGCCTTCCTGGACGACCCCTCGCGGCTGGTGGCCCATGCCGAGTTTTTCTGGGCCGAGGACCTCTATGCGCTGGAGCTTTGCTTCCAGCAGGCGCTGCTGCGCCGGGGCCTTCCCTGGCGGGTCTACGTGGTCCGAGGGCTCATCTTCCAGGCCGAGGTGTTCACCCGGGCCTGTGCGGAGCTGGGCATCCGCCACATCTCCGGCACGCCCGGCCATCCCGAAGGCCGGGGCAAGATCGAGCGCTTCTTTGAAACCCTGCAAGACCAGTTCCTGCGGGAGCTTTCCCACCACCCGGTCTCCCATCTCCCGGCGCTCAACGAGCGGCTGTGGGCCTGGATCGAAGAAGCCTACCACGTCCAGGTGCACTCCGAGACGGGCGAGGCGCCCGCCGTTCGCTTTGCCCGCTTGGAACACCGGCGCACCGTCTCGGCGGAGAAGCTCGCCCACGTCTTTTTGTGGCGGCGGGTGCGCCGGGTGGACAAGACCGGCGGCCTGAGTTTCGACGGCAACCGCTACGAAGCGCCGCCCGGCCTGGAAGGGCGCCGGGTCGAGATCCGCTTTCACCCCCTGCACCTCGAGCGTCTCAGCCTGTTCCTCGACGGCCGCCCCGTGGGCGAGGCGGTCGCCCTCGAAACCCCGTCATCCTTCGCTCAACGAGCGCGCGACGGGGGTGCTCATACAGCGATCAACGCGACAGGATTTCTTTTTCGTCTTGTGTGGATTTCATTGTCGTCTTTTACGTGGTTGGCCGCCTCGACCGCGGCGGGCCGCTTTGGGCGCACCCGTCCGCTTTGCGTGCGACCGGCCTCCCATGGAATGGATGGGATTCGGCGCGCAAGTGAAGCGGAAGCGCCACACCATACCATGGCTGCAGAAACGGGGCGGTGTCTGCGCGGGTGGTGCGAGCCGCCCCTGGTGCGCTCCCGTTGTGGCAACCATATAGAAGGTGAAAAAAGGGGGGTGTGCCGGGTGAGGGGTGAGTGCTGCCCCGACCGGTTGAAGAGGGCGCATCGCCTTATGGCCTGCCTCGGTCTTTTGCTTTTCGTTGCCACGTCCGCCTCGGTCCGAAGCGCTCCCTCGGCTCGGTCCGATCCGCAAGGCGAGACGTTGTTCCAGCAGTGGTGCGCTGCCTGTCACACCATCGGCGGCGGCATCCGGGTGGGGCCCGACCTGTTGGGCGTCACCCAACGTCGGGACCGGGAGTGGCTGCTGCGTTGGATCAAGGAGCCCGACCGGGTTCTGGCGGAGAAGGACCCCATCGCCACCCAGCTCCTGCAGGAGTTCAACAATGTCGCGATGCCCAACATGCGTTTGACCGACGAACAGGTGGCGGCGCTGGTGGCATACCTGGAGAGCCGGTCGGTGCGTCCATCGCAGGCGCAGAGCGAATTCCCGGCCCTGTACGTTCCGACCCTGGCCTTTGCCGTGGCGCTCCTCGCCGTGCTCACCGTCACGGGGCTTTTGGCGGCTCGAAAGACGATCGAGGTGAGACCATGACAAACCGGTGGTTCAACGTTACCGAGGAGTCGCGGTCCTGGGAAGACTTTTACCGCAACCGGTGGTCGTACGACTACACCGTCCGTACCAGCCACGGGGTCAACTGTTCCATGGCGTGCAGCTGGGAGGTGTTCGTCAAGGACGGGCTGATCTGCTGGGAGCTTCAGAAGGTGGACTACCCGCAGATCGACCCGGACATCCCCAACGTAGAACCCCGTGGGTGTCAACGGGGGGTGACCGCCTCCTGGTACCCCTACAGCCCCCTGCGGCCCAAGTTCCCGTACGTCCGCAAGGTGTTGTGGGATCTCTACGCCAGGGAGCGCCAGCAGGGCAAAGATCCCGTGGAGGCCTGGGCCAGCGTGGTGGAGGATGCGAGTCGAGCCCAAGCCTACAAGTCGGCCCGGGGAAAAGGGGGCTGGAAGCGGGTCAGTTGGGATGAAGCCACCGAACTGGTGGCCGCAGCGCAGATTTACACCATCCGAAAGTTCGGGCCCGACCACATCGCTGCCTTCGCCCCCATCCCCGCCATGAGCCTGGTGAGCTTCATCTCCGGCCATCGCTACAACAACCTCCTGGGGGGCATCTACTGCAGCTACTACGAGTGGTACCACGACCTTCCCCACATCGAATCCACGATGTTCGGGGACCAGACCGAAAACTGTGAGAGTTCCGACTGGTACCACGGAACCTACTGGATCGTGGCCGGCAGCAACTTGAACCAGACCCGCACCGCCGACGTTCACTTCCTGTCGGAGGCCAAGTACCGGGGTACCAAGGTGGTGGTGGTCTCTCCCAACTACTCCGACGTGACCAAGTACGCCGACCTGTGGGTGCCGCTGGTTCCCGGAAGCGACGGTGCCTTCTTTCAAGCGTGCATCCACGTCATTTTGAAGGGGTTCTACGTGGACCGCCAGGTGCCCTATTTCACCGACTACCTGAAGCGTTACACCAACCTTCCCTTCCTGGTTCTGCTGGAGCCCGACGCCGACGGCACGAAGTTCCACCAGGGGCGCTTTTTGCGGGCGGCGGACCTGTCGGAATACGCCGAGCAGGAGAACGCCGAGTGGAAAATGATCATGATGGGCGCCCACGGCCGGCTGCACCTGCCCCCGGGCAGCATCGGCTTTCGCTGGGAGAAGGAGCCCACGGGCAACTGGAATTTGCAGCTCAAAGACGTGGTAAGCGGCGAGCCGTTCGACCCCTGCCTGACCTTGCTGGGCCAGGAAGAGAAACGGGTGATGGTCTGCTTCAGCGACTTCACCCATACCTTCAGCATCTGGCTGGGAAAGAGCGCGGGCAAAGGCCAGCGGGCCCGGGAGGTTCTGCGGGAAGTGCCCGCCCGCACGGTGACCCTCAAAGACGGGCGACGGGCGCTGGTGACCACGGCCTTCGACCTCCTTGTGGCCTGGATGGGCGTCGCCCGGGGGCTGGGCGGGGACTACCCCAGGGACTTCGATGACCCCAAGCCTTTTACGCCTGCCTGGCAGGAGCGCATCACCGGCGTGAGCCGCAACCTTGCGATCCAGGTGGGGAGGGAATTCGCCGAAAACGCCGAGAAGACCCGGGGGCGCTCGCTCATCATCACCGGGCCCGGCATCCAGCACTGGTACCATGGGGCGTCCATGTATTATCGCAGCGAGGCGGTGATGCTGGCGCTGTGCGGCTGTCACGGCCGAAACGGCGGAAACTTCAACCACTACGTGGGAACCCAGCACACCCGGCTGCATGCGGCCTTCAAGTACCTGGGCGCAGCCGCGGACTGGACGGCGCCGGCCCGCCTCATGAACTCCACCTCCCTGTGGTACTTCCACACCGGCCAGTGGCGCTACGACGGCATGCCCCTGGATACCCAGTGGGCGGTGGACGCCGCCCGCTGCCCCGAATACAACCACGCGGCCGACTTCAACGCCCTGGCCGTGCGCGTGGGCTGGCTTCCCTTCTTTCCCCAGTTCGACCGCAAAAACCCGCTTCAGCTCTACGAGGAGGCGCTTCGGGCGGGCTGCAAGACCGATGACGAGGTGAAGGAGTGGGTGGTACAGCAGTTCCGGGAAGGCAAGCTGCGCTTTGCCCTCACCAACATCGATGCGCCGGAGAACCGGCTCAAAGTCCTCATCGTCTGGCGGGGCAACCTCATCGGAACCAGCATGCGCGGCCACGAACTGGCCCTCAAACACTTCCTGGGAACCCATCACAATGTGCTGTACGACCACGAGCCGGGCAAGGGGCTGATCAAGGAGATCAACTGGGAGGAGCCGGCTCCGGTCGGCAAGCTGGACCTGCTGGTCAACCTCAACATCCGCATGGATTCCAGCGCCAACTACGCCGACGTGGTGCTTCCGGCGGCCTTCTGGTACGAGAAGTACGACATCACCTTCGGCGACATGCACACCTTCGTCCACCCTCTGCAGCCTGCCACCGAACCGCCCTGGGAGGCAAAACACGACTGGGAAGCCTTCAAGCTGCTGGCCCAAAAGTTCTCGCAGCTGGCGCGCAAGTATTTCCCGCGGCCCGTCAAAGACATCGTGCTCAGGCCGCTTTGGATGGATACTCCCGATCAGCTCGGCCAGCCCTTCGGCGAGGTGAAAGACTGGAAGAGAGGCGACGTGGAGCCCATCCCCGGCAAGTACTTCCCCCACGTTTTCATCGTGGAGCGGGACTACACCCAGGTGTACGACAGGCTGATCTCCCTGGGGCCGCGCATCGACCACTACGGATCGAAGGGGCACTACGCCGACCTGACGCCCATCGTGGAGGAGGAGCTGAAGAACAACGAGGCGCTGACAGTGAAAAACGGGCGCATCTATTTCGAGCGGGCCGAGCAGTTCTGCGAACTCATCTGCCAGGTCTCCCCCGAGCTGAACGGCCGGCTTGCGCACCTGTTCTTCAAGGAGATGGAGAGGAAGGTCGGCCTTCCGCTGGCCGACCTGGTGGAGCCCGTGAAGACGCGTCGGGTGCATTACAAGGACCTGGCCTCCCAGCCCCGGCGCATCCACACGACCCCCATGTGGGGAGCCATTCTTCTTGACCCCGCCACCGGAAAGCAACGAACCTTCGCGCCGTGGACCCTCAACGTGGAGAGGCTCAAGCCCTGGCACACCCTCACGGGCCGCATCGAGATCTACTTCGACCACCGGGCCATCCGGGAGCTGGGGGAAGCCCTGCCCACCTGGAAGCCGCCGCTGGACATGGTGGCCATCGGCGACATCCGACTGGACAAAGCCGAACCCAAGTCCCGGGTATTTCGGTTCATCACCCCCCACGGAAAGTGGCAGATCCACAGCTCGTTTCGGGACCACTGGCCCATGATGCATATGTCCCGCGGCGGGCCGGCCGTCTGGCTGAACCCCGACGATGCCGAGGCCATCGAGGTTGGTGACAACGACTGGGTGGAGCTTTACTGCGAAAACGGCATCCAGGTGTGCCGGGCCATCGTCAGCCACCAGGTTCCCCGGGGCATGGCCATCGTCTACCACCAGGTGGAGCGGCACGTGAACGTTCCCCTGTCGCCGCTGGCCAAAAAGCGCGGCTGCACGGATCTGCGGGGCGGCAACAACAACGCCACCACCCGCATCCTGATGAACCCCCACACCATGGTCGGCGGGTATGGAAACTTCAGCTACGACATCAATTACTGGGGCACCAGCCCCTCCGAGCGCGACCACGGGGTGCTCATCCGCAAGATGCCGGTGGCGCCGGGGCGAAACGGGGTCATCTATCGCGAAGAGGAGTTGGATAGGCTGCCGGCCGTCTAACGGGAGGCGAGAGCGGTGAGGGTGAAAGCCCAGTTCGCGATGACGTTCAATCTTGAGAAGTGCATCGGGTGCAACACGTGCACCGTGGCCTGCAAGAACGTCTGGACCAACCGTGAGGGCGCGGAATACATGTGGTGGAACAATGTGGAGACCAAGCCGGGCATCGGCTACCCCAAGCGATGGGAGAACCAAAACCTGTGGAAGGGGGGATGGATGAAAAATGGCGACCGCTTGCGGCTCCGGTTTGGAGGAAAGCCATACATGCTCTTCAACCTGTTCTTCAACCCCCATATGCCGGAGATGGCGGACTATTACGGGCGGGATGTGTATACCTTCACCTACGACGACTTGCACACCTCGGAGCCGAAGAGCCAGCAGCCTGTCGCCCGTCCCAAGTCCATGGTGACCGAGGAAGAAGATATCCCGCTGACGTGGAACGTCAACTGGGAGGACAACGCCGGAGGCGCTCACGTGACGGGCAAGTACGACGTGAACTTCCAGGGGATGAGCCGCCAGGAGCACGAAGCCTACCTCAAGTTTCGGGACGTCTTTTACTTCTACTTGCCCCGCATCTGCAACCACTGCCTCAACCCTGCCTGCGTGGGAGCCTGTCCTTCGGGAGCGGCCTACAAGCGGGAAGAGGACGGAATCGTGCTCATCGACCAAACCCGGTGTCGCAACTGGCGCTACTGCATCTCCTCCTGTCCGTACAAGAAGCCTTACTACAACTGGCGCTCGGGCAAGATGGAGAAGTGCATCCTCTGTTACCCCAGGGTAGAGGTGGGGCTGCCGCCGGTCTGCTTTCACTCCTGCGTGGGCCGCATCCGTTCCTTCGGGGTGATCCTCTACGACATGGATCGAGTTCAGCAGGCGGCCCTCGCGGAAGAGAAGGATCTGGTGAGAAGCCAGCGGGAGATCATCCTGGACCCGTTCGACCCGGAGGTGGAGCGGGCGGCCCGCCAAAGCGGGATCGAGGATGGCTGGCTGGACGCCGCCCGGCGCTCGGCACCGTACCGCTTGATCAAGGTCTGGGAACTGGCCTTGCCGCTCCATCCGGAGTTTCGCACCCTTCCCATGCTCTGGTACATTCCCCCCTTGAGCCCCATCACCACCAGCGCCGGCCAGAGCTCCCCGGACGATCAGGACCTCTTTGACATGGCAAGGCCGGCCCAGGGGCCCTTGCTGTCGCTGGAGGAACTGGACAAGTTCCGGATTCCTCTGCGGTATCTGGCCAATTTGTTCGCCGCCGGCAACGAGGAGGAGGTCAGGAAGTCGTTGCGCCGCCAGCTTGCGGTTCGCCACTACGAGCGGAGCTTGCGGGTGGACGGCAAGCCGAACCTCGAAGTGCTGCGCCAGGTGGGGCTGAGCGAAGAGGACGCCAGGGGCATCGTGCGGGCGCTCTCTTTGGCCTTCTACCAGGAGCGCTTCGTGGTGCCCACCACCAAGCGCGAGAAGGCGGATTTGAGCCCGTACACGGAGCGGGGGTTCGCCGGCTTTGCGGAGATGACCCTCTCAAGCCCGCTGGCGAGGCGCAGGAGCTATCACCGGGCGTACCATACGCCGGAAAAGAAGTACGAGTGAGCGGGCGAAAGGGCATGGGAGAGGGGATGAGCCCCGAGGAGATGAGCAGGGTGCTGGCCCGGGCGTATTGGCTTGTGGGCGAGCTTTGGTGCAGCCCTCAAGACGTGCAGGCAGGTGGGCTGAAAGACCAGGCGCAAGAGGTGGTGGCCGATCTGGCTTCCCGGAATCCCGAGGTCGCCTCTCGCCTTTCTCGATTTCTCGCCCACTATCCGCCCGCCGAAGAGCGCTACGTGGAACTCTTCGAGCTGAACCCCCTCTGCCCGCTCTACCTGGGAAGCCACGTGTTCGAAGAACCCAAGACGTGCGCGCAGGCGGCGGTTTCTGATCGAAACGAGTACATGCTGGAACTGATCGGGGTCTACAAGCACTTCGGATTGGCCCTGAAGGGGCGAGAGCTGCCGGATTACCTTCCCCTGATGGTGGAGGCGCTCGCCCTCACGGCACAGACTCAAGACCCGCTGCGGGCTAAGTTCATCGAGGAGTACATCCTACCCTTCTTGCCGGCCCTGCGCTCCAAGCTGCAGGCCCTGCAGACCCCCTACGTGCACCTTCTGGACGCTCTGGAGGGCCTGCTGCGCTGGGAGCGGGAGGCACAGATGAGGCAGGTGGCAAGCTGTGGTTGACTATTTCTTCTTCGTCGGGCTCCCGTACGTGGCGCTGGTGCTGTTCATCGGCGGCTCCATCTATCGGGCCTTTACGGGCCTCAAGAGCCGGTATCGGGGGAGGTGGAACTGGAGCGCGTACGGGGATTTCTTGTGGACAACGCGATCCACGGGCTTTTTCGGGCGAGCTTCCATCGGGCCTGCGACGCTGTGCCTGCACTGGGGCCTCATCACTCTGGTGGTGGCCCACATCCTGGGATTTCTGGGGGGCGGGCTCAACTCGCCCTCTTTGGTGGAGTTCTTCCGGTGGGTGGGGATGGTGGGCGGGATCCTGCTCTTGTACGGGGCGTCGTGGGCCTTGGTGCGCAGGGTCAGCAAGCCGCAGCTTCGGGCCATGAGCACGGTGGAGGATTACCTGGTGCTGGCCTTCCTCATTGCCATCAGCGGGCTGGGCTTGTATACCTCGGCCGTGCAGCTCGTCTTCGGGCTGTCGTACGGGGTGGGGCCCTGGCTGTACAGCCTGCTGACGCTGCAGCCGGCGCCCGCCTTGCTGAGCAACTTCCCGCTGCTGGCGAAGCTTCATCTCATCTTGAACTTCCTGTTTTTCGCCTACTTCCCCTTTACGAAGCTCGTTCACATGCTGAGCTATCCCTTCGGCTACATCACCCGACCCTACGTCTCCATGCGAAAGCTCGCGGCCCTCAAGAGATGAAGCGCCGCACCAGAATAGGGGAAGCCGGATCAAACGGGTCAGCGGGGCGAGATAGAGGCAGCCGATTGGAACGGGTCAGGCGGCCAGGATAGGGGGAGCCCGATGGATGGGCTGAGGGGAAGTCCCAACCAGGGTCTTTTTGCCGCCACCCTGGGCTTCTTCGTGGGCTTTTCGGCGGTGGCGCTCTTTGGCCCGACGGCCATGCGCCTGAAGGAGGCTTTGGGGCTGAGCCCGGTGGAGGTCGGGCTTTTGGTGGCGGCGCCGGCGCTCTCGGGCTCGCTTCTGCGGGTTCCGTTTGGCGCCTGGGTTGATGCGGTCGGAGGCCGAAAGCCCTTCCTGGTTTTGTTGGGGCTCTCCCTGGCGGGCATGACGGGCCTGGCCGCTGTGGTTCGGCTGGTGGATCCCGACGGCCTTTCCCGGGCAGCCTATCCGGTGCTGCTGGGTCTGGGGGTTTTGTGCGGCTGCGGGATCGCCACCTTCTCCGTGGGCATCGGGCAGGTCACCTATTGGTTTCCTCACAACCGCCAGGGGCGGGCGCTGGCGGTGTACGCGGGGGTGGGCAACCTGGCGCCCGGCATCTTCTCGCTGATGCTGCCGCTGGCGCTCGAGAGGTGGGGCCTGGCGGGGGCCTATGTGGCGTGGCTGGCGCTTCTGGCGGCGGGGACAGGAGTCTATGCCCTGACGGGCGCCGACGCCTGGTACTTTCAGCTGCGCCGCCAGGGGGTTGCGCCCGCCGAGGCCCGCCGGCGGGCGGCGCAGTTCGGCCAGGAGTTCTTTCCGTCGGAGGCTGTCTCCGAGAGCCTGCGGGTGTCCGCTCGCAACTGGCGAACCTGGGCGCTGGTGTGCGTCTATTTCACCACCTTTGGGGGCTTTGTCGCGCTGACCGCCTGGCTTCCCACCTACTGGTCCTCCTTCCTGGGCGTCAGCCTGGTGGGCGCCGGAGCGCTCACCGCCCTTTACTCGCTGCTGACGTCGTCCGTGCGGATCCTGGGAGGCGTCATGGCGGACGCTCTGGAGGAAGGGGGTGCCAACACCGCCATCCTGGCTCTCCTCATCATGCTCAACGGTGCCCTGCTGCTCACCACCACCGGCATCTTTCAGGTGGCCGTGCCCGGCATACTCTTGATGGCGCTGGGGATGGGGATCTGCAACGCGTCGGTCTTCCGGCTGGTGCCCCAGACGGTGCCCCAGGCGGTCGGCGGGGCGGCCGGCTGGGTGGGCGGGCTCGGGGCCCTGGGCGGCTTTGTCATCCCTCCCATCATGGGCTTTGCCGTCACCCGCCACGGCTCCACGGGATACCCGCTGGGCTTCATCACCTTCGTGGTCCTGGCGCTGGCCTCCCTGGCGCTGGTCTGGGTGCTCAAGTACAGCCGCGCTCGCTCTCCCCAGCTGGAGAGAAGCGGCGTCGCCGAGTAGCGCCCGAGCGCCCTCGTCCCCGTCCTCCCGAACTCCCTCTGGCAGGCGACGGCGCCGCCTGGGCCGCCGGCCTGGTGGCTGCATGGCACGGGCGGCGCACTGCTGACCCCGTAGCCGCCTTGGCGGAACACCTCAACGAGCTGCTTGTGCCAGCGTACGTAGCCCTTGTCGAAGAGCGGGTCTACGTGAGTTGGGAAGCTCCGCAGCCCGCCTCCTACCGCTCGGACGTGAACGGAGTGCGGCCCCATGGTCAGGCAGAGACACCACGGCAGCCTGTGGTCGCGCTCCGACCGGCGGAGCCGATTCGCGTCGCGCTGGCGCTCCCCGAGGAGGTTTGATGCCGGCCCTACGGGGGAGGCCAAGACTGACAGCCGACCGGGGGTTCTGAGACGGATCCCGCTTCCGGGCGTGGGCCACGAACAGGATTGCTCGATCAACGTCCTGCCCATTTGCAATCCAACAGGGGAGGTTATAGAGTCGTGCGGGCGCAAGCGGTTCTGGTCTGCGTGCAGGTGGACGACATCGAGCCCTAAGCTGACCGGGGCAGGATGGGACCCCGAGCAGGCGTCGGCAAGGGGCCCGGCGCGGGCGGGGCACCGACGGGCGGCTGCACGTCGGTTCGCCCGGCCCGCTATCGGTTCTATGTGGTCGCCGCAAGGGAGCTCGGCCACCGGCCGGTCTCTTCTCAGGTCGGACGAGTTTCCCAACGAAGAGGCCGTTCCATGGGAGGATCACCCCGAGTCGGGCTGCTCAGGCGTTTCGTCCATCCACCGGCCGTCCTGGAATACGAGCACACCCATGGAACGCGCGGTATCCAAGGCCTCCGCATCGATGGAGTGCCCGAAGACGCAGCCCCGGGCGTCGAACCCGACCCGCCTCAAATACTGCGCCCGCCGAGCCGCCCTCACCACATCGGAGACCTGGACGTGGCCAGAGACCTCGACCACCAGGTAGACGTCCGGGCGGTCGGCAGGCTCACCAGGGGCTCGGCCGACCACTACCCAATCGGCCTCGCTCCAGTCATCGAGCTCCTTCGCCGTCAGGTGAGGCTCAAGTACGTCCTCCAGCTCCCCAGGCTGCAGCGCCTTGGCCTTGCGCAGGACCCGCCGCACGTACGACGGCGCCTTCCTGCCGAACTCGGCTTCCAGTATCTGACCGGCCAGGTTACCCACCCGACTTGTTAGCCGTCCCACCGACTGGGCCAAAGCCTGCATCTGCACGGTCAAAGCCTGCACCTGGGCGGCCAAGGCTTCGAGCCGAGCCTCCGTGCGCCGCTGCGCCTCGGCCAGGGCTTCCAGCCGGGCCTCGGTGCGCTGCTGCGCTTCGGCCAGGGCATCGACCCGGGCGGTCAGGGCTTCCAGCCGGGCCTCGGTGCGCTGTTGCGCTTCGGCCAGGGCATCGACCCGGGCGGTCAGGGCTTCCAGCCGGGCCTCGGTACGCTGCTGCGCCTGGGCAAGGGTCTCGACGCTGGCCGTAAGGCGTGCGAACCCCGCTTCCATCGCCGCGCGCATGCGCGCAATTTCACCGGTTTCGAGTTCATGACGCAGTTGCGCGATGCGCTCGGCTACCACCGCCTCCGCGATGGAGCGCATTTGTGCCTCATCCATCATCCGCTCAAACACCCTTTCGGACCCTTGCAGGCGGACACCGGCTGGCTGTGGGTGCCACTCTATTCTACTTGATCAGCGCCCCGCGACCAAAGGGCAAAAAGGCACCGGGTTTTGCCTCGTAGCAGCCAGGCCCCATCACGGTCTACCTCTTCCAGGGGTTTCGCGGGCCGACCCGCTCGGGTCCGGGGGGTCGCTTCCGGCCGTCCGCCATGGCCTGAGATCCCTGATGCCACTGGTTCGACGGGCTCCGCCCTGGCTCAGATGAGCCTCGCAGCAACACCCATCAGTTCCCGCACGGCCTCCGCCAGGGACTCGGAAACCTGTGCGGGTACACGTACCATCCCGTACGCCCATCGGCCGCACGCCCGCTCGCTTGCGTCGTTGTTGACCGCTGCGACCCAGCGCCTGGCCCCGGCGGCCTTCGCCTCGGCGCGTTCGTCTCGACCGCCTTTGACCTCCAGGATGAGCGTGCCGGGGTCCTGGCCGTCCTCGTGAAGGCGGACCAGGAAATCGGGAACGTACTCGTACCGCTCACCTTGCCAGGTGCAGGGGAGGGCGAAGCCGAGATGGTCGTTCTTCACGTAGCATCGGACGAAGGGACTCGTCTCCAGGTATATAGAATGCGGCGCTTTGCTCCCAGCGTTCGGTATCCGCCACCACAGCGCTGACGTGGGACTTCTCCGCCGGCCACACCGGCCGGGTGGTGTAGAAATCGACGTCCGCCGTGGATCCGAACCTCCGGTGCCGCTCGTAGAGGGGCAACTCCGGATCCCGGCCGGATGACGGCTCGGGAACGACGGCGTCCACCAGGGTGGCCACGGCCCATGTGTAGTAAGGGTCGAGGAACACATCCCGCGGATCCGCACGTCCGCGTAGCTCCACCCGCTTATGCAGGAATTGCCGAACCACATCCAGCGCCTGGGGAAATAGAACGTGGACCGGCACGCGGGTCGCGGGCCCGAGGCTGAACCGGCGCGTGACCTCCTCGGCCAGCTGGAACTCCAGCTCCGGAAGGCGCTTCGTCGCCCGCCAGGCGGCCAAGTCTGCGTCGCTCGCCCGGCCTGGCCCCCAAAGGGAAAGTCGCCCGGAAACAGGGCTTGAGAGACCCTTCATTCGGACCGTATCGGGGATGTGATCGGGATCGACCGTGAGCGGCGGCACCCGGCTCCAGTCGACAGCAATCCGGCCCTTCGCCGCCACGACGTATCCCTCCACACGCGGGAAGCGAATCTCCAGATGTCTGCGCTCTGGCAGGGCGCGTACGTGATGGACGGGCTTGGGCGGCCTGGGGCTCGCCGGCCGCGCTTTGAACGGGATGAGTTCAAAGGGCACGCTGTAAACCTGCGCGACCTCTTCGGCATGAAGGTCATGGTACTGTCTGCGCCGAAGCCCTCGGCCGACCACCTGTTCGCAGAGAAGTTGGGATTCGAAAGGCCGCAGGCCGGCTGTGTGCGTAACGTTGGCCGCATCCCAGCCTTCCGTCAGCATGGCGACACTGACGATGCAGCGCACGTCTCGGCCAAGCGGTACAGCCGGGTCCAGCCGGGAGGTGCCCTGCTCGCGGGCGCGGGCATTCCAACGCGCACAGATTCACCCATTCCGCCGACGGAGCACCTGCAGGCCACTCCGTCTTGCCCACGGTGGCAAGGACGTAACGCAGGCGAAGCTCCTCGTCGTTTCGGCCGATGCCCGTCTCGATGGACTCGACCACCTTGGAGTCGATCCGTACCGTGTACTCACGTCCCGGGGGGTTGGCAAATTCGGGTATGGCCCCCCCTTTGCTCAACCACTCGAAAACTACCTGGGCCAGAGCCGTGTCCCGGCAGACAACGATGAAGACCGGAGGTACGGCCCTTCCGTCCCGCTGCCACTGGGCAAAGGTCTCTCGCCACAGTCCCGCCAGTTGCACCAAGGGCGGCTGGGCATACCACAGGATGGCCTCCGGCTTGATTTGGCCCCGGCGCCCGCCGCGTTCACCTGGGGTCAAGCATTCCTCGCCGCCGTTGTTCGCTCCCGGTTTGCCGCTCGCCGGCTCACCTGCCGTCCCCCGCCGGTAGGCGTGGTGGGCCTCGTCGTTGATGACCAGGATGTTGCGGCGGTGGGCCGCCGCCTCACCCAGGACGCGACGCACCAGTGCGGCGTCGGATTCGAGCCCGCGCTTGACCACCCGAGCGCTGTCCTGCCCGACTCGGTCGGCCGGTACCAGGTCGCGTATCCGGTAGAGGCTCTCCTCGCCCAGGTTCGGGTCAAGGGCGCGGGCCAGTTGCTCACGGATGGTCACATTGGGGCAGACCACGAGAACCGTGTCGGAAAAGCGTTTATCCGTGCGGTCGGCTACCTTGTTGAGCACACTCCGGGCGATGAGCATGGCCATGACCGTCGTCTTACCGGTCCCCGTAGCCATCTTGCAGGCGTAGCGGCGAAACGCCCTGTAACCTGCTGCCCGGCCATCCGGCCCCGGCTCGTCCAGGGGAACCTCGATCCCCTGCCTATAGTCGGCTCGGGCCTCGGCGAGGAAGATAATGGTCTCGGTGGCCTCGCGCTGGCAGAAAAAGAGCTTCCGCTCCCGCTCCGGGTAGTTCCAATACCGCAAGAGATCGACGGTGATCCGGGTACAATCGGGATATCCCTTTTGTTGCCACTGCTTCACGAGACCGCGCAGGCGGTTGGCCGGCTCCGATCTCGGCAAGTAGGCCCTCGGCGTAATCCCGTTCGCCCCGGGGGTCCCACGAGAGTGAGGGGTCCAGGCTCTTGTCGTAGCGGTACGTGGCCGGGGGCTTGCGATAGCGGAATTGCGCCTGGACGCCGACGTCCGGACGCACAGGGTGTCGGGAGGACGTGTGGTTGTATCGCTCCACCTGAACCGCCCTGTTTGGCGTCTTTCGACTCCTTGCCAACGGGGCCACCTCCTGGTGTTGCTGCCGACATCGTTCGGCGCCCGTGGTCGGTTTCCTACGACTGGCGGCGAACAAGTCAGGCGCGGGGCCCGGGAGGGGCTCGGGTGCAAACCGCGAAAGGGAGCAGGTCAAGGCTTGACTCCGAATCCGGTCTGGAAAGAGGTCTTACGGCACGGGAAGGGCCATTCCCTCGCCTCGTGCTGCGAGGAGTAACCTCTGGTCGAACGTGAGGAGGCCAAGTTCCGGCAGTTGCTCGCGAAGGGTGCGCACCGCTGCCAGGTGCCACAGGTCCGCTCCTCGCAAGGGCCACTTCCTCGCCAGTTGACTGACGAGATCCCAAGATGGGGTGATATGGAGCCGGCGCCAGGGCCCTAAAGACAAGGCCTCGGACGCTACATCGACCAGCGACTCGGCCACCACCCGCTCGCGCCGGATTCTCTCGATCACCGCGTGCACCTCCGCCCATGCCAGGCTCGATAGGAAATGAACGGCTCCCCTCCGAGACCACTCGATAGCCAACGCCGAGTGCTCATCGGTGAACAACGCCGAGAGCACGGCGGAGGCGTCCCAGTAGATCGCAGCCTGGTGTGCCGAGGCCATCACCTGGCTCTGTCCTCGCTCAGCCATCTCTGCGCCAAGCCTTCCGGCAACGGAACTGGCGGTGGAAGCGGGCGGGTCTGCCGGAGGGGCTCGACGATCCCTTGCTGCTCCAACCTGCGTACCCGCTCTTCCAGAGACAAGGCGTCTTCGGACAGGGGGCTGATACGTGCCACCGGTCGTCCGCGAGCCGTCACGATCCACGTCCCCCCGCGGCGAACATCTTCCAGGATTTTGCTCAGGTGCGCCTTTGCCTCGCGGACTCCCACTTTCCTTATCACGAAGCCACGTTCCCCCGGCAGACGTGTGGACTTTGTGGTCTCATCATAATGTGGTTCTTGTAGTCGCGTCAAGGCTTGCAACCAGCTCGCTGGCCCCGCCAGCCAGCGCCGCCAGGATCGTTGGGCCGGCCGTCAGAGCCATGGCCGGGCTCAGTCCGGTGTGCTGGAGGACCCACCGGGGCCTGCCGGCTGCCGCAAGCGCCGCCAGCGCGAGCAGCGTGGAACCGATCAGCTCCAGGATCTGCAACCTCGTCTTCTTGTCCCTCTCGCCGGCGCAGAGCGCTGGACATGGCGACCCGCCAAGGGGTGTGGGAGCCGACACCCGTCACCGGAGCCCTCGCTGAACTGATCCGGACTGTTGCGCACGCGGCAGAAGGTCCATGAGCCGGTTCACTTCTACCCGCCCACTTCCAAGATCCCCGGGCACCTGACCCTCTCGGACATGAAGCCTCGCCAGCGCCTGCTCTTCGAGCTTCTGGAGCTGGGTGCCCTGGCTCCCTGAGCCGGGGTAATACGCGGCGACCCCGCCGAAGCCCGCATCGTCACACCTTTCGCAGCCACTCGGTGGCCCGTAACTCGGAAAGTCGCGTTAGGCTGAGGGATGTCGCTCCTGGAGTCGGGCAGGCTTGACGCTGGCCGGGCGCAGGCGCTCCGTGTCCCGGTGTACTGTTGGAGCCGGTGATGAACTGACCCACGTCAGCCGGCCAAGAATCGATTCTGCGTGGACGGCGTCACCAGCAGCGAGGTGCTCCTGCGGGAGCTGCGAGAACAGGGCTACACCGGCGGCCGGAGCATCCTGAAGGAGTTCTTGAAGCCGCTCCGACTCCCCCGGGCGCCGAAGGCCATCGTGCGCTTCGAGATGGTGTTGAGCTGGTGGCGGGCCTTCTCCACGTCGGCCGACGACATGGAGCGGGGGATGGTGGAGACCCGCTCCAGGACGCTTCCAAGCCAGGCCTTCAGCCGCTCGTATCGCTGCGCCCCGCCGATGAGGGCGTACTTGTGCTCTGCGACCAGGGTGCCGGAGCTGAACGGCGTCCAGGGCCAGCCGTGCGTCGGGCCAGGCCCATATGTTGGCCCCCACGTGGTGGTGCCAGCCGCCGGGCGCCGACCCGCTAGCCGGTCATCTCCAAACGAAGACGGGGCCCATCAAGCACCAATACCCACCGGTTCAGCAGGTTTCGCCCGAGCAGGGTCTGCCCGCCCAAGGCGATCACCTCGGCTATCTCTCGCACCCCGTTGATTTCGATCTCAGCCGCGTACACCGCAGCCCGGGCAACCGTTCCGGCTACGCCTTCCACATTGACACGACCGATAGGGGTCAAATCCGCGACCGCCGCGACGGACACCGGGACGACGGTGAGGTCGGCTCCGGAATCGACCAGTGCCGGCACCGCTATGCCGTGCTCGGGCCTTCCCGGAGCAGCGATGCGAACGGGGACCACCGGCGCGGGCGGCTCGGAGGATGAGTCGTATGGATAACGCAGGCTCATCCCGACCGTACCAACCGCGGAGAGGGTGCGCGTACCGTCCGCTCCCCTGGCGTAACTTTAGGCATGAACACCGGACGCGGGCCCAAGCGGCCAAAGACTCGCCGGGCCAGTTGGGCGAAATCGTGGTCTGCGTCCACCACCTGCTGGTCGACAATGGCAACGTACTTGCCTGCGTAAACTTCCAACAACCGCGCCCGATTGGCCTCAAACCATGCTATCTCGCTTTGGAGGGCTGACACCGGATCATCGCCGGGTCCGGATGCGACCTCACTCGCCAACCTCTCTTGGAGCGCCTCGGTCACGAACTGCGTCAGCGTCACTCCTCGTGCTGCGGCCGCTGCTTTGGCGGCTCGAGCCAGTTTCGCTGGGACGCCCCGAAGGTACAAGACTCCGATATCTCTGCCCCCGCCGGCCATGGACACGCCTCCTCCCGTCGTGGGCCTCGCGTCGGCATGATAACACATGCGACTCACGTTAGCAACCGCGCGGCCTGCGCTACCGCTTGAGCCGCCCATCGTCTGCCCACAGTAAGCATCCGGGAGTGCCCTGGTGCATTGGGTGACGGCAACCGACCCGATATCATGGGACCGTCAGGAGTAGAGAGGCGGACAGAGGACCACATGGGGTTTCGCATGCCCCGGCTTTCTATATAGTCGGGTCAAGGCCTCCAACCAGCTCGCTGGCCCCGCCAGCCAGCGCCGCCAGGATCGTTGGGCCGGCCGTCAGAGCCATGGCCGGGCTCAGTCCGGTGTGCTGGAGGACCCACCGGGGCCTGCCGGCTGCCGCAAGCGCCGCCAGCGCGAGCAGCGTGGAACCGATCAGCTCCAGGATCTGCAACCTCGTCTTCTTGTCCCTCTCGCCGGCGCAGAGCGCTGGACATGGCGACCCGCCAAGGGGTGTGGGAGCCGACACCCGTCACCGGAGCCCTCGCTGAGCTGATCCGGACTGTTGCGCACGCGGCAGGAGATCCATGGGCGGGTTCACCTCTGCCCGCCCACCTCCAAGATCCACGGGCACCCGACCCTCTCGGACATGAAGCCTCGCCAGCGCCTATTCTTCGAGCTTCTGGAGCTGGGTGCCCTGGCTCCCTGAGCCGGGGTAATACGCGGCGACCCCGCCGAAACCCGCATCGTCACGCCTTTCGCAGCCACTCGGTGATCCGTAACTCGGAAAGTCGCGTTAGCCTGAGGGGCGTTGCTGCTGGAGCCGGGCAGGCTCGACACTGGCCGCGAGCAGGCGCTCCGTGTCCCGGTGTACGCCTGCCAGGGCCGGGACGCGGTACTCCCGCGCCACCACCGCGCCGTGGGTCATCATGCCGCCCTCTTCCATCGCCGGACCGCGGTCTCGGCTGATGCTTCGGAGGGCGCTTCCCGGAAGGCCGTGCCGTCGCTCAGCAGCAGGCGGGGCAGGCGTCGCCGATGCGCCTTTCGCGCGGCCCCGGCGCGGCGCTGGCGGATGGCCTCCCGTGCTACCAGCGCGGCACGGGCAGCCTGCGGT
Source organism: uncultured Clostridia bacterium (assembly GCA_964418425.1). Taxonomy (GTDB): domain Bacteria; phylum Bacillota; class Limnochordia; order Limnochordales; family Geochordaceae; genus CAYQLT01. The sequence goes on from CAYQLT010000021.1 coordinate 20,507, forward strand.
GCTTCCCCTTGTCGCCAGGCTGCCGCCCGGACTTCGGCCGGGTGGTCGCGCAGCCAGGCGGCCGCTTCGGGATCTTCCCGCAGGCGCCGGGAGATGTCCCACAGGGCCAGGTCCATCTCGGTGGTGACGTTGTGAGACAGGCCGCGGGTGATCTCCAAGAACAGGCGGGCGTGGGAAGGTTCGCCCGGGGCCCGAGCCACTCGGCGGCTCTGGCGCTGCAGGATGCCGAAGAAGGGAACCCATTCCGCCAGCACCAGGCTAAAGCCCTTCGCTAGCAGCACTGCGGGGAAGAAGCGGTTCAGCCGCGGTACGGCCCCGACCACTGTCTGCAGGCCCGTCCAGGGGTCGCCGGCTTTGGCCGCGGCCAAGGCGTCGTCGAGGGGCCGCAGGGCCTCCTGCACCGCCTCCTCAAAGCGCCGGCAGGCCGTGTCGGGATCGCGCCAGGCTCGTGTTTTCCTTTCCCGGATGGCCTCCTGCTGGCCCGCCGGCTTCGAGCGAAAATGGGCAGGAGCTCTGCGCCGGTGCTGGGGCTTTCGGCCACGGTGGGAAGCCACCGTGTGGCCGACGGACGAGCTTACGGGGTCACCGGGACCTGGTGGCTACGAGCCCCAACGACAGGTTGGTTTCCGCGATACCATGGTATATACTGCGTTCGGAGGTGCCCGGGTGGACTTCGAGTGGGACGACGCCAACGTTGGGCATGTCGCACGCCACGGTGTTACGCCGGCCGAAGCCGAAGAGGCACTTCTCGATCCACGTCGACTGGGCATGCAGGCGTACCAGGTCAAACGTACCAGGTCAAAGGTGAACCACGGTGGGCGGCCCTGGGTGCCACGGAAGCAGGACGGGTGTTGTTCGTGGTGTACACGAAACGAGGTCCGAAGATTCGGGTTGTCACGGCGCGCGACGCAGAGCGCGATGAGCGCCGGCGGTATCGGAGGCGATAGCCTATGAAGCGCAAGATGAAGGAAATCAGTGACCCGAAGGAGATCCCGGCCTTCGCGACCGAACAGGAGGAAGCGGACTTTTGGGCGACGCACTCCCTGGGCATGGGCGTCCTGGAGCAAATGCAACCCATCCCACCCGGTGAGCTTCCGCCCCCCCGCCCAAGGACGAAACCCGTGGCCATCCGGTTTGATCCCGACGTCCTGAGGCGGCTGCAGGCCCTCGCAAGAAAGAAAGGCAAGGGTTACCAAACCCTGCTGAAGGAGTTCGTACTTGAACGGCTCTATGAGGAGGAAAAGCGCGAAGGACTGTTAGGCCGGTGAGGCCCGACGCTGTCCAAGACCCTCCTCCTCGCTGCTGGACGTGGGCTGGCATAGATTGCCAGGTGTCCTCGCGGCTTGCGCCGCCACTGCGGGGGCTCAGCTGTCTTCACCGGGCGGTGAGGTGACGGGCCCGCGAAGGTCTTAGGGGCAGCGGGCCCGCGCGTTCCCGAGGCTACCGGGCAAAAGGGCTTGCCAGAGGCTGGCCGTATGTTGTATGGTAGACATAACAGGCAGACAAGAGCCTCGCCCGGGCCGCCGTAGGGGTCGCCGGGCAGGATGTGGCGGGGCTGGGTTCTGGGAAGGCGGGAGGCCGGGTTGCTGCCGGCGGACCGGCTGAGCGTTCCTCTGTGGCAGCAGGTGGCGGCGCTGCTTCGAAACCGCATCTACAACGGGATGTACCCCTCCGGTGGGCAGTTTCCGGGGGAGCTGCAGCTGGCCGAGGAGTTCGGGGTCAGCCGGATCACGGTGCGGCGCGCGCTGGAGGAGCTTTCGGGTGAGGGGCTTTTGGTGCGCCGGCGGGGCAAGCCCACCGTGGTGTCCTCCCGGGTGAAGCCCCGGCCGGCGGCGGCCACGGGGTTTGTGGAGGACCTCATTTCGCTGTTCCAGGCGACGCAGCTGACCGGGTATCGGGTGGAGGCGGTGGAGGCGCCCGGGTGGGTTCAGCGGTTTCTGGGGCGGCAGGTCGTCACCCGGGTGCACCGGACGCGGCAGCGAGACGGTTTGCCCTTTTCCGTCTCGGACTCTTATCTGCCGGTGGAGCTGGGCCAGCGGCTGGATCCGGCGGATTTGAGGCGGCTGCAGGTCCTGGAGTTGCTCGACCACAAGCTGGGGGCTCCCGTCGAGGAGGCGGAGCAGGAGATCGAGGCCATCGGCGCGCCGGCGGAGGTGGCGCCGGAACTTGAGCTCCAACCGGGAGCGCCCGTCTTGCGCATCGACCTGCGCTACCGCACCAGCGGTGGGGAGCCGGTGGCGTGCAGCCGGGTTCACGTGCGGGGGGATCGCTACACGTATCGGGCCAGGTTGTTTCGGCGAAGCGGGGCCCGGGGGACGGAGCGGGATGGGCGGCCATCGGCAGGTGAGTCCTGAGGGGCGCTCGGCGGCTGAGGCGCTTGCCGGGTTATGGGAGCGTTTTCGGGCCATTCCGGCCGAGCGGGCCTTCGCGGCGGACCGGTCGGAGGTCGGCCGGACGGTGGCACCAGCCGGCACCCTCGAGAGCGACGTGGAGTTTTGGGGCGCTCAGACGGAGGCGGCCGCCAGGGACGACGAGGGCCAGCTGGTCCTGGCGGCGGCCCGGCTGGCCTGGCTGGACTGGGCCGGGGTGGCGCTTTACGGGCTGGGCACCGGCGTAGGCCGGTCGCTGGCATCCCTGCTGGGCGACCCGGCGCGCCTTGCCGGGCAGGTGGCGGGTCTGAGGGCAGCGCCGGCGCAGGGCCGACGCCCGGGCGAGGGGCCAGGAGGCCCGGTGGCGCCCGCCTGGTCGCTGGCCCTGCTGCTGGGAGCAGCCGCCCATGCCGCCGAGCTGGACGACACCCTGCCCGACAGCATGGTTCACGCTGGAGCGCCCGTCGTTGCCGCCGCCTGGACGGCGGCGCTTGCCTGCGCGGCCGGGAACCGAGCGTTCCTGGAGGCGGTCGCCTTCGGCTACGAGGTGGCCGGGCGCATCGGCCAGGCGGTCAACTCGCCCCCCGGCCTGGCGCTGCATACCCGGGGTTTTCACCCCACGGGCGTGGTGGGGGTGCTGGGCGCTGCGGCCGCGGCGGGGGCGCTGTGGGAGCTGGAGAGGCAGGGGCGGGCTGCGGCGTTGACGCTGGCGGCCAGTATGGGAGGCGGGATCCTGGAGTTTTTGTCGGGGGGTGGCGACAGCAAGGCCCTACACGCAGGCAAGGCGGCAGCGGACGGGGTGCTGGCCGCCTCTCTGGCGGCCCTGGGTTTACGGGGGCCCCGCCATGCGCTGGAGGGGAGGGATGGGTTCTTTCGCGCTTACGGAGGGCAGGGTCGGCTCGGCGGCGAGGGCGGCGCGGCCGAACTGGAGCGGCCGCTTGCGGCGGCCTCGGCCCACGTCGTACGCACCTTGCGCAAGTACCACGCCTGTTGCCACCATTGCCAGCCCTCGGTGGATGCGCTGGCGGAGCTGGTGCATCAGGCCGGCCTGCAAGCCAGGGAGCTGGTGGCCGACGTGAGAGCCATCGAGGTCGTCCTGCCCGCCATGGCGCACTACCAGGTCGCGGTCCCCATCGAGGCCAAGCGGCGGCCGTCAAACCGCCTGGAGGCCCAGCTCAGCCTGCCATACTGCCTCGCGGCCTGGCTGGTGCTGGGCCATTTGGGGCCGTCGGCCTTTGAGGTGCCCCATAGGGAGGATCCCCGCATCCTGGAGCTGGCCGACAGGGTGCAGGCCCGACCGTCTGCGGAGATGGACGCCCGCTTCGCCCGTGGGTACATGCCGGCGGTCGTGCGGGTTTACCGCCGGGAGGGCGCCGTTTTGGAAGGGGCCTGCGGCTTGCAACCGCCGGCGGCAGATTTGGCGGGCCTGCTGGCCCACCTCCGCCGGGAAGAAAAGCGCGTCCGGCAAAAGTGGTCTGCGTTGCTCGGCCCACGGCTCGATCCGGACAGCGTGCAGACCCTGTGGGAGGCGGTGGCCCGCCGGCCCCTGGAAGGGTTTCAAGCCGCCCTGGCCCGGCTGCACGCCGATTGAGCACCGGATCCCGGGGCACGAATCGCGGATCCCCGGGGTACCTGGATTTCCGTTTCCACAGAAGGGGGCTTGGGGTTATGCGAGGCTCCTGGAGCAAGACAGTGTGCCGTCACAGCACGAGGTGGATTGGCGCAGCTCTGGCCGCCACGGCAGCGTTGGCCCTGATGGCGGCGCCGGTTTTGGCCGGGGCACCCAAGGGTTCCCGGGACAACCCGATCCGCATTGGCTCGCTTCGCATCACGGGGTTTGCGCCCTCGTACCTGCTGCAGGAGATGGGTGCCCGCAACGGGGTCTACTTCGACGTGATCGACTTTCCTCGCACCACCGAGCGCCTGGCGGCCCTTTTGCGGGGCGACATCGACCTTGCCTTCGCGGGGTGGACCGGCCTCATCACCCTGGTCGCCAAGGGAGATCCCGTGGTGGCGGTCGCCGGGGCCTTCAACGGAGGCTACACGTTGACCGTCGGCGCCAACTCCGGCATTCAGGCCCTGGCCGATTTGAAAGGGAAAAAGATCGCGTACAGCATTGGGTCCAACGCCGAACTGCACCTGTACAGCCAGCTGGAGCTGGCCGGTTTGAGCGTCCGCGATGTAGACGCCGTCCACATGTCGTTCCCGGACATGCCGCTGGCTTTGGCCCGTGGCGACATCGACGCCTGCTTTTGCTCGGAGCCGCAGTCGTCCATCGCCATCCATCAGGGGTTCGGGAGGCTCCTCAAGTACCCCTATGACACACCGGTTCGGGATCTCAACGGGGTTCTGGTGACCACCCGCCGGTTCTTGCAGGAAAACCGACAGGCGGTGAAGGCAACGCTGCTCTGGACGGTTCTGGCCACCGACTACCTCAACACCTTCTACGGACGCTACCTGCAGGTGGGCAAAGACCTGTTCAAGCAGCCTGACCCCATCGTGGAGCTGGCTTTGAAGAACACCCGGCTCACCTACGCCGTCGACGTGGATGCGGTGCGGGCCATGGCCCAGTGGCAGATGCGGCTGGGCCAGATTCCCTCCGTGCCTGACGTGGCCCGGTTCGTGGACGTGTCGGTGCTGGAGGAGGTTCTGAGCGGCCGGTGAGGCAGGAGGGAGAGGTAGACGTGGCGTCACGACCTGCGCCCGAAACCCATTCGGCAGGGCCGGTGGCGGTCGGGGCGCCCGGGGAGAAGGCACCCACGGCCGGTGCGCGGCTTCGGGCCCGGGGGGTGGACCTGGCGGCATCGCTGGTGGCACCGGCTGTGGTGCTGGCCGTCTGGACGGCGGCCACCCGCAGCGGGGGCGTCCTCACCCGGTTTTTGGCGCCTCCCTGGGAGGTCGTGGCGACCCTGTGGGCGCTTCTGTCCAGCGGGGAGCTGGCTGCGCACACCCTCGCCAGCCTTGGCAGGGTACTGGTGGGCCTCGGGGCGGCTGCTCTCGTGGGGGTTCCCCTGGGGCTTGTCATCGCCTGGTGGCCGCTGGCCAACCGGATGCTTTCGCCCCTTCTGGAGTTTTTGCGGCCGATCCCCATCGCGGCCTGGGTTCCGCTCAGCATCCTCGTCTTCGGCATCGGGGAACTGCCGGCCCGGGTGCTCATCTTCCTCGGGGCCATCCATCCCATCATTGTGAACACCTCTCTGGGGGTGCGCTCGGTGGACCGGCTCCATGTGCGGGCGGCGCGAATGCTGGGCGCCGGCCAGCGGGACGTGGTGCTGCGGGTGCTGATCCCGTCGGCGGTGCCCAGCGTGGTCACCGGGATTCGGCTCGGGCTCGGCATCGCGTGGTGGGTGGTCATCGTGGCAGAACTCCTGGCGGTGCGGTCCGGGCTGGGGTACATGATGGTGCAGGCGCAGGCCCTGATCCGTTCTGACATCATCATCGCCGGGATCTTCGTGATCGGAGCCGTCGGCTTCGCGCTGAACCGGCTGGCCCTGGCGGTGGAATCGGCCATCACTCCCTGGAGGCGGCACGGATGACAACGCCCGGACAGGCCTTGGACGAGCGGACCCCGCCCAAGCTGGAGCTGCGGGGGGTCTCCAAGCGGTTTGAAACGGTGGGGGGAGTCTCCGGGGTACAGGCGCTGCAGGACATCCACCTGGCGGTGGCCCCCGGGGAGATCTACGCCCTGGTCGGCCCCAGCGGCTGCGGGAAGACGACCCTGCTCAACATCGTGGCCGGATTTGAACGGCCCAGCGCCGGCGAGGTACGGGTCGACGGCGTGCCGGTTCAAGGGCCGGGGCCGGAGCGGGGCGTTGTCTTTCAGGAGCACGCCCTTTTCCCGTGGCTTTCCGCCCTGGACAACGTTCGGTTCGGGCCGGCGGTGCGGGGGCGCCGGGACCTCCTGGAACGGTGCGGCGAGTTCCTGGCCCTCGTGGGCCTGCAAGGATTCGAACGCCACTACCCGGCCCAGCTGTCGGGCGGGATGCGCCAGAGGGTGGCCCTGGCCCGGGTGCTGGCTAACGCGCCGGCGGTGCTGCTCATGGATGAGCCGTTCGGGGCCTTGGACGCCCAGACCCGGGCTCAGATGCACCAGCTGCTCCTTGACATCTGGGAACGGCTTTCTCCCACCATCCTGTTTGTGACGCACGACGTGGACGAGGCCATTTACCTGGCGGACCGGGTGGGGGTCATGTCGGCTCGTCCGGGGAGGCTGGTCGCCGAGCTGGCCGTGGGCCTTCCCAGACCCCGGACCCCCGACGCGCTGCTGGGGCCGGCCTTCCTGGAACTCAAGGCCCGGCTTCTGGCGCTTCTGCGTTCGGCCTCCCGGCCAGAACCCTCTGCCGGAGACTCTGCCCCCGAGCCGTCTCGCCGGGAGCCTGCCGCCGAACCTGCCGTCGAGGCACCGGACCCCAGGGGTCAGATCCCCTGGCGGGCCGGTTCCGGCCGGGTCGGCGGCCCCGACCCGGCGGCCGAAGGGGGCGGAGTCGAGTGAGCAGCATTGCTCCCGGGGCGGGAGCCGGCACATCCTCCGGGGCCAGCACCGGCGCAGCGACGGCCCCGGGCGGTGGCGCGACGGGCCCGACCGGCCCGGGCGGTGGCACTCCGGGCGCGGCGGGCCCGGGCGGCGCCGGGGAGGCCATCGACCGCATCATGGCAACCGATGTGGCAGGGCGGGGTGCAGCACGGGTCCTCTACGAAGCCGCCCGGCGCTTTCACGGCGAACCCCTGGCCTGGCGGGCCGCCCGCTTTCTCGCCTCCCTCGCCCCGGGCTCCGCCGTCCTGCTGGCCACCGGCTGGCCCCACCGGCCGCACGTGGCGCCCGACGTGGCGGAGACGGACGGGCCGCCGGGGACGGCCGTGCTGGCCCGCACCCTGGCGGAACTGGTAGGCGCCGTGCCGGTGGTGGCGGTGGAGCCGGCGCTGGTGGGAGCCATGGAGGCCGTGGTGCGGGCGGCGGGGTTGCGGCCGGTGCCTGCTGAGGCCCTGGCCCGGGCAAAGGAAGTCCCCGCTCCCCTTCAGGTGTCCTCGGTGCTCCCCATGCCCGTGGAACTGGAGGAGGGGCGCCGCTTTGCCCGGGAGCTTTTCGAGAGGCTCGGGCCGGCCGCGGTGGTGGTCATCGAGAAGGGCGGGCTCAACGCCGCCGGCCGGGCCCACACGAGCCGGGGTCACGACACCACGTGGGCTGTCGCCAAGGCCGACCTCTTGGTGGAGGAGGCCCGCCGCCGGGGCGTGCCGTCGGTGGCCGTGGGCGATGGCGGCAACGAGGTGGGCATGGGCCTCATCCGGGATACCGTCCGGCGCCAGCTCCCCTACGGCGAGCGCTGCCAGTGCCCCTGCCAGGGGGGTATCGCCCCCCAGCAGCCCGTCGACAGCCTGGTGGTGGCCGCCGTCTCCAACTGGGGGGCCTACGGCATCGCCGCCGCCCTCAGCGTCCTGAAGGGCCAGGACTGGCCTCACGACGCCCGCCAGGAGGCCCGAGTGCTGGAGGCGGCGGCCGCCGCAGGGCTTTGCGACGGCCCCACGGGCTGGGTGGGCCCCATGGTGGACGGGCTGCCTCTCGACGTGCACCAGGCGGTGGTGACCCTGCTCGGGGAGGTGGTTCGCAAAAGCCGCTGGACGTGGCGGTAGGCGTCGGGCTGGCCGTCCCGGCGCCTGCGCCTCGCCGGGCACGGGGCGCAGGCGGGTTCGGGCCGCCCGAACCGGCGGGAGGTTGCACGCGCCCGGCCCGGCAAGAGCCTTCCGGGGCCCGATTCGCCCGACGGTGCGGGAGAGGTCCCGGCTCAGAAGGCACCATATGGGGAGGCGACACGGGATTGGAAGAGCTTCGGTTGCTTCAATCGTCGGCCATGGGCTACGGAAACGTTTCCTGGGATTCCATCCGCCGGGGCCTGGAGCTTGCCCCCCACGTCATCGTGGGCCAGGGCACCTCGGCCGACCCCGGCCCGGCCTACCTGGGCTCCGACGAACTCCACCCCTACGTGGGCCGCATCAACCGCAAGCGGGACATCGGCCTCATCCTGCGGGCGGCGGTGGAGGGCCGCATCCCCTTCATCTTCTCCGGCGGCAGCCCCTCGGGCTCGGATCTGCACCTGGCCGGGGTGCTGGAGGTGGTCAACGAGCTGTGCCGGGAGCACGGCTGGCGCTTGCGGGTGGCCGTCATCAGCGGCCAGATCGACAAGCAGTGGCTCAAGGCCCGCCTGCGCCAGGGGGTGCGGGCCGAACGGCTGGCCGATTACCCGGGTCTCTCGCCGAACCTGACCGAGGCCGACGTGGACGCCTGCAAGGTCGTGGTGGCCCAGATGGGCCCGGAACCCATCGTTGAGGCCCTGCGTCAGGGCGTGGACGGCGTGATCACCGGCCGGGCGGTGGATGTGGCGCTGTACATGGCTTATCCGCTCTTGCACGGGTTTGACCGGGCGGTGGTGGCGCACATGGCCAAGACGGTGGAGTGCGGGGCGCTTTGCGCCGAGCCCCCCATCGCCGACAACGTCTTCGCCGTGCTGCGCCGGGACCACTTCGAAGTGTTCCCGCTGACGCCCGACCGGCGCTGCACGGTGACGTCGGTGGCATCCCATGCGTTCTACGAGCGCCCGGACATCTTCCGGGAACTCAACCCCGGCGGCTACCTGGACGTAAGCGGGGCGCGCTACCAGCAGGTGGACGAGCGCTCGGTGCGGGTGTGGGGCGCCCGGTGGGTGGATCAGCCGTACACGGTCAAGCTGGAAGGCGTCGAGGCCGTGGGCTTTCGCACCATCACCCTGGCCGGCGCCCGGGATCCGGCCCTTCTCGCCCACATCGACGACCTTCTCGAGACGGTTCGCCGGCGCACCCGGGAAAAGTGGGAGGCCGAAGCGGGGGCGTTTCGGCTGGAGTTTCTGGTGTTCGGCAAGGATGCGGTCCTCGGCCCCAGCGAACCCACTCCGAGGATCACCGGACACGAAGCCTGCGTGCTGGCCAGCGTGATCGCCCGAACCCAGGAGCTGGCCACCGCCATCACGGCGTACGTTCGGGGACAGCTCTTGTTCGCCGATTACCCGGGTCGCACCAGCACGGCGGGCAACGTGGCGGTACCCTTCTCCCCCGGGGACATCCCCATGGGATCGGCGTATGTTTGGCGCATCTGGCACGCGCTGCCCCTGGAAGACCCGCTGGAGCCGTTTCGGAGCAGGGTCATCCAGTTTCCCTGCGATCCGGCAGAGCTCGCGTGGCTTACCGGCGGGCGCCGGGTGGAAGGAGGAAGGCTGTATGAGTGAGCGCAAGCAGCCGGCTTTGGACGGCGGGCCGGGCGCACCACCGCCGTCGGCTTCGCTGGCGGCCGAGCAAGCATCCTCGGCGTCGGCTTCGACGGGAGGCGAGGGAGCGGGCATTCGGCTGGCGGATGGGGTGCGAATCTTTCGCAGCAAAAACGCCGGCCCGTTTCGCACCACCATCGACATTTTCTATGCCCGCCCCGACCCCTACCGGGCCGTCAAAGAGTCCGGGGCGTTGACCGCCGGGGCCGTGGCGAAGCGCCTGGGCCTGGCCGAGGAGATGGTTGAGGGTATCTTCTTCTCCGACGAGACGCTGGGCGTCAAGATCACGATCCGCAAGCACGCCGGCATGGCATCGGGCGACCTGCGGTGTGCGGACACCTTCGGCGCTCAGCAGTACGCCCCGCTCAAGGACTGGGTGATCCATCCCGACGCAAAGCGCTGAGCCGCCGAACCCTTGCCCTCGCCTCCATCCTTGCCCGTGTTCCATGCCCCTGGCCGTGGCCATCCTCATGCCCCGGCTCGGGATCCGGCCCGCCAGGGGCAGGCTTTTGCCGCCTCTGCCCGTGGTATACTCGCGGCGGGCCCGGGGAAGGGCTGATCAGGTGCGCAGCAAAGGGGACGACTGCTCTCCTTCCTTGCTTGAGTCCATCGAGCGGGACGGGATCGAGCTGTGATTTCCCGGTACGCGCTGCTCTCAAGCCGCATGCAATTGGCGGCCGGGGAGAAATCGGCCGGCGACACCTCACCGGGCTCGGAGTGAGAGAGGGGCTGTGGGAGAGGAGCTTTCGCCGCTATCGGCGGGCGCACGCGCACGGGAACCAGATACCCTCGATGTGGAAGAGCTTATCGCGCGGGCCCGCTCTGTGCTGCGCCGCTACCCGCAGGTGCAGCGTGCATGGCTGTTTGGCTCGGCGAGCCGAGCTCGGATGGCGTCCGGGTCCGACGTGGACGTGGGGGTGCTCGCTTCGCCGCCGCTGGCCGAACCCGAGCGAACCCGGCTGTGGCTCGACTTGAGCGCGGCCCTCGGGCGAGAGGTGGACCTGCTGGTCTTGTCGGACGAGACCAACCCTGCCCTGGCCGCGGACGTGGTGTCGGGCCGGCCGGTTGTAGGCGAAAGCGGCATGGACCTGCTGGAGCTCGTCCTGCGCAGATCACGGGAAGCGGAAGACTGGGAACGATTTATCCTCTCCTTTCTGAGGGAACGCAGGGAGAGCAGGAGGTACAGCCCCATAGACGGCGAAACCCCCCTGCCCCTTTCACCTTCACAGAAGGACGCGCTGGTGCGGCGGGTGGAGTCTTGCCGGCAAGAGGTGGAGGACCTCCAGGCTTACCAGGGGTTGACGCTTCAGCAGTACCGGACCGACCGCTCCGCGAGACGAAACGTCGAGCGGATTGCAGAGACCGTGGCCACGGCGGTCATTGACATGGCGAAGACGTTGGTGGCAGCATCCGCAGGCCCGGTGCCGCAAAGCTATGCCGAGGCTCTGCGGGGCGTGGGGGATCTCCGGATGGTCCCGGGAGAACTCGCGGAGCGCCTTGCGGGGCTGGCGACTTTGCGGAACGCGCTCGCCCACGAGTACCTGGATCTCAAGTGGCCATCCATCCAGCAGTTCATCCAAACTCAGCACAAGGACGTTTTGGAATTTGTTGCGCGGGTAGAGGGGCTTTTGCTGCCGCCGCAGCCCGCACAGTAGGCGGCGTGCGCCGTGCTCCGTCGTGGCGAATGGGGCGGCTTGTTGACCCGAAGCGCGGTGGGGGATGTGGGATGACGGTCCAGGCCCAAAGCGGCCGCGAGCCTGCCGCCGGGAGCACAGGCTCGCAGGAGACGGTGCAGAGGGTTCAGGCCGTGGTGGTCGCCACCACCCACTGGGACAGGGCCTGGTACGTCCCGTTCCAGGAGTTCCGCTGGGCGCTGGTGGAGCTGATCGACCGGGTCATCGCCATCCTGGAGGGTGACCCGCGCTATCGGGCGTTCATGCTGGACGGGCAGAGCGTGGTGGTGGAGGATTACCTGGAGATTCGGCCCGAGCGGGAGCCCACCCTGCGCCGGCTCGTCGCCGAGGGCCGCCTGCAGGTGGGCCCCTGGTATGTGCTCCCCGACGAGTATCTGGTCAGCCCCGAGGCGCTGGTGCGCAACCTGCTGAGGGGCATCCGCCTGGCCGACAGCTGGGGCGGGGCGATGCGCTGCGGCTACAACCCCGACTCCTTCGGCCACATCCGCCAGCTGCCCCAGATCCTGCAGGGCTTCGGGATCGGTTCGACCTTCTTTTGGCGCGGATTCGGCGACGAAGGGGAACGGGTCCCCAACGAGTTCTGGTGGCAGGCGCCCGACGGCAGCCGGGTGCTCGCCTCCTTCCTGCGCCTGGGGTACGGCAACGTCGGCCGGCTGGGGTATGCGTCCCGGGAGGGGGAGCTTCGCCCCTTCCGGCCGGACCCGGAGCTGGCCTGGCGCCAGGCCGCCTCGGTCATCGATCTGCTGGCGCCTCATGCCGCGGCCGGCGTGGTGCTGCTGCTCAACGGCGGCGACCATCAGCTGCCGCAGCCCGAACTGCCGGACGTCATCGAACGTCTGCAGCGGGCCGGTTATCGGGTGGTGCACGGAACCCTGGACGACTACGTGGCGGCGGTGCGGGCACGAGGCCCGGAGCTTCCGGTCGTGGAAGGGGAGTTCAACCGCGGACGCTACAGCCCCATCCTGCAGGGGGTTTACTCGACCCGCATGCCCCTCAAGCAGCGCAACTGGGCGGTGCAGCAGCTTTTGGAGCGCGTGGCAGAACCCGCGGCGGTCTTCGCCTGGCTTGGGGGTGGTGAGTACCCGGCCCGGGCGCTGGAACAGGCATGGCGGTGGCTTCTGCTCAACCACCCCCACGATGACATCTGCGGCTGCAGCGCCGATCAGGTGCACCGGGAGATGGTGCACCGCTTCGACCAGGCGGAGCAGCTTGGCCGCATCGTGGCGCGGGAAAGCCTGCGGGCGCTGGCCGAGCGGGTGGCGGTGGGCGGCGAGCCGGCGATGGTTGTGTGGAACCTCTCTCCCCATCCTCGGGGCGGCGTCGCGTGTGTGTCGGTGCCGTTTGGGGAGGAGCAGCCACGGGCAGAGGCGCAGGTGGTTTTGGTCGACCCCGACGGCCGGGCGCATGACGTGCAGATCCTTGACGTGCGGGAGAGTTTCTGGGCCGAACCCCGGCGCACCCGGCGACGGTGGGTGCTGGACCTTGCCTTTGAAGCATCGCTTCCTGCGGCAGGCTACTGCGCGTATAACCTCGTGTGGCGAACGGCGGAGGCGCCCTCGGGGTCCGGCGGGGCGACGGAGCCGGCCCCTGCGCCCGGGCCCGCCACACCAGGTGCGGCCCGTGCGCCCGAGCCGGGCCCGGCGGAGCCCACCCGGGGGGTTCGGGTGGGGGCGGACGGCATGGAAAACGAGCACCTGCGGGTGCGGGTACATCCCGACGGGACGCTCTGGGTGGTTCACAAGGCGACGGGTGCGGAGTTCGGCCCCCTGCACGTGCTGGAGGATACCGAAGACGCTGGCGACTCGTACGACTATTCGCCCGCCCCCCGGGGCAGCACGCTTTGGCTTACCGGCGGCAGTGCGGCGATGCGGTGGGTTCACACGGGTCCACTTCGGGCGACTCTGGAGCTCAAGCGGGAGCTTCAGCTGCCCGCCGCCCTCACCCCCGACCGTCAGGGCCGGTCGGGGGAGACGGTTTTTTGCCCGCTGGTGACCCGGGTGTCGCTGGACAGGGGGAGCCGGCGGCTGGAGTTTGTGACGGAGTTTCAAAACGCCGCCCGAGACCACCGGTTGCGGGCGTGGTTTTGCACCCCCCTGAGCGCTGGGGAGGTGCTGGTGGACGGCCACTTCGATCTTCTTCGCCGCCCGGTGGGCTTCGAGCCGCGGCCCGGCTGGGTGCAGCCGCCGGTGCCGACGGCGCCGTTTCGGCGGTTTGTGGCGGTGGCAGGGTCCGAATTGGGGTTAGGGGCCGCCGAGGGGCCGGGCGTCGGGGGAGATTCGCGCCGGGCATGCGGGGTCGGCCTGGCCCTTTTGACCCGTGGCCTTCCGGAGTATGAGGCGGTGGCCGCGGGGGCGCTGCCGGCGCCGCTCGCAGGGTTCGGCGGAGGGACGACCTCGGGCGAGGCGGGGGCCGCCGGGCCGGCGGGGTCGAGCGGCGTCTCGCTGGCATTGACCCTGCTTCGGAGCGTGGGATGGCTCTCCCGGGAGGACCTGCGGACCCGGCCCGGCCACGCGGGCCCCGCCATAGAGGTTCCCGAGGCGCAGGTGCTGGGGCAGCATCGATGGGAGTATGCGCTGGTGTGGTTCGACAGCCTGCAGGAGCTTTTGGAGCAGGCGGAAGCCTACCACAACCCGCCCGTGGCCGTGCGCGCCGATTCCTGCTTTGGCATGCTTTCCGAGGAGCTGGAAGCCTTGCATCAGCGGGGGCTTGTGCGGGGGCAAGCTCCGGCGCGCGACCTGCCGCCCCGCTCCAGCTACCTGGAGATCCTGCCCTGCGGTATCCCCTTGACGGCGCTCAAGCGCTCCGAGGACGGGCAGGATGTGGTGGTGCGGTTTGTCAACCTCTTCGACGAGCCCCGGGAGGTGCAGGTGCGGACCGGCTTTGCCATAGTCCAGGCCTGCAAAGCCAGGCTCGACGAAACCCCCGTGCAGACCCTCGAGACGGATGGCCAGCAGGTACGGCTGTCGGTGCGGTCTCGGGAGGTAGTGACCCTTCGCCTGCGGCCGCCGGGTGCTACCCCGGGACGGCGCTAGCCGGTCACGGCCCGGCGTTGGCCAGTTCCGTGCGGCGGCTGGGGGCCAGGGCCAGGGATTGGGCCAGCTGGGCCGCAAGGGCCTGGGCCGCCGCTTTCAGGCGCTGCCCGATCTGCGCCAGGCGCTCCTCCGTGGCCTCAAAGGCCGGCATGGCGATGCTCATCCCGGTAGGGGGAAGGCCGGCGAGAACGGGCAAGGCCACCCCGACCGCACACACCCCCTGGAAGCGCTCCTCCCGTAGCAGCGAGAAACCCCGCTCCCGGGTGGCGTTGAGGTCCTCGATGAGCTGCTCCACCGTTTGCAGGGGCCGGGCGCCAGGGCCCACGATGCCCGGCGGTATGGGGAGGATGGGGTCGGGGAAAAGCGCCCGCACCTCGGGCTCGGGCATGCAGGCCAGGATGGCCTTGCCGATGGCGGTGACGTACGCGGGCGACCGGTCGCCCGGCTGCACCACCACCCGCACCGGACGGGCGTTTTCCACCGTGGCTGTCACCACCAGGTCGCGCCCGTCAAGGATCCCGAGGTAGCCGACCTGATCGACCTCGCCCACCACGGCCCGCAACGTCCGAAGCGCCAGCTCCCGCAACGCATTGTGCTGGGCGTACAGCGCGCCCAGTTGCAATGCCAGAAAACCTGGCCGGAAACGGCGGGTGGCGGGATCACGCTCCAACAGTCCGCCCTCCAGCAGCGTGCTTGCCAGCCGAGAGATGGCGCTTGGAGGAAGGCCTGTCACCCGGCTCATGTCGATGGCGCGCCACTCGGGCGCATAGGGCGTGAACAGACGGAGCAAGCGGATGGCCCGGCGCACAGAGGAGAGCCCGCCGGGACGGCTGTTTTCGCTATGTGTAATCTCCGTGCGCATCACGCACATATATTCGACGGCTTGCCGCCGAATTCCTCCCGTTCCCCGCGCAGACCCCATCCAGGACGGCCAATCCCTCCACTGCCTTCTCCCCGTCAACCTGGGAATGTCCGGAACCGCCCGCCAGCCGCACCACCTCGCCGACGATGACGGTGCAGGGTGGCTCCAGCCCCGCCTCCCGCACGCAGGCCGCCAGGGTCGCCAGCGTGGCCACCACCCGTCGCTGCAGAGGGGTCGTGCCCATGGAGATGGCCGCCGCCGGAGTGGCGGGGCTGGCCCCGTGGCGGATGAGCGCGGCCGTGACCTCCTCCAGGGACCCCAGCCCCATGAGCACCACCAGGGTGGGAATGCGAGCCAGCGCCTCCCAGTCCGGCTGCCCCTCTCCCTGCGCCCGCTGCCCGGTGACCACGGCGAACCCCCAGGCCAGGCGCCGGTGCGTCACCGGGATGCCCTCGCTGGCCGGCACGGCCACCGCCGCGGTGACGCCCGGGATCACCTCCACCGGGACGTCGGCCTGCCGCAGCGCCGAAAGCTCTTCACCGCCCCGGCCGAACACAAAGGGGTCGCCCCCCTTCAGCCGCACCACGGTCTGCCCTGCTCGGGCCCTCTGCACCAGCAGGGCGCAGATGGCCTCCTGGCTGAGGTAGGGCCACCGGTGAACCGCAATCCGCTCCGCCTGCGGGGGCGCCTCCTGCAGCAGCAGGGGGTGAACCAGCCGGTCGTAGGCGACCACGTCCGCCCTGCGCAACACCCGGAGCCCCTTGACCGTGATCAGCCCCGGGTCACCCGGGCCGGCGCCCACCAGGTAGACCTTGCCCGGAAGCCCCCGGTTCATCGTCCTGCCTCCATCCCGGCGGCCGCGTGGGCCCGCACCACGGACTCCACGCACCGGCGGGCGCCCTCCAAGTCGCCTCGGCGCAGGCGCCCCAGCGCGGGCGAATCCACCAGGTCGTACCAGACCTGCCTGCGCACCGACGGATCCGGCACCCGGCGGCGCAGTTCGTCCCGCACGTTCCCAAGAAGCGCCGCCAGCCGTCCGTACTCCGGGCCGAGAAGGCGGGCGATGCGGTCTCGAACCCGCACCGCCAGGGCCGGGCAGCGCCCGCCGGTGGAGACGGCCACGGCCAGATCCCCGCTGCGATAGACGGCCGGGGCCATGAAATGGCAGTGGTCGGGGTCGTCCACGGCGTTGAGCCAGGCGCCGCTGTGCTCCGCTTCCTCCCACACCCGCCGGTTGGTGGCAGGATCCCCGGTGGCCGCGATGACCAGACAGGCGCCGGCCAGGTCCCCCTGCCGGTACGGCCGCCGGATGGCCCGGATGGCGCCCTCCTTGGCCCAGGACTCCATCCGGGCGGTCAGTTGCGGCGCGATCACGGTGACGCAGGCGCCGCACTCCAAAAGCGAGGCGACCTTGCCTTCCGCCACCGTGCCCCCGCCCACCACCACGCAGCGCCGCCCTTCAAGGCGCAGAAAGACCGGAAAGAGCAGGCTCACGCCGCAACCTCCTCCCCGCGGGCCCCACGGCCGGGCTGGCCCCGGCGCTGCCGCAAGCCGGGGGCCCGCCGTTCACGGGGCCTGCGCCCCTGCTCCCGCTCGCATGGCTGCTTCCATGAGCACCCGGGCCACCTCGGGGCGCACCACTTCGGGAGGCGGCAGCTCCCCGGCCCGCAGCATCGCCCGCACCCGGGTGCCGCTCAGCGACACCCGCTCGTGGGGCCCGTGGGGGCAGGTCTTGGACGACGCCATCCCCCCGCAGCGGCGGCAGAAGAAGGCGTCCTCGAAGAACAGGGGGGTGATGCCCAGTGCGGAGGCGTCGAAGCGCTCGAAGATCCGGTGGGCGTCGTAGGGCCCGTAGAAGCCCCCGACCCCCGCGTGATCCCGGCCCACCACGAAGTGGGTGCAGCCGTAGTTCTTGCGCACCAGGGCGTGGAACACCGCCTCCCGCGGCCCGGCGTAGCGCATGGCCGCCGGGAAGGTGGCCAGCACAACCCGCTCGGACGGGTAGTAGTGCTGCAGCGCCTCGCGGTAGGCGAGAAGGCGAACCTCCGCGGGCAGGTCTTCGTCCCGCGTCTCGCCGACCAGCGGATGCAGGAGCAGCCCGTCCACCACCTCCAGGGCCGCCTTCTGGATGTACTCGTGGGCCCGGTGAACGGGATTGCGGGTTTGAAACCCCACGACCCGCCGCCACCCCCGCCGGGCGAACTCACGCCGGGTCATCGCCGGCGTGAGGGACAGCTCGGGAAAGGGCGGCTCGTAACGCAAGAGGGTCACAGGGCCGGCCACATACCGGTCGCCCTGCGCATACAGCGCCGCCACGCCGGGGTGGCGGAGATCTGTGGTTCCGAAGACCCGCGACGCCTCTCGCTCCCGGTCGTAGGAGAAGACCTCCTCGATGGCAAGCCGCGCGTACAGTCGCCCGTCCGGCCCGGCCAGCGCCAGCTCGTCCGGCGGGGCTCGCCGGGCAGTCCCCGAAAACAGGTCGCGGGCCTGCTCGTGGGAGACGGGCAGCACCACCGGAAGGGTCCACGGCAGCCCGGAGGGCAGGGTCATCTCCGTGACCACCGACTCGTAGGTCTCCCGGTTCATGAACCCTTCCAGGGGGCTGTACGCGCCGACGCCGAGAAGCTGCACGTCCTGCACGAGCCTTTGGGTCAACGTCAGAACGGGAAGCCGGCGGGCCTGCTCCAGGGCCTCCAGGGCGGCTTCGCCCTCGAGCAGGCGCCAGACCAGCTGCCCCCCGTGCGGGGCGATGGGCAGCACCGAACTCGTCTCAATCGCCACGGCGGCCACCCCCGTTCCCGCCGGAGAGCCCGGGCGACAGGTGAAGCCCGCACTCCTTGTGGGCGTCCTGTTCCCACCACCAGCGCCCGGCTCGCAGGTCTTCGCCGGGGGCCACCGGCCGTGTGCATGGGGCGCACCCGATGCTGGGGTACCCGCGGTCGTGCAAGACGTTGTAGGGAACGTCCCGGCGCCGGATGTACGCCCACACCTGCTCCCACGTCCAGTCGGCCAGGGGGTTCACCTTGACGATGCCGCCGTGGGCGCTGTCCAGCTCCACCTTGCGCACGCCCTCTCGGGTTGCAGCCTGTTCCCGGCGAAGCCCGGTGGCCCAGGCGGCGAGGGAAGCCAGGGCGCGCTCCAGGGGTTCCACCTTGCGCACGTGGCAGCAGAGCTGGCGCAGCTGCACGCTGCGGTAGAAGAGGTTCAGCCCGTGGGCCCGCACCATGGGTTCCACGCTCTCGGGCCGGGGGAAGTAGACCTCGATGTTCACGCCGTAGCGCTCCCGGATGCGGTCCATGAGCTGGTAGGTCTCGTCCGGCAGGCGGCCCGTGTCAATGGTGAAGATGCGGCACCCGGCGCCGAGTTCGGCCAGCATGTCGATGAGCACCACATCTTCGGCGCCAAAGCTGGCCGCCAGGCCGAATTGCGGCCCGAAGGTCTCGCTTGCCCAGGCGAGCACGGCCTGAGCCGGCTCCTGCTCGAGACGTCGGGAGACCTCGGCGATCTCTTCAGGGCTGAGGCGCACAAGTTGCGTCACGGGGAGTCCTCCTTCCTCGGGCTGCTGCGCTTTTCCGGGTTACGCACCGGACAGCTTGCGGTTGCACCGGGCCGGCGCCCGCAAGCCTGCGGGGGCCAGGGCGGTCAGACCGCGCACTCCCCCTGACCCACAGCCACCCGGAACGCCTCGCCTTCGGCGCCAAGGTCCTCGTAGAGCTGGGGCTCCTGTTCGTAGGGCGCAAGCTCCTGGAGCGGCTCGACCAGGCCGCGCAGGGACCGCGCACCCACCCTCTCCACGTACTCCCCAAACCGCTCGCCGTCGCGGCGCTCTTCCCGGAAGCGCTGCAGAATACGCCGCACAGCCTCGACGGCGCGGCGGGCCGGCACCTGGGCCACCACGGTGCCGAACCGGGCCTCCCCCTCGGCCGTCCGCCCGCCCACCATGAGCACGTAGTGGGGAACCTCTCGCTCGCCCACCTTGCGAGCGGTGCCGTACAGGCCGATGTCCGCGATGTGGTGCTGGCCGCAGGAGTTGGGGCAGCCCGAGATCTTGATGGAGACGTCCTGGATCTCGGGGACATCCCCGAACCCGTCGGCGAACAGCTCCGAGAGCGCGGCCGCCAGCCCTCGGGAGTGGGTGATGGCCAGGTTGCACGTGTCGGCGCCGGGGCAGCGGGTGATGTCGGCGATCCGGTCGGCGGAGTGATGGCCCAGGCCGGCGGCGACCAGGGCCGCGTAAAGCTCGGGGAGCAGGGGCTCAGGAACCCAGCGCAGCAGGAGGTTCTGGGTGATAGCCGTTCGGATCCGGCCGCCGTTGAACCGCCGGGAGATGGCGGCCAGCGCCCGCAGCTGGGTTGCGGTGATGTCGCCGAGCGGGCAGCGAACCGTCACGGTAACCCACCCGGGCTGCTTCTGGCGGTACACGTTGGTCTGAAGCCAGCGCTCGTAGCCGGGCAGCCTGGGAAAGCCCGGAGCGGGCCTGACTTCCACATCGGGCGGGGCCTCGCCGTCCGGAGCGCCGTCGCCCACGAGGGAGACGGTGCCCAGGACGGGGACGCAGCCGGGGCCGGGGATGGTGGCAGGGTCGGGGGCGGCGGGGAGAGCGTAGGAGTGAGGCCCGGCCTGCCGGGCAAGCGCCTCGGCTTGCAGGAGGGAGCTACCCGAGCGCGTCGTGCGGACAACCCGCCGCTCGGCGAGCACTGCCCGGACGAAGCGCTCTTGGCCCCATTCCTTCACCAGGAACTTGAGCCGGGCCCGGTTGCGGTTTTCCCGGTTGCCATGGCGGTCGAACACCCGTATGACGGCCTCCAGCGTGGGCAGCAGGTCTTCGGCAGGCGTGAAGGGTTCCAGGAGGAGCGCCGCCCGGGGCGAGGGGCCCAGTCCTCCCCCCACATAGAGGCGAAAGCCTCGCCGGCCGCCTTCGATGGCAGCCACGGCGCCCACGTCGTGGATGGCGGTGCGGGCGTGGTCGGTGCGGCAGCCCTCGAAGGCGATCTTGAACTTCCTGGGGAGGTTTTGGGCGACGGGGTTACGCAGGAAAAAGCGCGACACCCGGTCCGCGTAAGGGGTCACGTCGAAGGGCTCCTCGGGCGAGACGCCGGCGTACGGGCAGGCGGTAACGTTGCGCACCGTGTTGCCGCACGCCTCCCGGGTAGTCAGCCCGGCCTCGGCGAGCCGGCGCAGGACCGCCGGGACGTCCCGCCGCCGCACCCAGTGGAACTGCACGTCCTGCCGGGTGGTGAGGTGAGCGACGGCGTGGGGCGTGAAGCGCTCCGCGATCTCCCCGAGCGCTTCGAGCTGATCCGGGTCGAGCTGGCCAAAGCGAACCTTGACGCGGACCATGTGCAGGTCGGTGGTTCCCCGGATGCCGTAGACGCCGTTTTCCAGCCGGAAGCGCTTGAAGTCGTCGGGATCCTCCTCGCCCCGTTCCAGGCGCTCGATCATCTGCTCGAAGTGGCGGATCTCGGCCGCCACGACGGGGTCTTCCAGCAATGAGCGCGTGGCTGCGATCATCGTCCTTCCCTCCTGGGCAACGCTTGGCCGCCATCTGCCGGCTCTGGCCCGTGCCGGGCGGCCCCGGCCGGTCCCAGGCCGGCGATAGCCTGGCAGGAAGACACCAGCCCGCTACGCGCAGGACGCGTGGGAGCCGGTCACGGAACCCGCTGGAAGCGAGAATGCGAGGGCGCAGAGGACCGGAGCCGGCCGTGCGTCAGCCGCGGCCGGTGATGACCCCGGCCCCCCGCCTAAGACAGATACATCGGCGCGGGGCATGGGGGCTGAGGACAGGGGATGGTCGGTTTGACAGGTTGGTCGTGCTCGGCTGCAACGTCAGTCCCGACACCTTCGTCCACCGAACGGCTTCAAGGCGCAGCCGATGCCGCGGTGTTGCCTTCTTACCTAA
>CAYQLT010000022.1:0-2348 GCA_964418425.1 uncultured Clostridia bacterium
GCCTGTTCCATACGCCGGGCTCTGGCGGCACCCCGAAGCTCTTGCAGCAGGGCGTCGGCTTCCAGGCGGGCCGCCCGCAGCAGTGCGTCCGCACGCTCTCTTGCGGACTCCAGCAGGCGGGCGCGACGGGACGCCAGCTCGGCAAGGGCTTGCTGAAGCTGGTCCTGCAGGCGCCTCACCTCCTGGCTTCGCCGTTCGGCCTCCTGCAGGTGTTTTCGGGCTTCGTCGAGCGCTGCCTGGAGTTCTGCGATCACCTGCCCCATCTCGATACGGTCCGGACCCAGACGGCGCCGTGCGTCATCCAGCACGGAGCTGGGCACGCCCAGGCGTGCCGCCACGGCCAGAGCCTGGCTGGGGCCTGGCGCACCCATCACCAGGCGGTAGGTAGGGCTTAGGGTCTCAGGGTCGAAGGTGACGCTGGCGTTGGCCATCCCCGGGGTGCGCTCGGCAAGCCATTTCAGCGCACCCAGGTGGGTGGTCACCACGGTCCTCGCCTGCCTTCGCAGCAGGTGCTCGAGGATGGCGCACCCGAGGGCCCCTCCCTCCTCGGGGTCGGTGCCGGTGCCCAGCTCGTCCAGCAGCACCAGGGTGCCGGGCCCGGCTCGATCCAGCACCGGGGCGATGCGGCGGATGTGGGACGAAAAGGTGCTGAGGTTGCCCGCCACATCCTGCTGGTCGCCCACGTCCACCCAGATCTCCTCGAAAACCGCCACCTCCGAGCCCGGGTCGGCCGGTATGTGCAGGCCCGCCATGCCCATGGCGCAGAGCAGGCCCAGGGTCTTCATGGCCACGGTCTTCCCGCCCGTGTTGGGCCCCGTGATCACCAGCACCAGAAACTCGCCGCCCACGGCGATGTCGATGGGTACAGCCCTTTCCCCGAGCAAGGGATGGCGGGCGGCACGCAGGGTCACCCGGCCGCTGGCGTTGAGCGTCGGCTCGGCACAGCGGGCCTGAAGGCTGTAGCGCGCCCGGGCCACGATCCCGTCCAGTTCGCCCGCTGCGGCCAGCGATTCGCTCAGCTCGGCGACCCGGCGGGCCACGGCTCGGCTGAGCTGCTCCAGGACGCGCTCGACCTCCGCCTCCTCCTGGCTCTGCGCGGCCCGCATCGCGTTGTTGGCCTCAACCACGGCCAGGGGCTCCACGAACAGGGTGGCGCCGCTGGCCGACGCGTCGTGGACGATTCCTGGCACCAGATCCCGGCATTCCTCCTTCACGGGAACCACGTAACGGCCCGCCCGGAGGGTGACGATGGGCTCCTGAAGCGCCCGCCGACCCAACGGGGAGCGAACCAACTCCTGCAGCGCCTCCTGCACCCTGGCCGAGGCTCTCCGCAGCCTGGCCCGGATGGCGGCGAGCTGCGGGGAGGCCGTGTCCAGCACTCGCCCGTCGCCGTCGAGAGCGCCGTGGATGGTGCTGGCAAGCTCGTCGAACTCGTGCAGGCGGTCGGCAAATCGCCCCAGGGCTTCGGCCGGCGTGCCGGGCCCCGCGAAGCGGGCCAGGTAGGCTCGCAGGCTTGCAATCCCCTTACACGCCCGTGCGATCTGCACCAGCTCGGGCCCATCAAGCCGCGCCCCGGCGCCGGCCCGGCGAACCGCCGGGCGCACGTCGGGAATCCCCACAGGAGGGCGGGCCGCCTCTCCGCCCGTTTCCAAAAGCGCTCGGGCCTGGGACGTGTCCCGCTGGCGGGCCTGCGCCACCTCCAAGGAGGTCGCGGGCTTTAGGGACTCCACGTGTTCGCGGCCCATGGGGGTGGCGGCCTGGTCGGCCACCGCCTCCAGGACCCGGCTCAGTTCGAGAAGTTCGAGGCTTCGGGCATCCAAGCCGGCCACCTGCCCGCAGGGTAGGATCCGCCAGGACGGATCGGATCCGGGGCCATTGTAGAGGGGAGCCAACCAGGGCGCAACGTCCGCTTGCCGCCTGCAAGCCCCGCACCCCCGCAGGCGGCGGGGGGTTCAAGGAGGCCCCCTGGGTGAGGGTTCGGCGGAGGCGAAGTAGCGGGCGATCCCGTCGGCCAGGGCGGCCGCCACCCGTTCCCGGTAGGCGGGCGAGCTGAGCCAGGCGGCTTCCTGGGGATGGGTGACAAACCCAATCTCCACCAGCACGGCGGGCACCTGCGCGGCCCGGATGACATGGAAATTGGCCGGCCGCACGCCCAGACCCGACGCGCCCAGGCGCACCTCCAGCTCTTCTTGAATGGCCACGGCGAGCCACCGGCTGGCCTCGCCGTGGTAGTACGTGGTGGGGCCTCGAGCACGGGAATCCGGGCTGGAGTCGGCGTGCAGGCTCACGAAAACCTCACCCTCTGCCCGCCGCAGCAACTCGACGCGGGCTGCGAGGGAGGCGGCGGT
>CAYQLT010000022.1:2448-7267 GCA_964418425.1 uncultured Clostridia bacterium
CCTCACCCTCTGCCCGCCGCAGCAACTCGACGCGGGCTGCGAGGGAGGCGGCGGTAGTGCCGCCCGGGAGCGTATCCGCAGTGCGCGTCAGGGTCACCTGCGCGCCGTACCGCTGCAGACGCTCTCGCAGCCGCAGCGCGGTATCCAGGACGATGGCCTTCTCAGGGAGGGAGGCCAGTCCCACCGCCCCTGCGTCGGGCCCCCCGTGACCGGGGTCGATGACCACGTGGCGCCCGCCAACAGCCGGCAGATGACGCCCCGGGGCCCGGGGAAGCAGGCCCCTCACCACCAGCCCTGTGCGGGCTTCCGGTCGCGTCCCCGGCGAGGTTCCGGCAGCTCCTGTCTGCGGCCGAGAAAGCGAGGGGCCCGCGGCCGCCCCCGGGCGCGGGGCCTCCCCTTCGGAGGTCCCCCCGGCGCCAGGTGCGGGGCCGGCCTGTCCTCCGTACAAAAACAGGGCCAAAAGCACCAGGACCGCCAGCCAGTCGTGGGAACACAGGGCTCGCCCCCAAAGCGCCTTGCCGGGCATGGTGGCGTAGTTCGAACGGCCAAACGCCCGTGCCTGCCTCGGCCGGATAGTAAATGACCGCCAGGCGGGGCAGGGTTAGCCACGCAGGCTCACCAGCCAGCGGGCGGCCCGACCGCGCAGACGGGTCCAGACACGCCAGGCGCGTTCGTAGCCGTCCTCGCTGAGCAGAAAGTACAGCGAGCCACCCGCCACCGCCAGCACCAGCACCAGCGCCACGCTCCTCCAGCCGGCCCGACCGGCCCGCTCCTGGTAGGCGGTCTGCGGCGGGGGCAGAGCCGGCATCCGCTCGGGGTCCACCCGTATGCCGTAGAGGACCGCCGGGACGACGGCTGCAAACAGCCGGGCCCCCTGCCTGGCCTCCTCCAGGCGGTTGTGGGTGCTGCCGACCTCGATGAGAAGCGCCTGGGGGTGGAGGTCCTGATTGTAATCGCCGTCGGCGTAGAGAATCCCCCGGATGAGCTGCGGGTACGAGCGATCCGCATACTCCTTGATGGCCAGCGCGAACGCCTCGTTGGCGGCCAGGGCCGGGTTTTGCCGGCCCACCACCAGCAGAACCGACGCGATGGTCTGCCCGTTGACATACCGGCGGTACACCTCCGCCGGCGGGGTATCCCGGTGCACGTCGACCAGCGCGGTCGCCCCCTGGCGCAAAAGCTCGACGGCGGTGCGCCGGGAGCGGGTGTAGGCGAGCCCGTCGTGGGGGTCGTGACGGTTGTACGAGTGCAGCACCCCCAGCCCGATGGAGCGCCACATCAGGCTCAAGACCCGCCCGACCTCGAAGATGTCCCCGTTCCACGGACGGTTGGTCACGCCGGAGTCGGGCAGGAACGATTCGTCGCTGTGGGTGTGGTAGACCGCCAGCAGGCGGCCGGGCCCCGCGGCCCAAGCTCCCCACCGCATCCAGGCCGCCTCCGGCCACGCCGGACCCAGCCCCGAACCCCGCCGGCCTCCGGCACCGCCCAGCAGCCGGGTCCTGGCGACGCCATGGCGAACCCGGGTGACCTCGTACAGGCGGTTGGAAGGATCCAGGAACCGGTCGCCGGGCGCAATGGCAAGCCCGGTCACCAGAAGCTCCCGTCCAGCGGGATCCACCAGCCGGACCCACGTCGCCTGCTCGTCGGCCCCGGAACCGGCCGCAGCTGCCGCCGCAGCCGTCCCGACAGGGGCGGGATCGGGTTTGCGTGGCGGGCCGGGATGGGCGTTCGGCGTCAAAGCCTGCGCGCCGTGGGCCCACGCGCCCGCCAGCAGCAGCGCGCCGACCACTGCCAGCACCCACCGGGCCCGGCCTTCTCTTTGCTCTCCCACCCGGCGGCTCCGCCAGGGCTGGCTTGGTGACGGCACGCTTGGCTGCCCCCTTCGCTGCGCCCCGTAGTATCCCCCATCCGGGACGTTCCGAAGGGGTATGCGGCCGCCTCAACATCCCCCGCCCGGCCCTCGATGGTGGCGCCCGAGCCCGTCACGACCCCCCTTTGAGCCGGGCGAGCACCTCCTCCACCGGAAGGGTATTGAGAAGATCCCCCGGCCCTAACCCGGCGCGCCGGGCCACCAGAACGCCGTATCGGATGAACCCCAGCTGTGCGGGGGAATGGGCGTCGGTGGAGATGACCAGCCGAACCCCTAGCCGCCGGGCCTGTCGCGCCCAGGCGGGCGAGAGGTCGAGCCGATCGGGGCTGGCGTTGATCTCCACCGCCGTGCCCGTCTCGGCCGCCCGCCGCAAGACCGCCTCCAGGTCCACGGGGTACGGATCACGCCGGCCGAGAAGCCTTCCGGTGGGGTGCCCCAGGATACGCACCCACGGGCTTTCGCAGGCCGCCACAAGCCGCCGGGTCATCTCCGGGTCGCTCATGCGAAAATGGGTGTGGATGGAGGCCACCACCACGTCCAGCCGGGCCAGCACCTCGTCGGGATAATCCAGGTGCCCGTCGGGATGCACGTCCACCTCGCTGCCTGCGAGCACCCTCAGCCCCGGCGGGCCGTCCAGGTTCTCGATGCGCCGTAGCTGGGCCTCCAGCCGCTCCACCGACAGCCCTCGCGCCACCGTAAGGGAGGGGGAGTGGTCGGTGATGGCCAGGTAGGACAGCCCCCGGGCCCTGGCCGCCTCGGCCATCTCCGGAAGGCTGGCCGTCCCGTCGCTTTCCCGGGTGTGCACGTGCAGGTCGCCCCGGATGTCCTCCACCTCCACCAGGCGACCGGGCAAAAGCCCCCGTTCGGCCAGCTCCAGCTCGTCCTCGCCCCAGCGCAACTCCGGCGCAATCCAGGGCAGGCCCGCCAGTCGGTAAAGCTCTTCTTCCTCGCCAACCTTCTGCTCGGCACCGTCCGTACGCAGGACCCTGCCCTCCTGCCAGCTCAGCCCTCGTCTCGCCAGCCGCCGCACCAACCCCTCCACGTGGCCGTCAGGGCCGGTGCTCGCCAGGCAGGCAGCCGCAAAGCGCCCGTCCGGAACCACCCAAACGCTCACCGGCACGCCCGTCGGCCCGCCCTGCCCCAGCCGCCATGTTTGCTCCCACGGCCCGCGCTCGGGCTCGCCGAGATCCCGCAGGCTCGCCAGCGCCCGGGGTACGTCGTGGGCCCCGACCACCAGCTCCACACCCGAGCCAACCTCGTCGCACCGGCGGGCGGCGCCCGCCAGGGTCACCCGGGCGACTCCGTCCCGCCCGGCCACCCCGGCCGCCAGCGGTTCGGCGGCGGCCAGAAGCTGCGGCAAGGAAAACCGCCCCCGGTGCGCCTTCCAGCGTTCCATGCCCTCCATGATGGCCTGCTCGGCCCGTGCCCCCAGTCCTTTGACCGTGCGCAGGCGTCCGGCCCGCAAGGCTGCCTCCAGGTCCTCAGCAGAGCGCACGTCCAGCTTCTCCAACAAAAGACGGGCGGTCTTGGGCCCCACGCCGGGGATCTCCAGAAGCTCCAGCACGCCTTCGGGTACCTGGCCCTTCAGTCGCTCCCACAACTCCATGCGGCCGGTGCTCAGGTACTGGAGGATCTTGCCTTCGATCGCCTCGCCCACCCCGGGAAGCTCCCGCAGCCTCCCCTGCGCGGCGACCTGCTCCACGGACTCAGGAAGCTCCACCAGGGTTCGGGCGACGCGTCGGTAGGCACGGATCTTAAAGGGGCTCTCCCCCAGGATTTCCAGCAGGGAAGCAATCTGCTCGAAGGCCCGGGCCAGTTCGAGGTTTTTCAAATTATGGGGGCACCTCCCGGCTGCCCGGGGCGAAGCGGCGGCGCAGGCGGAGTCGCGGTGGGCCTCTCCAGGGCCGGCAACGGGGGAAAGGTGCCGGGCAGCGCCCGCCGAAGCTCCTCCCAGGCGACCGGAGCCAGGGCCCCCAGTTCACGCCCGATGCGGGAATCGCTCATCAGGTCCCGCAAATCGCCCGGTGGAAGAGTCGAGATGGCCACCACAAGCGCTGAGACCACCGCCAGCCCCTTCAGCGCTCCCAGCACCGCTCCCGCCAGCGTGTCCACCCATGACAGCGGGGACAGCCGGGCCAGGTGAACCACCATGCCGCTCAGGACGGCCGCCAGCGCGAGCACCGCCGCGGCCACCATCGCGAAGCTGCCTGCCCGAGCGGCCGCCTGGGGAAGCTGCGGAACGCGCTCCAGCAGCCACTGCGAGAGGGGTTCGTAAAGCTGCGCCGCCACGTAGGCGGCCGCGCCAAGACCCACCAGCTCCATCGCTTCCTGCAAAAAGCCCCGCAAAAACCCCCGCAGCAGCAACAGGAGGATGATGGCGCCCCACACGCCGTCAAGCCAGGTCAGCTCCGTGTACCAGCCCGCCTCCACCGGCGCCACTCCCGCTAGCGCACCTCATCCAAAAGCTCCAGAAGCTCCCGGTTCTCCAGCCTGGCCTGTTCCAGCTCCTCCAGCAGCTGGAGCGCGCAGAGGACCGCCGCCTGGTGGGGTAGAAGGCCGGGATGGCGCTTGAGGATCTCCGAGAGCCGCCGGTCCAGCTCGGCGCTGAGCCGCTGAAGGTGCTCGGGGCTAGCCGAGCCCCTCAGCACATACTCATCTCCGGCAATGCGAACCCGCACCCGGGACCAGGTGCTCCTGCCGTTGTCCCCGGGCTGGTCAGCGGAGCTGGCCACATTTCTCACGGCGGTCCGCCCTCACCTTGCCGGCACCATGCGGGCGCCGCTCGCCCGTACCTTCTTTTCGTAGGATCGCGCAGGCTTCCTTCGAGCAAGTGCCCCGAGTCGACCCGGCTCAGCGCAGTTGACCCGGCTCAGCGCAGGCGAATTCCCAGGGGTTGGAGCCTGGCGATCAGCTCCGAGCGGGCGCCGTCCACCTCCTCGTCCGAAAGGG
>CAYQLT010000022.1:7367-23325 GCA_964418425.1 uncultured Clostridia bacterium
TGGAGCCTGGCGATCAGCTCCGAGCGGGCGCCGTCCACCTCCTCGTCCGAAAGGGTCCGGTCCTCGGCCCGGTACGTGAGGGAGACCCCCAGGCTCCGCATGCCGGCCGGCACGCCGGGGCCCGCATAGACGTCGAACAGCTCCAGTTCCCGCACGTACGGGCCGGCGTGCTGGCGCACCAGCTCCATCAGGTGGGCGGCCTGCATGGATTCGGGAACCAAAAGCGCCAGATCCCGCACCACGGACGGGTATCGGGGCAGGGGCGCGAAGCGAACCTCCTGCGGCTGCAGCTGCGCCACCGCGTCCAGGTCCAGCTCCGCCACCTGCGGGCGTCCGGGCAGATCCAGGCCGGCGGCCACCGACGGATGCAGCTCCCCCGCCCACCCCACCTCGACCCACCGGCCCTCCTGCCCGCCGCCCATCAGTCGGGCGGCCCGGGCCGGGTGCAGGGCGGGCAACTGGGCCGGCTCGGCCCGCAGGTGAATGCGCAGATGGTCGGCCAGCGCCTCGAGGACACCCTTGAGGTCGAAGAAGTCTACCGGCCGCGGGGGCTCGTACCACCGGCGGGGCAAAGCGGCCGGGACGCTCAGCAGGGCGATGCCCACCATGAGCCGCTCCTCGGGCAGGTGCTGCGCCTCGCCACCCGCCGGCGGAAAGGCGCCGTCGCTCGACCGCTCCTGTGAGTCGCCGGTGGCGCCATCGGCTTTCCGGGCCCGGAAGACCCGGCCCACCTCGAACAGCCGGATGTCACCCTGCCTGCGGTTCACGTTCACCTTCAGCGCCCGGATCAGGCCGCACAGAAGGGTGGTGCGCAGGTGAGACTGTTCGTCGCTGAGGGGGTTGGCCAGGGGCAGGGCCTCCCACCACGGGTGGCCCTCCGGCACTCCCAGGGCCCGAAGCTCCGCCGGGTTCATGAAGGTGTATGTCACGGCCTCGTACAGCCCCGCCGCCGACAGCGCCCGGCGAACCGCAAAGGCCCGCGCAAAACCGTCCGACAGTCGGCCCCGGGCCGTCGATTCTGGCAGGGTCGTCGGAATCCGGTCATACCCGAAAAGCCGCGCCACCTCTTCCGCCAGATCGTCCTCCTCGGCCACGTCCCGCCGCCACTCGGGCACCTGCACCCGCAGGGTGCCCGTCCGGTCGGCTGTCACCTCCATTTCCAGCCGGCGAAGGTGGCTGGCGATATCCTCGGGGGTGAAGTGGGTGCCCAAAACCCGGTTGAGGCGTTGCGGGCGTAGGGCGACAGCCCGAGGCGCCGCCCCGTCGCCTGCCCGCCGATCCACGCACCCCCGGGCCACCCGAGCCCCCATGCCCGCCAAAAGCGCCGCCGCCCGCCGGGAGCCCCAATCGGCCAGGGCCGGGGCCAGCCCCCGTTCGAAGCGGGCCGAGGCCTCGGTTCGCAGCCCCAGTCGCCGGCCGGCCCGACGTACCAGCGCCGGGTGGAAGGTGGCGCTTTCCAGCAGGATGGCTCGGGTGGTCTCGGACACCTCGCTGTCTCGGCCTCCCATTACCCCTGCCAGCGCCTGGGGGCGTTCGGCGTCGGCGATCACCAGTATCGAACCGTCCAGTTCCCGAAGTTTGCCGTCCAGGGTGACAAGCCGCTCTTCGGGCCGGGCCCGGCGCACCACCACCCGCCTGCCCGCCAGGCGATCCAGGTCGAAAGCGTGCAGGGGTTGCCCGACCTCCAGCATGACGTAGTTGGTGACGTCCACCACGGGGCTCAAGGACCGCATGCCGCATAGGTGGAGCCGGCGGGCC
The DNA here is from genome assembly GCA_964418425.1 of uncultured Clostridia bacterium. Taxonomy (GTDB): domain Bacteria; phylum Bacillota; class Limnochordia; order Limnochordales; family Geochordaceae; genus CAYQLT01. The sequence continues at coordinate 9,126 of CAYQLT010000022.1, forward strand.
AGCCACCAGGGCGAGTGGCCTGAGGGCAGCTGCCACATCACCCGGGCCAGGTAGCGGGGACAATCGCCTGCGTCCTCCACGGTCACGTCGCACAGCGCCTCGGCCGGTTCGGGCTGCTCCTCAAAGTCGGTGGGGGGCAGGCGCAGCGGCACCTGCACCACAGCCGCCACCTCGCGGGCCAGCCCGACGACGCTCATGCAGTCGGCCCGGTTGGGATAGACGTCCACCTCCAGGACGTCATCCTCCAGCTCCAGCGCCTCGGCCAGGCTCTGGCCCTCCTTCACGGGGCCCGACAGTTCCCACAGCCCGCGGTCGTCGTCGGAGATGCCCGCCTCTTTGGGGCTCAGCACCACCGCCTCCGAGCGCACGCCGGCGAAATCGGAGGGCTGCACCCGGGCGCGCAGGGCGGGGATGTACACGCCTTCCGTCGCCACGGCGGTCATGAGCCCGGGACGGGTGTTGGGCGCGCCGGTCACCACCTGCAGCACCCGGTCGCCCACGTCAACCCGCGCCACCATCAGGTGGGGCCGGTGGGGATGCGCTTCCACCTGCTCGATGCGGCCCACCACAAAGGAACGAAACTCCTCGCCCACCCGCTCGACACCCTCCACGGGCAGGCCCGCTGCCAAAAGCCGCTCGGCCAGCTCGCCCGCGGGCAGCTCCACCTCCACGTACTCCCGCAGCCAGCTCATGGGAAGCCTCACCGCGTATCGTCCCCCATCCCGAAACGGCGCCGGCTGGAAAGGAAGCGGCGCCGGCTCAGAAGGCGTGCGGCTCAAAACTGTTTCAAGAAACGCAGGTCGTTTTCGTAAAACAGCCGGATGTCGTCGATCCCGTAGCGCAGCATGGCAATGCGCTCCACCCCGAGCCCGAAGGCGAACCCGGTATAGGTCTCGGGGTCGTAGCCCACGTTGCGGAACACCTGGGGATGCACCATGCCGGCTCCCAGGATCTCCAGCCACCCGGACCCCTTGCAGCTGCGGCATCCCGCTCCCCGGCAGACCCCGCACTGCACGTCCATCTCCGCGCTCGGCTCCGTGAACGGGAAGTAGCTGGGCCGAAAACGCACCGCTCGGGTCGGGCCGTACATGGCCCGCGCGAATTCCGTCAAAACCCCTTTGAGGTCCGACATGCGGACGTTGTGATCCACCAGAAGCCCTTCGACCTGGTGGAACACGGGCGAGTGGGTCACGTCCGCATCCCGCCTGTAGACCTTCCCCGGAACCACCACCCGAACCGGCGGGCGACGGCCGAGCATGGTGCGGATCTGCATGGGGGAGGTGTGGGTGCGGAGCACCACCTCGTCGGCCAGGTAAAAGGTGTCCTGCATATCCCGGGCCGGGTGATCCTTGGGGATGTTGAGGGCCTGGAAGTTGTAATAGTCCAGCTCCACCTCGGGCCCTTCCACCACCTCGAACCCCATCCCCACGAACACCTCCACGATGTCGTGAAGCACCTGGTAGATGGGGTGGACGCCTCCCAAAGGCGGCCGACGGCCCGGCAGCGTCACGTCGATCCGCTCGCAGCCAAGCCGCTTTTCGAGTTCTTCGGCCTCGATCTGGCTCCGGCGCCGCTGCACCAGCGCCTCCAGCTCCTCCCGGATCGCGTTGAGGGCCTGCCCCACCACCCGCCGCTCGTCGGGTGGGAGGCTCCCGATCTCCCGAAGGCGCCGGGTGATGATGCCCTTGCGCCCCAGGTACTCGACGCGAGCCGACTCCAGGTCCGCGGGGCCGGAGGCTGCCTCGATGCGCCGCCGGGCCTCGCTCGCCAGCTCCTGCAACCCCTCCAGCTCCCCTATCCTGGATGGATGCACGCCTCTCCACCTCCTGGCCACCCCGTCGGGCAACGCTGCGGGGCGGCGTGCGCGCCTTGAAAGGATAAACAAAAACTCCCTTCCCGCCCAAGGGCGAGAAGGGAGCGTGGAAACCTTCCCGCGGTACCACCCTGGTTGGCACCACAGCTACCGCCGTGGCGCCCTCTCCCGTGTCAGCCGGGGACGCGAACAGCCCGCGTGCGCCCGCCATCCCCGGCGCAAGGCCTTGCCCTGTAACGGGGGCACCCGGCTCGACCTACCGGGCATCCTCCGGAGCTGAGATGCCTTTCAGCCGGCGCCTTCAAAGCGAACTTCCCCGGGCCACCATCGGGCCGGCTTACAGTCCACGGCCGAGCCCTCCCTGCAGATGGCGCCGGCCCGGGTACTCCTCTTTGGCATCGGCGTTGACGGATTTGGCTTGTGGATGGTTGCCCGCCGGCCAGGCGACGGGAAAGAGTCAGTGGGCCAGGGCCTTCAGTTGCCGGTAGAGCAGGTAGGCGGCGATGGAACCCGTGGCCTCGAACAGCTTCCAGACCAGGTCGGCTGTGAGCATCCGACGGAGCCCACCCTCCACGCCGAATCTGCCCTAGCGCTGGGCCGATTATATCACGCCCCGCTGCGGACAAACAAGCCGGGCCTATCCGGCAGGGTTACCAGCCACCTCACGCTGCCGCCTCGCCTCAAACAGCACCACCGCGGCCGCCGCGGCAACGTTGAGCGACTCGACCCCCGCCGCCATGGGAATGGTGAGCTTCAGGGTGCAGCGGCGCAGAAGCCCTTCCCGCACACCGTGCCCCTCGCTGCCCACCACCAGGGCCAGCCGCCCCAGCAGGTCCACTCGGTGGTACGCAACGCCACCCCTCGGCACCAGCGCCGCCACGGCCCAGGTCGCCCTCTCCAGACGCGCCGCCAGGTCGTCCAGCTCCCCCGGCCCTCTCACCCGCTCCACGCTCACGCGAAACAGAGCGCCGGCCGCCGCCCGCACCGCCTTAGGGCCGAACGGGTCCGCGCTGTCGGGCCCGAGAACCACGCCGTCCGCTCCGGCGGCCGCGGCGGTGCGGATGAGGCTGCCCACGTTGCCCGGATCCTGGACGCCATCCACGAGAAGCGCGAGGCTCCCCGTCTTTTGCCACGCTTCGGGCCGCCGGGGTGGGGCCTGCACCACGGCCACCACGCCCTGCGGCTGTTCAGTGTCACAAAGGGCGGCGATGGCCCGGGGCCCGCAGAAGGCGACAAAGGCTCCGCGGGAGCGGGCCTGGTCCACCAGTTCGGCCACCGCGTCGCGGGCCTCGCTCCCGCCCTCTCCAGCCAGGTCGGCCCGCACGAACAGCTCTTCGAGCACAGCGCCCGCCTCGAGGGCGTCCCGAACCAGCCGGACGCCCTCAAGGACAAAACGGCCGGCGGCCCGGCGCAGGGAGGCCTTCGCCTTCAGACGGCGAACCGCAGCCACCCGAGGGTGGCGCGGGCTCTCAAGGAATGGCCTCAAGCTCTTCGAGGCGGTCATTCTCGCCCATGGCCACCAGCACGTCCCCCGCTTGGATGAGGGCATCCGGGTCGGGGGCCATCTGCACCTCATCCCCGCGCCGCAGGGCCAGCACGTGGATGCCGTACTTGGCTCGGAAGTCCAGCTGGCGCAGCGTTTTGCCCACAAAGGGCTCTTTGGCCACTACCTCGATGATGCTGTAGCCCGGGGCGAGCTCGATGTAGTCGATGAGGTTGCCCGAGAGCAGATTGTGCGCGACCCGAACCCCCATGTCGCGCTCCGGGTAGATCACCCGGTCGGCGCCGACCCGGCTGAGCACCTGCCCGTGCAGGTCGCTGAGGGCCTTGGCCACGATGTACGGCACACCCAGTCCCTTGAGGACCGACGTGGCGAGGATGCTGGCCTCAATCTCCCCGATGGCCACCACCACCACGTCGAAGTTGCGGATGCCGATGGCCCGCATGGCGTTTTCGTCGGTGGCGTCCGCCTGCACCGCATGGGTGACCAGGGGGGCCATCTCCTGCACCCGCTCCTCGGAGGTATCGACGGCCAGGACCTCCTGGCCGAGTCGGTACAGGGTCTCGGCGACGCTGGCCCCGAAACGCCCCAGTCCCACCACCGCAAACTGCCGGGTGCGGCGGCGCCGCATCGCGGGCACGGCTTGCCTTCGACCTCCTGGTCTCTCGGGTGGCCGCGGAAAAGCCGGCCTTCCGGGGCCGGCCTCATCCGCCGACGTAAAAGGGGCTTACGCTCCCGCCCGGACTTCGTCCGCCAGAGACGATTTGGCCTTCTCCACCACCTGGCGGAAGGCGTCCCGGTCGCGTACGGCCAGCTCTGCCAGCATCTTGCGGTTGATGGAGATGCCCGACGCCCGCAAAGCCGCCATCAGCCGACTATACGAAAGCCCGCTTTCGCGAGCCGCCGCGTTGATCCGGACGATCCACAGACGCCGGAAATCCCGCTTCTTCAGCCGCCGGTGCCGGTAAGCGTGGCTCCAGGCCTTCAACAGCGACTGGTTGGCCATGCGGAACCAGCGGTGCCGGGCCCCCCAGTACCCCTTCGCGAGCTTTACGATCTTCCGGTGCCGTCGCCGGGTGTACGGCCCGCCCTTTACCCTGGGCATGCACGAACCTCCTCCGAAAAACCCGACAACCTGGGCGGCTGCCGGCTTCAGCTCAAGTGCTGCCGATATGGCAGCATACGCCGGATGCGAGGCGCCTCGCCCTCGCTCACCCAGTCATGCTGGCGCAGCCGGCGTTTTCGGGCAGGGCGCTTGTGCAACAACAGGTGGCTGTGAAAGGCGTGCTTTCGACGGATCCGGCCGGTAGCCGTCACCTTGAAGCGCTTGCGCGCGCTTTTCCGGGTTTTCATCTTGGGCATGAAGCCAAACTCACCCTTCCGCGACGCGCCGGTCGCCGCTTTCCACCATCGGACGGCGCTCGGCGCTCTCCACCGCCCTGGGCCGCTCGGCGCCCTCCGCAGCCCCCTGGCGCTCGGAGGCCTCGCCAGCCGTGCGACGCTCAGCCGCCTCGCCGGCCGGGCCGGCACCGCCAGCACGCACGGACGTCCCGCCCGAGGCGGCCCGCGCCCGGGCCTGGGTGTCCGGCCGCGGGGCCAGGATCATCACCATCAGCCGGCCTTCGACCCGAGGGGGCCGTTCGACCACCGCCATCCCCTGCAGGCGATTCACCAGACCCTGCAGCATGTTTCGGGCCAGGTCCGCGTGTACGATCTCCCGGCCTCGAAAACGGACGGTAACCTTGACTTTGTCGCCGTCCCTCAAGAACCGCTCCACACTTCGGGCCTTGACGTCGAAGTCGTGCTCCTCGATCTTCGGCGTCATGCGGATCTCTTTAATCTGGACTATCTTCTGCCGCTTTCGGGCTTCGCGGTCTTTCTTGCTCTGCTCGTACTTGTACTTGCCGTAGTTCATGATCCGGCAGACCGGGGGGTTTTCGTGCGGGGCGACCTCCACCAGATCCATATCCCGCTCAAGAGCCAGCCTCAAAGCCTCCCGCACCGGGAGCACCCCGAGCTGCTGGCCTTCCGGGCTGATGACCCGAACCTCCCGGGCCCGGATCTCCTCGTTGAGCCTCAGCTCTTGACGGATGATCCCACCTCCGCGAAGCCCATGACTTGGTGCGGGCCGATTCTAACATGAGGCCCGGGATGCGTCAATGCGCTATCGGCGGGCCTCCACCTCCTCCCGCAGCCGGGCAATGAGGGCGTCCACCGTCATGTTCCCCATGTCACCCTGGGAACGGTGGCGAACCGCCACCTGGCCGGAGTGCTGTTCCCGGTCGCCGATGACAAGCATATACGGCACCTTGTGGACCTGCGCGTCCCGGATCCGGTAGCCCAGCTTCTCCTCCCGCTGGTCCACCTCCACCCGCACCCCGGCGGCCTTTAGGGCATCGGCCACCTCCCGAGCCCGGGCCGCATGCCGCTCGTGGACCGGCAGCACCCTCACCTGCACCGGCGACAGCCACACGGGCAGAGCCCCGGCGTAGTGCTCCACCAGCACGGCGATGAAGCGCTCCAGGCTCCCGAACAGCGCCCGGTGGATCACCACGGGCCGGTGGCGCTGGCCGTCCGGGCCCACGTAGGTGAGGTCGAAGCGTTCCGGAGCCATGAAGTCCAGCTGCACCGTCCCGCATTGCCAGGTTCGCCCAAGGCTGTCTCGGACGTGGAAGTCGATTTTGGGGCCGTAAAACGCCCCCTCGCCCTCGTTGACCTGAAAGGCCCGCCCGCTGCGCTCAAGAGCCGTGCGCAGGGCTTCGGTGGCCTGCTCCCACAGCTCTTGCGGGCCCATCGCGTTCTCGGGCCGGGTGGACAGCTCGATGCGGTACGGGAAGCCGAAGACCCCGTACAGGTACTCGATGAGGTCCATGACCCCGAGCACCTCGTCGGCGATCTGATCCGGCCGCAGGAAGATGTGGGCGTCGTCCTGGGTGAACGCCCGAGCCCGCTTCAGCCCGTTGAGAACCCCGGACAGCTCGTGGCGGTGCACCAGGCCGAACTCCATCAGCCGCAGGGGCAGATCCCGGTAGCTGCGCACGTCGCTGCGGTAGATGAGGAAGGCCCCCGGGCAGTTCATGGGCTTGATGGCAAAGCCTTCCCCCTCAATGTCGGTGAAGTACATGTTCTGCCGGTAATGCTCGTAGTGGCCCGAGCGCCGCCACAGCGAATCCCGCAGCAAAAGCGGGGTCGCCACCTCCACGTACCCCCGCCGCAGCTGCTCGGCCCGGGAGAAGTCGATCAACTGCTGGCGAACCGTCACCCCGTTGGGCAGATAAAACGGAAAACCCGGTCCTTCATCCAGGAACAGGTACAAACCCAGCTCCCGCCCGAGCTTGCGGTGGTCGCGCCGGCCGGCCTCCTCGAGCATCCGCAGGTACTGTTCGAGCTCTTCACGGCGGGCAAAGGCCGTCCCGTAGATGCGGGTGAGCATGTCCCGCCGGCTGTCCCCCCGCCAGTAGGCGCCGGCGACGCTGAGCAGCCGGAAGTGGCCCAGCCGCCCGGTGCGCGGCACATGAGGCCCCCGGCACAGATCCACGAACTCCCCCTGCCGATAGAGGCTCACCACAGGCTCCGTCAGCTCTTCCAGGATCTCCACCTTGTAGCGGTCGCCCCGCGCCCGGAAGAATTCCAGCGCCTGCTCACGGGGGAGCTCCTCCCGCCGGATGGGCAGGTCCTCGTCCACGATGCGGCGCATCTCCACCTCGATGGCCTGGAAGTCGTCGGTGGACAAAGGCCTTGGCGGGGCGACGTCGTAGTAAAAACCGTCTTCGATGGTGGGCCCGATGGCCAACAGCGTGCCGGGAAACAGACGTTGCAGGGCCTGGGCCATCAGGTGCGCGGTGCTGTGACGGATGACGTCGAGCCCCGCCTCGCAGTCCTCGGTCACAGCCTCCAGCCGGTTGCCCTGCCCCACAGGACGGGACAGATCCACCAGCTGCCCGTCCAGCCGGGCCACCACCGCCCGCTCCCAAAGGGCCGAATCGACCCGCCGCAACACCTCGCCCACCGGCTCGGTTGGCGACGCTGTCACGGTTCGGCCGTTGACCGTCACCACCCTCGCCTGCGCCCCCACAGCGGACGCAACCGGCTCGTCTGCCTGCGGCTGCACCATCGCCTTCATCCTCTCTTGCGCTGCCCGCCGCCCGGGCCGGGCCCACGCCCCTTGCGTCCGGCGCTCGCCCAAGCCGACCCCTTTTCCGGGGGCGCCGGCCGAGAGCGGCCAAAAAAGAAGACTCCCGCCCCTGCCGGGACGAGAGCCTCTTTCGACTCCCGCGGTCCCACCCCGCTGGCCGGCCCAGGCGGAACCGGCCTCTCTGGCGGCGCTAACGGGCCGACCCGGTAGCCCCTACCGGGCGGGTCGCCCGCCTTTGGGGGCCACGGCTTGCAGGGGGTTTTCGGCGGGCTGCCCGGCGGAGATCCCAGCCCCCTCCGCTCTCTGGGCGGGCGGGCACCGCCTACTCGTCCTGCGCATCGCCGACACGGCCTTGATCTTACAGGCCGCTCCCACGGCCCGTCAATCCGTCCAACCGATCACGGCCAACTGCACAAGGCCGATGAGGAAGCCCATCACCCCTCCCAGCACCTCCAGCCAGCGGAGCTCGCGCCCGATCACCCGAAGCAGCAGCGCCTCGAAGTCGGCCGGATCCAGTTTTGCGACCCGGCGCGCCACGATGGGCCCCACGTTGAGTTCGCCGGAAAGCCTCTCCTGCAAGCGGGAGACCAGCATCCGAACGGCGTCCGCCGCCTCCCGCCTCGCCGTCTCCCGGGCATAGTCGGTCACCGCCGCACGCAGGCCCGCGGGCAGGAACCGGCCGATCCCCCTCTCGATGCGCTCCGCCACGTAGTGCGAAAGGGCCAGCTCGGCCTCCTGCTGGTAGCTGGCACCGTTTAAGGAGGCCACCAGCTCCTGCGGGCGCAGCAGCAGGTTTTCCACGACCTCCCCCACGTTTCGGGCGATTTCCGCCTGCCGGCGAGGGATCACCCCCTGGAGCTTCCAGGGCATACCGGGCAGCCCTACAGGCCGCAGCGGCCAGAACAGCAGGCGCACGGCCACCATATTGGTCACCCAGCCGATGAACCCGGCCAGGAGGGGTACCAGAAGCAGTCGCAGCTCCAATACGGCCCGCCCCCAAACAAGGCAGAGGGCCGATTCGTCACGGGCCGGGGTCTGTCCTCCGCCCCTGCCTGCGCCCCTGCCCGGCTTAGCGGGGCGGGCCGGGCCCACTGCGTCCGCAGCGCGGGCAGCCCCGGCAACTGTACACCCGCCCCGTGAACGCGCCCCGCACGGCCGCCTGAGCCGGATCGTCCTCGCCGACGTGCAGGACGATGCGACGGGGTGCCAGGCGCAGCAACTGCCCCACCAGTGCTCCTTCGGAGGCCGCCGCAGCCAATCCCTCGCCCGCCCAGCGTGCACCCGCCGGCATCCCCCAGCGGTCCGCCAGGCGATAGCCCCGTCCCGCCTCGCCAAAGACGTGCACCTCGTAGATGCGGGGCGGAGGGCCCAGCCACAGGTTGCGCCAGGGTACGAACAACCGCTGCTCGTCTCGCTCCGCTCCCAGCTCCGCCACCGCGCGGGCAACGGCCCGCTTCAGAGCCGCCACGTACTCCTGAACCCGAAAACGAATGGTTCCCTCCAGCATCAAGGTCCGCAGGTGGGGAGCCGCAGGGTCGGGCAGAGCAGGCATCGTCTCCAGAAGGCATCGGGAAAGCCGCCCGTGCCATCGCAGAAGATTGGCGGGCCGTGCGGGGCGGCCGCCAGCCACCGGCCCCGCGGGCGGCATCTCTCCGGTCCCGCCGGGCGCCCCTGCGGAACCGGACCCGCCAGGTGCCCGGGGCCCCTGGACGGAGGTTCGGGGGTCGCCGTCCAGCGCCGGCAGATACCCTGCGTCGGCATGCGGGGGTTCCACCAGCTGGCGAGCCAGGTTGGCGGCCCGAGGACGGGCGGCCGGAGGGAGAAACAGGTCGTGTCGGCGCGCCTCCCGCACCAGCCGACTTACCAGCCAGTGCTGGGTGATGGGGCCCAACGCCACGTCCGCCAAAGCCGAGGCAAGCTGGCACCGTAGGATGGACGCCCACGCCCCGGGCCCCGGGTTGTGGCCCGCGGCGGCGCAGGCAAACAGCACAAAGCCCCCGCATTCAACGCTTTGCACCCGCACCTGCAACCCCAACTGCCGCAAGGCCTCCGCCATCTCCTGCAGACGTCGCTCCGCCGGGTCCCGATGGCGGGCGCTGGTGCCGCACCAAAAGGCCGGTTCGCCGCCGGTCATGCTCGCTTCACAGCCTTGGAGCCCCCTGCCCCAGAGCATCTCCGGGGGATGAGGCTGCCATGACCTGTACCGGGAAAGAGAGACCCCTGGAGCGGGCATACTGACCATCGCCGGCGCCCCTACCCCGACCCGCAAGCGTGCCGGCCGGGCGGGGGTGCGGGCAGGCAGAGCGTGCCAGCGCTCGGGCCGGCGGAACGTGCCAGCGCTGTGGAAAAGGGGGTCGCAGAGGTGCCGCACCTGACCATGCTGGAGCTGGAGAACCTGAGGCACCGCATCGGCGAGGATCGCCTGGCGGTCAGCAAGCTCCATGAGTACAGCCGGAGCTGCAAGGATCCTCAACTGAGAAGCCAGCTCCAGCATATTGCCAGCCAGTTCAATCAGGACGCCCAGCGGCTCATGACGTTCCTCGGCTAGCCGACAGGTTGCGGCCAGCATGAGGGCAAGCCTTCACGGCCAGCATGGGGTTCACGATTCGTAGCCAGTGCGAGCAGGAGGTCGAAGCGGGCAATGGCGCTTCAAGACGCGGATATGGCAACCGACACCCTGGGGATGCTGAAGCGGCGCTGCCTGGATCTGACCTGGGCGGGCATCGAGTGCTCGGACGGGAACCTGCGCCAGGCGATGATGCAGATGCGCACCTTCACCGAGCAGGTGCAGTGGGAGCTGTACCGCCTCATGGAGCAAAAGGGTTGGTATCTGCCATCGGGCAAGGCCGACCACAGCGAGGTCCAGCGCGTCCGCCAGTTTTACCAGGGCATACCTGCCGAGGTGGGCACCGCGTACGTCCCCGACGGCGGGGGCCTTGGGACCTGAGGCGGATGCGCCAGGCCGGGCGAGCGGGCGGCGCCGGCGGGCGCCGGCCCGCTCAGGCCTCCTCGCTCTCCCGAGTGGGGGGCCGCCGCTCGGGCACCAACAGCCCTTTGCTGATAAGCTCCCGCTGGCGCAAGAAGAGGTAGCGCAGGATCAAATCCTGCGCCCGCTCCCGCAGGTGCACGAAATCGAATGCCACCGCCTGGCGCGTCCCGGAGGCGACCTTTTGCACCCGCATGACCCGCCCTTTCAGGGGCATGGGTTCGTCCTGGCCCGGCAGGGCCAGCTCCAATTCGGCCTCCGTCCCCGTCTTCCACTCGGGCTGAGCGGGCAGCACCGCCAGCAGGCCGGAACCGCTGAGGTTGGTCGCCTCCCCCTCGACCCCCTGGCACCGGACCGGTAGCCGCACCGGACAGCGAAAGAAGCGCCGCCGGGGAACAAGCTCGTAGTCCACCGGCCGCGTGACTACCAGCAACGGGATGTTACCGGGTCTCGTCTGCACGACCTCCACGGTGGCCGCGTAGGCGAACTGGTCGCCCTCCACCTGGCGCAACAGGACGAGCTGGCTTTGAGGGGTGAACCGAACCGGCACGCCTTTCTCGTACGGCAGCTGCACCGCAAGGGTGCGGTCGTCACGGTCCTCGATACGGGTGCGGTACGAGACCAGCTCCCCCTCTTCGTTGACCGCATCTACCTGCACGGTGGCACCCACCGTGAACGGATCGTCGCCAGACACCGGGGCCCCACCCGCTCCCTCGCATGAGCTTGCCTCGCGCCCGCATCCATGATACCGCGGGCGGCGCCCCGCGACACCCGGGTGCCCATGGAACGATGGGGGACCGGTCGCCCCTCAGCGACCGTAGCCGGCCGCGTCCGCGCTGGCGCCGTCGTCGGCGACGTATTCGATGGCGAGAAAGTCAGAGTAGGTCTCAAGCTGGTTCACGTCGGTGATGACAAAGGCAAACCGGTACTCCCCCTCCGGAGCCGGCTCCCACGCGAGCTTCAGTTCGTCGTCGACCACGAACTCGTCCCAGTAGACGTACGTTTCCTCGACCGACTCGGGGCCCAGCCAGTGGAAGAGAGGACGGATGCGATCCCCCCGGCGGATGGGGATCAGGTCCCGGGCCGCCACCGCGCTCCCCTCCACGGTACCCGGCCAGGCGCCGATCACCCTGCCCGCCCCCGTTTCCGTATCCAGCAGAACCACGAGGTCTACTTCGCGTCCATTGAGCAGGACGGGAACGGTCCACTCCACGGTGGTCTCGCTGGCGTTTTGCTCAAAGAAGGAGATCAGGCGACCGTTCAGCGTCGGCTGTGAAACCTCTGGTTTCTGTCGGCCTCGATACCCTCCATGTGCCATTGGGCGGTCCCGAGCGTCTCGACCACCAGGTGAACCCGGTCCTTCGAGCCTACCCGCATCATCTCCAGCAGGTCGGACGTACCGGCCATGGCCTCGCTCTCCAGGTCCGACCCGTTCATGAACACCATCACGGTCCGGTCGGCCGGTTCGGAGGAAGCTGCGGAGGAATCCTATGCCAGTCTCCCGAAGGAAAGGCCCCCTGTCAACGGCCCGCCGGGCTAGAAGCGCAGCGTCAGCGAGACGCGGTGGGTGGCCGGAAGCGCGGCCGGCATCAGGTAGGCGTAATCCATCTGGAATTCGCCCAGGCTCACCCCCGCGCCGGCTGAGAGGTCGGGGGAACCGGCCTCCCGGGCCAGCTGCCCGCTTGCCCCGCCGCGCAGCGTCAGCACCCCCAGGCGCGCTTCGACCGCGGCGTGGTGAAAACGCCTGCTGCCCGTCGGGTCTCCGAGGTCGGCCGCCAACAAGAGAGGCCCGGCCCGCAGGCTCGCTCCCACGGTAAGGCGCCTCTCGAACGCCTCCTCGCTGCCCGTGTCATAGCGGACACCCTGGCCCAGGAGGTTGTGCCCGGAGTTCGCTCGCCTCCGCGAGGGCCAGGCTGATGGCTCTGCCGAAGACGGACATCGTGTAGGCATCCGGGTCGGGGTCGGCCGCGATCGTCTCCAGCTTCGACGAGGGGGCGGGCGGCAGAGCCAGGGGCCTGGCCCGGAAGCTCTCGGAGTGTGCTTGCAACCCTCCAGGGCGGCCTCGATGCGGGCCGTGGCCTCGCCGATGCGGCTCTGCAGCGTGGCCGGAACGTCCACGCTCCCCGCCCGGCCGGCACCTGACGGCGAGAACAGCCACTTCGAGGGCGCCCACTCGGCAACCCCGAAAGGCAGCGCGCCGGTTCCGCCGTTGCTCAGGCGGATGGTGCGGGTCACGAGCTGGTTGGGCGTCAGCGTCAGGAAGAGGCCTTGCGGCATGACCGCACCGGGTGTGAAGACGGCCTCGTCGACCACCCGGGCGCCGACCCGCAAGATAGTCTGCTCCACCTCGGCCCGAGCCGCCCGGCGAACTGCCGTCAGGGCGCTCTGCGCCGGTTCGACCCATCGCCTCCTCACGGGAGGTGATGACCGTATAGGGAGGATTCCCCATTCGCCGGGGGGTGTTTGAGGGAAAACGCGTTGCGGGAAGCTGCCGCCTGGCCGTACTGCCTGGACCAGGCTCCACACGAGGGGAGCATGGGTGAGGGCTCGCCCGCGCTCGGGACCCTGGATGGCCATCCCCAGGATCTGGGGCCATCGGCTGGGCTGGCGGGCGGCCCGGCGCTTGTTGTCATCCTGCTTGTCAGCCTGCGCCGGGCCGCCCCGGCCGAAACCTGCTGGGCGCGTAACCGACGGCTACCTCTTGCCGAACGTATGGGCCTGCTCGGCGTACTGTGCAGCCCACTGAACCGTCCGATCCTGGTGGCACTGCAGGCAGGCAAACTCAAGGGTAACGAACTCCCTGGCGAACGCCCCGTCGGGCGTGAACATGCTGGCCGCCGGATCGGTGCTGATTCGGAACAGGTGGGTCTTCACGTCTCCACGGTGCGGGCCCAGGCTCACAGCAGACTTGGTGGCCATAGGCATGTGGCAGTCCTCGCAGCTGACGCCGACCCGCTGCATCGCGCTACCAACGAAGGCTTGCTGGACGTCCGAATGGCACGTGTCGCAACCGGTTCGCACAGAGAACTCGGCCTTCTTGTGGGGATCGTGGCAATCCACACAGGAGAGCCCCTGGTGGGGACTGGCCAGCAGCTCGTTGTACTGCTCGTGATGCTGAATGAACCCGCCCTTGGCCGGAATCTTGTTCGGATCGCCGCGAACGTGGCACCGTCCGCAAAGCTCCGCCGAGCTGTTGACCGAGACGAGCTTCGCATCGCCGCCCGAGGCCACGTGAGCCTGCGCCGGCCCGTGGCACGCTTCGCACTGAATCCCCGGGGCCGCCCATGTCCCGACGATGCCGGGCAAGCCATCCTGATGGCCTTCGGGCGAGTATCCCGTGGTATGGCATCTTCCACAGTCGTATTTCTTGGACTTTCCTGCCTCGTAATCCACCCAGCTTCCGGTGGCCAAGTTGAACTGGTTCTTACCCGGCTTACCCCCCGCACTCGTGATAATGTGGCCGGTGTTGTCCAGGTAGCGAACCTTCCACTTGTAGCCCCCCACAACGTAGCTGATGTCCTCCCAGGAGTACCCCTCTGGAAGCGGAATGGGACGGGACCTGGCCTGTTGCGCCGGCATCAGCTTGTAAGGATGGCCGGAAACCCTCCAGTCGTTGTACTGCTGTTGGTGACAGGACAGGCACGCATCGGAACCGGCGTAGCCAGCGGCGCCCTCCGCACCTCCCTGGCCGGCCGCGCCCTCCGGCGCAAACGCCCATGTGCCGGCGAGGAGGCCGACCAACATCAACGAAGACAGTGCGGCAAC
>CAYQLT010000022.1:23425-28141 GCA_964418425.1 uncultured Clostridia bacterium
GCATCGACTCCGGTAGACGAAAGTCTGTAGCGCAGCTTATCATGGCAGAAGACGCGGGCTCCCCTTGCCAAGCTGCAGGGGCGCAGGCCGCACAGGGCCCGTGAGAGCTGAGCCCACCGCGCTTTCACCACGGACCCCCGGCCCTCGGGCGAGAGGTGGGTCTGCGATCAAAGCCGGGGAGCACGGATCGGGTGGAAGGAGGATCCAATCACCGTGCCACCCAGAGCGCCGAGGAGCCGCAAAAGCCGGCCATCCGACGCCCGGGCGACGCGACGGGCGGCGGAGGCCGAGCCTTTTGGGTCGCAACTATCTTGGTTTGAGGAACGGCTCCGAGAGGCGCAGGGAGACCGCCGCCGCCCGGCGGCACCCCGCATCTGGGACCACGAACCGAACGCCGCCGAGCAGAGGCTGGCCCAACACCTCCGGCGAGCCGGCCTGGACGGGTTTCGGCAGAGGGTGCACGTAGGCGGATACGAGGTCGATTTTCTATTTCCGGACGCCCGGCTCGTGGTAGAGCTGGACGGCCTGGTGCACCTGGACCCCGGCGTCCGCCGGCGCGACCGGGCCAAGCAGGTAGCCCTGCGCCAGTTAGGCTATCGGGTGGTACGGGTGGAGTGCCGGTTGCTTCGGGTTGCTCCGGACCTTGTGGTAAGGCTGATCCGCGACGAGCTGCGCTGAGACGGCAGGTTTTCAGGGCCGAGCTGCCCAGCATACCTGGGAACCCGGTCCCTCGCCGTCATCGGTAGACGAGGGGGGCCACGCCGCGCCGAACCGGCACTCGTACACCTGCACGGTGCCGGCGGCGGTTTGCAGGGTCGGCCCCCTTGTCGTCCGCACCGCGGCATAGTCCATCCCCCTCCGTCCCGGGGCGCAAGACATCCGGCACGAGTTGCACCGGCTGTGCCCGCGTGGAACACTTCCACGGCCCGTCGTCAAGGCGCTCGGCTACCGCCAGACGCACCTGCACCGTCTCCAGGCGTTGACCCTGCAGCGCTACCCGCTACCGAAACCGCTTGGGTTCCCATCCCGCTGCACCCGGCCCCGCTCAGCCGGTTCGGGTTCCGGAGAGCAACGGTTCACTGCACAAATAGGGCTCTGGACCCCATCCACCTCTCCCTCCACGTCCGTGGCCCCAAAGCCCAGCCGCCGGTTCGTGCCGGTGCCGCAGCACCAGGGGTCGAAAGGATTCATGGAGAAGGCACTTCCTTCCTATGCGACTTGGGCCCCGGGGATCACCCGGAGGGGAAAGCCACCGGGAATGGCGTACAGACCGCCGGGCTGTATGGGCTGCGGGGCGGGAACGGCGATAACCGGGGCCGTCACCCCGCCTCGCCAGCCCTTCCTGCGGCGCCGGGAAGCAGACAGCTGCACCACGAGCACCTCCTGGGCGAAGCGTGGGGGTCGGTTTCATGACCCTACCCCGTGCGATGGGCCTTCGCTTACGAGGCACATTTCCCCGAGAGCCAGGCGTTACCAGAAGCCTCACGCGCATCTACTTGCGCTACCACCTAAGCGGCTTTTCGCACCTGCAGACGGCTGCCTACATCCGCTACCACCGGTCTTGGTAAGGGAGCCGCACCCCTCCAGCCTGCTGGCTGGAGGGGCCTGGAAAGCGACGACGAAAAGACCCCGTCCAGAATCGACCTGCTGGGGAAGGGCGGGCTCATTCGTGGAAGCTGAGGTCATCCTACCGAGGACGATTCGGTCCTTCAAGGACCTGGAACGCTTCGTCTGTCGAGAGCTCTGAAAAACCGGCAGTGGCAAGGCGCAGTGGGCCTGGCAGGATTGGTAGGAGATGGGTCGCAGACGTAGCACTACACCAGGAACGGGCCCCAGGGGAGGGGCACGATGCCCTCCCTGTCCCATCGTTCCCTCTTGTTCGCCTTCATGCCGCCCAGGAGGCTGTAGCGGCCGGCTTCCAGCACCTCAACTTCTTGGTGTTGAGCACAAAGAAGGTCATCACCGCTTGAAAGGCGACCCCCAACCGTCCTCGATAGCGGGCCCGGCCCAGCCCGGCTGCGCGCCAGCTTTCAAGCACTCCGTCCCAAGCGGACAGCTCCGGCAAGCCGACTGGGAGAAGACGTAGAGGAACCCGCCTTTCCCATGTGGGCTGGGCCTCCCTACCTGGCCCGCCGGGACAGAGGAGCTGGTAGGCTTCCCGGTCGTACGTGAAGCCTTCGGGCAGCGTGCTTCGGCGGTGGCGAGCAGGGGCATACAGCCGCAGGCCGGCCTCGGCCAGCTCCTGTCGCAGGTGGGCGGCATCGTAGGCCGAGTCGGCCGCCACAGCCCGGGGATGTAGGCCCCTTTCGTCCCACGCCTGCTGCAAGGAAGACCACCAGCGTGGTGTCGTCCGGCACCGGGTCGTCCCAGCCGATGCGGTAAAACCAGCGGAACAACACGTTGAAGCGCAGCTGCTGCGCAAGGTGCACGTCCGAGAGGTTCGCGCAGATGCCCCCACTCTGGGCCATCGCCCGCGCCCGATGGGGTCGAGAAGGCAAGCGCACAGGAGCTGAAGACCCACTGGCACCTGGATCATGGCTTCCTCCACCACCCGACCGGCATACAGGTACTATGGGCGTTTGTGGCCGCAGGCTACACTCTCTTTCAGCTCTTTCTGGCCCGCCGCATTCGCCGCCGCAGGCCCCTGGAGCCGACCGACCGAGGCGTGGCCGAGCGGCTGCGGGCGGAGCTGTGAGTCGGGGAGGGTCCGCTGGGCCTCTACCTCGTCCCGGACACGAGCTGACCGCTTCGCCGGCGGGTGGGGGAAGCCGACCGGGCAGGCCAGCTTCTCGATCCAAGCCGGGCCACGCGGAGGGGGAGGGTGCCCGGCTCTTTTTTTACCCGCTTGAGCGCACCGGATCAGGGGGATTGGTACTCTCCTTCTGGAAAAACACTGGCGCGACCTCTGGACGGGGCCAGCCGGGGCTTGACGGATGCGGTCGCACGCAGCTAACATAAACGCAAGTTTCGTTTGCGGAGTTCCTTCGTGTGTCGAAGGAAGGCTGCCGGCCCGACGAAATACCCGGAGCGTCTCGGCCGGCTGGGGGCGCCTGGCCAGCGCCTCGCTCGGCCGATGGCACCCGATTGGAAGCTTGCCCGCAGCGGTGATGAGGCCAATGATAGTTCGACACTCGACCGAAGGTCCGCCGACGCCGCCGACCCGGTTCGGGCGCCCGAGAGACAGCTCGCCCCGAACCGGGAGCTCCGCCATGGCACGTGAGGTCAACCGCTCTCTCATCGTCGAGGCGCTCCTGCGGGCGCAACCCCTCTCCCGGGCCGACCTGGCCCGCGCCACCGGCCTCAGCCAGTCCACCGTCTCGGTGATCATTGACGACCTGCTCAAGCGAGGGTACATCCGCGAGACCGGGATGGGCGCCTCCAGTGGTGGCCGAAAGCCGATTCTCCTGGAACTCGCCCCGGATGCGGCCGTGGCGGCGGGCCTCGAGATCACGCCTCAGCGGCTCATTGGGGTGGTCACCGACGTGTTCGGCCGCATCCGTCACCGGCAGGCTGCTGCTATCCGGTTAGAGGAGAATCGGCTGCCCCTGGACCCCGTTCTCGCATTTGTTGACCAGCTGCTGGCCGCCCCGGAGGTGCGCCGTGACCGGTTGGTCGGTCTGGGAGTGGCCACGCCCGGCGTTGTGGACCCGGAAGCGGGAATGGTCTTGCACTCTCCCAATCTGGGATGGAAGGATCTCCCACTCGGCCGCCTGCTGCAGGAACACACGAAGCTTCGGACTTTGGTCGAGCGAGACGTGCGGGCTGCTGCCTGGGGGGAACACACCCGCGGTGCGGCCCGGTGGGTCAAAGACGTCGTCTACCTCAAGATCGTGGCGCGGGGCATCGGGGCTGGCGTGGTTCTCGGCGGGCGGTTATACGCCGGTACCAACCGCCACGCGGGCGAGCTGGGCCACGTCGTCATCGACCGGTCCGGCCCTCCGTGCGAATGCGGAAACCAGGGTTGCATCGGCACGTTCCTTTCGTGCGAGGCGTTCTTGAGCCGGGCCGCGGCGCTCTTCTCCGAACCTGATATCGGCCTTGATGGCGTTGTTCAGGCCTTGTCGTGGGGAGACCCGCGCGCGAGGCGGCTGGCCGAGGAGTTCGGAGAGTATCTCGGCCTAGCGGTCTGCCTCCTGATCAGCACCTTTGACCCGGAAATGGTTGTGGTGGGCGGCGAGTTGATGGCCTTGGGGGAGGCCTTGCTCGGGCCGGCCAGGGAATTCGCCCAGCGAAGTCGGCTCCTTACCGAGGTGCGCTTCCAGCTTGCCCCGGCGGTTCTGGGCGACAACGCGGGGGTCATTGGCGCCGCGACGTTGGTATTGGAGAGGCAGAGGGAATACGTCGTCCAAACTCGCTCCTGGCTCTGAACCATTGCGCTGCTGCCCTGCAGCTCTGCGATCCAAGCCGGTCGCGAGGAGGTGAGAGGGGGCAGCACCAGCAGGCATATTGAAAAGGCGACCTGGGGTGTCCGTGAAAGAACGAGGGGTTGGGTTCGGAACTCTTGGAGCCCACTTCTTCCGTGGAAAGGGAGATGGCCATGCATTCGTGGAGCAGGCTGCATGTCTTACGGGCCGGCTCGGCCACCGTTGCCCTGCTGATGGTGGCCCTGATTGTCCTGGCGACCACGGTACAGGCGGCGCCGGTCACCATTGAAGTCTGGTTCCATTCGGGCAAGGGCGAGGAACGGGCTGTGCTGGAGGCCCAGGTCCGAGAGTT
>CAYQLT010000022.1:28241-40791 GCA_964418425.1 uncultured Clostridia bacterium
CTATCTTCAAAAAGCCGGTGTCCGTATTCCGCGGAGCGTGACTGACGCTTGGACCCGTGAGGAATTCGAGCAGGCGCTGGCACGACTTCAGGCCCTGCCCGAGGTCAGGTACGCTCTTGACCTCAAGCTCAACTACGGTCGAGGCGAATGGTTCACCTACGGCTTCTCCCCCATTCTCCAAAGCCTGGGAGCGGACCTGATCGACCGCAAGACCTGGCGAGCGTCCGGCACCCTCAACAGCCCGGCCGCCATCGAAGCCCTCACGATGTTGCAAAGTTGGGTAAAGAGGGGATACGTGGTGCCGGCGGACGCGGGGGATGCCTCCTTCTACGGCAACAAGAGCGCCGCCCTCGCTTGGGTGGGACACTGGATGTGGGGTCCTCACCGCAGCGGACTGGGCGACGACCTGGTTCTAGTGCCCATGCCTCGGTTTGGTGAGCGCTCGGCCACCGGCCTCGGCTCGTGGGCCTGGGGGATCCCAGCGACCTCCCGGCACCCAGAGGCGGCATGGAAGTTTCTGGAGTTCCTGCTGCAGCCGGATCAGATTCTGCGGATGACCCGCGCCAACGGTGCGGTGCCATCGCGCAAGTCGGCTCTGGCGAGGTCGGAGCTGTACGGCCCCGGCGGCCCGCTGGCGGTCTTCGGGGAGCAACTCAACACCGTGGCGGTCTCGCGTCCGGCCCATCCCGTCTACCCCACCATCACCGCGGCCTTTGCGGAGGCCGTCGACAACATCCTGGCGGGCGCCGACGTCAAGGAGCAGCTGGACCGGGCCGCCCGCAGGATCGACCGAGAAATCGAGGACAACATGGGCTACCCGCCCTTTGGCCGATGACGAAGGCTGCCGGCACCCCCGCCCGCTCCCGGAGGCGCACCTGACCGTGCGCCTCCGGGAGGGGCCCACGCCCGCGGCGGCTGCGTTTCGTGAGGATGGCAACCAGGCCGTGCAGGTGGTCGAAACCGCCCGGACACAAGCGAGGGTAGTGCGCAGGGCTACCGCAGATCGAGGCGAGGCGCTCACCGCCTGGCTCATGTCGGCACCCGCGCTGATCTTGCTCCTGATGTTCATGGTGGTGCCATTCGGGCTGGCGGTCACTCTCGCTTTTACGAACCAGCGATTGATTCCCGGACCTCTGCCGACTGCGTTCATAGGGTTGCGCAACTTCGCGCGTATCCTCGAGGATCCCATTTTCTGGCGGAGCCTGCTCAACAACCTTGTGTTCGCCCTGGTTGTAGTGCCGGTTCAGAGCAGCTTTGCGCTGTTTCTGGCACTGCTGGTCAACGGGCGCCGCCGCTTCGTCACTGCGTTTCGAGCCCTTTACTTCTTGCCGACCGTGACCACGATGGTTGTGGTTGCCGTTATCTGGACCTTTTTGCTGAGCCGGGATGGCCTCGTCAACGCCGTCTTGCGCGCCGTCTCTTTCGGTGGGCTCGGCTCGTACCGATGGCTTGAGGACCCGCACCTGGCACTACCGGCTATCATCATGGTCTCCGTCTGGCAGGGCGTCGGATTTCAGATGGTAATCTACCTGGCCGGATTGCAGGACATCCCAGCGGAGCGGTACGAGGCCGCCCAGATTGACGGGGCCACCAGCTGGCAGCAATTCTGGTACGTCACGCTCCCCGGGCTCCGGAACACGCATATCTTCGTGTTGGTAACCACCACGATCCTGGCTTTCAAGCTTTTCACCCAGGTCGAGGTGATGACGCAGGGAGGTCCCCTGTATGCAACCCAGACTATCGTCCGGTACCTGTTCCAAAGCGGCTTCAAGGAGCTCAAGGTCGGGTACGCGTCGGCCATGTCCGTGCTGTTCGTCGGCATTGTGCTGGCCATCTCCCTCACCCAGCGCTGGCTGATCCGGGAGGAGCGGGAGGTGGCATGATGACCGGTTCGATGGCATCGCCAACCGCGTCCGGGATTGCACCGTCCCGGCGCCGCCAGGCACGGGGCGGAGCGTGGCGTGGGGTGTTCCACTACGTATTGCTCATCCTTTACGCTGCCCTCTTCCTCGGGCCTCTACTGGTGATGGTCGTGTCGGCCTTCAAGGATGACGAGCTGCGTCTGCTGAAAGAGGTCGGCACGTGGAGAGCGTTTGTTCCGTCGGCGCCATCGTTGCAGAACTTTGGGGATGTCTTTCGCAGGATGCCCTTTCACAGGTTCCTGTTGAACTCTCTGGTGGTGGTCTCCGGAATCGTGTTCGGAGGGCTTTTGGTAAACAGCATGATGGCTTACGCCCTGGCGCGCCTTCACTTTGCGGGACGGAGATTCCTTCTTTCGGTGGTGGTGGGGCTGATCGTCATCCCCTTCGAGGGGATTGCCATCCCGCTGTTGCTGGAGGTAAACCGGCTTGGTTGGATCGACTCGTATCACGTCCAGATCGTGCCGTTCGTCGCTCACCCGTTTTCCATCTTCTTGTTCTACCAGTTCTTCATCGGGATCTCCAGGGAGTTCGATGAAGCGGCGCGCGTCGACGGCGCCACCCGCTGGCGAATCTACTGGAGCATCATCCTTCCGCTCTCCCGCCCGGTGATCGCTACCGTCGCCATCCTGCAGGCGCTGGAGTATTGGGGCGCGTTCCTGTGGCCGCTGATGGTGACCCGGGGTGAGAGCTACCGGCCGCTGACGGTCGCCATCCAGACGTTTTTCGGACAATTCCCCAGGGACTGGGGCGACACCATGGCCTTCGCGACCATGGCCACGATCCCCGTGCTGCTCCTGTTCATCGCGTTTCAGCGGTGGTTCATCCAAACCCTAAGCGCATCGGGTATCAAGGGTTAGGAAGGCATGCCTTCCCCGGACTGCCATCCCTACCTGGCCAACTACACGCTTCTTGCCCCGGGTGCGCGCGGCCGGCGTCGCATCGATCTCGGCGGGTTGTGGGAGTTTCGCCCAGATCCCAACGGGGAGGGCAGGCGTGCGGGATACTGGGAAGTCGCCGACACGGGGCCTTGGTCGCGTATGCGGGTTCCCGCACACTGGCAGGCAGAAGGCCTTGAATACCAGGGCAAGGCATGGTATCGGCGCCAGTTCGAGCCATGCGAGGTGGGTGCGGGACGCAGGCTGTTCCTGGTCTTCGAGGGCGTGGACTATTGGGCCAGGGTCTGGCTGAACGGCACCTTCCTCGGCGCGCACGAGGGGGGGTACTTCGGATTCGAGTTCGACGTGACGGAACGGGTCCAGGCTCACACCGCCAACCTTCTAGTGGTGGAAGTGGATTGTCCGATGAATGCCCACCCGGAGGCCAAGCGAATGGTGAAGGGCGCCATCTCTCACTGGGACTGCATCCCTCAGCGGCAGGGGCCGCTGCCGGGCTTCACGGACCTCCCCTGGTATCCTCACCCGGTCTTGAATCCGGGGGGTATCTGGGGTGCGGTGTACCTGGAGGACCGCCCGGCCGTCCACGTGAGCGCGGTGAAAGTCGACACCCGGATTCTCGACGGGGGCGCGGCCGCGGATGTGAACGTCACGGTCTTGCTGCGCAACGCCAGCGCGGGGCATCGCAACGTGACCCTGGTGCTGGACGTGGCCCCCGCCAACTTCCAGGGCGGCGAAGGGATTCGGGCGCAGCGCGAGGTAGGATTGCCCCCTGGGGAGCAGCCCGTGGAGTTCCGTCTGCGGCTGCTGGAACCCCGGCTATGGTGGAGCTGGGACCAAGGGTTTCCCCACCTGTACGGCCTGACGGTCCGCCTGGAGCGGTGCGAGCGAGCGGAACCGCAGCCACAGGCTCTACCCACGTTGCCGGAGTCGCTCGCAGCCGGGCAGGAGTCGACGTTCGAGGGCGGCGGGCACGGTGGCGCGGGCGAGGCGGCCGTGGCCGTCGACGCCGTCTTCACCCGCTTTGGGGTGCGGGAGGTGCGCCGGGGGCCCGACTGGGACCTCTACCTGAACGGCCGGCGCTTCTTCGTCCGGGGAACCAATTACCTGTCGAGGCTGTTCATGTCCGCAGCTACTCCCGAACTGTACGACCGGCACCTGGGGTGGGTGCGGGAACTCGGCATGAACCTGGTGCGCGTGTTTGCCCACGTGGAGCTCCCTTATTTCTACGCCCGCTGCGACGAGCTGGGCATCCTGGTTTACCAAGACCTTCCTCTCCAGTGGGGCTACGAGCAGTCTCCCGAGGTGCGGGCGGCAGCCTTGGCCACAGCGGAACAGATGATCACGGCGTTGGGCAGCCATCCCTGCGTCATCATTTGGTGCTGTCACTCCGAACCTCGACTCCCGGACTGGCTGGGACTGACCCGGGCGGTGTTCGCTCGGGTCGCGGAGCTGGACCCCAGCCGCATTTTGGTGAAGGCCTCGGTCTTTGCGCCCGTGGACGGACTCTCCAACGAGGAACAGGGTGAGGAGGCGTTCGAGGCGTATCGGCGAACGGCGCTGACGGTGCCCTGGGTAGGCTGGTACTGGGACCAGGTCGAAGACGTCGAGAAGTACGCACCCCGCTTCATCTCGGAGATGGGGGCCCAGGCGGTGCCCGACGTGGAAAGTCTCCGGGAGATGCTGCCGGAGGCTGCCCTTTGGCCTGCGGACTGGGAGAAGTGGAAGCACCTGGGCTTCCAACTGGAGGTGTACCGCCAGCATCTGGGAGAGCCACCGCCCAGGCTCGACGCGTTGATCGCGCGCAGCCAGGCGTATCAGGCGAGGCTGCTCAAGTCCCTCGTGGAAGCTTTTCGTCGCAAGAAATACCGGCCCGTCAATTCCGTCATCCAGTTTACCCTCACCGACTGCGCGCCGGTGATCAGCTGGTCGGTGGTTGACTTCTTCGGCCGGCGCAAATTGGGGTTCCACGTGCTCCGGACCGTGATGCAGCCGGTGCTGGTGAGCATCCAGGTTCGGGGGGAGAGCCGTGTGCAGGCGTCGCCGGTGGACGTGAACCTCTGGGTCATCAACGACTACCCTCACGGATTCGGAGGAGCCTATCTGGAATGGGAGGTTTTGGGGCCTGAGGGGTTTCGTCGCTTTGGCGGCCGCAGGGTCCTCGACATACCGCCGGACTGTGCGCTCGAAGGGGTCGAACGGTTCACCTTGCGCTTTCCCCGGCCGGGTCGCTACCGCATTCGGGCGGTCCTACACAATGCAGCCGGCGGGCGCCTAGCCGCCAACGAAAGCGAAGTCCACGTGAGAGAGTCGTGAGGTCAGGAGTCCCTCGCGTGGATCCTTCCAGCACCTTCGGCATGCGTACGCGACGTTCCCGCTCAAGCAGGGAGTGCATCCCAAAATCGTCCAGGCAATCCTTAGGCAAGCCCGTATCGAGGTGACTCTTGACCTGTATTCCGACGTCCTGCTCGGGATGGACCAGCAGGCGATCCGCAAGCTGGACTCGCTGCTGCGGACCGCCCCGCCCGCCCACGATTGACCGCTGCGACCGCGGCCTTCACCTGCCGGCCCCCCGGATACCCTACCGCCCGGGGGCCGGCCTTTTTGCCAAACCCGGGTTTGGCAATCGGTTTGGCAAACCGCCCTTGTGCCAAACCCCCGATCCCGCAAACCCTTGTCGTTACTGGAGGCGGCGCCCGGACTCGAACCGGGGAATAGAGGTTTTGCAGACCTCCGCCTTAGCCCCTTGGCTACGCCGCCCCAGCGATACCGGCCGGGGTAATCGCACCGCCCCCGGCCCTGTTTGCTCGCCCAGCCTCATGATAAACGGGCGCTCTCCCGCCCGTCAACAGGCGCCGGGCTGCCGACGCACCTGCGGCAGGCGGCCCATCCGCCGTTTGTGCTCCGCCTCTCGGCCGTCCATCCCTCAGCCAGGCATCCGCCGCCCACCGGGCCTCACCGTCACTCGTACCACAGCGCCTCCACCGGATTCAACCGGGCCGCCCGCTGGGCCGGATACAGCCCGAACACCACCCCCACGGCCCCTGAGAACCCCACCGCCACCGCGACAGCCTCCACCGACACCACAAACGGAAACCCCAGACTTCTCGCCAACGCCCACGCGCCCACCCATCCGCCCGCCAGCCCCACGACGCCCCCAATCACGCTCAGGGCCGTCGCCTCGGCGAGAAACTGGCGGGAGATGTCCCGGCGCCGGGCACCCATGGCCATCCGGATGCCGATCTCCCGGGTTCGCTCGGCCACCGCCACCAGCATGACGTTCATGATGCCGATCCCGCCGACCACCAGGGCCACCCCGGCGATGGCCACCAGGAGCAGGGTCATCGTGCCCGTCGCCTGCCCCAGCGCCGAAAGCAGCGCCTGCTGGCTGGCGACATTGACCAGCCCCGTCTCCCCCAGCCTGCGGGCAAACCAGAACTCCAGCTGGGCGATGGCCTCCTCCACCGGGATGCCGTCCCGCACCTGAACCAGATACGACCCCACCCGGTTTCGGGCAATCCCGCGCTCCACCAGCGTCTCGATGGGCATGTACACCTGCTGGTCAAAGTTGGTGAAGAACATGACACCCTTGGGCTCCATCACCCCAACCACCACGCCCGGAACCGCCCGCCCGGAGAAGACCAGGGTGATGCTCTGGCCGACCGGCAACTGATCCCCGAACAGCTGGGTCGCCACCTGGTGACCCAGCGCCACCGCCACCCGGCGGGCCTGGCCATCCCGAGGCTGGATGAACCTCCCCACCAGGGGGCGATAATTGAGGATGGTTCCGTAAGTGCCGGCGACGCCCACCACCGATGCGCTCAGGTTGGCCGAGCCCACCACCAGGGTGGCCCGGGTCTGTAGCATCGGAGCCACGGCCGACACGGCGGGCACCCCTTGCAATACCTGGTCGGCGAGCTCCACCGTAAGCGGTTCTGTGGTCTCGGCGGAGACCCGGCCCCCCGAGCCGACTCGAAAGGCCGGTGTGACGGTGACCAGGTTGGTTCCGAGCTCGGTGAGCTGCGCGGTGATGCGAAGCTGGGCCCCCTGTCCCAGGGAGACAAGGGTGATCACGGCCGCCACCCCGATGACGATACCCAGCACGGACAAAAAGGAGCGCATGCCCCCCGCCCGCACGCTGAGCAGCGCCTCTACCACCAACTCCCCGACTTTCATGGCCCTCCCCCCGGCGCGGCACGGCGGCCTCTACCCGCCGGCCTGCGCTGCCCCTACCCGTGGGCCTGCGCCGACCCGTCGCCGGCTCCGGCCGCTGTTCCGTCGGCCGAACTCTCCAACTGCCCGTCTCGGACCCGCACGATGCGCCGGGCGCGGCCAGCCACCTCCGGGTCGTGCGTGACCACGACCACGGTGTGACCCCGGCGGTGCAGCTCCTCAAAGATGGCCAGAATCTGCGCCCCACTGGCAGAATCCAGGTTTCCTGTCGGCTCGTCCGCCAGTATGACCGCAGGCTCGCACACCAGCGCCCGAGCGATGGCCACCCGCTGGCGCTCGCCCCCGGACAGCTGCGCCGGCAGATGGCTGAGCCGGTGCGCCATGCCGACCCTCTCCAGCACCTCCAGCGCCCGGGCCCGCCGGCGCCCCCGTGGCGCCCCGGCGTAAATCATGGGCCACTCCACGTTGCGAAGCACTGTCTGGCGGGGGATGAGATGAAACTGTTGAAAGACGAACCCTATTTTCCGGTTGCGCACCCGGGCCAGTTCAGGCTCCGGCAGCCGGGAGACGTCCCGCCCTTCCAGCAGCAGCTGTCCGGAAGTGGGCCGATCCAAACAGCCCAGCAGGTGCAGCATGGTCGACTTTCCCGAGCCGGAAGGCCCCATGATGGCCACGAACTCCCCGGCCCCGATGCGCAGGTTCACCCCGCGAAGCGCGTGAACGGCCGTTTCGCCCCGCCCGTAGACCTTGGTGACGTTCACCAGCTCGAGTATGGGCGTCCCGTTGGGCGCTGCGGACGGTCTGCTGTCCGGGGACGCCGGACGCCGTTGGGCCGCACTCGACGAACCTGCGACGCCTAATGGCCAACACCCCATCGTCAGTGACCCCCGGCGGTACGCGATGGCACCGGAGCCGACGTACCGCGGAATGGTCCGCCTCCCGGAGTCAAGCGAAATCCGAAGGGATTAGCGCCGGCGGTGGTGCCCGAGGGGTTCTGCCCACCGCTCGCCCCCCGCCACAGGGCGTAGTTGCTGGCGAGGACGCGGTCACCCTCCCGCAGCCCCGAGCGCACCTCGACAAAACGCCCATCGCTCACCCCGAGCTGGACCGGCGTGGGAACCGCCTCCTCCCCCACCACCCGTGTCACCATCGGGCGGCCTCCGGCCTCCGTCACCGCCTCCTCGGGAACCGCCAAGACCCCCCGGGCATTCTCCACCTCGATGCGGGCGGTTACCGACATCCCGTGGCGCAGCCGTGGGTCCGAGCGCTCCAGGAGCACCACCACATCGAACAGCACGAGGTCGCCCTGGGTGCGGCCGGCGGTGGCGATGCGTTCGACCCGCCCGGGAAGCTCCAGGTCCGGGAAGGTCTTGGAGCGAACCGTCACCGCCTGCCCGGCCCGTACATGGGCGAGGTCCACCTCGTCGACCGCGACCTGCGCTTGCAGCGAGTTGAGGTCCACCAGCCAGGCCACCTGCTGTGCGGCGGTTACCTGGTCCCCGGGGCGGATGTCAAGTTGGGCGACAACCCCGTCAAACGGCGCGACGAGGCGTGTCGCCTCCAGGTTACGCCGGGCGGTCTCCAGGGCCAGCCGTTTTTCTTCGATTTGCGCTGTGGCCTTCTCCAGGCGGGCGGTCTCATATTCGTTTCTCGCCTTAACCAGAGCCAGCTGCTGGTCCACGTCCTCCAGAACGGCTAACAGGGTTCCTGCCTGGACAAACTGCCCCTCCTGAACGGCCACCGACTTTACCCGGCCTGCCACGCCGAAGTGCAGCTTTTGCTCCCGAGCTGCCACCAGCGACCCGGTCGCTTCCACGAACCGGTGGATGTCCATTCGCTGTACCGGAACAGCCTGAACTCCCGCCTGCGCCGACAGGCGCAACAGGTCGCGCCCCTGCACCTCGACCCGGTTGGGTAGCGAACCGGCCCCCAAAGCGTCCGGTCGCCCCGGCCCGCCGGGCTGCAGCGGCGACTCGCCGCGACCGGAGGTCTGCTGCCGGGCAGCCGGCCCCGCTCTTCCCTGCGGGCCCGGCGTGGTCGGCGCCGCGCCTCCGGGCGAGGCCGTCGTCGGCCTCGCGGCGGAAATGATGCGCTCCGCGGAGCTGGGCCGGACCAGAAGCTCAGAGCGCCACAGGACGGTACCGCCCAGCGCCACCAGCACGGCCGCTACGGCCGCCACGACCACTCGCCTGACCGGCAGACCGCCTATTCGAGCCATAACCGAACCCCCCGCGAGGAAGGCTACTCTCTTGTCAGGGTCCGCCGCCCACCGGCACGGCGCACCGCCCACCGGCACGGCGCACCGCCCACCGTTCCGTCGCATCGCCCGCCGACTCGTCGTGCCGCCCACTGGCGCGGCACCCCGCCTGACGTCACGATGCGCCGCCGACCCGAACTTGCAGGCGCTGAAGCTCCGCTTGCAACGTGGCGGCAGCCTCCACCAGGTCGAGAGCCGCTCGCGCGGCTGCGCGCTGCGCCTCCTCCAGCTCGGCCGCAGAAGCCGCCCCCTGCCGGGCCCGTACCTCGGCCACTGCCTGGGAAAGTTCGGCCTGGTCGAGGGCAGCCCGGGCGGCGAAGACGTTGAGGGCAGCTTGCCCCATGGCGTGCCAGCGCAGCTCCAGGTCGTCGGCCACCGTGCGGGCAGCATCGGTCAATGCCAGCTCCGCCTCTTCGACGGAGCGGCGCGCCTGCTCCTCGTCCGCCCGCCGGGCCCCCCCGTCCAGCAGCGTGAGGCGGGCCGACAAACCCACCGACCAGGAGGTGCTTGGGCCTGTCGAAGAGGCGCCCCCGCTGCGGGATTCGGAGGTCTGCGTGCCCACAAAGACCGAGGCGCTCCCCCAGTTCGCCTGCGTCGCCTGCAGCTGGCGGCGGGCCAGAACAAGCCGGGATCGGGCAAGGGTTACCTCGGCGGACTCCTCCACCACCCGCTGCTTGACGGGCTGCGGCAGCGCCGGCACCTCCAGCACCAGGCCCATCTCGCCGGCGGATTCGGGTGGCCACGGCGGCGAGCCCGGGAGCAAGCCGCTCAGGACTTCCCGGGTCAGGGAAAGCGCCCGGCTGGCCTCCCGGCGGGCGTATGCCCGCAGTTCCTCGCTTGACGCAGGCGGAAGAGGGGTGATGTCGCCCGCCGAGCGGCCCAGGGCTTGCTCGGCGGAACGGAGCGCGCTGGCCGCCTGCTGCACCGAGGCAGCCGCCCGCTGGGCCACGGCACGGGCCTGCAAAACCGCGTCCTCACCCACGAGGCCTGCCTGGCGCTGGGCAACTGCCCTCTCCACCTGTCCGAGGGCAGCTTCCAGCTCCCAGCGAGCCACCGCCAGCTGCGCCGCCCGGACGCGAAGGCGAGCATACCAAAGCCGCCCGTCGATGGAGGCCTGGCGGCGGGCCTCGGCGAGGCCGCGCTCGGCGTCCAGCAGGTCCAGCCGTGACTGCTCCGCCGAGAGGTTTCGGCTAGTGGCATTCGGCGGCGGCCACACAGTCCAGCTGGCATCGAGCCTGGCGACCTGCCCGCTCACCCGCTGCTGTGAGCTTTGGAGCAAGTCAGGCCCCGAGGTGACCCGGGTGTCCTCGGCTACGCGAACGGTGGCCGTGAAGGTCAACGGCGCGATCGGGCTCCATGCGACGGTGGCCGTCCCGTCGCTGCCCGCCGAGGCCACCGCCAGACCGGAAAGCCCGTCCCGCGCCGCCCACTCCATGCTGGTGGACAGGCTGAGGGTCGGCGAGGAAGCCACCTCCACGCGCCTGCGAAACTCCAGGCGTGCCGCATCCAGCCTCGCCTGAGCCTGGCGAACCTGCCGGGCGGACTCCACGTACGCCCGCACGGCCGCTTCCAGCTCCGGCCCGCCGTCGTCGGCCGCCCGGGCACAGCCGACCGTCAGGCCCACCGCCAGGATGGCCACACCGGCCCTGTACAGGATCGGCCGGAGCCTTGCGAGGCGCGCCGGCGCACCCCGGCCGGCGGCGGCTTGTTGCGAGACCGTAACGGGGCGCCGGCAAGCCTGGGGTGCGGTCATGGAGCCGACGACCGGCCCTCCTGGGCGCCCGGCTCGCCCGCGCCGGCTGCCGCAGGGCTGGATGGCCCTTCGGCCAGCACCGTGGCCGGCCCGAATCCCGGCGGTTCACCCAGCAACCGGTTCAGCTCCACACGGGCTGTGAGATAGCTCTTCACGGCGCCCACATACTCCTGTTCTGCCCGAAGGACGGCGATCTCGCCGGCCAGAACGTCCTGGTCGGTCTTTAGTCCCAGTTGACGCTGTTCTCGAAGCCCCTCCAGTCGCTGCCGCTCCAGCTCCAGCTTGGCCTGGGCGACCTGAACCGAGGCCCATGCCACCTGCAGTTGTCCGTAGGCGACTCGTGTGGACTGGCCCAAGGAGAGCTCCGCCTGGCGGGCAGCCAACTCGGCCTGGCGAAGCGAGTTTTCTCGCAAGCGGATGGTAAGGGGTGAGGCTTGCTCGGTTACCGCCTGCTCCAGCTGCTGGCGCGCGATCTCCACCGCCTCCCGGCGCACGGCGAGTTCCTGGCTCACCTCAAAAGCCCTGCTGACCGCCTGCTCTTCCGATAACTCGGGGGGAGCCGGCAGTGTTTCGGGCAGCCGCAACGATTCGACGGCAGGAGCCGGATCCGGGTAGCCGAGGAGCTGCAGCAGACGGTTCAGAGCGGACTGCAAGCTGATCTGTGCCCGGCTAAGGTCGCTTCTCGCTGAGCTGTACTGGTTTTCTGCATCCTGCAGCTCGACGGGGCCGATGGCGCCCGAACGCGCCTTTTCTCTGGCGACGTCCCGGGTTGCCAGCGCCCTTTTCACCTGCAGCTCTGCCAGCTGCATCCCTGTCCTCGCGGACAGGACGTCCAGATAGGCCCCCAGCACGGAACTGACCGTCTCGAAATGGGAGCTCGCCAGCTGGGTTTCCGCCTGGCGCAGGTTATACCGTGCGACCAGCTCGGCGTAGCGGGATGGGGATGCCGCGTTGGTCGCCATGGCCTGCTCGTAGTCAAGCCGAGCCTTTTCAAAGGTAAGGCGAGCCGCCTCGAAGCCCGACCCTTCCAGAGCCTGGGTGACCGCCTGCTCCAGAGAGAACGGCGCGACCTCGGCGGCCCTCCCGACTGCCCCCGCCAGCAGATACAAACCGGCCAGCCAAGCCACGGTCAGAGCCCGAAGATGCCAACCTGTCCAGCGATTGGTCACTGCAAGAGCCACCCCCAGCGCTTACGGATACCGCCCGTCGGTCCCACGCACCGATCATGGGCTGCGGCCTGGAAGAAGTGATGAAGGTTCCATGAAAAGGTGGTGAACCTTGCCGCCGCCGGGGCCCGCGCGCCAGTGCCCGCTGAGATCCCGGGCCGCTCAATGGACCCCGGACGCCCGGAAACCAGCCCCACAAGCCGACCCGCCTTGACGAGCCCGGCGGCAGCGGTGTATGCTTTGCCCAGCTTCAGGGCAGCGACGGCCCTCGCCGGACGTTTTCTTTGGGCCTGTATATAGCTCCTTCGGGCGAGGGGTAGCGCCCGGGAAACTCCCGGTGGGCGAGTAGCTCAGCTGGTCAGAGCGCTACCTTGACATGGTAGAGG
>CAYQLT010000023.1:0-39982 GCA_964418425.1 uncultured Clostridia bacterium
GCCGCCCGCACCACCGAGCGCCTGCCTACCGGCAGCGCCGCCGGCATCTGCTCGCTATCGCCCGCCGGCATCCCCCATCCCCTCCTACAGCCTTTCCCACAGCCACACCGGTGTCATGCGCAGCAGCGCCGCGCTGAGCGACGTATAGGTGCCCGTCAAAAGCAGCACCCCCACCAGGGAGACCAGGACCCCGGCGGAACGCTGCACCCAGCCGGCGAAGCGAGCCCCGCGCCGCACCCATCCGGCAGCCCGGTCGGCAAATGCGCCCGCCAGGAGAAAAGGCGTCGCCAGTCCAAGAGAATAGCCGGCCAGCAGCGTGGCCGCCCACGGATTGGCCTCCACGGCGGTCAGGGTGAGAATCGCCCCCAGAACCGGCCCGATGCACGGGGTCCACCCGGCCCCGAACGCCACCCCCAGCGCCAGCGCACCGAAGGGGCCCGAGCCCTTGGGCCGGAAGTTCCAACGCAGTGTCCTCGACAGCACCGGGATCTCGAGGCCGAGCAGGCACAGCCCGCACAGGAGAACCACCGCTCCCCCCACCCGGGCCATGGGGGCCTTGTAGGCATGAAGCAACGAACCCAGGAAGGTGAACGGAAGCCCCAGGAGAAGGAAAACCAGGCTGAAGCCCAGAGTGAAGAACAGGGCGTTTTTCAAAGGACGGCCCTGGCCGCCCCCCAAAAGAAGGAGGTAGGTGGGCACCAGTGGCAGGATGCAGGGGGAAAGGAAGGAGGCCACGCCGGCCATGAAAGCAATCGGCAGGCTGACGCTCACAGCCTCACCCCCGCATTCCCAACCTGCCCGCCCGGCGCCGCCGGCCTCCCTGCTGTGACCTCCACCATCGCCCCGGCCCGCATGGTCACTGAGCCCCCAGGTCCTTGAACGCCTCGATCATCAGGCCGTACGCCTCCTCCGCCGCCTCCAGGGCGGGGGGCGTAAGGCCCGGAAACATGGGAACCAGACTATCCAGGTCCACCGTGCCCACCACCACGTCGGGGCCGTCCGCAAACAGGAAGACCCGGCAGGGCGCAGCCATCCCGAAGCTGGGTACCTCCTTGAATATGACCTCCCCGTACGAGAGGTTGCAGGCCAGAAGCTGGCGCACCGGCCCGACCGTGAGGGAATCCACCACGTTGAGGTTGTACCCCTGCAGGGCCGCTTCGAGAAACACCTGGGCCTCATCCAGTTCCATCGCGCTCACCCGAAGCGTGCGGGCGACCTCCCCCGTCACACGCCACCCCAGCGCCGGAGCAACGGCAGGCCAGCCGAGAAGAGCCGCCAGGTACACCCCCGACAGCGCGGCCAGCGCGCCCCCGCTGACCTTCCACGCCCGGCTCCGCCTCCCCACCCCCGGAGCCCGCACGGCCCCAAACCATCCGATGGCGACCAGCAACAGGCCGGCTGCCACCAGCGCCCACAGCACCGCCCTCACCGGCCGGCCGCTCTCGCCAGAGGGCACCTGCAGCAGGCGCATCAAAAGGCGCCGGGCCGCTGGCTCCCGCTGCACCAGGGGCCCGAGGCTTGCCAGAGCCTCGTGCAGGCGCGCGAAACTCTGCCGCAGCGTCCGTTCGGTCCCCGGCGTGAGCGTGACCTCCTCCGTCCGCGGGGAGGGCGTAAGGAGAGCAAGGATCGTGTTGATCTCCAGAGTGCCCAGGGTTACCTCCCCCGGACGGTCGCTGTAGACGTAGACGGTCGGGGGAAGAAAGGCCGCCAGGGACGGCCGTTCGGCCACCGCTGCCTCCATGGCCCGGTCGGCGGCCAGCATGACCAGCACGTAGGGCATGAACTCGGCCCCTCGCCCCCGCACGCCCTGGCCGACGTCGAAGGTGCGGTAGACGGCCAGCCCCTCCCGGGCCAAGGCGGCCTCGAGGGCCTTGACGGCCTGCTCGACCTCCCCTTGAACCCGAACCTCCACCACCGGCTGCGCCCTGGCCGGCGCCGGAACCAGGGCAACGCCCGCGCCGAGCGCCACCGCCAGCAACCTGCGCATCACGGCCCCACCTTTCGGGAAGGCCTCAGGATGGCGACGGATTGTACGCCTGGTCCAGCACCCGGACGTTCGGGGCGCTCTCCACCTTGACGACCTTCACCTGCCGCACGTACTCGGCGACGATATCGTAGATGGGCCGGGGCTCATACTTCTCCAGCAGGGTCCCCGCGTTTTGCAGGTTGCCTCCGTAGGCTGCCACGACGTACTCACGCTCCGGCACAAGCGGCCGGCCGCGTACCGTGAGGTTGCGGATGCGGTCCCCCTGCCGGGCGGACAGCATCAGGTCGTAGGAGGCGCCGTGAAGCCGGGACATGTCACCTCCCTGCTGGTAGAAGGGATCGGGCTGGAAGACGTTTTCCGCGATATCCTCCAGCACCTGTTTGAGCCGGGCCCCTTCCATCCTGAAGACGTACACCTCCGGATAGGTCAGGGCCGTGAAATCCAGCACCTTTTCGAAGGTCACCGGCTGCCCGGGCAGCACCGTGGTGCCCCATCGAAATCCCGGAGAAAAGGCGATCTCCACCTCCGGGTAGGCCGCCTCCATGGCCATGCCCGCCAGCCGGTCGAAGGTGGAAAAGACGGTGTCTCGTTTGAACAAGAGCGTCTCGGTGGTTCCCAGCACTTCGTCCAGCTTTTCGCGGAAGGGCGCACGGGCCTCCTCGATGAGCCGCTCCGCCTCCGGGTCCGGCTCCAGGACGGCGGGAAGAACCGGGAAAAGGTGGAGCCGCACATCCTCCAGGGCGCCCTTGCGCACCTGCAGGTCGATGCGGCCGAGAAACTTCCCCCCGCTGCCCACCGAGACGATGCGGGTCGGCCCGACCCGCACCACGCTCGGGGTGATGTCATGGGTGTGGCTGGTCACGATCAGATCGATCCCCTGCACCCTGCGCGCCAGCCCCGTGTCCAGCGGCAACCCGTTGTGGGAGAGGAGCACGACCACGTCCACGCCCTCGTCCCTCAGCTCGTCCACGTACCGCTGCAGCTCGTGCTCCCGCACGCCGAAGGAGAGACCCTCGGTGAACCGCACCGGGTGGGCGACCCGCACGTAGGGGAAGGACGCGCCCACCACGCCGATGGCGTATCCGCTCACGTGGTGGATCGCGTAAGGCTCGTAGAGGGGATCGCCGAACAGGTCGTCCACCACGTTGAAACTCAAAAACCGCGCCGCCAGCTGCTGCAAGCGCTCATCGAAGCGTTCTCGCCCCAGGGTGAACTCCCAGTGGGCCACCATGTGGTCGTACCCGGTGAGGTTCATCCAGTCCACCACGGCGTTGCCCTCCGTCAACAGCCCAAGGCCGCTGGTGACCCACGTATCCCCGGCGTCCAGCGTCAGCACCCGGTCTCGGCCCAGAAGCTCCCGCTGGCGCCGGATCAGGGCGGTGAGGTACGCCCCGCCCCCCATGACACCGAAGCGCCGGGCCAGCTCCGGAAAGTCGACGCAGGTCATGAAGTAGGCCTCCAGGCTACCCGGCCGGATCCCCCAGTGGCGAAGGAACTCCTCCCCCGCCACGTATCCGGGGGTGTTGCGGAGGTTTTGGGGGGCCAGCAGGTTGGGCGGTTCCATCAGGTAATGGGGCTGCAGGTGGCCGTGCAGGTCCGCCGTCACCAACAGCGTCACGTTGCCAAACGGCTCCTTGTCGTACAGCGACGCCGCGTCGGCCTCCAGGAGCCGGGAGATGGCACGGGCCGGTCTCGCCGGCGCGAGCACACCTGCTGCCGCGAGCAACCTCAAGATATCCCGGCGTGTGACGCCCATCGGCCCCCCACCCATCTCCTCATGCCCGACACACTGCCAGCTCCCCGACCGCCCTGACCGCTTCAGTCCGCCCGCGCCCGCCGCGTCAACCCGGCCGGCCGCGCCGCTTCATCCGGCGGGGCGCCTCACCGCTTCAGGCCAGGATTGATGGGAGATGCCGGCTCCAGCAGGTAGGCCACCACGTGGGCGACCTCCTCCGGGGTCAGGATGCCGTGTACCCCGGCCCGGTACATGGTCGAACACGGGACGAAGGCCCAGGAGTTGTAGATCTTCTCGTAGGTGTACTGAACCACCTCCCGGGACCGCCCCCGCATGCCGTAGTTGGTCAGCGGCGGCCCCACATTGCCCGCAGCCAGCTCCCGGGGGTCGCCCTGGTGGCAGGCATAGCAGTTGCCCTTGCGGGGATCGGCGAAGAGCTTCTCCCCCTGCTGCCAATCGCCCACGAGCTGGCCGGACGCAGGGTAGCGGATCAGCTGCTTTTGGGCCTGCAAGAAGCCAGGTACCAGCTCCTGGGGTATCCGATCTCGAAACCGGGAACACATGGCCTGCCCCTCGTCCAGCTCCACGGAACGGGCAAACCCGGATCCGCTGGAGCGGATGACCTGCTCGACGTTGTCGCTCTCCGCGGCTGCCAGGCCCGCCGCGCCCGCAAGGACCACCACCAGGGCCAGCGCCTTCCACGCCTTCTGCTTCATCGCTGCCCCCTCCTCAGCGAACGAATCCAGGGGCGTCAACGGGGGTTCCGTTGGCCAGGTAGCTCAGATAGACCTCCAGGGCGATGATCGCGTCGGAGTAAAGATCGGGCGCGTCCACCCGAACCTGACGGTAGCAGCCCTGGATGCGATCCTCCATGGTCCACAGCTGATCGTTGCTGAACCGGTACGCCGGCCAGTGGGAGGCCACTGCGTCCTCCTTCACCGCGGCCAGGGTCTGCAGCCGGATCCGCTTGCGCTGGTTCGTGTCATGGCAGGTCGCGCACGAGAAATCCATCTTGCCGGCCCGGCGGTACCACAGGGCCTCACCAGCCTGATACAACGCCCGAACCTTGGGGTGGTCCAGGCTGACCTGCAGTGGGTAGCCGTTGGATCGGGACGCCACGAAGGCTGCAATCGCTACCACTTCACTGCGCTTGATCTCCTCGGGCCGCAGCCCCAGGACCGTGATCATGCAGCTGCGGATCCGGCTGTCCAGGTCCTCCACCTTCTGTGTGTCCTCGAAGAACCGGGGCATCCGGGCATAGGCGCCCTCCAGACCGAACTCGCCCGTGCCCCCCCAGTAGCAGTCCGCTAGAGACTTGCCGTTGGGGCCGCGCGGTTGAAAGAAGAGCTCCTCCCCTTGCGCGACAAAGAGCTCTCCGGGCAGGATGCCGCTGGTTTCCAGGATGAGCTGCTTTTGCCGGGCCACCTCTTCGGCGGCCGACTGGGTCGACTGCCCGCCGGCCAGCGGGCCCGCCGCCACGACAAGGCTCAGCGCCATCCCCCCAGCTGCAAGCAGCCAGCGCTTTCTCACCGTCGAGCCCTCCTTAGACGACTGTCAGCTTCAGCTCTTTCTCCCCGGTCTCGCCCTTCAGGTCGCGGTAGCGTACCCGCACGGTCCCGGACTTCTCCGCCCGCATCTTGAAGGCAAAGAGGGGATTTGCGCTCACGCCTCCCCGGGGGGACATCCGGGCCAGGAGCTGACCGTCAAAGTCGACCTCCAGGTGCTGGATGTAGTTGGCGGGAATCAGCTGCCCCTTCGAGTCCCGGCGGGTGCCGGGTTCCATGGGGTGCATGATGACGATCTGGACCTTGATCTCCTCCCCGGCCTTCGGCCTGGCAGGGGTCGAACGAATCAGGATGCTCGCCACCGTCGCCACCTCCTCAGCCGCAACCGCCCAGCGTGACCCGAACCACCTGGCTGGCCATCAAGAGGCGCCCGTCGGCGTCCTCCACCAGCGCCCGCACCGGAGCGGTCTCCGCCAGGCGAACCCGCGTGGCGAAATAGACGCTGGAGGCCAGGGGGCCCAGCTGCAGGGTAAACACGTGGGGAATGGGATTGCGGTCGATGAAGAGATGCATCGCCTTCACCTGCGCGGGGGGCAGCGTCGACTCGATCTCCACGGGGACATTGGCCCCCGACTCCGCGATGGTGGGGGCCACCAGCTTCACCAGGTTCGACGGCACAAGGTCGCTAAAGCCCCGTCCCAGCACCTCCCGCAGCGCCTTGTCGAGCCTTTCCGGGTCGGCCACGCTCTCCTCCGTCTCCCCGGCCTGCTGGGCCATTGCCGGCGAGAACTGCCCCGCCACGGCGGCCAGCCCCACCGACAGCCCGGCCAGTCGCAGAAACTCCCTTCTACGCACACCGTTCACCTCCCAACGCCCTGGCACACATATCCCGCAGCTCCTGCCCGAACTGCCTGGCGGTGCGGGCCCCCACCAGCCGGCCGACCTCTTCCCATCCGGAAGCCTGCAACGCCAGAAAGACGAAGGTAGGGGTGCCGACCACCCGGAAGCGGCGGGCCAGGGACTGCCCTTCGGGCTCGTCCATGTTGACCAGCGCCACCACGTAGTGGTCCCGCAGGTAGTCGGAGACCGCCGGATCGGGAAGGACGAAGGTATCCATCTGCCAGCAGTACGGGCAGGTAGCGCTCCAGAAATAGGCCATCACCGCCCGCCCGTGCTCCCGGGCGAGCCCGGTGGCATCCTCGAACGCATACCACCGCTCGAAGTCCACCGGCTCCAATGCTTGTCCGCGGATCCCGATCGACCCGGCCAGCACCAAGCTGCCGACCAAAAGCCCGCGCAACCAAAGCCGCCTTCCAACAGCCGACACGCTCGTCTCCCCCCGCCCCTTCGGCCCCGGGTCACGGGCCGCCGGCGCCTGGCCCGGCCCGGCGCCACCTCCCTGCGGCCGGGCTCTGGCCAGATCCATCAAGGCCCCTGAGGCCGGCAGGTGGGCAATACCCTCCCCATGTATCCATTCAAGCGGGCGGCCATGATTTAAAAAACGGGTAAAATACCACCTTGGGTATGAGGTCTACTTGAACCACAGCCCCTCCACGGCGACGGATTGACTGGCGTACCCGCTTAGCACATAATATACGCTAACAACGGGCCGGTTCCTTCTGAGACCGGTTCCCGAGTTGGGCGCTTTCGGTGAAGTAGACGGTATACACGCCGGGAGGGCGAGAGCCGGGCGAATTACCCCGCGGGGCTTCGCATCCGCGTCGGCCAGGGCATACCCGTGTGACCAGCCTGAGTACGATTCTCACCCTGCCAGGCAGGAAGACCGCTTCGCGGATCGTAGCTTACCCTGGGCACGGAAGCGTTGTGATGACGGGCACGGGCTTGACGGTGCCGTTCGAATACCTTACGGTGCTTGGTAATGGCCCCACACGCCGCCAAAGGCGCCGTGGCAGCCCGGATGGCCACTGAGGTGCCGGGGCTGGCTCGCCGTCGCCGACTCAGATGGGCTTCGCGGCGCCGGACACCTGCGCCGTGATGGGCCGGACGCCCTCTGAGGCGCCGGGCAGCTTTCAGAGAAAGGAGGTTTGGGTTTGCCGACCGCTGTCCAGAAATACGCGGACGTGTCCTACGAGGAGAAGGAGCGCCTGTTCCTTCAGGTAAAGGCGGATCCCCGCTACGAGCACTACCTGTACGGCTGCTACGAGTGCGGTATCTGCGTCGCCTCCTGCCCATCCGCCCGGTTCTACGACTTCAGCCCTCGCCGCATCGCCCAGACCATGAGCCGGGAGGACGTGGAGACGTTCTACGAGATCCTGGTCGAGGATATCTGGAACTGCTCGCAGTGCTTCTCGTGTAACCGATGTCCCAGGCACAACTCGCCCGGGGGCATCGTCACCATCATGCGGGAGGTGGCCGTGAAAAACGGCCTGGAAAGCGCCAAGGAGGCCCTCGAGGGGTACGGGCGGGTTATCTACAAGATCATTTCCATGGGTACCCAGGTCTCGCCGGACATGCTGCAGGTGGACGCGTTCCCCGACTGGGGCCCCGACGTGCGAGCGGTGGCGGAAAACCTGGAGGTCTGGCGCAAGGCCATCCCGCCGGAGACCCTCCACACCACCAACACGGCCTGGCGGGTCGACCAGAAGACCATCACGGAGCTCTACCTCATCTGGCACATGACCGGGGTACTGGAGATGATCCGGGAGGTGGATTCCAGCCTGCACGACATCCTCAGCGAGATCATGGAGGACACCCTGATGGAGCACGGTTACGTGCTGGAAGGCTGAGGGATGCCCCGCAGGGCACCCTTGGGTGGCCGACGGGAAGGGATGCCCCGCAGCTCACCGCCAGGCGCCGAAAGCCTGAGGGATCTCCCGACTGGAGGCCCGGTTCCCGGAAAGCTAAGGGGGGAAGGCCCCATGCAGGATAGAGGCTTCAGCAGCGTCGTCCCTTTGAGCGCGATTCCCGTGCGCGAGCGCCGGTTCAACCGCACCGCCCAGCCGCCTCCCACCCACGACATCCGCGAGGAGCTGTTCGAGCTGGAGGAGAAGG
Organism: uncultured Clostridia bacterium; assembly: GCA_964418425.1. Lineage (GTDB taxonomy): Bacteria > Bacillota > Limnochordia > Limnochordales > Geochordaceae > CAYQLT01. Next base: position 8,240 of record CAYQLT010000023.1, read on the forward strand.
GCGAGCTGGTGGTTCACCGGGTGCCCGAGCCGTACGTCGAGGTGATGACCAAGTACGGGCGCACGAAGAAGGTTCCCGTGGCACGCACCTGGCACCACAAGAGCTGCGGGCAATGCGGCCACATCCCCGGCTACTCCACCTCCATCTTCTGGCTGCAGCGCAAGCTCCGGCTGGAGTACATCGACCCCACGGACCAGACCTCGTGCACGGCGTGGAACTACTACGCCTCGGCTACATCCAACCAGGCGGCCCAGGCGGCGGTGGCCGTCCGCAACTTTGCTGCCGCCTACGAAACGGGATTTTACCCCCTCATCCACTGCGGCACCAGCTTCGGCCACTACAAGGAGACCCGCCACGAGTTGGTGCTCTATAAGGAGCTGCGAGATCAGGTTCGGCAGATCATGGCCCGGCTCGGCAAGCCTCTGGTGGTCCCCGAGGAGATCGTGCACTACAGCGAGTGGATCCACGCCATGCGCCACGAGCTCGCCCGGCACCGCAAGCTGGACGTCTCAAACATCACCGTCTGTGTCCACCCGGCGTGCCACTACTACAAGCTGATGGCCGAGGATGCGCTCTACGACGAGGAGCTGTACGGCGGCCAGCGCACGGCCATCGTGAGCGCCACCGCGGTGGCCATGGGCGCCCGGGTGGCCGACTACTCCACCTTCTTCGACTGCTGCGGGTTTGGTTTTCGACACATCCTCGTGCAACGGGACTTCACCCGCTCCTTCGCCACGCTGCGCAAGATCCAGGTGATGAAGGAAGAGGCCAATCCGGACGTGGTGCTCACCCACGACACCGGTTGCGTCACCACCCTGGACAAGAGCCAGTTCGCCGTCCGGGTGCACGGCGTCAACGTGGGGGTCCCCGTCATGTCTGACGCCCAGTTCGTGGCCCTGTGCCTGGGGGCCCACCCCTTCCGGGTGGTCCAGCTGCACTGGCATGCCACCAACTGGCGGCCTCTGCTCGAGAAGATGGGGATCGACTGGCAGGCCCGGTGGGCGGAGTTCGAGCAGGATATGGAGCGCATCCGCAGGGGCGAGATCGAGCGCATCACGTGGGAGGAGACGGAGACGTGACCGCAACAGGGAGCGAGGCCATGACGTGGGAGGCGACGCGGGCATGAGCGAAACGGTCGTGGTGATCGGGGGCGGTCCGGCGGGCCTGGAGGCGGCGCGTGGGGTGGGCGACCTGGGGGCCCGGGCGGTTCTGGTGGAGGTCCGCCCCCGCCTGGGCGGAACCCCCGACGCTCTGCGGTATGCGGCCCTGACGCCGGACTTCCGGGACGCGGAGACCGCCCTTCGGCAGATGGTGGACGCGGTGACAGGCCACCCCAACGTGGACGTGCGGCTTCAGAGCCGGGTCACCGAGGTCAGCGGCCAGGCGGGGGCGTTCCGCGTCCGCGTCGAGGGCCCGGAGGGCATCGAGACCGTGGAGGCCGGCGCCATCATCGTCGCGACGGGCTTCACCCACTTCGACCCGGGCCGTGAGACGCAGATGTACGGCTACTACGAGTTTGAGGACGTCATCACCATCGCCGAGGCCGAGGCCATGCTGAAGGAGCACCGCTTCGTGCGGCCCTCGGACGGGCGGCCGCCGGAGCGGGTGGCGTTCATCCAGTGCGTGGGTTCACGGGACCGGCAGATCGGCAACCAGTGGTGCTCCAAGGTCTGCTGCGGCATTGCCTCCAAGCAGGCCATCGAGATCCGCAGGCTGTTGCCCAACGCCCGGGTGTTCATCTTCTACATCGACCTGCGGGCGTACGGATTCTGGGAGGACCGCCTGTACTGGAGGGCGCAGGAGGAGTATAAGGTCAACTTCATCCGCGGCATCGTCACCGAGGTGCTCAAGAAGGGCGACAAGCTCCTCATCCGGGGCGAGGACACCACGTTCAACCGGCCCATGGAAGTCTTGATGGATATGGTGATCCTGTCCGTCGGCATGGAGCCCTCCCCGGGAACCAGGGAGATCGCCGGCATCCTGGGGCTGCCCCAGGAGGAGCGAGGCTGGATCGCAACCCCGGGAGCCCCCATGGATACCGTCCGCACCGGGGTGGAGGGGGTCTTCGTGGCCGGCGCGGCCGCCGGCCCCAGGGACCTGGAGGATTCCATCTCCAGCGGCGGGGCTGCGGCCATGCGGGCCGTGGCCCTGATCCGGCGGATGGCGCTGGCCCGGCGATAGCCCCGCACCCGCCGCCTGCTCCGAGCCGGAGGGTGCCGGCCCGCAGGCGGCGGTTCGGTTGCCAGACGGCATCCGGCCCGGGCGGCGGCAGGGCGTGATCACAGGAGGCGGTCTTTGCGTGGCGGAGACGGCCGTTGACACCCGAAGCATGGAGGCGTTCCACCAAACCCTCCACCACCTGGTGGAGGGAGCGGAGCTGGGCCGGATCCGACGGGAGGTGGAGGAGCGATCCCGCCGGCTGCATGGGCTTTTGACCCCCTCCTCCATCGCCGGCATGACGGAGCAGGGTCTGGTGCAGCTTCTGCGCAGTGTCAACGCCACTCGCCGGCACGCCAGGACCTTCGTGGAGCGCACGGGCGTCGAGGGGCTACGCCAGGCGCTGGCCCAGGCGGTCTCGCCCGGTGGCGAACCCGGGGGGCGGCTGGAGGCGTTCGTGGCCCAACTCGGCCACCCCGGAGCGCTGGGCAGGCCGGCCGCCATCGAGCTGGGAAGCGAATGCCTGCGCCACGCCTGGCCCGAGGTGGCCTGGTCGTGGCCCAGGTGGCTGTGGGACGCTGATACGGGCCGGGGAGCGCTGAGCCTGCTGCTCTCCGATGGGCACTCCCTGGAGAGCTTGCAGGTGGCCGAGACGTACGGGCGCATCGGAGCCGCCCTGCAGGCCATACGGGAGGCAGGGAGCGCTTGCGGCCTGTGGGTGGAGGGCGGCTCGCCGGCCGAGGTGGAGACGTTTCTCGCCGGCGTTTACGTGGTCTACCTCGGCACGGTGGTGCGCCTGAAGACGACGAAGGAGTTCGCCTCGCAGGTGCTTCCGGAGGTACCGGTGCTTTTGCGCAGGCTGTTGGGCACCTACCGAATGGAGGTGTGAGCGCTCGTCATGACCGATCGGGTCAACAAGGCCAGGGCCATCCAGCTCGACAGCGCGCAGCTGGAGGGCATGGACATCTCAGGCCGATGGAACCGCATGCTGGAGCAGCGGGTCATCTTCGATTACGACCTGACCTACATGGATGAAATCACCAGCCTTCCGGGAGCGGAAAGCTTCGGCTGGTGTTACCAGTGCGCCAAGTGCGTGGCCGTCTGCCCCGTCGACTACGTCGGCGACTATGGCCCTCGCAAGCTCTACCGCAAGGTGCAGCTGGGGATGAACCTGTTCGACTCCCCGGACCTGTGGCTGTGCACCACGTGCGCCAACTGCCTGCGGGTCTGCCCCAAAGAGGTCAACATGGTGGAGATCATGCCCGCCGTCCGCCAGGTGGCCCTGGAGGCTGGCAAGGCCCCGCCAGAGCTCCAGAAGGCCCTGGAAAACACCGCCCGGTACGGCAACCCCCTGGGCGAGCCCGCCCGCAAGCGGGCCGACTGGACCCGCCAGGCCGGCGTGCCGGTCCCCATCATGGCGCAGCACAAGAAGCCGGTGGATGTGCTGTGGTACGTGGGCGACTACCCCTCGTACCACCCGCGCGGGCAGCAGGCGTCGCAGGCGCTGGCCCGGGTGCTGGTCCGCCTGGGCGTGGACTTCGGGATCCTGGGGCCTGAGGAGAAGAGCGACGGCGACTCCCAGCGCCTGGCGGGCGAGGCGGGGCTGTTTGAGATGCTGGCGGAGCAAAACGTCAAGACCTTCAAGAAGTACCAGTTCAACCGGATCCTCGTGACGGACCCCCACGCTCTCAACGCGTTCAAGCGGTACTACCCCCGTTATGGCGGAGAGTTCGAAGTGATCCACTACACCCAGTTCCTCGCGCCGCTGATGGATCGCCTGCCTCTGACCCGTCCCCTGGGGCTGCGGGTGACTTTCCACGACCCGTGCTACCTGGGCCGCCACCACGGGGAGTTTGACGCCCCGCGGGCCATTCTGCGCGCCCTGCCCGGGGTCGAACTGGTGGAGATGGCCCACAACCGTTGGAACAGCTTCTGCTGCGGCGGCGGGGGCGGCGGCATGTGGCTGGACAGCTTCACCCGAGAGTACACCACCGAGCGGCTCTCCGACCGGCGGGTGCGGGAGGCCGCGGAGGTGGAGGCCGACGTCCTGGCCGTCGCCTGCCCCTACGAGGTCTCCCGCTTCGAGGACGCCGTCAAGTCCACCGGCCTTTCGGGGCTGCGGGTGTTTGACATTATCGAGCTTGTGGAGATGGCCATGGGGGAGGGGTAGGCGGTGCACATCGTGGTTGCCGTCCGCCAGGTGCCGGATCTGGCGGAGGGGCTGGAGATCGACGAGAGCGGCACCCGGCTCGACACTTCGTGGATCAAGTTCCGGCTCAACGAATTCGACGAGCACGCCCTGGAGCAGGCCCTGCTCCTCAAGGAGCGGCACGGGGGGACGGTCACCGTGGTCACGCCCGACGCCGGCGACCCGGACGAATCCCTGTTCACCTGCATCGCCAAGGGGGCGGACCGGGCCGTCAAGGTGCAGGCCGACGGGGAGGGCCTGACCGCCCGCCGGGCGGCGGCCGTCATGGCGCCGGTGATCCAGGCGCTGCAGCCCACTTTGGTGCTCACCGGGGTTCAGGCCATCGACGACCTGGAAGGGCAGCTGGCCCCGTTTCTGGCCCAACACCTGGGGCTGCCGTGGGTCACCGTGGTGACCGGTGTCTCGGTGGACGGCAACCGGGCCTGCGTGCGCAAGGAGTACCCGGGTGGGGTGGTGGCGGAGTTGGAGGTGGACCTGCCCGCCGTCTTCGGGATCCAGGCGGCCGAGCAGCCGCCCCGCTACGCCGCCATCAGCAAGATCCGCCAGGCCATGAAGTCCGCGCAGCTGGGGCTGGAGACGGGTGGCGAGAGCCCTGCTGCCCTCGTCGAGGTGCGCCGCCTGGCCAAGCCGGAGGCGACGTCGCGGGCCCGCATGCTGGAAGGCTCGCCCGACGAGGTCGCGGCCGAGATCGTGCGGGTTTTGGTGGAACATGGGATGCTGAAGGGGTGAGCGCAGTTGCCCGGTGACATCCTGGTGGTCGCCGAACACCTTCGGGGCCAGCTCGCCGGCATCGCCCTCGAGATGGTCGCCGCGGCCAGGGGGCTGGCGGGGCCCCTGCAGGCCGGCGTCGAGGTGCTGCTGATGGGGTACGGGGTCGAGCCCCTGGCGTCCGGCATCGCCGGCGCAGACCGCATCCTGGTGGTGGATGACCCCCGCCTGGAGCATTTCACCCCCCAGACCCATGCGGCGGTGACGGCGGCGGTGGCCCAAGAGCGCGGCTCCCGCCTCATCCTGGTAGGCAACACCTCCGAGGGGATGGACGTCGCGCCGGCCGTGGCCGCCCGGCTGGAACTCCCGCTGGTGGCGTACTGCAGGTCCCTGCGGGTCGAGGATGGGCACCTCGTGGCCACCAGCAGCCTGTACGGCGGCAAGATCGAGGCGACGGTGCCCGTACCCCAGCGGGCCGTGCTGACGGTGCTGAGCGGCATCACCCGGGCCGAGGCCGGCCGGGCGGACGGCGCGGCCTCCGTGGTGAGGATCCCCATGCCTCCTGCGGCGGCGGATGCCGCCCGGGTTCGCTTCAAAGCCCTGCACGAACCGGAGGCGGGCGACGTGGACATCACCCGCATGGACGTGCTGGTCAGCGTGGGCCGGGGCATCGGCGACGCCGCGAACATCCCCCTGGCGGAGGAGGTGGCCCGGCTTTTGGGCGGGGCGGTCTCGGCCTCGCGGCCTGTGGTGGACAACGGCTGGCTGCCCAAGACCCGGCAGGTGGGCAAAAGCGGCCTGACGGTGAAGCCCCGCTGTTACATCGCCGCAGGCATCTCGGGCGCACCCGAGCACCTGGAGGGCATGCGGGACGCTTCCCTCATCATCGCGATCAACACCGATCCCCAGGCGCCCATCTTTGACGTCGCGCACTATGGCGTGGTGGCCGACGTGCTGGAGGTGCTGCCGGCCCTGGCGGAGCGGTTGCGGGAGCGCTGAGGCCGGGCGGTCGCGCCCGGGCCGTGAAAGCCCGAAACGCCCGGTTCACGACAAAACCTCGAAACGCCCGGGTGACGGGAGGAGGTTCGGCGTGGTCGAAGTCGGCCGTCCGGTCTTCCAGGACTTCCCGACCTGGCTCAAGGTGACCTTCTACGTGATGGCGGCGGTCGTCCACCTGGCGTTTGCGTACGGCCTGTACCGGCGGATCCGCAAATACGCTCGCGGGCGCCCCGACCCTCGGTTTGACCGCCTGCCGTGGCGCTTTTGGTCGGCGTTGCGGGACCTGGCCACGTCGGCCACCATCGCCAGCGGCGACCGCTGGGCGGGGGTGGCGCACGGGCTCATCTTCTGGGGGTGGATGGTGCTGTTCGCCGGGACCGTCACCCTCGCCATCGACGAAGATGTGGTGGGCCTGCTGTGGCCGGACCGGAAGTTTCTGCACGGCGACTTCTACCTGGGCTACTCCCTGGTTTTGGACGCGCTCGGCGTGGCGTTTTTGGCCGGGCTCGCCATCATGGCGGTGCGGCGCGTGCGGGGAGGGGTACGCCTGGACTACCGCCGGGTCGACCGGCCCGCCGGGCGTTACGATCGCAGCCGCTGGCCGGCGGAGGACTGGATGTTTCTGGCCATCCTCACCGGTATCGGCACGACGGGGTTTCTCATCGAAAGCGCTCGCATCGCCGAGAGGTTCCCCGCTTACGAGGTGTGGAGCTTCTTTGGGTGGGTGCTCGGCCACCTCTTCCGAGTGCTGGGGGTCAACGAGGCCAACGCGGGGAGCTGGCACAAGCTCTTCTGGTGGGTTCACGCGGTGCTGGTCTTCGCGCTCATCGCCCGCCTGCCCTACTCCAAGGGCCTGCACATGTTGACCTCCTTCGCCAACCTCATGTTCCGGGATCCCCTGGCCGCCCGGCGCCTGGCCCCGGCTTCGGCCGGGGCGGACGGCCAGCAGGGGCTGGCCACGCTGGCCGACCTGAGCTGGAAGCAGCTGCTGGACGTGGACGCCTGCACCCGGTGCGGGCGCTGCCATGAGGTGTGCCCTGCGCGGGGCAGCGATGCGCCGCTGTCGCCTCGCGATCTGGTACTGGATCTGCGGGAGCTCTCCGACGCGTCGTGGGGCGTGCGCCGGGGGCCCCTGAGCTTCCGCTGGGACGGGGCGGCCGGCGCGGTGTCCCAGACGCTCACGGCGGCACCCCTGGCGGGCGGGCTGATCCCGGCCGATACCCTTTGGGCCTGCACCACCTGCCGCGCGTGCATGGAGGTCTGCCCGGTGGGCATCGAACACGTTCCCCTCATCGTGGGGATGCGCCGCAAGCTGGTGGAAGACGGCCAGGTGGACGAGAACCTGCAGTCGGCCCTCATGAAGTTCACCCGCCAGGGCAACTCTTTCGGCCAGCCGGAGCGCATGCGGGGGCGCTGGACGCAGGGACTTCCCTTCAAGGTGAAAGATGTGCGCAAGGAGCCGGCCGACTACCTGTGGTTCGTGGGGGACTACGCCTCCTACGATCCCCGGGCGCAGGAGGTCACGCGGGCGGTGGCCCGGGTGCTGGCCCATGCAGGCGTCGATTTCGGGATTCTGTACGAGGGGGAGCGCAACTCGGGCAACGACGTGCGCCGGGTGGGTGAAGAGGGGCTGTTTGAGATGCTGGTGGAGCACAACATCCGCCAGATGGAGAAGGCGAAGTTCCAGCGCATCCTCACCACCGATCCCCACTCGTACAACGCCCTGCGATTCGAGTACCCCGCCTACGGGCTCAGCCGGGAGGTGCGCCATTACAGCGAGGTGCTGGCCGAGCTGCTCCAGAGCGGCCGGCTCGTGGTCAAGCGCCCGCTGGGTTACCGGGTGACGTACCACGACCCCTGCTACCTGGGACGCTACGGCGGAATCTTCGAAGCCCCCCGGCAGGTGCTACGGGCCATCGGTTGCGAGGTGGTGGAGATGCCCCGCAACCGGCGGCGCAGCTATTGCTGCGGCGCTGGAGGGGGGCGCATCTGGGCGGGCGACAGCCTCTACAGGGGCGAGAAGCCCGCCGAAAGCCGCATCCGGGAGGCCGTGGCGCTGGACGGGGTGACGCGGTTTGTGGTGGCGTGCCCCAAGGATATGGTCATGTATACGGACGCGGTGAAGACGACCGGCAACGAGGGCCGCATCGCCGTGGTGGACCTCATCCAGCTGGTGGAGGAGGCGCTGGCCCTCGAGCCGCAGGCGGTTGCAGCGGTGGCGGCGGCGCCGGGACGTGCACCGCAGGCCGTCCCGTAAGAGACCCGGGCGGGGCCTGGCGGCCCCGCCCGCCGGGGCCGCCACCTCGTCCGGGCGGCCGTCAGAGGCAGGGTTTGAGGCTTTGGGTTGGCACCGTGCAGCACGGGAGGGGTGCGGGTGGCTCAGGTACTGGGGTGCAACGTTCCGGAAGACCTCTGGTACAACGTGGAGCGGCACGTGTGGGCGCGACCCGAACCGGACGGCACCGTCACCGTCGGCATCACCGACGTGGCGCAAAACCTGGCGGGCAAGATCATCGTCGTCTCCCCCAAGCCGGCGGGGCGCCGGGTCGAGAAAAACAAAAGCGCCGGAACTCTCGAAAGCGGCAAGTGGGTGGGTTCGGTCCCCGCCCCCGTCAGCGGGGAGGTGGTGATGGTCAACACGCTGGTGAAGTCCGACCCCTCGGTCGTCAACCGGGACCCTTACGGGGAGGGGTGGCTGTTGCGGCTGCGCCCGGACAACTGGGAGCGGGATCGAGCCGACCTGGTCACCGGCCCGCAGGCGGTGGAGGCCTACCGTCAGCGGATGGAGCGAGACGGACTGAAGTGCGGCGGCGGGGCCGGGTGACGGGCCGGCGCCTGAACCCGAGGGGTGGCGGCCTAAGGGGAACGGGAAAGGGTGACGGCGGGGAGACGGCCGGGAGGAGTGTATCGCCGTGGCGGTGGTGAACGCGTGCCTGCTGCCCGAGGAGCTTTACTACGACGTGGCCCGGGGCGTCTGGGTGCGGCTGGAGGCAGACGGTACCGCCGTCACCGGTTTCACGGACCCGTTTCAGACCCGAGCCGGCAAGCTCCTGGTCGTCCAGCCCCGGCCCACCGCCGCCGGCAGGGTGCTGGCCCGGGGACGGGCGGCGGCCACCGTGGAGTCGGCCAAGTGGGTGGGCGGGTTTCCCATGGTGTTGAGCGCGCAGGTGGTGGCTTTCAACCAGCTGGTCATTCAAAACCCCTCGCTGGTCAACAAGGACCCGTACGGCCAGGGGTGGATAGCCAGGTTGCAGCCGGTGGCTTTGGAGCAGGAACTGGGCGAGTTGCTCACCGGGGCGGCTGCGGTGCAGGCGTACGGCGACAAGCTGAACCGGGACAAGGTCCACTGCATCCGCTGCGCGGACTGAAGCGTTTTCCCCCCGGGGACGACTTGCCGCCCGCAGAAGGGAGCGTGACAAACCTTGCGGCGCATTCGGGTGATCAACCTGGGAGACGTCCCGTGGTACACCTCGCAGGCAGTGTACCACGGCATCGCCTACGCCATGGACCAAGACACCCCCGACACCATCACCCTCTGCAGCCCCACCACCCCCTACGTGTGCGTGGGGCTGCACCAGGAAGTGGACAAGGAGGTGGATCTGGAGTACTGCAGCTCAGCGGGCATCCCGGTCACCCGCCGGGAGGTGGGAGGCGGCGCCGTCCTGCTGGACCACGACCAGGTGTTCTGGCACTGCATCTTCCACGAAAGCCGGGTGCCCGTGCTGGTCGAGGACGTGTTCCGCCTGTTTCTTGCCCCGCCGGTCAACGCCTACCGGGCCATGGGCATCCCCGCCGTACACCGGCCCGTCAACGACATCCAGGTGCAGGGCCGCAAGATCGGCGGGACCGGGGCCGCCAGCATCGGGCAGGCGATGGTCGTGGTGGGGTCGCTGATGTTCGACTTCAACCACACCCTCATGGCGCGGGTGCTCAAGGTGCCCTCAGAGAAATTCCGGGACAAGGTGTACCAGAGCCTTCAGGAGTACATCACCACCATCCGCCGGGAACTGGGCGAGGCCGCCCCCTCACGGGAGCAGGCGGTGCAGGTCCTGCTGCAGGAGGTGGCCCGCACCTTTGACGCCGAGGTGTACCAGGGCGAGCCGACCGAGCGGGAACGCCAGCTCATCGCCCAACAGGAGCAGCGCATGCAGTCGCGGGAGTGGGTGTTCGCCCGGGGCAGCCTGCCGCGGTACGGCGTGAAGATCGCCGAGGGGATCCGGGTGCTGGAGGCCAGCGTCAAGACGCCGGGCGGCCTGGTGCGCACCACGGTTCGCGTTCGGGACGGCAGGATCGAGGACGCGTCCATCTCCGGCGACTTCTTTTTCTTCCCGGCCGGGGCGCTGGCAGAGCTGGAGCGTTCCCTGGTGGGCGCGCCGTGGGACGAAGCGGCCCTGGCCGACCATCTCCTGGCCTTCTACCAGCGCCACCACGTGCAGGCCCCCGGGCTCACGCCCGCCGAGCTGGCTCGGGCGGTGGTGGCGGCAGCGTAGTTGAGGCGTCCAGGGCGGGGGGCCTGGCGCAGCCGGCTTGACGATGGGCACAACCCAGCCGCCGACGGGCGGAACGTGACCGCTGACGGAGGTGAGCGATGTGGCAGCCGAACCTTCCCGGGTGCTGGATGTGAAGGGGCTGCGCTGCCCCATGCCCGTGGTTCAGGCCAAGAAGGCCATCGATCAGATGGCACCGGGCGAGGTGTTGAGGGTGGAGGCGACCGACCCGGGCTCCATGGCGGACTTCCGGGCCTGGACCCGCAGCACCGGGCACGAGCTTTTGCTGGCCGAGCAAAACGGCGAGGTGTTCGTGTACCACATCCGAAAGAAGGGCGGCCCGCCGGTGAACTGACGGCCGGCCGGGATGGAGGAGGAGCAGGCGTGGAGGGTTCCAAGCGGTTCCTTTACGTCTACACGCATGGCGTGGACACCCCGGAACGCACGGCGACCCCGCTGTACCTGGCCACGACGGCGGCGCTGTCGGACCACGAGGTGACCATCTTTTTCACGGCCCGGGGCTCCAGTGTGCTGCGCCGGGGTGTGGCGGAAAAGATTCAGGTAAAGGAAGGCGGCGTGCCTCTGCGAAGCTTCATCGACCAAGCGAAGGAGGCCGGCGTGCGGTTCGTGGTGTGCGCGGCGAGCCTGGAACTCAACGACATGTCCCGGGACGACCTCATCGAAGAGGTGGACGAGATCGCAGGGGGCGCCGCCTTTGCCGAGATGGCCTGCGAGGCGGACGTGGTCATCTCCTTCTGATCGGGGCGGGAAGGTTGGGAGACCTTTCCACTCGGCCTGACTCGGGCATGGGCATCCCCGAACCTCCCGCAGGCGCCGGCCCCGGGGAAGCCTCCATCTGTCGGCCGTCCGCCGGAGACGTTGCGGGCGGACGCCGCCCGCGATAACATGAACCCCGGGCGCCGCCAGGCGTGCGCATCGCGGGCACCGGCGCCGGAGGCATCATGGAAGTTCAGGAACCGCGGAAAGCCTCCCCAGGCCAACCCTTCGGCGCCCAACCGCCGACCGGGGATGTGCCGCCCGACCGCCGCCCGGGGCACCCCGCGCCGCCGCCGCACGCGGGCATAGCGCAAGCCTCCAGAGCGCCGGCCCCTGTGGATTTCGACACCTGGGTGCGCTGGCGCCGGGCGCAGGTGCGCCGTCGGCTGCTTGAGGCCGCAGCCGCCTCTCCTCGGCGGACGGTGCGCACCCGGCCCCGCGACCCCGTTGAAGACGACCTCCTCACCCACCTTGTGGTGCTGCGCTGGAAGCGGGCGCTCGCCACAGGCGAGGTGCAGCGCCTGGGAGCCCGAAGGTGGCGCCTGCGTGTCTGAGGCGCTGCCACCGCCCGGGGCGTCCGAGCCCCCGCCGCAGCGCGCCTCGCACCAGCCAGCGCCCCCTGAATGGGTTGGCCAGGCCCTGCGGCGGGCGGGGGCCATCGAGGAACCCCTCAAACGGCGGCTGTACCTGGTGGCGGCGCTGACCCGGCTGCTGGAGCCCCGGGGCATCCGGCCTGTGGTGGTGGGCGGGACCGCGATGGCCTGGTATACGCTGGGCGGTTACAGCACCCTCGACGTGGACCTGGTGGTCCCCGACCGGGAGGCCCTCGGTCAGGCTCTGGCCGCGCTCGGCTTCGAGCACCAGCCGGGCCACCGCCACTGGTACCATCCCGACCTGGATGTGGCCATCGAAGCCCCGGACGAGGTGCTGGCGGGCTCCACCGAGCGCGTTCAGGAAATCCAGGTCGACGGGCTTTCGGCCTTCGTCATCGGCCTCGAGGATTTGGTGATGGACAGGCTGCGGGCTTTCGTCCACTGGCGATCTTCATCCGACGGGGAGTGGGCCCACCGCTTGCTGGCCGCCCACCACGAGGAGGTGGACTGGGAGTACCTCCGGTCCCGGGCCGGTGCGGAAGGCCTGGGCAAGGCCCTGGAGCGGGTCGCCCGCGGGCGATACGGGCTGCGGCGGCACCCGCCCCGGGCGGGCAGGTAGCCTCAAGCGCCTGAGCGGCGCGACGGCCGCGGGGTTCAGGCGCGCGCCCACCCGGGGTTCAGGCGTGCGCCCAGGCGTTCAAGCGAGTCAACTCGTCAGCACGTGCACGCCCCGTCGGTTCAGCTCGGCGAAAAACAGCTGGGGCTCAGGCCCGCCGTCCGCCTCCGGTGCGAAGACCCCGCGAGCCGTGATGCGCCCCTGCGCCATCCACAGCGCTCCCAGCGCCAGCGGTACGGCCGTGAGGTCGGCCATATGCCCCACGCCCGAGTACGCCCGCTCGGCAGCCTGGCCGTCCTTGCTCCCTCGCACGCGCACCACGAATCCTGAGGCCGGCGCCGCCCTGGGGCCCAGCCGTTCGAACAGCGGAAGCAGAGGCTTGAGCGCCGAGGCCAGGCGGCGCCGGCGGGCGTGGGTGGCGGTCAGCCCCAAGCGGCCGAACGTCACCGCCAGGAAGTTGAGGGAGGGCTCCGTGAGGCCGCCCTTGAGGCGCACCTCCCGCAGGCCCGGCAGGAAACGGGGCAGGGTGACCGGTTCGGGATGGCCGACGTGGAAGACCGTCACCGGGCCGATGGGCGGGGGGAACCGGATGCGTTCCGATCCGGTTCCGGCCGGGATCTCGTGCCAGCGGCCCTCGGCGTAGGTGGTGACCCGGCGGCTGAAGATGTGCATCGTGTGGAGAACCACGGCCATCCCTTCGGAATCGGCCGAGCTGCCCGCCCAGGCGATGTGGGCCACCTCCACGTGGCCCAGGGTGGCGGCGGCGTGCCGCACGCACAGGTTGGTGAGGCCGGGCGTCCATCCCAGCCCGGTCAGGATGGGAACCCCGGCGGCGCGGGCCTCCGCGTCGAGGGCCAGAACCCGGCTCGCCGCGTCGTGATCGTCGCAGAGGCTGACGTACGGGCGGCGGGCCTCGATGGCGGCACGGACGAGCGGCTCTTCCAGCAGGTAGAATGGGCCGGCCGCCCCCACCGCCACGTCGTGTTGCCCCATGAGACCCACCACCGCCTCGCGGTTCAGGACGTCCACGAAGGCGGCGGCCACCTCCGCCCGCACCGCAGGGTCTTGCGCCAGCCTGTCCCGAACCGCCTGCGCGGCCGGCAGGTTGCGGTCGGCGACGGTGACCCTCTCCACCCCTTCGGTGATGGCAAGCTCACGCACGGCGCGGCGGCCCATGTCGCCCGCCCCGCCAAAGACGACAAACCGCACGCGAACCAACTCCCCGCCTGGCGGCTTCGCCACTTGTAAACGTTTTCCCTCCGGCCGTCACCGGCCCGAGATCCGTCCGGCGGTGCACGCACCCGTTTCGGCCGGGTCGCCACCCGCCAGGGCCTCGGGCTGTGGCGGTCGAACCTGAGGCTGCACCACCCAGGAGGACGGAGCAAAGGGGGGCTCGCCGATGCGGCTGCAGGGCAAAGTCGTCATAGTGGCCGGAGCGGGCGACAACATGGGGCGGGCGATTCCCGTCCTGTTCGCTCAGGAGGGAGCCCGGCTGGTGCTGGTCTCCCGCAACGCTTCGGCCCTATCCGAAACCGCCTCGCTGGCACGGGCCTGCGGGGCCGAGCTGGAGGCCATCGAGGCCGACGTCACCGAGCCGGAGACGGCGCGCCGGGCCGTTGAGCTGGCCGAGCAGCGCTTCGGGGGCGTGGACGGGCTGGTCAACAACGCCGGCGGCTTTTTCAACCCGCGCGGCCGGCTTCGCGAGCTGGCGCCCGAGACGTGGGATCAGGCCCTGCGCAACCTTCTCCGCGGCGCCTACCTGTTCAGCCGGGCCGCCGCTGACGCCATGGCCCGGCGGGGCGGAGGAGCCATCGTCAACGTCGCGGCCGCGCCCACGACCCGCATCGCGGGCGGCAGTGCCTACGCGGCCGGCAAGGAAGGCCTCGTCGGTCTCACCCGGCAGCTGGCCAGGGAGCTCTGGGGTGCCAACATCCGGGCCAACTCCATCTCCCCGGGCCTCATCTGGATGCCCTGGCGGGAACCCACGGTGCGGCCCGTCCGGCGCAGCTCGCTGGAGGGCTACGGCTGCGGCCCCGACGTGGCGTACGCCGCCTTGTGGCTCATCTCCGACGAAGCTTCCTGGGTTACCGGAATCGACGTGATTATCGACGGGGGAGACGAGGTGTGCGCCCGGCCACCGGAGCGACGCTGAACGCCGGCTGGCCGGACCCCCGTCCATCGTGCGCGCGGGAGAGGGCGATGGAGCGGTGACTGGGCTTGTGAGGTGGCTGACGCTGGCGGTTTTCGTGACGGCCAGCGCGTCCGCACTTCGAGGCGGCCTGCCTGCCGACAGCGCCCGGCTGGGCCTTCCGGGAGAGGCGTTCGGCCGGCTCACGCTCCCCCTGGACGATCGGATGCACCCGGATGCCGACAACGAGTGGTGGTACTTCACCGGCCACCTCGAGAGCACCGACGGCATGCGGTACGGCTACGAGTTCACCCTTTTCAAATTCTCCAACCAGCCGTTTCGCATCGGCCCGTTTCCCCTGCCCACCGTGTACAGGCTGGACTTTGCCGTCACGTCGGAGACGGAAGGCCGTTTTTTCTCGAAGGTCAGCACCCTCCTCCCCCTACCCACGTACCACCTCGATAGCCGGCATCTGTATGCCCGCTTCGGCTCGACCCTCCTTGCCGCTGTCGGACCGTTCACGTATCGGCTGCGCACGACGGCCGGCCGCTACGGGCTCGACCTCTTCCTGCAGGCGACCAAGGCGCCTCTGGCCCAGGGAGACGCCGGATGGATCGCCATGGGGGCCGCCGGCGGCTCGTACTACTACTCCCTCACCCGGCTCAGGACGCAAGGCCGTCTCACCGCCGACGGCGTCACCAAACAGGTCAGCGGGCTCAGTTGGATGGACCACCAGTGGGGGAACTGGGACTGGAGGGGCATGCGCGGCTGGGACTGGATGGGCATTCAACTGGACGACGGAACCGACGTCATGGTCTTCGCCTTTCACGCAGGCGGCGGGCGGCTCGCGTCGGTGTACGGACAGGACGGTGATGTGATCAAGACCCACACTTTCAGTCTGGACGCCCTTGGATCGTGGAACAGCCCGGCGACCGGCGCGACCTACCCCGCGGGCTGGCGCCTGGCCATCCCGGAGGCGCAGGCGGTCCTGAACCTGAACCCCACGCTGCCCAACCAGGAGATGGTGGACACCATGTACCCGGAGGGTTCGTACTGGGAGGGCAGCTGCACCGTAGAAGGGACTCTGCAAGGGCGGCCGGTGCGCGGCATGGCCTATGTGGAGCTGGTCGGGTACGTCCCCTCTCCGCGCCTTCGGCGTAGCGCCGGCGCAAGCTTATGAAGGGGGGCCTGCAGGCACAAGCCTCCACGGACCCGGGCGCCACATGGCCACGATGAGCCCCGCGGCATACACAACCGCGAGAGGCAGGCAGGTTAGGACGCCGGGGCGCACGGTACCCACGGGCACGCGCCGTGATTGCTCCCGGGTTCCTGGCCGCAGGCCGGTCGGTGTAAAATAGGCCCCGGGACGTGGAGCACGCCCTGGGACGGGGTGACGCCCGTGCGGAACTGGCTTTTCTGGGACGAGAGCGCCCTGGCGACGAAGACGCTGGAGGATCTGGCGCAACATCTGAACCAATTGAGACAGGCCGGTGAGCGAGACTTACTTCTACGCCTCGCTCGTAGGTTCGTCGAACGCGGCAAGGGCACCGACACCATCCGGCTCTTCACGCCCGACGAAATCCGGCTTGCCCTGGAAGAGATCGAGCGGTCGGACCGTTCGCTCCATTTCGTAGACCCAATCCGGGTCCGGATGTACAAGCGCTACCTGAAGCAGGTTGGAGGCTAACGTGACGGAGGACGCGTTTCTTCTTGACGGCCGCCCCCAAGAATGTGGTTGACTGCTACCTGCTGTATCGCCAGCCCGAGGAGCTTTTGGTGATCTCCTCTTCCGGCGCGCGACCGACGCCGGAAGTTCTCTCCCGTAACGTCGTGTTACACCTCGACCTTCTCTGACGTACTCCTGCACCCCCTTCAAAGGGCCCTGGCTGATGACGGGACCCACCGCAGCATTCTCCCGGGCCCTCTCCCCGGTAGCCGAAGGCCCCCCTTCGGCTCCGGCCTGGGCGCTCCCAACCGCCCGGGACACCCCCGGGCGACGGTGGAGGGTGAGAAGCGACCCGCAAAGTTAAGCGCGGGCCACCCGGTTGGTCAAAACGCCGATGCCCTCGATTTCCACGCTCACCTCGTCGCCGGGTGCCAGCTCGCCGACGCCGGAGGGCGTCCCCGTGGCTATGATGTCGCCCGGCTCCAGGGTCATGATGGCAGAGGCCGCTTCCACGAGCCGGTAGACGTCAAAAATCAGGTAACGGGTATTGGAGTTCTGCCGGACCGTGCCGTTGACCCGGGTGACCAGCTGCAGGTTACCGGGATCCACGTCCGTGGCGACCACCGGCCCGTACGGCGCCGAGGTGTCGAAGCACTTGGCCCGCACCCACTGCTTCTCCACCCGCTGCACGTCGCGGGCGGTGATATCGTTGAAGATGGAGTACCCGAGAATCACGGACCGGGCCTCTTCCCGGCGGACGTTCCGGCATCGCAGCCCGATGACGACCGCCAGCTCCCCCTCGTACTCCAGCTGTTGGGTGTGGGCAGGATAGATCACCGTCTCGCCGTGAGCCACCAGAGCGCTCGGCGGCTTGAGAAAGAACAGGGGCTCCTTGGGAATCTCCCACTTCAGCTCCTGGGCGTGGTCGCTGTAATTGAAACCCACACAGATGATCTTGCTGGGCTGGGTGGGCGTCAACAGCTGCACCTGCTCCAGGGCAAACCGCCTCCCGGAGCGGCTCACCACTTCCCCTCCCTCCAGGCTACCCTGCTCGACCCTGCCATCGTAAGCGAAACGCAGCAGAAGCGCCATGCTCTCGCCGTACTCCCTTCCCATCCTGTCAAGCCTCGACGCGAGCCGCCAACGCCGGCGCAATCGGGTCAAGGCCGCTGCTCACCCGACCCGGCCTCCCGCAGCATATGCTGGCGAACCCTTTCCAGATGCTCCTGCATGCAGCGAAACGCCTGCTCGGGGTCCCGCCGCTTGAGCGCCTCCAGTACCGCCTCGTGGTCGCGCACATACACGCGCATGCGATCCTTTTGAGCAAGCGCCCGCCGCTTCAGCTCACCCCACACCACCTCGTCCCGGATGCCCTGCAGCAGCGTCGAAAGATAGGCCAACGCCTCGTTGCGGGTGCTGCGGGCGAGGCGGATGTGGAACTCTCGGTCCGCGTGCTCGAAAGCCGCCACCGTGGTGGCCGCAAGCCCCTCCTGTACGCACTCGTCTAGCGCCTCCCAGTCGGAAGGCGAACCCCGAAGCGCGGCCACCGAGGCGATCCCCGGCTCCAGGATGATCCGGGCCTGCATGACGTCCTCCGGGTTGGCGATGCGCCATAGGTTGGGAAAGACCATGCGAATGGGCAACGACGGGGCCCCCACCACCCGGGTACCCCGACGGGGTGCTGCATCGATGACCCCCAAGGACCTCAGCACCCGCAGCGCCTCCCGCAACGTGGCGCGGCTGGTCGCAAGCCTTCTGGCCAGCTCCCGCTCCGGGGGCAGCCGCCCCCCGGAAGCCTCCGCCCCCCGCGCGACCAGCGACTCCAATTGGGCCAGCACCTGCTGAACCGCCTGCTGACGACGGACCTGCCCGCTCATCTCCATGGACCCCTGCACCTGGGAATGGGCTGACCATATTATATCCGTGCGAGCCCGCCAAACAAGCCAGCCGGTGCGGGTGGAGCGCAGAACTGTCTTGACCGGCGTCGCGTTCGCTGGTATACTGAGCCACACGTGATTTGGCCTCATTGTGATCGGCAGGTCGCATTGGCCTGACCAATTCGAGCAGCGACGGCCCGCAGGCGCACGACGCCTCGGGCGCAGGAGGTGAGCGTGTGCAAGCCTTTTCACTTTCTCTGAAGCGCCGGGAGCTGCTCCAGCGGGCCGTGCAGGCAGCCTCGGCGGCGGCGCTGGGTTCTGCGTGGGTCGCCCGTGGTGCCCGTGCCCAGACGAGACCGTTTTATCAGGGTAAGACCATCGAGGTGATCGTTCCATTCGCCCCCGGCGGCGCGACCGACGTCGGAGCCCAGTTCGTCGCTCCGTTCATGCAGCGCCACATTCCGGGTAACCCCGTTGTCACCATCCGCCACATGCCGGGCGGGGGGTCGGTATTGGGAGCCAACTGGTTTCACGCCAACGCCCGGCCCGACGGGCTCATGATGCTGTGCACCACCTCGTCCACCTCCTTTCCGTTCATGCTCGGCCAGCAGGGTGTGCAGTACGATCTCCTGTCGATGCGCCCTGCCTTCACCCAGGCATTCGGGCCCGTGGTGTACGTGGCGGCCAATACGGGCGTGCGCCGGCCGGCGGATCTGCTGCGTCCCAGGGTTCCGCTCATTTACGGCGGTATCGGGGCCACGGCCAGTGACCTGCCGGTGCTGCTGTCGTTCGAGCTGCTGCAGCTGCCCATCCGAACCGTCCTGGGGTTCACCGGGCGCGGGCCGGTTCGGCTGGCCTTTGAGCGGGGAGAGGTCAACGTCGATTTTCAGTTCACTCAGGTCTACCTGACCCAGGTGCTCCCGCTGGTGGAGGCCAGGCGCGCGATCCCGCTGTACACGGGAGGCAGCGCCAACGCTCAGGGCGAGTTTGTGCTTCGGGACCCCGTGGTGCAGGACGTACCGTCGGTCTACGAGGTGTATCAGGAGATCTACGGCCGACCGCCGTCGGGGTTGGCGTGGGAAGCCTATCAGGCGGCTGCGACGCTGACGTTCCAGTTCGGCCTCACATGGTGGATGCCCTCCGACACGCCGGCTGAGGCACTGGAGAGTCTCCAGGGAGCGGTGGAGCGCATCAACCAGGATCCGGAGTTCATCGAACGCGGCCGGCAGGTGACCGGCGGGTACCCGTTGCGGCGGGGAAACCGGGAGGAAACCCAGGTGCGCCAGGCGCTGCGGCCGCCCGAGCCTGTTCTTGCGTACCTCAAGGAGCTTTTGCGGAGCAAGTACAACGTGCGCGTCTAGATGGCCGACGCCCAGGTGGCGTCGGCCCTGTGTGGGCCGGAGGGGAAAGCGGGCATGGCCGAGGCCGCCTTTCATGCGCTTGGAATTCTGGCAAACCCGTGGCGGCTGGTTTTGCTCTTGGCCGGAATGCTGGCCGGCCTGGTAGTCGGCATGCTCCCGGGGCTCGGGGGCATTGCGGCCGTCAGCATTCTGCTACCGTTCATCTACCGGATGGATCCGTATGCCAGCCTGGCCATGCTGATCGGCTCTTTGGCCGTCGTCTACACGGGTGACACCATCACGTCGGTGCTGGTGGGTACTCCCGGGTCGCCCGCCTCGGCGCCCACCTCCATCGAGGGCTTCGCCATGGCCCGCCAGGGCCAGGCCGCCCGCGCCCTTTCGGCCGCGTTCTTGTCCTCGCTTTTCGGCGGGCTGATCGGAGCGCTGGTGCTGACGCTCTCCGTCCCGATCGCCGGCCCGTTGGTTTTGGGGCTCGGGACGCCGGAGCTGTTCATGTTCACGTTGCTGGGGCTTTACTACGCCAGCAGCCTGTTGGGCAGGGAGCCCCTCAAGGGGATGCTGGCGGGCCTTCTCGGGCTTCTCTTGGGTACGGTCGGTCCCGCGCCGGCCGCCGCGGAGTACCGCTACACCTTCGGCCAGGTTTACTTGATGGGCGGGCTGTCGCTGGTAGTCATCGCGCTGGGGTTCTTCGGGGTACCGGAGGTCATCACCATGCTGGCCCGGGGCGGAGCCATCGCCCGGCGGGCAGCGTTGGGGAGCGGGTGGATGGACGGGGCCCGAGATGTCCTGCGCCACTGGAGCCTGGTGGTGCGAGGCGCCCTCATCGGCACGGTCGGGGGGCTGCTGCCAGCGGTGGGGGCCAACGCCTCCACATGGGTCGCATACGGCCATGCGGTTTCCACCAGCAAGGAGCGCTCCCGCTTCGGACGGGGCGACATCCGAGGGGTGATCGCCCCGGAGAGCGCCAACAACTCCACGGTGGCGGCCGACCTGGTCCCCACCCTGTTGTTCAGCGTGCCGGGCGGCCCCGCAGCGGCGGTGCTGCTGGGCGCACTGTTCGCCCACGGCTACTACCCCGGGCCGCGCTTTGTTCAGGATAACCTGGACTTGATGTTCGTAATCATCTGGAGCTTCGCCATCGCCTCGGTGGCGGGGGCGGGCCTCTGTTTTCTCATCAGCCCGGCTCTGGCCAGGGTCACCCGGGTGCCGGTCGCGCTCATCGCGCCTCCGCTGCTGGTGGTGATGATGCTGGGGGCCTTCCAGACCTCGCAGCACTTCGGCGATCTGGTCACGCTGTTGGTGATGGCCCTGGCCGGTTGGGCCATGAAGCGGGCGGGGTGGCCTCGTGCGCCCCTGCTCATCGGCTTTGTGCTGGCAGATCCCATGGAGCGCCACTTCTGGCTCACGGTGAAGCTCCACGGGTGGCGCTGGCTCACCTTCCCCGGGGTGCTGGCGGTGGCGTCGTTGATGGTGGTTCCCCTGGCCATCCGCCTGGTGCGTCGGCTCCGGCAGGCGCCCGTTTTGCCCTCAGCCCCGTCGCCGGCAGGAACCTCCGGCGGCGCCGAAGCGCCGCAGCCGCCCGGCGGATCCGGGAGCCTGCCATGCAAGGCGAGCCGGGGCCCTGTTGACGTCCTCTCGGCGACGCTGGCGACGGCTTTTCTGGCCGCTTTTGCGGTCGCGCTCTGGCAGGGCTGGCGCTTTCTCCCCGATTCGCGGCTTTTGCCCTTGCTCATTACCTCGCTGGGAACAAGCATGGGGCTCGTACACGTCTGGAAGGAATGGGCGGGGCGGACGCCGGCACCTGCCCGGCAGGAGGAGCCCGCCGATGACGAGGGGGAAAGCCGCCCGGAGGGGCCCGGGCCGGTGGCTCACGAGCTTTTGGGATTCGGCCTTTTGGCCGCCTATTTTGTCCTCATCGGGTTGGTAGGCGCTCAGCTGGCCACGCTGGCCTTCGCGCTGGTGGTGGTGCTGCGCCAGGCGCGGATTGCGCCCCTCACGGCGGTGATGTATAGCGCCGGCGTGGCGGGGCTGGTGCAGGTGATGGCCGGGGTGATGAAGCTCCACCTGCCGGCGGCGCGGCTTTTGGGGCTGAGCTAACGCTCACGGCGATGGCGACTCCCGCCGCCCATAGTCCAGTTGCCGCGAGGGGTCATGATGTATACGATGGGGGCAGTCGCCCTACCCGTCAGGCTCACTCCGGCAGATACCTGGGGTGACCGGCCGTGAGATATGTTCGCACTCAGGTTTTATATCAAGCCAGAGCTGCACCGCGGGCTCATGCAGGAGGCGAGGCGGCAGGGCATCTCCATGGCCGAACCAGTGCGTCGCATCGCGGACCGGCACCTGGCCTGGGGCCAGGCTGTTGACGCCGGCGAGCCCCACCGCCCGCACGCTTCGCTACGCCAATAGCCCCTGCCCCTGTCCGTACCCCGCAAGTCGGCCCAGCGCTCGATCCAGCCGCTCGACCAAAAGCTCGATCTCCGCGGGCTGGATGATGAGGGGCGGCGCCACCATCACGTGGTCGCCCTGCTCCCCGTCCACAAACCCTCCGCCCGGGTAGACCAAAAGCCCTTCCTCGAAGGCCCAGGCGGTCACCCGCTCGTTCATACGAGCCGTAGCCGGGAAAGGCCTCAGAGTCGCCCGATCCTGCACGAGTTCCAGGCCCCACATCATGCCCCGGCCCCGTACGTCGCCCACCACCGGGTGGCGGGCCGCCAGAGCCCGAAGGGCCGCCTCAAGTCGCTGCCCCACCTCCTGCGCTCGCTGCACGAGCCCTTCCCGCACCAGTACCTCCACCGCCGCCACGCCGGCCGCGCATGAGACGGGGTTGCCGGCGAAGGTAAACCCGTGGATGAACCGCCCCGAGCCGTCCCGGATCCGCTGCCACACTCGCTCTGCCGCCGCTACCCCCGCCAGCGGTGCGTAGCCGCCGCTTGCCGCCTTGCCGAAGACGACCATGTCGGGAACGGCACCCCAATGCTCAAAGGCCCACATTTTCCCGGTGCGCCCGAACCCCGTCATCACCTCGTCGGCGATCCAAAGAAACCCGTGGCGGTCGCAGATGGCCCGCACCGTCTCGTAATAGCCGGGCGGCGGGACGATGGCGCCGCCGGCCGCCCCAACGATGGGTTCGGCGATGAAGGCAGCCACCGTCTCCGGCCCGAGCCGCCCGGCCGCCTCCTCCAGCGCATGGGCGCAGCGAAGGCCGCATTCGGGATAGCGCAGCCCGAAGGGGCAGCGCAGGCAGTACGGAGCCGGGATGTGGAAGAAAGCCCCAGAGAGCATGGGCGCATAAGGGCGTCTCCGGCCTGTGTGGCCGCCGGCGGCCAGCGCCCCCAGGGTGTTGCCGTGGTAGCTGATCCACCGGCCGATCACGCAAAACCGGCCCGGGTGGCCCTCTTCCACGTGAAACTGCCGCGCCAGCTTGATGGCCGTCTCCACCGCCTCAGACCCGGAGTTGACGAAGTACACCCGGCGCAGCGGCTCGGGCAAAAGCCCGGCCAAAAGCTCCGCCAGCCGTTCCTGGGGCCGGTGAGTGAACCGCTCGGTGTGGGCGAAGGCAACCTCCAGCGCCTGGCGGTACATGGCCTCGGCGATCTCGGCCCGGCCGTGGCCCATGTTGACCACCACGGCCCCCGAGCACCCGTCCAGCAACCGCCGCCCGTCCGCCGTCTCGATGAAGACGCCGCTGGCGCGCACCGCCACCGGATATGCGCGACCCGGGCTGCGGTAGAAGACGTGGCCCGGCGAACGCTGCTCCTTCCCGGGCTCGGGCGGTGGCGCACCGCCCCGGCCGCCCGGAGCCCCTTCGAGACGCCCTGCCTGCTCCATTTTCACCTACGCGTACCTTTCGCTGATGGTCTTGGCCTGCAGGAAGTAAAGGAGATAGTCCGGCCCGCCCAGCTTCGCGTCCGTGCCCGACATGTTGTAGCCGCCGAAGGGATGGGCGCCGATCCAGGCTCCTGTGTTCTTGCGGTTGATGTAGAGGTTACCTGCGTGGAAGTATTTCTTCGCGTACGCAATCTTGTGTGGGTCCAGGGTGAAGACCGAACCCGTCAGCCCGTACTCCGTGGCGTTCGCGATGTCAACGGCCTGCTCGAAACTTGACGCCCGAATCGCCACCAGCACGGGCCCGAAGATCTCCTCCTGCGCCACCCTCGCCCCGGGGTCGACGTCCGCGAAGAGGGCCGGGCGCATCATCCAGCCTTCCCGGTCGGCCAGCACCTCGCCGCCCACGACGTGGCGCCCCTCCCGGTGGGCCAGCCGGACGTACTCCTGCACCCGCCCCAGGGCACCCTGGTTGATGAGGGGGCCCACCGCCGCGTTCTCCCGGGCCGGGCCGATGGAGAGCGCAGCGATCCGCTCCGCCAGCATGTCGATGAACCGGCCATACCGATCCCCCACGATGACCACGCGGGAGGTCGCCGAGCACTTCTGCCCCTGGTAGCCGAAGGCGCCCGCAATCACCTGATCGGCCACGTACTCCAGGTTGCTGTGGGTACTAGCGCCCGTCCCGGGCCGGAGGTTCCGAAGCCGCCGCCCGGCGGGGTACCCAGTCTGCCTCCCGCCCGACGGGCACGGGTTCGGGTACGATGAGCGGCGCCTGGGTGCGGGCCCTCAGTTCGTCCAGCGAGACGCCCGGCGCCAGCTCCACCACCCGCAGCGCGGCCTCCTGCGACCCCGAGCGCTCGGGGGCCAGCACCGCAAGCTCCGTCACCACCAGATCCGCAGGCCGGTCCCCGGTCAGCGGCAGGGTGCAGCGCTCCACCAGCTTGGGCCGTCCGTCGGGGGTGGTGTGGGTCATGGCCACGATGACCCGGCGCGCCCCCACCAGGAGATCCATGGCCCCCCCAACCCCCAGCACGGGCTGGTCAGGCGCCATCCAGTTGGCCACCCTCCCGTGGCGGTCCACCTGGAGCGCGCCCAGCACGGCTACGTGCACGTGCCCGCCCCGGATCATGGCGAAGGATGCGGCGCTGTCGAAAAACGCCGCCCCCGGGAGCTGGGTGACCGGCTGCTTGCCGGCGTTCACCAGCCACGGATCTATCTCGTCACGCGGCGGGGAGGGGCCCACACCCAGAAGGCCGTTCTCGGTGTGCAGGAAGATGCCGTGCTGGGGCGTGATGAACTCCGCCACCAGGGTCGGAATGCCGATCCCCAAATTGACCACATCCCCGGGTCGCAGCTCCCGGCTCACCCGGTACGCGATGGCGATGCGCAGCGACTCGGTACCACCCGCAAGCGGGCTCATCGCTCGCTCCCCCGCTCCGGCCTGCCCGAGAAGGGATACCGGCTGATGACCAGGGCATCCACGTAGAGGTGCGGCGTCACCACCGCCTCGGGGTCGATGGCGTCCACCTCCACCACCTCGTCCACCTCGGCCACCACGTAATCGGCCGCCGTAGCCATCAGCGGGTTGAAGTTGCGGGCGGTCTTGTAGTAAACGAGGTTGCCCAGGCGATCCGCCCGCAGGGCCCGCACCAGCGCGACGTCGGCCCGCAGCGCCTCGCAAAAGACGTACTCGCCGTCCTCGAAGCGGCGTCGCTCTCGTCCTTGCGCCAGCAGGGTTCCGGCGCCGGCGCGCACGTAAAACCCCCGAATGCCGGCGCCGCCAGCCCGGATGGCCTCGGCCAGGGTTCCCTGGGGAAGCAACTCCACCTCCAGGCGCCCCAGGCGGTAGGCTTCCACCACCTCCTGGTTGCTGGTGAAAAACGAGCCAATGGCCTTGCGGATCTGCCCGTTTCGCAGGAGAACCCCCAGGCCGCGCCCCGGTTCGCCCAAATTGTTGCTGACGACCTCCAGGTCTCTCACCGGCATGCGGCTGAGCGCGTCCAAGAGCGTGAGCGGCGCCCCGACCAGGCCGAAGCCGCCCACCATCACCCGGGCACCGCTTCGGATGGGCGCCAGCGCCTGCTCCGCGCTCAAAACGGGCTTCACCGCGTCCTCCAGCCTCCTCGAACCTGCGAGCCGAGCCTTCGGCCAGCGCAGCCTCGTGAGAGCGTCTGGCAAGACAGGGGCGAGCGTTGCCGCATCCAGCGGCGGGTGGCGGGGAAAACAAGAAGACCCAGCGGCCCGCCTTTCCGGCTGCGCTCCGCCCGCGCAAGCCATCCAGGCCCTCACTGGGTCTCGGCGCCTTCTCTGCCTGCGGGTTTACCCCGCACGCAGCAAGCACCAAACCGTGCGGCCCCCGACGACGACGCTGCCCGGCGCAGGCGCCATCGCCTTCGACGCCCAGGGGGTTCGACGCAGCGCAGCCGATTCCTGCCGGGCGAGCCGGCGGGGCCGGTGGAAGTTCTGCAAACTCACCCCAGGCCCGACCGGCGCCTCGGTGCGAGGGCTAGGCTCTGCCGGCGCTGCGCTGCGAACGCTCCTGGTAGCGCTGGACCGCCGCCCGCAGGGCGACGATGATCGCCTGCTGCGACGGGGCGAAGTAGTGGCTGCATATGCGCTCGACTAGGGGGTCCAGACCCTGGCGCAGGCTGTAGCCCACCAGCAGGCGCCGCAGGTAGCGGCGCGCCAGATCGGTTATAAACGTAAACTCCGCGTCAACGATGGTATCCGTTTGCGGATCGATTTCCAGGACGATGCCAGCGTAGCGGTACACTTCCTGCATGGCGGTGCCCAGCGGAGCTTTCGCGTAGCCCGTCACCAGGACCGTCGCAGGAACGTCCTCGGCGGGAGTGCGCGGCCGGGCGCCCATTTCCCCATCCTCCTTCGGCGATAACCTGGCGCTCCGGTAGAGCCTGGCCGTCCGGTCGGCCGCGCCAGAATTCGAAGTGCCCGGCCCCGCCCCTGCCGCCCGGGCCCCCGGCCGAGGGCCTGCGCGCCGGCACCCCACAGGCGGCACCCTCCGCCCGGGACTCCTAAAGGGTGAGCGGGTTCACGCGGGCAAACCAGTCCTCCGGTTCAAACAGCGCCAGCTCCCGGCCGATTCCCAGCCTGCGGGCGCGCAGCAGAATCTCGGTTGCCAGAGCCACATCTTCCACCGCAAGCCCGATGGCGTTGAAGAATATGCCCTCGTTTGGCCGCTCGCGGCCGCCTGGTCGCCCAGCACCGCCGGCGCCGGATCCCTCTGCAGCGTGGGCACCGGGAGAAACATCACGGTCACCACCGCCAGAGTCGAAGCGCGAGTGCGCCGGCCAGCACGGACGCTAAGGTGTGAAGAGCTGCGTGTCTTCCAGGCTTCTAGCGCATGCAGCTATCCCGTCACACGCGACCATCTATGGCGCACCGTACAGGAGCCGTACAAACTCCTGACGGCTGATTCCCATCTGGTGCAACATTGCCCTGAATACCTTCTCCTCGAAATCCTTTACACCTTGCTGCACCGGAACAGGATGGCATCCGGCCTTGACCCAGACCAGATGCCCGCTCGCGGCCCTCTGGCGTCGCGGCTTCGGAGCATACCCGAGGCGCCGCAGGACGGTCTCAACCTCGCGGGTGCCAACAGTGCCGAGCTTTTGGGGCACACCCTTAGGCGTGGATGGGGGAGGCTGCTGCTTCTCCGCTGTCATGCTCGCCGATGACTAGATGACCGGCCCATCGCTCGGGCAAGTGGTGGGCAGTTGCCGGTCGCGGGGGCTGGATCGGCAGACCTGCGCGAAGTTCTTCGGGAACCGGGTGCCACATCTGCTCGACGGTCATCCCCTGCTCTTGACAGGTTTCCAGGTAAAGGGTGATGGCCTCCAGTATGTTCTTCCTGGCTTCATCCAAGCTGGCGCCCTGCGAAGCGACGCCCAGCTCGAGGCAGACTGCCGAGTATGCCTGTTCACCGCGTTCGATCACGACGGTCACCCCGATGGCGCCCATCGTGGCTGGCTGGCCTCCCCTCTCCAAGCCGAATCTCTGCCCGTGCGCACCCCCATTATGCACCCGAAGCCTGAGGACCAGAAGGGGCGAAGCGTTGTTCGCCTCGGTGGCTTCATGCAAAGACGGTAGTTCTGGCGCCCTGCTCAGCCAAGCCCTTCTGGGAGACCCCGTTGCCCGAAAGATCGTGCAATCCTACCGAGAGCAGGGGGATCCTCTTCCCCCTGCTCTTCACGAGATTTCCTTGCCGGCACCGCACGGCCGTGCCGCACCCTCCCAGAAAGCTTCCCGATCTACCTGGGTCGGCAGGCGTTCTCGGGCCCGGGCCACTACCTGACGTTCCTGCGAAGCCCTGACTTCTGGGCCAGGGTGGGGCGCGGCGTCACCCAGCACCTACGGCGCCAAGACGGTTCCCGTGGCCATCTCGGAGTTCACCGGGCGCTACGTGGTCGACTACCCCGCCATGACCGCGGCGGGCGCGCTGAAGGAGTAACTGCGCTCGTCCGACGAGCGCGGCGGGGTCGAACGCATGGCGGCGGGCTGCGAACGGGCTTATCGAAGCTCTTCCGGAGCCCGGGCCGCTTCGTAGATGGCCCGCACCAGCTGAAGCGCTTTGCGCCCCTCCCGCCCGTCCACCTGTGGGCGACGTCCGGTGCGCACGGAGTCGATGAAGTCTGCGATCTGTGCCCGATGCCACCGGATGTCCGAGATGGCCGGATCCTGGAAGGTGCGGTCCGAGGCTCCGGATTCGAGTTCATCGAGCCGCCCCTTCTCGTGCGGCGTCAGGTCGTCCAGGTGGACCTCCACGATCCGGTCGTCCACGATCACCACGCTCCCCCGCTCCCCATGGAGTTCCAGGCGGCGGGGAAAGCCGCGATGCAGCGACGTGGCGGCCTCAATGACACCCAGCGCCCCCGACGCGAAGCGGATGGCTGCAACGAGCGTGTCCTCGGCCTCCATGCGCCGCGCTCGCCTGGCGGCAAACGCACGTACCTCGGCCACCTCGCCCATGTACCATCGCAGCAGGTCGACCATGTGGATGGCCTGGTTGATGAGCGCGCCTCCCCCGTCCAGCGCCCATGTCCCTTTCCATTTTCCGGTGTCGTAGTACGACTGGGGGCGGTGCCACTTGACGGTCGCGCTGCCCATCACCATCCTGCCCAGCCGGTTCTGCTGCATCCATTCGTGCACGAAGCGGTAGACCGGCATGAACCGGGACTGAAAGATCACCCCCAGCTGCACCCCGGCCCTCTCGCAGGCCTCGACCATCGCATCCGCACGCTCCAGCGTCACCTCGATGGGCTTCTCGACCAGCACGTGCTTGCCGGCCCCAGCAGCCGCCACGGCGGCCTCGAGGCGGGCGCCGCTGGGCGTGCATAGATCCACGGCCACAACCTCGGGGTCGTCCAGCAGTTCCTCCAGGCTTTGATAAAGACGGCACCCGAACCGCTGAGCAAAGGAACCGGCTCCGGACCCGCCCCAGACTCCCACCAAGCGGGCCTCCGGGAGACTCTGGATGGCTCGGGCGTGGGTGGCGGCGATGGCCCCGGACCCAATCAAGGCGATCCCCACAGGATCCGGCCTCGCCTCGCCCGGCGTCGCGGTCGCACAGGCGCTCCTCACAGGGGTGCCACCAGGGTTTGCGGGCGCAGCGCTGGCCGTGGCATGGGTACCGCCGGCGTCGGCAGGCTCAGCCCCGGAATGCAACGCCTCAAGCCAGCGGCGGACGACACGCACGCTTCGCGCGCAGCCCTCCGGCTCCCCGTGGCCCACGATGAGGTGCGGCTCGAGGCTGAGATACCCCCGAAACCCACCAGCATGCCAGTGCCGAAGCTGAGCCGCATACTGCAGCCGGCCCTCCCCCAGCGTCACGAAGCGATGACCACCTTTCTGTCCGGGCTCCGAGGAGACATCCTTGAGGTGGATGTAACCGACCCACGGGCGCAGGCGGTCGAAGCCCGCCATCAGCTCCGTCTCGCCCGCGCACCACGCGTTCCCGGGATCCCATAATGCCCGATACGGCCCCGCTGCGTCCCCGCTGGCGGGGGCATCCTGCGGGGCGGATCTCGCGCCTGCCCCCGGCTGGAGTCCCGCCATCAGCCGGGCCAGCTCACCGGAGGTTCGTACAAAGGTGCTCGGTTCGTTTTCCACGCACAGGTGCACCCCGACATCAGCGACCAGCGAGGCGAAGATCGCCCCCGCCTGCCGCAGCCGGTTCACCACCTCGTCGAACACTTCCTCGAAAGACCGGCCGTCGGCATAGAAAGCAAAGCAGCGGATCCACTTTGCGCCCAGGATGCCTGCAGCCTTGAGCGTGCGCTCCATGAGGGCCATCTGGTCGTCCCATGACTCGGCCCGAGAGCGAAAGGGATCGTGAGCGATTTCCGGCCGCACCGCCCCTGCGGCAGGGTTCAGGAAGCACTTGAACAGGGGTGAGGCGATCGCTTCAACCGTGACGCCCGCCCGGTTCAGCTGTTCTCGAAGCGCGTGCAGCTGGGTTTCGGGGAGCTCCACGACGTTCACGTTCTCAATCAGCCGAAGCTCCACGAACCGCAACTCGTTCTCCCGCAGGAAGGCGAGCACGCTCCCGAAGTCGGTGCTCACCTCGTCGCTGACGATGCCCAAGTACACGCCGCACCACCCTCTGTCAGATTACCCTGCGTGCCAGCGACAGCGCCGCCTTCACCAGCTTCTCTCCCGCGTCCCCGCCAAACGGCGTCGCCACTGCCTCATACCCGCCCTGAGCGAACGCCTCGGCGGTAGGCAGGTAGCCCACGTACTCGTTGGCATACCCCACCACCGTGACGGTGGGGAGGCACTCCCCCCGCCAGATACCTTGAGCGCCCTGCTTGAGGAGCAGGCCCAGTTCCACGAATAGCTCCCCGGGGATCATGAAAAACAGAGCCGACCCCACCCGCACCACCTGGAGCGCAACCCCCCATGTCGGCCCCGGATGGGCGTGGCGCAGCGCTCGATAGCTTTGCAGCACACGAACGTACATCCGCTCGATGCGCAGCCGTTTTCCTTCGGGGCCGCACGGGTCCACCCCAACAAGCGCCTGCGCCAGGGAGGTTTCGCGTTGCTCCAAGGCGGCCGCGTCCGGAAACTCACGAAACGCCAGCTCCACCAGCTCCGTGGCGGATTGGATATCGACGGGGCACGCCTGCTGCTCAGCGGGCGGCGGCTGCCCGGGCTGCGCCGGCCCGTTCGCCGCAAGCCGCCATCGCCCCCAGGGATCCGGGGCCGGCGCTCGCTCCACCGCCTCGATGATGGCCCCTGCGAGCCGCCGGCCGATGCGCTGAGCCCGTTCATAGGTCCTGTAAGGGATGAACTCGCCGATGGCGCTGTCTTCCGCCGTGTGTCCGGTGTTGACATCCCCGGCGGCTCCGCAGGTAAAGAGAACCGCCACATGGCCTCCGTAGACAGCCTGCAAAGTGGAACGGACATAGCCCGGGTAATCGGCTGTGTAGAGACGATTGGATGGCCCCAGTACCACCGGGTGGCAGGTGACGTTACACACAAGCGCCTCGGGAGCCCCATCGCCTGCGTTCTCCACCACCAGGATCGTCACGTCGTCGTCGGTCGGTCCTGCCGGCAGGCGGCGGTTGACTCCCACGCCCGGCACCCGGGTGACCAAACTTCGAACCCTGACGGGACGGAGGTCACGCAGGGCCGCGGTCACGGCGGCAGCCACCCGATCGGCGAGTACATCAAGCCACGGCCCGACATCCTCGGCAAGCCGCGGCCCCCCGTGGGTGTGGGTGGCAATCAGGGACCACTCATCATCTCGCAGGTCGGTGCACGTGCGAAGACGTTGAACGAGGCGTTGTCGAACGGCGTTCGTGATCCATAAGACGTCCAGCACCACGAAGACGTGACGCCGCGACGTGCCCTGCAAAGCAAGAACCGAAGCGAACAGGGGATCGTGAACTCCCTGCGACGGCTCGGTGCGGCTGGCGTATCCCTCCATGGGCAGACCGACCGGCGGCGTGATGTCCACCTGAACCGCCCCGGCGAGCAGACTGTGTGACCCATGGCCCACCGGACTCACCCCGTCCTCTCCACCGGCTCAAGCAGCTTCTCTCCAGAAACGACCGATGGAAGTGCGGCGGCGACTCCTCAACCCCGGGTCCCGCCGGCGATGCTGAACCCCTCCATGAAGGAGCGGTTCAGCAGCACAAACAGAACAACTGCAGGCAGGGCTCCAAGAAGGGCTCCTGCCATCGTCATCCCCCAGTTCACGTTCAGCGTCGCATACGTGAAGTCCGACAGGCCCAGTGTGACTGTCCGCAGCTCGTTTCTGGTGATCATCACCAGGGGAAAGATGAAGTTATTCCAGGCTTCGACGAAGGTCGTGAC
>CAYQLT010000024.1:0-5333 GCA_964418425.1 uncultured Clostridia bacterium
GCCACGCTGGCCTGCCACGCCGGGGGCGCCGCGGTCGGGCCCGGCCAAATGGGGAGGATATGCTCCGGATCATGGAAGAGACCACTGCCACGATTTTCCTGACCGGCGACGGCTGCCGGACAAGGGCCGCTTCGCCGGGCCCGGACCCTTTTCCTCTCAGGAGGGAAGCCGGGCCCGGGCGAGAAGGATGGGAGCGGACGACGGCGAGGGGCGTGGCGCGCGGTGAAGTGGATCGTGGACCTGGACGGCGTCGTGTACCGGGGCCAGGAGCTGTTGCCGGGTGCCGTGGAGTTCTTCCGGTGCCTGCAGGCCCTGGGGCAGCCCGGCGTGGTGGTGACCAACAACTCCACCCTGCCGGTGGACGCCTACGTCAAGCGCCTGGCCGATTGGGGCATCGGGGTGACGAGCCAGCAGGTGGTGACGTCCGCGCTGGCGGCGGCACACTACCTGCTGCGCCACGGCATCCGGGGCCCGGTTCTGGCTATCGGCGAAGCCGGCCTTACCCGCGCGCTGGAGCAGGCCGGCCTTGTGTTCATCTCGGGGGACGAAGCGGCGGGCGATGAACCGTTCGAGGCGGTGGTGGTGGGCCTGGACCGCCGGTTTGACTATCGCAAGCTTGAACTCGCCTGCCGCTGGGTGCGGCGCGGGGCGCGGTTTGTGGGCACCAACCCGGATGCGGTTCTGCCCACCGAAAACGGGCAGCTGCGGCCTGGCTGCGGTTCGCTTTTGGCGGCCATCCAGGCGGCCAGCGGGGTGCAGCCGGTGGTGGTGGGTAAGCCCTACCCCGACATCATGCACCTGGCGTTGGAACGTCTGGGCCAGGAGCCGACTCCATCCGCCGATGTGGTGGTGGTCGGCGACCGCCTGGACACGGACGTGGAGGCGGCGCGGCGGATGGGCCTGGCGAGCGCACTGGTCCTGACCGGCGTCACCACGCCGGAGCAGGTGAGCGGCCTGGGCGCCGAGCGGCC
The DNA here is from genome assembly GCA_964418425.1 of uncultured Clostridia bacterium. GTDB lineage: Bacteria > Bacillota > Limnochordia > Limnochordales > Geochordaceae > CAYQLT01. The sequence goes on from CAYQLT010000024.1 coordinate 972, forward strand.
GGATTACGTCTTTCGGGACCTGGCCCACCTCACCGAGGTCTTGCTGCGGCCTCGGCTGACGGGCGCCTGACCGTCGCGTCGGTTTGCGGTTCCTTCCTCAACCCCCGTCGAGGGGAGGATCGCCTTGGACCGCACGTCGATCTCGGTGGCCGACCGGTTCTTGGGAGGCCTTCTGGCGCTGGCCTGCGGAGATGCCCTGGGGGCCGGCGTGGAGTTCATGAGTCGTGACGAGATCCGCCGTCGTTTCGGCAAGGTGACGGAGATGACCGGCGGCGGCCCTTTCAACGTCGAGCCGGGCGAGGGGACGGACGACACGGGGATGGCCCTGGCCGTGGCCGAGGGGCTACTGGAAGACGATCCCGATCCCAGGGAGGCGGTGGGGCGGCATCTGGTGGCGTGGTTTCAGGCAGGCCCCAAGGACGTGGGCAACACCGTTCGGACCGCCCTGACCAACTACCTGGCCTGCGGCGACTGGAACGCGGCGGTGGCCCGGACGCGGTCTCGGCTTCGGGACATGGCCGCCGGGAACGGAAGCCTGGTGCGGACGCTGGCCGTCTCCTACGCCTTCTTGGACGAGCCGGAACGGATGATGCGGGAGTCGGCGCGCCTTTCGGAGATGACCCACCCCCACGAGCTTCCGACCCTGGCCTGCACCTTCTACAACGAGTTCGTTCGGCTTTTGGCCCTGGGCATGGAGCGGGCAGCCGCCTTCGATCAGGCCCTGGAGCGGGTTGAGCGGCAGGGCCCCCTGGTCTCGTTCAACTCCCGGATGGTTTTCTTACGGCAGCTGCGGCGGGTGCCGGAACTGGGTTACACGGACGTCCGGGCGTCGGGCTTCGTGCTGGATGCCCTGGTGGCCGGCCTGTGGGTCTTCCTGCGGGCGTCGGATCTGGAAGCCGCGTTGGTCGAAGCGGTGGGGCTGGGAGACGACGCCGACTCGGTGGGGGCCCTGGTCGGGGGGATGGCGGGGACATACTGGGGAGCGGGGGCGGTTCCCGGGCGCTGGCGGTCGGCCCTCAAGGAGGCGGCCCGAATCGAGGATGTGGCCCGGCGGCTGGCCCGCCGGGTGGAGACGGCTCGCCAGGCGACGGGAGAGCCGGCGGCGGGGCTGCCGGATTAGACATCAGGAAGCAGCGTTGGCGGGCGCTGCGCTGGTACGCAGCTCCCGGAGCAGGTGCAGGGCCAGCTCGACGGCCAGCCCGGGGTGTCGGGTGGAAGCGACGACGACCAGGGCGTCGCCCGACAGCGGATATGGCAGCCCCCAGATGCGCTCGCCGTCCCGGAAGGCCTGCAGATCCTCGGGGCGCAGGACTTCCCGGGAGGACTCGGGAAGCTGGCGCACGACCGGCGCCAGATCCAGCAGGACCCCCTCGGACGCATACAGGCCCACCCGGTCGGCGGCCAGCATGAACAGGTCCGGCGGGTCGCCTGCGGCCATCAGGATGATAAGCTTCTGCTCGTAAGCCAGGTACGGGGTGATCTCCAGGCGGGCGGGACGGTCGGGGTGGGAGCGATTGAAGGCTTCGATGGCCGCTTGCAGGCGGTCGGCCTCGTCCACCGACGCCCACGCCATCACCCGTACCGCGGCCGGAGGCGTGGTGGGCAAGCGGTGGCGCCAGATCGGGACGAAGGCGAAGGTGACGGCGGCGGCCACAAGGGCGGTCACCCCGAGCACAAGCAGGCTGCGGCGCGGCCCGGCCGACGCCGGAGGGTGGCGCTCCCCCTCGGTGGGATTGCGCACCACGCGCCGAGCGACCTGCCGGCAACCCGGGCGGGCGCAGCCGCCATGGCCCGCCCAGCAGACCGAGTGATGGGGCGAGCGGCAACGAGGGCACACCACGGCCCGCTCGCCCTCCCGAAGCTCCTGGCGGCAGACGGTGCACGCCTTTCCGATCCAGGGGTCGCCCGGCTCGAGGACCGACTCCACCTCGAGGCGCACCGAACCACACCGCTTCCCGCCCAGAACACTACCACAGGCTCGGCGGGGCCTGAAAGGTGGGAAGGCGCATGCCGACGGCCGTCCTGGCCCGCGGCCGAGAAGGGCGGGCCCTGCGGGGACACCTGTGGATCTACGACAATCAGATCGAGGGCTTCGAAGGCGAGCCCCAGCCCGGGGAGATGGTGGACGTGGTGACCGCCTCGGGGCGGTTCGTCGGCCGGGGTTATTACAACCCCGCCTCGCGGATCGCCATCCGCCTGCTGACCCGGCGGGACGAGCCCGTCGACCGGGAGTTCCTGGCCCGTCGCCTGGACGAGGCCCTGGCCCTCAGGGAGAGGTTTTACCCTCGCTTTGAAGGCTTGCGGCTGGTCTTCTCAGAGGGCGACCGCCTGCCCGGACTGGTGGTGGACCGCTATGGCGACGTGGTCGTGGTACAGTTTCTCACGTTGGGCATGGACCGGCTGCGCTCCACGTGGGTGGAGCTTCTCGTGGAACGGCTGGAGCCGCGGGCGGTGGTGGAGCGAAGCGACGTGCCGAGCCGGGAGATGGAGGGCCTGGCGCCCTCGGTGGGGCTGCTTTACGGGGAGCTGAGCCGGCCCGTGCAGTTCTCGGAAAACGGGCTGACCTTTGAGGCCGACGTGTGGGAGGGTCAGAAGACCGGCTTCTTCTTGGACCAGCGGGACAACCGCCAGGCCCTGCGGCCGCTGGTGCGGGGTGCCAGGGTGTTGGATGCCTTTTGCTACACCGGAGCCTTTGCGCTGTTTGCCCGCCGCTTCGGGGCCGACCACGTGGTGGCCGTCGAGCAGTCGGCGGCCGCCATCCGCCAGGCCCGTCGCCAGCAGCAGCTCAACGGGCTGGACGGGATCGAGTGGGTGCAGGGCAACGCGTTCGACTACCTGCGGGCGTTGGACCAGCAGCGAGAGCGCTTCGACGTGATTATCCTGGATCCGCCCTCCTTCACCCGGACCCGGCGCAGCGTGGAGGCAGCCCTTCGGGGGTACAAGGAGATCAACCTGCGAGCGTGGCGGATGTTGAACGGGGGCGGGTTTCTGGTAAGCTGCTCATGCTCGCAGCACATCGATCCCAACCAGTTTCTGGACGTGGTGGCCGAGGCGGCCGATGACGCCGGCCGCGAGTGGCGATTGGTGGAGAGCCGCACCCAGGCTTTCGACCACCCGGTGCTCCCGGCGGTGCCCGAGACGCTGTACCTGAAGTGCCTGGTGCTGCAGGCCCTGTAAGCCGGCCGAATCGGCGGGGACACGCCCTTTCGGTGCCGGCACGAGTGGCAGGGCCGGGCCGTGCAGGGCGGTGCATCGGGGCGGGGATGTGCCCGGTGGCGCCTGGAGGAGGCGGTCGCCTGGCGGGCGAAGCTGACTGAGCCGAAACGGCCGGTGGTCACCGGCCGGGGCCCCTATCGGGGGGAGCTTCGTTGGCCGAAACCTATCGGGACCTGTTGCGACAGCTGGAGTCCGTCACCTGGTTCGACGGCTTTGTGTCCACCCTCATCGACATCCGAGATTCCATGCTCTTCTACGACCGGGACCTCATGCTGGCCGGCTACACGGGAACGGTGGAGGCGCTGGCGGTCTCCGCGCTGGCGGCGGCCTCTCTGGAGAGCGACGCCGCCGCCGAAGAGGCGTTCGCGGAGGTGCGGCGCCTGGTGGACGAGCTGCCATCGCGGCTTGCCTCGGCGGATGCCCCCGTGGACGTCCAGACCGTGGTGGAGGCCTTCCTGCGGGTGGGCGCGTGGGTGCTGCGGGAGCGTGTCTCGGTCTTCTTGTTGGCGTTCGGGCGCTACCTGCACGACGATTACGACGCCGACGGGTCCGTGGACGGGCTGGTCTTGCAGGCGCACGAACGGATCGAATCGGATCCCGAGGACGCGCTGGACCGGGTGGGGGAGGTGGGCGCGCTGATGCTGCGCGGTCACCTGCTGCGCCCCCGGTGGCTTTTCGTGTCGCCGCCCCGGCTGTCGCTTTGGTTGGCCGGATTGCGCAACATGGCCGGCCATCTGGCCGCCACGTACGGCAGCTTTCCCTGGGCTGCCATCCAAGAGCAGCGGCGGCGGCCGGCTCCAGCCGTGGTGGTGGACCTCCAGAGCTTCCGCCGTCGACGGTTGGCCGCCATGGACGCCTGGCGGCTGTTTGACCTGGGGCAACCCCACGATGAGGCCGACCGCCTGCTGGAGCGGATTCTGGGGGGTCATAGCTGCGACCCCGATACCCTCTCGGCCATCTCCCGCCTCGCCGAGCAGGTGGGTCCTCTGCTGGTGGCAGCGGTGCGGGCCCGCCACCTGGCCGACCCCCAGGCCGGCGACCCGGGGGCGGTGGTGGCCGCGATCCGCGCCCTCACCCACCTGCGCCGCCACGAGATCGTGCCTCGTCTCATCGAGCTGGTCACCGACCCGGGCGTGGAGGGCGAGC
>CAYQLT010000024.1:5433-14194 GCA_964418425.1 uncultured Clostridia bacterium
GAGATCGTGCCTCGTCTCATCGAGCTGGTCACCGACCCGGGCGTGGAGGGCGAGCTGGCCCAAGAGGCCCGCGAGAGCCTGGAGGCGCTGGGCGGGCTTGCCCTGGAGGGGGTTGCCGACTACCTGCGCCGCACGGAGACGCCCCAGGGCGGGCCGGTTCTGGCGCGGCTTTTGGCGCGCCTGCCCAGGTCCGAGAAGACGTTTCGGGCCCTGGTGGACCTCTTCGAGCGGGTGCGCTGGGAGGATGGCAAGTCGGCGGTGGCCAGGGCGCTGGCCGAATACGGCGACGGCAGGGCGGTGGCGGTGCTGGAGCGGGCTCTCAACGATCCGCAGTTGCCGGCCGGCCACGAACGACGGGAGCTGGAAGGGGCCCTGCGACGCCTCAGCGGGCGGGTAACACGCCGGCGCCGGGTGGCGAAAGGTTAGGCAACGGGCAGGTCGGGCCCGGGGCCGATGCCGGCCATCTTTCGGGCGGCGGCCAGGGTGGCTTCATAGACCTCGACCAGCCTGCGGGTCGTCTCCCGGACGTCGTATGCGGCGGCACGGGCCCGGGCCGCGACGGCCATCCGCTGGCGCAGCTCGGGATCCGTCAGCAGGCGCACCGCCTGCTCGGTCAGGGCCCCGGGTTCGGGGCTGGTCAAAAGCCCCGTCACCCCGTGCTGGACGGCCTCCTGCAGGCCGGCTGCCGCCGGCGCCACCACCGGCAGTCCCGCCGCCATCGCCTCGGCGGCCACCAACCCCTGGGTCTCGGTGGTGGAGGCGGTGAGAAACAGGTCGGCGGCGGCGTAGTACAGGGGTACCCGAGCCGGCTGCACCGCACCGGCCAGGTGCAGCCGCTGCCCGGCAGAGGCCAGATGGGGGCTTCGGCGAAGCTCCCCTTCCGCGGGCCCGCCGCCCACCACCACCGCGTGGGCGACCGGCACCCGGTGGAGCGTGCGGCCCAGGGCTTCTGCCAGCACGCCTACGTTTTTCTCCCGGCCCAGGCGTCCCACGTAGAGTACGATGGGCGCCTGCGGGGGGAGGCCGAGGGCCGAGCGAGCCGCCTCCCGGCTCACGCCCTGAAAGCGCTCCACGGGAATGCCGGTGGGCACCACGCTCACCGGTGTGCCAACCCCGTAGGTGCGGCGAACCAGCTCCTGCACTGCGGTCGAAGGGGCCACCACATGCTGCACCCGGCGGCAGAAAGAGGCCACCTGCCGAAGCACCCACGCTGCCGCCAGTCTCCGGGGAAGCCGGGCGTAGTGCACGTACTCGTGGTAGAGGGTGTGATGGGTGAACACGACGGGAAGGCCCATCTCCCGGGCCACGGCCAGCGCCAGGCGGCCTGCCACGAAGGGGCTGTGGGCGTGAACCACGTCCACCGGCCCCAGGGCTTGCAGCCGGGCCAAAAGCCCTCGGGCTCGGGCAACCGGGATGCGAAATCCTCGGGCCCCCGGCGCGGGGATGGAAGCCATCCGGAGGACGTAGGCCCCGTTTTCGTCCGGGCCCGAGGCGCGCATCCCCGGATACGCCGGCGCCGCCAGCACCACCCTGTGGCCCAGGGCGCGAAGGGTGGCCGCCGTCATGGCGACACTGCGCACCACCCCGGATATGTAAGGGGTGTAGCTATCGGAGAGGAAGAGGACCGTCATGTCGCCTCCGCTCTGCCCTCCGCCGGCACAAGGGGCCGACCCGGGCGGTCAGAACCGCCCGATCCGGGGCCGACAGAAGCGCCCGACCCGGGGCGGGCACCAGTTGTCGACCCGGGGCCGCCAGGAACCGGTCGGGAGGTTCAGTTTTGCCAGGGCGTGTGCTATCATATCCCAGGAGTTGATGCCGCCCGAAGGTTCGACGGCATCCGCCCCGACGGGGGGTTGGACGGATGAGCGTTCGGGCTGACGGCGGCAATATTGTTAAGCTCATCGGTATACTGCGCGCGGGGGGGCGCCAGACTCATGCAATTCGCCCGGGGGGGCGGGCGGTCCTCTTCCGTCGAGGAGAAGCCCGCGCATCAGGTGGAGGCGGCCAATGGGGCCCGCACGGCCCTGCGTGAGGGCATGACCATTCGGGTGGCCGGAGAGTCGGGCGAAGGTGTCATCACCACGGGCGAGATGCTCTCGTGGGCGTTGTCCCGGGCCGGCTGGTGGGTCAGCACCTTCCGAACGTATCCGGCCGAGATCCGGGGCGGTCCCTGCATGTTTCAGGTGCGCGTCCACAGCCAGCCACTGGATTCGGCTACAGGGGCGGTGGACGTGCTGGTGGCGTTCAACGACGAGGCCATCGCCCTCCACCAGGATGCGGTGCGGCCCGGCGGGGTCATCCTCTACGATCTTCCGTCAGGAGGCCAGAGGCCGGCAGGGTTGCGGTCCGATGTGGTCGCCCGGGGCGTCCCCTTCGGTGAGGTGGCCCTTCAAAGACTCCAAAACCGCCTCTCCAAAAACATGGTGGCGCTGGGTGCCACCTATGCGGCCATGAATCTCCCGCCCGACTCGGCCGAGGAGTTCGTGCGCCGGCGCTTCCAGGCGAAGGGGCAAGACGTGGTGGACGTCAACGTCCGGGCCATCGAGCTGGGTTACCAGCTGGCCCGGGAGCAGCTGTCCGGGATTCCGGCTCTGGCGCACCTGTCGGACACACAGGCCGTCCGCAAGGCCGAGCAGGCGGGAGGGACGGCGACCCGCGCGGTGCGGCGTGTGCTCCTGTCCGGCAACCAGGCCCTGAGCCTGGGCGCCATCGCGGGGGGATGCCGCTACTATGCAGGCTACCCCATTACCCCCGCCAGCGACATCCTGGAGTTCATGGCGGCCCACCTCCCCTCCTTCGGGGGTGTGGTGATCCAGACCGAAGACGAAATCGCTGCCCTGGCCTCGGCCCTGGGCGCCTCCTTCGGGGGCGTTCCGGCCATGACCGCCACCTCCGGCCCGGGCTTTGACCTGATGGTGGAGCTTCTCGGGCTGGGCGTCATGAGCGAGCTGCCGGTGGTCATCGTGGACGTGCAGCGGGCCGGGCCCAGCACGGGAATGCCCACCAAGACCGAGCAGGGCGATCTGTACGGGGCGATCTTCGCCGGTCATGGCGAAGCGCCCCGGGTTGTCCTGGCGCCTCTGCACGTGCGGGACTGCTATGAGGTGGGCCGACAGGCTTTCCAGCTGGCCGAGGCTTACCAGACCCCCGTGGTGGTGCTCAGCGAACTGGCTTTGGCCCAGCGGACGGAGACGGTGGAGCAGCCGGAGCCCGAGGAGGCCGCGCGGCCGCCGGTGGGCTCTGTGCGCCTGGCGACGGGCCGAAACGGCGAGTTTCGCCGGTACGTGGACACCGAGACGGGCGTGTCGGCGCGCAGCCTGCCCGGTGACCCCGCAGGGCTCCACGTCATCACGGGGCTGGAGCACGATGACTACGGTCACCCCAACTACGACCCCGAGGTCCATCGCCGCATGACGGCCAAGCGCTACCGCAAGATGGAGCGCCTGCGGGAGCAAGCGGAGGCGCAGCCGCAGCACTGGACGGCGGAGTTCGGGACGCCGCAGGCCCGTATCGGGCTTTTGGGGTGGGGATCCACCTTCGGCGCGGCTCGGGAGGCCGCCCGTATGGCCGAGCGGATGGGCGTAGGGGTTCGGGGGTTGTGGGTCAAGCTTCTGGCGCCGCTGCCGGTCAACGCCATCCGGCGGTTCATGGAGGGACTGGAGGTGGTGCTCGTGGCGGAGCTCAACGCCAGCGGGCAGTTCCTCCACTACCTGGGCTCCCAGGGCGTGGTGGGGCCCCTGGTGGGGATCAATAAGCAGGAAGGGCTTCCCTTCTCTCCCGACGATATCCTGGCCCGTATCCTGGAGGTGGCACGGGCATGAGTGGGGTGGGGCCCGCGAGCGTGACGTTACCCCGGCTCGAAGACGGGGTGCAGTGGAAGGCGTCGGATTACCGGGGTATCAAGCCCATCTGGTGCCCGGGCTGCGGCGATTACGCGATCCTCAACGCCCTGATCCAGGTGCTGGTGAGAAACCAGGCGGATCCGTCGCGCCTGGCCATCGTCTCCGGCATCGGGTGTTCCGGCCGTTTCCCGGCGTTCGTGAAGAGCTACGGCTTCCACGGGGTGCACGGGCGGGTGCTGCCGGTGGCGACGGGCCTGAAGCTGGCCCGACCGGATCTGACCGTGGTGGCGGTGGGAGGCGACGGTGACGGCCTGGCCATCGGGATGGGCCACCTGCCGCACGCCATCCGCCGTAACGTGGATATCACCTACCTGCTGTTCGACAACCGCATCTACGGCTTGACCAAGGGCCAGCCGTCCCCCACCACCGAGGTGGGCCATACGACCCACGCCTCGCCCTTCGGCGTGGCTGAATATCCTCTCAACCCGCTGGCGCTGGCCCTGGTGGCGGGGGCGACTTTTGTGGGCCGCGGCTTCTCCAGCCATACCAAGCACCTGGCCGACCTCATCGAGGCGGCCATCCTCCATCGGGGCTTCAGCTTCCTGCAGATCATGACGCCCTGCGTCACTTTCTACGACAACTACAAGGCGTGGAAGGAGCAGGCCTGGGAGATCGGGCCCGAGCATGACCCTTCGGACTTCCAGGCGGCGCTGAGGCTGGCCACCCAGGCGGAGGGCATGCCCATCGGGCTGTTTTACCGGGTCGAGCGGCCCACATACCTGGATCGCCTGGCGGCAAGCGCCAAAGGCGGAGCTCGGCTACGGGAGGCCCGCCGCTTCGACCCCGACGAGGATCCCCGGCTGCTGGCCGGCTTGTTGGAGCGGATGGCGGTGGATTGAGGCCGTCGCGGTCCTGGGCGCAGGCCGCCCGGTCAGCCGCGCTGCGGCAGGCCGGGCGGCAGTTTTTGTAACGGCGGGTGCGAGGGGTGGCGTCAGTGCCCGCCGGTGAGCATGCGCAGGACGAGGCCAACCAGGGTGAGCGCGCCGAAGACGGCCAGGATGTACGGCAGTGCCCTGCGCACCGATGCCGGTTCCAACTGCATCCCCTCCTGCCAGGCCGCCCCGCGGGGCCCGGGGGCATCCCCCCGGTGGCCGCCGGGGCACAGGTTCATTATAGCGGTTGTGCGGTGAGGCGACCCGGGGGACCGCCGAAGCCGCCGCAAGCCTCCAGTTCGGACCGCCGTGGCGAGGCCCATGCCGGCCGGGCTTTTCTTGACACCTCCGGCGGCCGGTGGTAGCCTTTAACCAGGTTAACATCCGGGGCGCGCGTTCTTGCGCCCGCGCGCCGGGGTGAGTGATCCGCGTGATGCCCGCTACCCTTTGGGACCGGCGGTACTGGTATGTGGAGCTGCTCGCCGACTTCTTCGCCGAAGTGATGTACGACGTCATCACCACCCGCACCCTGTCCGACGCAGGCTCCGACATCACGGTCTCCCAGATGGAGGCTCTCAAGTACCTGCAGAGGCACGGCTCCTGCTCGGCCGCGCAGCTTGCCGACGGGTTGCACATGAGCCCCCCTGCGGTCACCAAGCTGGTGGACCGCCTGCTTCGCAAGGGCATGGTGACGCGCCGCGAGAATCCCGATGACCGGCGGTCGGTGGAGATTTCCCTGACCGATTCCGGCAGGCTCACGGTGGAGAGGATCCGGGCGCGGCGCAGCCAGGTCTTCGAGCTGATCCTGGATCGGATGACCCACGAGGAAAGAGAGATGCTGGAGCGGGGCCTGCGGGCGTTTCTGGCCGCCGGGCTCAACGACGCCCGGGTGGTGGAGGCGCTCTGCCTGCATTGCGGCGACGAGAGCACGCCCCAGTGCCCGCTCATCGACGCGTACCGGGGTCTGACGGGCGAGCCCCTGCAGTGCCGCTGATCGGCCCCCTGGAACCCTGCGCCGCGCCTGCCCGCACGGCCCCCTTGCCGGGATGGCCCGGACGGTGCTGTCTTCTCCGTCGTTGCGGGACGCAGGAGACCGGCGGGGTCGGGCGAAGGTGGAAGCGGCCGCGAGGGGTTGCGGGCACGAGGCTTTGCGCCCGGCCCGCGGGGGGGAAGAGGCCAGGTGGCGTCCAGAGCCCAACGCCCCGGAACGCCGGCGAGCCCGCTTCCGGACCAGCTTCTGAAGCGGCTTTTGGGGCTGTCGGGGTTCAGCCGGGACGCGGTGGCCGCCGCCGACGACCTGAGCATCTACCGGCTGGCGGTCCAGGTCGCCCGGGAGGTGCTGGACGGCCGGCACGCCGCGGTGCTCACGGTGGACGGCGAACGCCGGAGCCTGCGGATCGCCGCTGCGGTGGGGCTGGATCCGGCGACCGTGGAGCGTTTCGCGCTGCCGGCGGGCGAGGGGTTGGTCGGGCAGGCCCTGCGGGAACGGCGGGTGCTCACCGCCCGGGCGGCGGAGGACCGGCAGTTCGCGCACCCGCCCTGGCAGATCGACTCCTCGGGCACGGTGCTGCTTATCCCGCTGTTCTTGCACGACGAACCCCTGGGTGTGCTGTGCGTGGGGCGAGGGCCGCAGGGTTTTGCGCGCTGGGAGGAGCAGGTGGCCGAGCTTTTGGGCAGCCTGCTGGTGGCAGCGGTGGAGAACGGCCGGCTGCTTCGCCAGGCTCGCAGGCGGCTGCAGGAGGTCTCGACCCTGCTTGAAACCGGTCGCTCCATCCAGTCCGCGGTGGGCCTGGACGAGGCCCTGGCCACCATCGTCCGCGAGGCCGTCCATGTGGTGCAGGGCGCCGAGTGCGGGTCGCTGTTCTTGGTGGGGCATGACGCGCGCCTGTCCGTGCAGGCCTGTATCGGCTATCCGGCCCGACTGCTGCGCGGGGTCCGCCTGGGCCCCGGGGAAGGGTATGCGGGGGAGGTCCTGCGGCGGCGCGAAGGGATGGTCTTTCACGACCTGGCCGGTTCTCCCTTGATGCAGCCGCTTCGGGCCAAGCTTTCCGCCGATGCGCCCGTCCTCAAAGCCCAGAGCGCGGTGGGCGTGCCGGTCTGTCTGGGAACCCGGGTGGTGGGGGTGCTGGTGCTGGAAAGCCTCAGCAACCCCAGGGCTTTCGACGACGACGATCTGCGGGTGCTGACGGGGCTCGCCTCCCATGCGGCCATCGCCGTGGAACGCAACCGCCTGTACGAGCAGCGGCGCAACCTCTACCTGTCGGGCATCCGAACCCTGGTGGCGGCCGTGGACGCCCGGGATCCCTCGGCCCGGGGCCATTCGGACCGGGTCGCCTTTTACAGCCGGCGCATCGCACAGGCGATGGGGATGGCCCCGGACTGGGTCGAACGGGTGGAACTGGCCGCCCTGTTGCACGACGTGGGCAAGATCGGCATCGCGGACTCCGTCCTGCGCAAGCCGGGGCCGTTGGACCCCGCCGAGCGGGCGGTGATGATGGCCCACGTGGAGCTGGGCGCGCAGATCCTGGCGGCCAACGAGGCGCTGTCGGAGCTGGTGCCGCTGGTGCGCCACCACCACGAATGGTACTCCGGGGGCGGCTACCCTGACGGGCTGGCCGGCGACGCGATCCCGCTGGGAGCCGCCATCATTTCCGTGGCGGACGCCTTTGACACCATGACCACCGGACGGCCGTACCGCCCTGCGGTTTCGCTGGAGCAGGCGATGGCGGAGTTGAAGCGGTGGTCCGGCGTGCAGTTCCGACCCGATGTGGTGGAGGCGCTGGAGCGGGCGCTCAGGGAGGACGAGGAGGCAGGTTCGGAGTATATCTTCCAGCTCAGGCAGTGGGTCACGGAGGCGGCCGGTACGGAGGCCGGGGTGGAGTACCGGGCGTTGCGGCCCGACTCGGCCGGGCCGGGCGAGTCGCCCCCGCAGGCCGCCGGCCGGCAGGAGGGCGCGCAGGCCGCCGCGGACGGAGCTCCCGGGCCAGGCGCGGGGAGCGGCCGGGAGGTGGCCTCGGGTGCGGGGGCGCGCCCGGCCCTGCAGGCGCAAGCCGCCCCCATCTCGCCGATCCAGACCCGGGAGCTGGCCGCGCTGTACCGCATGACCCAGGTGGTGCGGGATGTGCTGGATCTGCCCACCCTGGTGCAGCACATCCTGCGAATCATCGAGAGCGAGCTGCAGATGGCCAACTCGTGCGTCTTCTTGGCCGATGACGAGACGGGCGAGCTGGTCATGGTGGCCGGTTCCGGCAGCCTGGCGGGCTTTGAGGGGTTGCGGCTCAGCCCCAACCAGGGGGTCAGCGGCTGGGTGTTCACCCACGGACTGCCGGTGCTGGTGCCCGATGTCAGCAAGGAACCCCGGTACTTCCCGGGGCCGCCCACCACCCGCTCGGAGGTGGTGGTTCCCCTGACCAGCGGCGGGAAGGTGCTGGGCACGCTGACGGTGGACAGCCCGATGCTGGACGCCTTCTCGCTGGAAGAGGTGCGGGCCCTGACGGCGGTGGCTCAACAGGCGGCTGTCGCCATCGAGGTGGCCAAGCTGCACCAGCAGGCCACCCGGGCCGCGCTGCGCGACGGGCTGACGGACCTCTTCAACCACCGGCATTTTTACGAGCGTCTGGAGGACGAGCTGGAGCGGGCCGAACGGTACGGTTACGGGCTGCAGGTGGTCATCGGGGACGTGGACGGGCTCAAGGAGATCAACGACAACCTGGGGCACCTGGCCGGCGACTCGGCCCTGTCCGCCATCGCGAGCGTGCTGCGCCGCCACTGCCGACGATACGATGTGCTGGCTCGTTACGGCGGCGACGAGTTCAGCATCGTCATGCCCCAGACGGATCGGCAGGGGGCGCTGCAGGCGCTGGTTCGCCTGGATCAGGCCCTGAGCCAGGCCACCTTCAACTGGTCCGATCTGGCGCTGCCCCTGCCCTCCATCAGCTGGGGGGTGGCGGGCTTTCCCGAGGATGGCCGGCGAGCGTCGGAGCTGGT
>CAYQLT010000024.1:14294-39442 GCA_964418425.1 uncultured Clostridia bacterium
TCAGCTGGGGGGTGGCGGGCTTTCCCGAGGATGGCCGGCGAGCGTCGGAGCTGGTAGCGGTCGCAGACGCCCGCATGTACCACGCCAAACGGGAGCGGCAGTTTTCCATCCGGGGCCGCAGCATGCTGGTGAGCGGCCCGACCGCCACCGAGGGGACGGGACGCCTGGAGGGGAGCCGGTGATCCGGCCGGAAGGGCGGCCGGTGTGGCTGGCCCGTGCCCGGATCGACGGTCTGCACGCCTGGGTGGCGGCACCGACGAGACCGGCACGGCACCGCCCGCTGGCGGTGCTGGTGCCGGGGCTTCTGGACCATCCCGCCCGGCACGCGGGGTGGCTGGTGGAACTGGCCGGGCAGAACCTGGTGGCCGTGGCGCCGTCGCCCGCCTTCGGGGCGGACGAACCGGGCTTTCGGGCTCGTCTGGCGCACGGCTTTCTGCGGGCGTTGGATGGGGCCGTGCAACAGACCGTGGAGCGGATCGGTGGCGTGATCCGCGCGTGCTGCGGCTTTCGCGGCGCGGACGCCTCCAGGGTGGCCCTCATAGGGGTTTCAGCGGGTGGATGGGCCGCTTTGCGGGCCGCGCTGGCTGCTCCGGGTGTGGTGGCCGTCGCCTGTGTGCTGTCGGGGCCGGGCTGGGAACGCCCGCCGACGGAGGCGGAGCCTGCCATGCGGGCGGAGCTGGGAGCCGGGGAGCTTTCGCTGGAAGGCGAGCAGCCTTTTGAGCAGGACCGCTACCCGGGCCTGCACGCCGAAGCGGTGCTGCAGCGGGCCGGATCCCTGGTCGGTCGGGCGATCCTCTTGGTGCAGGGCGGCCAGGACAGCTGGGTGCCGGCGGAGCCCAGCCGGCGCCTGTACGAGCGGCTGCACGAGATGGGGCCTCGGAAGCCCGAGCGGGTCCAGCTGGTGGTCTACCCTGCTTTGGGGCATCGGCTGACGGCGCCCATGCAGCAGCGCGTGACGTCGTGGGTGGCCTGGATGCTGGCGAGTTGAGAAACCGGCTGCGGGGGGCGCACGGGTGCGGTTCATTGGCATCGACCTGGCGTGGTCCGAGGGCCGCTCCAGCGGGGTCGTGGTGCTCGACGCGCAGGGAAGGCCGGAGGCGTCAGCTTATCTGGAGGATCTGGGGGCGGTGGCATCCTTCTGCCTGGCCCGGGCGGCGCTGGGTCCGGTGGCCGTGGGGGTGGATGCGCCCCTGAAGGTGCCCAACGCGACCGGCCAGCGTGCGGCGGAGCGAGAGCTTCTGCGAGTCTTTGCCGAGCACCGGCTGGGAGCCCACGTGGCCAACCGGCAGCGGTTGCTGAAGGTGCACGGGGCCATCCGGGGCGAGCAACTGGTTCGCCTTCTGGCAGGACGTTTCCGCCTGGGTGCGGGCGCAGTGGAGGGGCACGTCGCAGCCGATGGCTCCGGGGTGGGGGGTAACCCGGGCACCCGGGGCCTGCCGGGCGTGCTGTTGGAGGTGTACCCGCATGCGGCCCTCATTGCCTGGTTCGACCTGGATCGACCGCTCGCCTACAAGCGGGGGCCGCTGCAAGCCCGCGTTCGGGGCCTAAGGCGCCTGGCCCGGCTGCTGGCCTCGCTGAAATCCGCCGATCCGCCCCTGGACCTGGGCGATGCGGTCTGGCTTCCCGATCCGGAGTGGGAGCCCGCATGGGAGGGGGCCACCCTGGCCGGCGCGCGCCACCTGGAGAGCCTCATGGATGCCGCCGTGTGCGCCCATGTGGTACGCTACTGGTACCGCTGGGGGCTTCGGCGCTGCCGCGTGTTCGGGTCAGCAGCGCAAGGGGAGATCGTCACGCCCGTGCCCAGGGCCTTGTGGGCCGACGAGGGCGTCGCTGCAGGGGAGGGCGGGACGGCCCATCGCGGAGAGGGGTGAGCGCGATGGAGATCGAGGCGGTGAGCCTGGAGAAACCGGAGGGTGCCAACGTCATCCTCGGGCAGGCCCACTTCATCAAGAGCGTGGAGGACCTCTACGAGGCGATGGTCAATGCCGGTGGGGGCATCCGGTTCGCGGTCGCCTTCAACGAGGCTTCCGGCCCGTGCCTGGTGCGGTGGGCGGGCAACGACGACCGCCTCATCGAGCTGGCTCGCAAAAACGCCCTGGCCATCGGGGCAGGACATCTATTCGTGATCCTGATGGAGCAGGGCTACCCCATCAACGTGCTCAACGCCATCAAGCAGGTTCCGGAGGTGTGCCGCGTGTTCTGCGCCACCGCCAACCCGGTTCAGGTGCTGGTGGCCATCACCGATCAGGGGCGGGGCGTGGTGGGGGTCGTGGACGGCTTCCCGCCCAAGGGCGTGGAGGGCGAGAAGGAGATCGCCGAGCGAAAGGAGCTTTTGCGGCGCATCGGGTACAAGCTGTGACCATAGCGCCTCCACCGGCTCTCAGCGGCCCACGGGGGTCCAGTCGGGTTTGCGGCCCCAAAAGCCGCGGCGGTTGGCGCGGGCCTCGCGCTCCAGACGGACGAAAAGTTCGGCGTAGCGCACGTTGGGCGGGACGGTCATGGCCTGGGCGTAGCCCTGCTCCACCAGGTGGGCGTTGACAAATAACCCCTCCGTCCAGACGTAGGCCAAAAGCCGCCCGTACCGGTCGCGCTGCTGTACATCCAGGGCCAGCCGAACGGTGCGGCCCTCCACGAGGCGTTGGTTGACCCGGGCCGCCTCCCGTGCCATCTCGCGGATGGCGGGGTCGGGTGCGTCCAGCTCGGGCGTGTTGATGCCGATGTAACGGATGCGCCCCAGCCGGGCGCCCACGATGGTATCCCCGTCGATGACCCGTTCCACCCGGTCCACAAGCGTGGCCTCGGCCGGCGGGGGCTGCGGAAAGCTGTCCTTTGCGGGCAACCGCCGGGCGGCCTCGTAGCGGCTCCACCACAAGACGACGAAAAGCGCCAGCAGGGTGAGCGCTGCTATCCCCGCAAGGCCCGGCGGTCTGGAGGTGCGGCCAGGGCGGGGGCGACGGCGATCCCGAAAGGGGCGCAGCGTCATCCGGCTCATCGCTGAGCCCTCCCGTCCCATCATACAACTGCCCGGGCCACCCCGAGCGGGGTCGGGGCACAGGGCCTTCCAGCGGGTGAGGCGAAAACAGCCCGGGTGGGGGTCAGGTGAAAGGGGATTTGAAGAAGGGGTTCGGAGACGGCGAGCAGCGGGCCGGTGGGCTGGCGGGTCCGGGAGCGGATGGGGTGTCCCGGGACTTTTTCGTCGCCTTCTTGCGCCGCAACGCGTGGCGCTATGGCGCGGGCGTCGCAGCCCTGGTGGCCATCGACGCGTTGCAGCTGGTCGTCCCGCGGGTTTTGGGAAGCCTCGCTGACCTGTACAGCGAGGGGCGCCTCACGGCCGCCGACGCGGGCACAGCGGCCGCGCAGCTGGTGGGCCTTGGGGTGTTCATCGGGTTGGGGCGCTGGGCCTGGCGCCATTTCCTGCTGGGCGCCTCCAGGCACCTGGAGGCGGAGTTGCGACGTCACCTTTTCATGCACCTGCAACGCATGTCCGCAACCTACTTCGCGCGCCGGCGGGTTGGAGACCTGATGGCGCACCTCACCAACGACGTGCAGGCGGTGCGGATGGCGGCCGGGCAGGGCGTCGTGATCCTGGTGGATGCCGTCTTCATGACCACGGCCGTGGCGGCGGTGATGGCGTTCAGTGTGGATGCGCGGCTTTTCGTACTGGCGGCGGGCCCCCTGCTGGTGGCCGCTGCGGGTCTGGTGGCGCTGGGCCGGAAGGTTCATCGGCGCTTCCGAGAGGTGCAAGAGGGTTTCAGCCGCCTTTGCGAGTTCGTGGAGGAGAACGTGAGCGGGATCCGGGTGGTGAAAGGGTTCGGGCGGGAGGACGTCCAGTGCGCTCGCTTCGACGAGTTGGCGCACGAGCAGCTGGGCCGGCAGATGCGCCTGACCCGGGTGTGGGCCCTGATGACGCCCGTGAGCGAGACGGCGGTGGGTCTGGCCTTCGCCGCTTTGCTGGGCGTCGGCGGCGCCATGGTGCTGCAGGGGGTGGTTCGCCTGGGGGATTTCGTGGCCTTCACGAGCTACATCGGGCTTCTGGTCTGGCCGCTGACCGCCGTCGGATGGCTCATCAACATGATCCAGCGCGGGCGGGCATCCATGGAGCGCCTTCAGGCCCTGTTGCGAGAACCTCCCGACGTGCCGGAGCCGCCTTCGCCTGTGCGGCTGGCCCGCAGGACCCCGACCATCGAGGTGCGCCACCTCACCTTCACCTATCCGGGAGCCCGAACGCCCGCCCTGGTGGACGTGAGCTTCGTGGTGCGACCGGGGGAGACGGTGGGGGTGGTGGGGCCCAGCGGCAGCGGCAAGACCACGCTGGTGATGCTGCTTTTGAGGCTTTTGGACCCTCCCGACGGCACCATCTTCATCGACGGGCATGATATCCGCACCATCGCCCTGGAAGACTGGCGGGAACAGGTGGGCTACGTACCCCAGGACCCCTTCCTGTTTTCCGAGACCCTCGCCGACAACATCGCCTTCGGGCTGAACGGCGACGCGGCCCGGGACTCCATCGGGGCCGTGGACGCGATCGTCCAGCGGGCTGCGCGGCTGGCCCACCTGGATGAGGACGTGCAGACCTTTGCCCAGGGGTACGCGTCGCTGGTGGGTGAGCGCGGCCTGGCCCTCTCGGGCGGGCAAAAGCAACGGGCCGCCCTCGCGAGGGCGGTGGCCAAGGATCCGGGGGTGCTTTTGCTGGACGATGCCCTCTCCTCGGTGGACGTGCAGACGGAACAGGCCATCTTGCGGGACCTGTACGGACTCCTGGCGGGCCGCAGCGCGCTGGTGGTGGCGCACCGCGTGTCGGTGGTAAAGGGGGCCCGGCGCATCCTGGTGCTCGACCGCGGCCGCCTGGTGGAACAGGGGTCCCATGAGGAACTGCTCGGGCGGGATGGACTGTATGCGCGCCTGTACCGCCTGCAGCTTCTGGAATCCGAACTGGTGAACATGTGAGGCGAGGCCCGTGCCGGCTGCGGTGGACATCCACGCCGAGCAGACGCTGAAGCGGGGTGTGGACCTCCAGCTCCTGCGGCGTCTGGCCGGCTTTGCCAGGCCGCTGGCTGCTGAGCTGGCATTGGCGGCGGTGCTGGCCATGGGGGTGACCGCCGCGGACCTGGCCAGGCCCTACCTGTTCAAGGTTGCCATCGACGACCACCTCCTGGCCTTCTCCTCCCCCATGGTGGACGTGACGGCGCTGGAGAGGGATGACCCGCTGCGACGACGGGGGCTTGAGCTGGCGGGAAGGGTGCTGGTGCGCGAGGGAGACCTCTCCCCCGCCGAGCAAGGCCGCGCGGCCGGTCTCCCCCGGCGGCAGGTTCTGCGGGTCGGGGACCAGGCCGTGCTGGTGGAGGGCCTGATCGGCGCCCATTCGGGACAGTGGCCGGCGGACCTGGCGGTGCTGCGGCCGCCGGAAGAGGGAGGGCGCCTGCAGGTGCGGGCCTCGGGCAGGCTCTGGGAGGGAGCCGCGCTGAGCCCCCGGGAATGGAACCGCCTGGTGGAGCCGGACCGCCGGCAGGTGGCGCGCCTGGCCCTGGCTCTTGTGGCGCTGACGGTGGCCTCCCAGGCTGTGGCCTACGCCCTGGGCTACCTCATGCAGTGGATCGCCCAGCGGGTGGTGCGGGAGATCCGCAGCCAGCTGTTTCGCCACACCGAAAGCCGTTCGATGGCCTTCTTCGACCGTCACCCGTCGGGGCGGCTGGTGACCCGGCTCACCAACGACACCGAGGCGCTCAGCGAACTGTACAGCTCCGTCGCGGTGAACCTGGCGCGCGACCTGCTCCTGCTGGTCGGTGTGGTGGCCGCGATGGTCCGGCTGGATCCGGGCCTGGCCGGGGTGAGCCTGCTGGCGTTCCCGGTGGTGGGCGGGGCCAGCTGGCTGTTTCGGGTGAAGGCTCGGGAAGCCTACCGGGCGGTGCGCCTGCAGCTGGCCCGGGTGAACGCGTGGGTGGCGGAGAACCTGCACGGGATGTGGGTGGTGCGAGCCTTTGCCCGTGAGCTTCGGCAGTTGCGGCGCTTCGACCAGGAGAACCAGGCGCTGCTGCGGGCGTCCCTGCGGGAGCTGGGTGTGTTCGCCGTCTTCCGGCCCGTGGTGGACTTCCTGGGGACGGCGGCTGTGGCCCTGGTGCTGTGGTACGGCGGGAGGCGGGTGGCGGGCGGATGGCTGGAGGTGGGGGTGCTGTACGCGTTTGTGAGCTACGTGCGCCAGATGTTCCAGCCGGTGGGAGACCTGGCCGAGAAGTACAACCTGCTGCAGGCGGCCATGGCCTCGGCGGAGCGGATCTTTCAGATCCTCGACGACGACACCCGGCTTGTGGAGCCGGTGCGGGTGGGTTCGCTGGCACCCCGGGCCACGGGACGCATCGAGCTGGACGGGGTCTGGTTCGCATACCATGATCAGGAGTGGGTCCTGCGGGATGTCTCCTTTTGCGTGGAGCCCGGCGAGACCGTGGGGCTGGTGGGGGCCACGGGGGCGGGAAAGAGTTCCATCGTGAGCCTTCTGGCGAGGCTGTACGATGTGCAGCGGGGTGCCGTTCGCATCGACGGCCTGGACGTGCGGGAGGTGCCGCTGGGATGGCTGCACCGCCAGGTGGCGGTGGTGATGCAGGAGCCGGTGCTCTTTTCGGGCACTGTCGCCTCCAACATCGCCTTCGGGGTGGACGGCGCCGATGAGACGATCGTCCGCCGGGCGGCACGCCGGGTGGGAGCGGACACCATCATCGCCTCGCTGCCCGGCGGCTACGCCTACCGCGTCAGCGAGCGCGGCGCCGGGCTTTCGGCCGGCCAGCGCCAGCTCATCGCCCTGGCCCGGGCCGCGGCGGTGGATCCCCCGGTGCTGGTCCTGGATGAGGCCACCTCCAGCGTGGACAGCGAGACCGAAGCCCTCATCCAGGCTGCCCTGCGGCGGCTGGGGGAGCGGCGCACGGTGATCGTGGTGGCCCACCGGCTGGCGACGGTGCGGCATGCGGACCGGATCATCGTGTTGCACCGGGGAGAGGTGCGGGAGGTGGGCACCCACGAGGAGCTGGTGCGCGCAGGAGGGATATACGCCCGGCTGTGGCAGCTTCAGACCCTCGCCCTGACGGGCCAGCCGCTGAGCCTGCCCCAGGCCGGCGCCTGAGCACAGGCACCGGCCCGCGCGACCTCGCCCCCGCGGCCCGGGCCATGCGCCTTTTCATGCGGCTCCCAGGTAAGCCTGCTGGACGCCGGGATGGCGGGCAAGCTCGGCTGCCGGGCCGGAGAGCACCACCCTGCCTGCCTCCAGCACGTATGCCCGGTTGGCGATCTGAAGCGCCATGCGGGCGTTTTGCTCCACCAAGAGCAGGGTGGTTCCGCTTCGGTTGATATCCGTCAGGAGGCGAAAGATCTCGGCGACGAGCACCGGAGCCAGCCCCATGGATGGTTCGTCCAGCAGCATGATCCGGGCCTGGCTCATCAAAGCCCGACCGATGGCCAGCATCTGCTGTTCGCCGCCCGAGAGGGTGCCCGCGCTCTGGCGGCGGCGTTCAAACAGCCGGGGCAGCAACTGGTACACCCGCTCCAGGTCCCGAGCCACCGCCCGCCGGTCTCGCCGGGTGTAGGCGGCCAGCAGCAGGTTTTCCAGCACCGTCAGGTTGGGGAAGACGGCCCGGCCCTCCGGGACGTGCGCCACGCCCATGGCGGTGATCCGGTGGGCGGGAAGGCGGGTCAGATCCTGCCCGTCCAGCAAGATCCGCCCGCGCACGGGACGAAGCAGGCCCGAAATGGTGCGCAGGGTCGTCGTCTTCCCCGCGCCGTTGGCCCCGATGAGCGCCACCACCTCCCCGGCCCGCACCTCCAGGGAGACGCCCCGCAGGGCCTGGATGTTGCCGTAGCGGACGTCAATCTCCTCCACCCGCAAAACGGCCGGCACCTCGCTCACGGGCCATGCACCTCTTTGCCCAGGTAGGCCTCCAGCACCCGGGGATGGCGTCGCACCTCGTCCGGCGGGCCGTGCGCGATGGTCTCCCCGAAATCCAGGACCACGATGCGGGGGCACAACTTCATGACCACCCGCATCTGGTGCTCGATGAGGATGATGGCCACCCCGAAGCGCCGGTGCACCTCGCCGATGAGTTCTCGCAGGCGATCCGCCTCCAGAGGGTTCATCCCCGCTGCCGGCTCGTCCAAAAGGAGAAGCCGGGGATGGGAAGCCAGCGCCCTGGCCATCTCCAGCCGCCGCTGGTCGCCATACGGGAGGCTGCCGGCCGGTTCCGACGCCCAGCGGGACAGCCCGAACTGGCGAAGCCGCTCAAGGGCCACCTCCGTCGCCTCATCTTCCTCCCGCCGGGCCCGGGCGAAGCCCAGCACCGCCTCCGCCAGCCCCGCGCGCTGGCGAGCGTAGTAGGCGATGCGAACGTTATCCAGCACCGACAGGCCTTTGAACAGCCGGATATTTTGGAAGGTGCGGGCGATACCCAGGGCGGCGATCTGAGACGGTCGAAGGCCGATGAGCGAGCGGCCCTGAAACCGGATCTGCCCCTCGTCCGGCCGGTACACGCCGGTGATGAGGTTGAAGACCGTCGTCTTGCCGGCGCCGTTGGGGCCTATCAGCCCCACCAGCTCGCCGTCGGCCAGCTCCAGGGAAAAGCCCGATAAGGCCCTCAGCCCGCCAAAGCGGATGCCGACACTGTTCATGGACAACAAGGCGGCGCCCAACGCCCGCAGTTCCTCCCCCATGCGCTTCCGGCGGGCCGTCCGTCGTTTGGCAGCGCACCCCGAAGCCAGGCCGTGGCGCCCCTCGGGGACGGCCACCGACCGGTCTGCCTCAGCCGGCCGGCGTGATGCCTGCCCCCGCTCCGGTGCCCGAAGCGTCCGATTGGGCTGCCCCTTGCAACCGCGCGGCCTGCCGGTATGCCCGTTCCCGGGTCGGGATAAACCCGCCGAACTCGCGATAGCCCAACAGCCCTCTGGGCCGCAGGATCATGAGCAGCACCAGCAGAAGCGGCGCCAGAACCCACCGCCAGACCCCCAGGAAGCGCAGCGCCTCCAGCAAGAGCGTGTAGATCGAAGCCCCCACCACGCTGCCTGCGAGACTGGCCACGCCGCCCAGGTAGAGCATCACCAGGATCTCGGTGGATTTGATGATGTCAAAGCTTCGGGGGTTGATGAACTGGACCAGGTGCGCATACAGACCGCCCGCGGCGCCCGCGAAGAACGCGGCCAGCAGGAAGGTCTGAACCTTGACCCGCCGGGTGTCCACCCCCACGATCTCGGCGGCCACCTCATCCTCCCGGATGGCGTTGGCCCCCCGGCCAAAGCGCGAGTAGACGAACCGGCTCAACACCCACAGCGTCAGCACAACCCACGCGTACACCCAGGCAGGTTGGGTGAGGCGCCCCATGCCCAAAAAGCCCCTCGGGCCCCCTATGGCCTCGATGTTTTCGATGGCGCTCTTCACGATCATGTTCAAGGCCAGGGTGACGATGGCCAGGTAGTCCCCCCGGGTGCGAAACGAGGGGATGGCAACCAAAAGGGCCACCAGAGAGGCCACGGCTCCTCCGGCCGCCACCGCCAGGGGAAACAGGAAAGGCCAGAGCGAACGGGGGACCCACCAGAGCATGACGATGGAAGAGGCGTAGGCGCCCGCCGCCATGAACGCGGCATGGCCCACCGAGAATTCGCCCATGAAGCCGTTGACCAGGTTGAGGCTGGCCGTCAGCATGATGTTGATCCCGACGTACATGAGCACCTGAAGGTGGTACGGGTTGATGGAGCTGACCAGCGGCTGCACCGGCGCGGGGGTCAGGGCCCGGACCCCCGAGAGGACCAGCATGATCCACAGGCCGAAGACCAGCGTGGCGGGTCCGGCCAGCCGCCGCCACGTGGGGGCGGGCGGCGCCTGCCCCCACATCGCGCCCGGCCGCCCGGCTCCCACCGCGGCCGCCAGAGGTACGGCCCGGCCCGGCTCTTTGCCTACACCTTCTGTGCCCATACCCGCCCCAGAAGCCCTGTCGGACGAAATACCAAAAGCGTGAGCAGCAGCGAAAAGGCCACGAAGTCCCGGTAGGTGGACGGCATGAAGGCTGCCACCAACACCTCCACCGCGGCCAGGATAAAGCCGCCGGCCATCGCACCCCGCACGTTGCCGATCCCTCCCACCACCGCCGCCACAAACGCCTTCCAGCCCACCAGCACGCCCATGTAGGGCTCGATGATGGGGTAGGCCAGGGTGGTGAGGATGCCGCCGGCGGCCGCCAGCGCCGACCCGAGCGCGAAGGTGAGGGAGATCACCCGGTCCACCGGGACGCCCATAAGGGGCAGGATGCTCATGTCCCAGGAGACGGCTCGCATGGCCATTCCCCAGCGGCTGCGCCGGACCAGCAGGTCCAGGGCCACCATGAGCGCCACCGCCACGCCCCAGATGACCAGCTGGCTTCGGGCCACCGTGATCTCGGGACCCAGGGAGATGGGCTGAAAGGAGATCATGCGAGGCACAAGCCGCGGCTGAGCCCCTACGGTGGCCAGCACGAAGTGCTCCAGGAAAAGCCCCAGGCCCAGGGCGGTGATCACCGCCGAGACGCGCGGCGCATGGCGCAGGGGGCGGTAGGCGACGCGCTCGATGGTGACGCCCAGCGCGGCCGTCCCCAGCATGCTGAACAGGAGGGTGGGCACGAACGACCATTTCATCACGGCCGCACCGAAGAAGCCCAGAAACGCCCCCACCATGAAGATGTCACCGTGCGCGAAGTTGATCAGCCGCAGCACCCCGTACACCATGGAGTAACCCAGGGCGATGAGGGCGTACACGGAGCCCAGTTGCAGGGCGTTGATGACCTGCTGGACGAGGTATGCGGTCAAGGCTGCGCAGCCTCACAAGCCGCGCCGCCGCCCGGCCCATGCGGCAGCCGGTGCCCGGCACCGGCTGCCGCCATCTCGGGCTCGGACGCAAGACGGACCGACGCGGGTGAACGGTCCCCTGCCATCACGGGTTGGCCATCGCGAAGTACTTGAAGTCGCCGCCCTTGATCTGGATGACCACGGCGCTTTTGACCGGGTCGCCCGTACCCCGGAACTCCATGGTGCCCGTCACGCCTTCAAACCGGGTGATGGAAGCCAGGGCGTCGCGGGTCGCCTCCCGATCGATGCGTCCGGCCTTCTGGATGGCCGAGAACAGCAGCTGGAACGAGTCGTAGGTGAGCGCCGCCACGTCGTCGGGGTCGGACCGGTAGCGCGCCCGGTACCCGTCAATGAAGCGCCGCGCCACGGGAGTGGCGATGTCCACCGCGTAGTGGGTCGTGAACATCAAGCCTTCCATGTCGGCTCCGCCCAGCGTGATGATCTCCTTGGAGCCCCAGCTGTCGGAGCCGAGGATGGGGATGGTGATGCCCAGCATGTGGGCCTGCTGCACCTGCAGGGGCACCTCGCTGTAGTAGTTGGGCAGGAAGAGCACGTCGGGCCTGGCGCTTTTGATCTTGGTCAGCTGGGCCAGGAAGTCCTTGTCGCCGGTGGTGTACGTCTCGAAGGCGACGACCTGACCGCCCATCTCGGTGAACGCCTGCCGGAAGATCTCCGCGATGCCCTTGTTGTACTCGCTGGCCACATCGTAAAGGACCGCGGCCCGCTGAGCCCTGAACTGGCTTCGAGCAAACGCCGCCACCACGCGCCCCTGGAAGTCGTCCGTGAAGGCCGCTCGGAAGACGTACCGCTTCCCCTGCGTGGTCTTGGGGTTGGTGGACCAGGGGCTGATCATGGGCGCCCGGGCCTGCTCGGCGATCTCCGCGGCCGGGATGGCGTTTCGGCTGGCGTTGGGCCCGATCATGGCCAGCACGTTGTTTTGGAAGTACAGCTTCTGGGCTGCGGCCACCGCCGAGGCGGCCTTGTCCTCGTTGTCTTCCACAAACAGCCGGACGGGGTAGCGCGTGTTGCCCACCAGCAAGCCGCCGTCTCGGTTGACCTCATCCACCGCCATCTGCGCACCGTTGCGGCTCGACTGCCCGACCACGGGGATGCTACCCGTCAACTCCACGTTGAGGCCGACCGCGATGGTTTGGGCCAGGGCGGCAGGCCCGGACAGCACCAGCAGCAGTACCAAGACGGTCATGCCCGCGACCCGGTACAGCATGGTGAGCGCACGCTCCTCCCAGGGGGAATCGGCCTGGCCGCGCAGCCCCGCTCCATGACCTGCCGTCGCAGGAGGCATGGGGCAGGGAGCCAGGCCAGGACGTTGGTTTCGCCCCGGGAGGAGAGATTCCTGCTCTCAGGCCGCAGGCGAGCGCGGCGCCGGCCGGGGGGCTGCAGCCGGGCACGAAAGCGGCAGGGGGGCTCCGTCGGCTGGGGCACCTGCCCCGCAGCCGCCCGACCCGGCACCCCAGGGCAGGTGCGGGAAGAAACCGCGAGCCACGGCCGCCACACCGGCCCGGGTGTGGGCGGGGGCGACGTAACGAGCGTGCCGAATCACCGCCGGCTCGGCACTGGCGACGGCCACCCCGGCCCCGGCCATGCGCAGCATCTCGAGGTCGTTTTCCGCGTTGCCCACGGCCACCATTTCCCGGGCCCTCAAGCCCAGCATCCCGAGGACGTGGGCCAGGCCGCTCGCCTTGGAGACCCCGGGCGCCAGCACCTCCACGCACTGGGGGCCCGAGCGGATCACACGCAACATCGCTCGCAGCTCCTGCGCACGCTCGACAAAAACGTCGCAGGCCTGCGGTACCCCCAGCCACAGCACCTTGATGGCTCCGCCCTCCCGGGTCCAGGGGGCAGGGCCGTCCAGCAGGCGGCTTCGGTCCTCGGGCAGCAGATGGCCCGCAAGGGCTTCGCCACCCAGCACGGGTACCAGGCCGCAGGAGAGATAAACGAAGCCCTGCAGGCCGACCCGAGCGGCCAGCTCGATGGCCTGGTCCACGGCCTCCGGCGCAAGCCGCGTCTGCCGAAGCACCCTGCCTTGCGGGGTTGCCACCACCGCCCCGTTATAGAGAACCAGGGGCACCCTCAGCCCCAGGGTACGGGCCAGGGGCAGGGCGGTGGCTTCCGTGCGCCCTGTCGCCAGCGTGACGGGAACCCCGTGGGCGATCAGCATGGCCACGGCGCGGGCGTTTTCCTCGCTGAGGGTCCCGTCGTCGTTCAGAAGCGTCCCGTCCACGTCCGTGGCCAGCATGCGAAACATCCCGGACTCTCACCTCCTTTCCGTCAGGCGCGCATTAGGTGAACTATAGGCCTGCTGTGGCACGCCTGTCAACAGGGAGTAACAAGATTCCCAAAAGAGAGTTTCACGCTCCCGAAGGAGCGCCACACTGCGCAGTGTCGCGCCCCCAAAAGGGGGTTACACCATAGCTGCGAGCGCCGGTGGCCATGCTCTACCGCAGGGCGCCCGCCAGGTGGGACCTGGCCTGTTCCAGCAGCCGTGCCACGTCCAGAGGTTCGGGCTGCGAGAGAAGGGGCGCCACCACATGCTCCCACCAGGCGGCGCTAAATTCCAGGCGCCGAGCCAACCCGGCGGGGGCCCGGGCCGCTTCCAGTTCTGCCAGGGCCACCGCGTCGGCGCCTGCTCGCCGAGCGGTCGGTGGGAGGGGCCCCAGTTCCTCCAGCGCGGTCGCCAGGGCCGCCAGGGCCGCCAGCGCCTCGGCCGAGGCCGGCGCGGAAGCTGCAACGCCTTCGCCCCACACCCACCCCACCGGCTGGCCCGAGGGCCCCACCGGCAGGCGAGCGGGCCGGCTTTGGAAGGGAACCGTCAGGCGTTCGGGGCGGTCCAGAGGGTCCGAGTACAGCCCGATCATCATCCCCGCCCGGCCCGCTCGGTAGTAGGCGTCCAGGGTCTGCTGCCAGCTGGCCGGCGGAGCCGGACTGAGCCCTTCCCGGACGAAACCGCGGTAAAATGAGGCGGCCTGCCACAGAGGTCCGGGATCCTCCCACAGCCTTCCGGGCGGCTCCACCACCCATCCCCCCGCCTGCCAGACGAACAGCTCCAAAGGAGGCCACCCGTTCACCGGGAACCCCCACATACCGCTGGCTGGCTCGGCGACGCGCCTCGCCGCCTCCCGCAGGCTCTCCCAGGTCCACGGGTATGCCGACGGGTCGACCCCAGCGCGGCCCAACCGGTCCACGTTGAGGTACAACAAGGCAGGATCCGCGAAGCCCGGCACCGCGAAGGTGCGCCCCTCCCAGGCGAAGGCCCCTCGCAGGACCTCAAGGTTGCGGCGGGCCGCCAGGGCGGACACGTCCGCAAGCCAGCCCCGGCTGGCCAGCCGGGCTGCGATGTCGGGATCCACCACCACCAACGGGGGCGCGTTGCCCTCGGCCAGGGACAGAGTGAGCGTGGCCCAGTAGTCGGCCCACATGGGGGCGACCCGGATGCGCGGCGCGGCTCCGGAGGAGGATGCTCGCTCCGCCGCCCGGCGCCAGTCGTTAAGATAGCCGCCCCGGGCCGGCACCCAGAGGGTTACGCCGGACAGTGCAGGCGCCGCGCCCTTTCCTGGGCTCGGCCCGAGGGCAGGCGCCTCAACCGAACCCCGGCCTGCCGGGACCGGAGCCAGACCCGCCACCCCCGCCAGGAGGACGACCAGCAGGCTCGCAGCCCGGATGCGGGGATCGGCAACCAGCCCATCGGCTGCCATGGCGGCTACCAGTCTAACGCCTCGGCCGCCGGGGGGCCAGCACCTTTCGCCTTGACGCCACCGCCGCCGAGCCACCATACTGGGGGAAGGAGCGGAGGAGGAGCGGCCAGTGGACCGGCAGTCCGAAATTCTCAAGCGCATCAACGAGCTTGCGCGCGAGCGCCTGCAGCTTTGGTCCAAAGGCCACCTGACCGAGCAGGATCGGGAGCGCATCACGCGGCTGACCCTTGAGCTGGATCGGCTATGGGAGCGCCGCCGTGAGGAGCGGGCCGCGATGGCACATGGGATGCCCCTTCGGCGGCTTTTGGCTGGTGATCTGCGCCGCCCCGGGCAAAGCGGGCTCCCGTGAGGCTGCCCGGCGGGGCGAAAGGGATTGGTTCGCCTTTTCCCGCCCGAAGATGCTGCGTCGCTCCATTGCGAGCGTGACCCCGCCGGCATTTACGACCGCCTGACCTTTCCGCCACCGCCGGGGGAGCGCCCTTACGTCGTGCTCAACATGGTGTGCAGCGTGGACGGCAAGGCGACCCTCCGGCAGGGGCAGCACCCGAGGCCCCTGGGAAGCCGGGTGGATCGAACCATCATGGCCCGCCTGCGCGCGCACGCGGACGCCGTGCTGCGCGGGGCGGGGACGGTGCGGCGCAACCCGTACTACCCCAGGGCGGCCCGAGGCGGCCCGGCGGACGAGCCCCGCGACCAGCCCCTGGCCTGCGTGGTGAGCGCCTCCGGCAGCCTGCCGGTGGACAGCCCCTTTTTCACCCGGGCGCCGCGGCGGCCGCTGGTGGTGCTGGGCCCCCTTGCGCCGGCCGGATGCGAAGAGCAATTCGTGGCGGTGGCGGATGTGGTGCGGGCACCGCAGGCGTCGGCCGCCCCCGGGGAGGATGGCGCCGGGTGGGTCGATCCTCGCTGGTTGCTTCGCCATTTGCGGGAGCGCTACGGCGTGAGACTTGTGGTGAGCGAAGGGGGCCCCCACCTCAATTACCGGTTCTTCCGCGCGGGTTGCGTGGACGAGCTGTTTTTGACGCTGGCCCCTTTCTTGGCGGGCTCGGAACGGGAACTCGGGCTGGTGCACGGCCCGCAGCTCCTCGAGCCGTTCCCGGAACTGCGGCTTGTCAGCGTCTTCGCGCATGAAAGCGAGCTGTTCCTGCGCTATCAGGTGCTGTCAGGCCCCCAGCCGGGTGACCGCCGGGATGGGGGGCAGGCGCCAGCGGGGCCGCCCGGTTACGGGGCGCCCTCGGCGTAACGGCGGGAGCGTGCGAAAGGGCCGAGCAGGCACAAGGGGCGAGGGCTGTGACCATAGCCATCTTCTCGGTTTTCGCGGCCATGCTCGCCCTGTTTCCTTTCTTCACCCCTTACCTGGTCCGCCTGGGCGCCGAACCGTCTTTCGCCGGGGGCGTCGTGGCGGCTTACTCCCTGGCCAACCTGCTGGGAAACGCCCTGGGAGGCTGGTGGGCCGACCGGGTCGGCCGCCGGACGGTGCTGCTGGTGGGGCTGGGCGCCAGCGCGCTCTCCATGCCGGGCTACGCGGTGCCCGTGCTGGGCATCGTGGCGGTCGCCCACACGCTGCACGGGCTCGCCGCGGGGATGGTGGTGCCGGCCGCCTTCGCATGGGTGGGTGACCGCACGCTCTTGTCCGGGCGGGGCCAGGCCATGGGCAGGGCAGGGGCAGCCATCGGAGCCGCCGCGGTGGTAGCCCCGCCGTTGGGCGGAGTCCTGGCGCAGCGGGCCGGCGAGGATCTCGTGTTTGCCGTGGTGGCCCTGCTCCTGGCGGGCGCGTGGGCCCATGTCGCTCGCCAGACGGCAACGTCTCCGCAGCGCCCGGACGCTTCCCCGCCGGGGATGCTTTCGGGCGCGCCCGTCGGGCAGCTCCTCTCGGGGCCCCTCCTGCGGGCGTACGGAGCCGGCTTTGCCCTGCAGCTGGGCTTCGGGATGGTCATCTGGCTTCTGCCGCTACAGGCCCAGGCGGCGGGCTTCGGGCCCCGTGTGCCGGGGGCGCTGATGGGGCTGTTGGGCGGGGTGGCGGGAGTTTGGATGGCGGCAGGCGGCAGGCTGGCCGACCGCCACGGGCGGGGGATGCTGACGGCGGGCCTTGCGTTGATGGCGCTGGCCCAGCTCCTTTGGGGCACCTTGCCGGGCGGCAGCCGGGAGTGGGTGGTTCGGGCGGCAGCGGCGGCCACGCTTTTCGGGACAGGGTTCGGGTGGATGTTCCCGGCGGCGGCCAGCCTGGTCTCCAGGAGTGCGCCTTCGGCCTGGCGGGCATCCGCGTTCGCTTTGTTTTACGTGGCTTTCTCATTGGGCACCATGACCGCTCCGTCTGCGGGGGCCGTGGTGCTGGAGCTGGCCGGGACAACGGACGTGGGCGCCCCGGGCGGGGCCCTTGGGCCATACCTGGTGGCCGCCTCTGTGCTGGCGGCAGCCTCGCTGGCCTGCCTGTACTTCCCCGGCTCGGCCTGGGCTTTCGGCCATGAGCAGCCGCCTCAGCGCTGCACGTAGCGGCACAGGTACGCCGGTTCCGGGCCGGGCCGGTGCTCGGGGTAGACCCTGAGGATTCGAAAGTCGAACCGGCAGTAGCCCGGGAAATCGTGGACCTCGTGGAGCTCCACGTCGGCCACCGGCACAGGCTCCCCGTGGGCGGTGAGCAGGGCGACCTCGGCCGGCTCTCCCGGGCGAAGCAGCGCCCCCGCCACCTCTTTGGCCACCTCGGGGTCCATGTCGTCGGGGCGGTACGCCAGGTGGTAGAGCTTGCCGGATCCCAGGCTCCGAAGGTTATCCGCAACCCAGGAGTTTTTCACCACGAACTGAAGTATTCGGGTGGCCATGGCCCTCTCATCCTATGCGTCCTCCCCGGTTGGCGCGCGAAGGGACGGAGAAAAGCTGATGACACGAGTCCGGCGGTGCGGACTGGCGAGGTGGGGTCTGGCGGCGGAGCCGCGGGGACGGGTGGGACAGGCTCTTCTTTTGGGGCTGGCGCTGCTGGTCCAGGTGGTCGCCTCCAACCGGATCGCCTGGGCCTCCTCCCGGACGTCGGGGCAAACCTGGGAGGACGAACTGGCGGCGGTGACGGGAGCGGTGGGGTACCAGTGGCTGGATCTTCGGCAACTGAACGAGCTGTTGGCCAGGGCCAGCCTGCCTGCCCTCCCTTCCCTCCCCGACCGGGGTGGATACGAACCGGGGTTTGGGGTGGTCGGGCGCCTGGGAGGTCGGTGGGCCTTTTCCACCCTGGGGGGCGAACTGGTTCTTGAGGGCACGCGGCAGGAGCCCGGCGGCGGGCTCAGGTTTGCCCGCCTTCGCTTCAACAACACCGGCGTGGGACTGCACTATGAGCTGTGGACATCCAGGCCGCTTCGCGCCATGGTGGGCGCCATGGCCGGGCTGGCGGGCGTGGAGCTGGAGTGGGCGGACTGGCCGGCCGGGCAGCCGGGTTCCCTGGAGGAGCTGCTGGGAACACCAGGCCCATCGGGTGCGCGGGGGGGTCGGCTGAGCCGGCAGGTGCTCACGCTGCAACCGGCTCTGAGCGTGCAGTGGGCCTTCTCGGGATCGGCCGGGCTGCAGCTGGAGGTGGGGTATATCCTGGGCACCGATTTCTGGGGTGCCCGGTGGGCCCATGCGGCCGGGGCGGAATTTGAGGGGATCCCGGCCGTCTTCACCGGTCCGTTCGTGCGGCTGGGAGTGTTGGTCGGCACGCTGTAGGCGTGCGGGACGAAGGCCGGTCAGTGCCCGGCTGCTCGACGGGGCCCTGCGGTCGGCGGATATGTCATGGTGGTGCCGGGACAGATCCCCCTTGCCCGCTTCGGGATGGGTCGCTAGACTGCCGGGAGGCGAGGTGGGAGCCTTGGGCACCCCGAGACGCCTGGCCAGCCTGGCTGCGCTGGTGGTGGGCCTCATCTTCGTCGGCGGTGCCGTTCGGTATCAGAGGAGCCTGGGCAGTACGGCCGAGGTCGGTCGCCCCGCGCCGGCATGGGCGCTGGTCGACCTGGAGGGCCGGACATGGCGGCTACAGGACTTTTCGGGACGGCCGCTTCTGATCAACTTCTGGACGACATGGTGCGACCCGTGTCGGGAGGAGATCCCGGGGCTGGAGGCGTTTTTCCGCAGGTTCGGGCATCGCCTGCCCATCGCAGGCATCAACGTGCGCGAACCGCTCCCTGAGGTTCGCGCGTTTGTGGCCCAGATGGGGATGACCTACCCGGTTCCGCGGGATGCCGACGGCCGCGTGGCGGAGCGCTACCGGGTGCGGGGATACCCGGAGAGCTGGTTCGTGGACGGCGACGGGGTGGCCAGGCGGTTCTGGCCCGGACCCCTCAGCTTCGAGATCCTGGAGCAAAGTTACCACGAGCTGCTGGGCATCCCTGTCGCGCAGGGGTCGCCAGCGGGCGGCCCGCTCGCGGCCGCTGAGCGCGGGGTGGCGGTGGCCCGGGTCGGATCGAGGCTTTTCGTGGCCTCGCCCGGCCGGCTTCTGGAAGGGCGGCTCGGTCCGCAGGCAGAGTTGCCGGCCGACTGGCGTGCGGTGCGCCGGCCCACCGGCTCGGGGACGCTCACAGCCCTGGCGGCCCTGGACGACAAGCAGGCCCTGGCCGTGGCCTTCGGCTCGCAGCTGTGGCTCTACGACGTCCGGGCCGAGCGGTGGCAGGCTTTGGGGGAGGCGGCGGGGCCGGTGACGGCGCTTGCGGACGTTTCCGAATCAGCAGGCCGGGCGGCGCTGGTGGGCTGGGTGGCAGGAACCGGCCTGGTGCGGATAGAGGTGAGCGAGCCTGCGCGCTGGGTGTCGCTCTCCGCGGGTCTGGCACCGGATGCGCCGGTGCGGGCGGTGGCCCCGCTGGAGGCCGGCTCGGAGTCCCGCGACTTTCTGGTGGGGGGAACCGGGGGGCTCGTGCGTCTTAGCGTTGCGGCGGCCGGAGCGCGCCCCCGCCAGCTCTCCGACCGACCTGTCTTCGCCCTGGCGCCGGCCGTGGGGGTCCCGGCCGGGTCGGCAGACCCGCGGCCGGCTGCAGCCCGGCAAAACGGGTGGTGGGCCGCTACGGATCGCGGGGTCGCCTCGCTCGACGCATCCTCGTGGACGCCGGTGGCCCTGCAGGGTGTTCCCGTTCGCCGGTTCAACGGGGTGGCTGTGCTGGATGCGGGGCGCCTGCTGGCCATAAGCGACGGCGGCGACCTCTACGAATACGATCCGGCTCGCACGGACGAGCCGTGGCGCCTGTACCCGTGGCCGCGGCCCTCAAGCGCCGGGGCGTGACAGGCGTCGGGAGCAGGGGGGTGACGCAGCTTGGGCGCATCGGCGGCACGCCAGTCTTCCCGTACCCGGGTCGATCTGGGCCTTCTGGGCCTGCTTTTGGCGGTGGCCGTTGGCTCGGCGGCGGGGCTCTCGGCGGTCCTCTCCGGGCTGTCCCGGCCCGACAGCCTGCAGGCGAGGGCCAGGGCCATCGCCCGAGAGCTGACGTGCCCCGTCTGCCAGGGGCAGTCCGTGGCCGAGTCCAACAGCGTGGTGGCGGCCCGGATGCGGGAGGAGATCGTTCGGATGCTCCAGGAGGGCCGGGGCGAGGACGAGATCCTCTCGCATTACGTGGATCTGTATGGGCCGTGGATTCTGGCCCGGCCCCCGGCGACGGGCCTCTACGTCCTGCTGTGGGGAGCGCCGGCGGTGGTGCTGGTGCTGGGAGGATGGTGGGCGTTTCGCCGCCGCCGTGAGGTCACGCCCCCGGGCGGGCCGGCACCGCCGCCGTGAGCGACTCGGCTGCAAAGCGGCCCACCAGCCGCACCTCCAGCTCCAGCCGCACCCCGGAGTGCTCCAGGACTCGCTGCTGGACCATGCGGATGGCCTCCAGCACCTGGGCGCAGGTGGCGTGACCCTTGTTGAGGATGAAGTTGGCGTGGACGGGCGACACCTCCACGTCGCCGCGGCGCCACCCCTTCAGCCCGGCCTGCTCGATGAGCCGCCCTGCGAAGTCGCCGGGAGGGTTCTTGAAGATGCTGCCGGCACCCGGCTCGCCCAAGGGTTGGGTGCGCCGGCGAAGGTGCAGGTAGCCCTCCATCTCCCGCACGATCTCCGGCCCGGGCCGATGGGACAGCTCCAGGAGGGCCGCCGCCACCACCAGTTCCGGCCGCTGCTGCAGGACGCTTTGGCGGTACGCAAACGCCATCTCCTCTTGCCCCAAAGCCACCAGGACACCGGAGGGCTCGACGCACCACACCTCTCGCACCAGCGGGCCGACCGAGCGCTGATGGGCGCCCGCATTCATCACCATGGCGCCTCCGACGCTGCCCGGGATCATGACGCCGAATTCCAGCCCGCTCAGCTCCCGCATGGCCGCCTGCCAGGCCACGTGGGGCAGGGCGGCCCCGGCCTGCGCGTGCACCCTGCGCCCGTCGAAGCGCACCTCGCTGAGGCCCCGGGCGACCCGAACCACCACGCCTTCGATGCCGTCATCGCTCACCAGCAGGTTGCTTCCCCGCCCCACCACGGTGAGGGGGATGCCATGCTCATGGCAGACGCGAACAGCCGCCTGCAGCTGTTCGACGCCTTCGGGAACCACCATGACGTCCGCCGGCCCGCCGATGCGGAAGGCCGTGTAGGGCGCCATGGGAACCCCTTCCTGGACGGTCCCCGCCCGGGCCAGGCGCAGCAGCTGGACCCACCGTTGGACCCTGACCGTAGCCATGTCTCTCCGTCGCTTCCCGCCACTCGCCTGGAGTCTATTCTGCCGGCGCAGCCCGTTACTCCTGGGGCCTGCAGGACCATTTTCCACCGGATGCCCGAAAGCCCGGAGAAGGGCGCACGGGACGGCCAGCGGCCGGCCGGCAAGGGCTCAGCCGACCGCGACCTCGATCTGGCCGTCCCGGATGCGGACGGGGTAGGTGCGAAGAGGCTTGTAGGCGGGCAACGTGAGAGCCTTGCCGGTGCGCAGGTCGAAGCGGGCTCCGTGACGGGGGCACTCCACCTGGCCGGCCTCCACGTCCAGCGAACCTTCGCTGAGGCTGGCCTTTTCGTGGGTGCAGGTGTCGTCGGTGGCCAGCACCGTGTCGCCCAGGTGCCACAGGGCGATGAGCCGACCCGCTACCTGAACCCGGCGGGACTGCCCGGCCGAAAGCTCCGCGGCCGGCAGCACCGCCACGAAGTTGCCCGCCGGCCCGGCCCCGGCGGATGTGACAGGTTCGGTGCCCGTCATCCCACCGAGCCCTCCATCTCCAGTTCGATGAGGCGGTTCAGCTCCACGGCATACTCCATGGGCAGCTGGCGGGTGAAGGGCTCGATGAAGCCCATGACGATCATCGAGGTGGCCTGCTCCTGCGGGATACCCCGGCTCATCAGGTAGAAAAGCTGCTCCTCGCTCACCTTGCTGACGGTGGCCTCGTGTTCCATCTGCACGTCGCTGTTGAGGACCTCGATGTAGGGGATGGTGTCCGTGCGGGACCGGTCGTCGAAGATGAGCGCGTCGCAGTTGACCTTGGACTTGCTCTTAAAGGCCTCGTCGGCCACATGCACCAGCCCCCGGTACGTGGTGCGCCCGCCGTCCTTGCAGATGGACTTGTTGGTGATGACACTGGTGGTGTAGGGCGCGTAGTGAACCGCCTTGGCCCCGGCGTCCTGGTGCTGCCCCGGTCCGGCGAAGGCCACCGACAGCACCTCGCCCCGGGCGCCCTTCTCCAGCAGGTACACCGAAGGATACTTCATGGTCAGCTTGCTGTTATGCACCACCAGACCGTTGGCGATGAAATTGTGCGCTCCCTCGACCTCGATGTCGTAGACGGCTTCCTCGCCCAGAGGCTCGATGGACCGCACCCGGACGAACTCCAGGCCGGGAGCCACCCCGACATGGCCGCGGAGCTTTGCCAAATCCTGGAGATTAAGCGTCAGGTAGTGTGACGTGTATACCTTCTCGTACTGTCCGAGCAGAACCCTGTCTTTCGTGTACGTAGAGATCTTCAAGGGATTGAGACCGGTAGCCATCATAAGCATGCGAATATCTTCCAGTAGCTGGCGGTTGCAACTTGCAAAGGCAATCTGGCCATACGGCTGGCTCGCCTCGTTCGTGCGGTGCTGGCGTACGTGTCCGTCGGCCGCGAGATACCCTTCGAGAAAAGCGAGTCTTTGACGGGCCGGCACACTATACACCCACCGCGGAACACGCTTTTGGTGGGCCGTCCCTCCAAAACCGAGATGGAGCAAGAGCTCGCCGAAGATCGCCGAACCAACCCGGAGCATCACGCCCTTGACCGTCCACGACAGGCCCAGATGCTCCCTGAGGATACGCTCCAGCTGTGGCCTGGCCGGATCCTTCTCCGCAACAGCGAAGTTGACACGCCTCGGCCGACCGTTGCGCGGGGCACGCTCGATAAAGCCATCCCCCACGTAGAATCCGAGCAGCCACATCAGGTCTTCGTCGGTTTCGGCCGGGATCCGGGGACGCTGTTTGACCCCACTGAGATCGGGTTGGAAGTCAATCCGGTACGGGGCCCCCTCGTCCGGCAAAGCCCGAGCCATGGCGACAAGGTCGCCTGGCTGGAGACGCTCCAGTGGTTGCCACGCCAGCTGCCAGAGTTTGCTCCCACGCGCTCGTGTGAGCGTAAGGAACGGATGGTTGGCAGTGGCCTTGATCTCCCTATGGTTTTCAGTGGTGAGCCGGAACACCGGGCGCACGCCGGTGAAGGCCACACCGTTGACCCGGCGCTTCGCGACCCGCAGCTCTTGCAAGTCCACGGCGTAGACGTGGTCGCCGGGCCTGACGTCCTTTATCGAGACGGGTCCACGGGGGTTGAGGAAGACCCGGGTGTCAGCGGTCAGGCACCCGATGTTACCGTCGACCCACTCCATGGTGGCGTCCGCGTACACGGCCGCCCGCTTGGTCACCAGGTTGTACACGTTGTGGGACCAGTTCTGGATGGTGGTGTAGCGCACCCGGGCCCCGCGCTTCACGATGATCTCCACCACCGCCGAATGCAGCGAGTCGGTGGTGTACTGGGGCGCGGTGCACCCCTCCACGTAGTGCACGAAGCTGCCGGGTTCGGCGATGATCAGGGTACGCTCGAACTGCCCCATGTTTCGGGCGTTGATGCGGAAGTACGCCTGCAGCGGGATCTCCACCTTCACGCCCTCGGGCACCCAGATGAAGCTGCCGCCGCTCCAAACCGCGCTGTTGAGAGCCGCGAACTTGTTGTCGGCCGGCGGCACCACCGTCCCGAAGTGCTCCCGGACCAGGTCAGGGTACTCCCGCACCGCCGTGTCCGTGTCCACGAAGATGACGCCCTGGCGCTCCAGTTCCTTGCGGATGCTGTGGTAGACCACCTCGGAGTTGTGAACCACCACGCCCTGCGCCACGAAGTTGTGGGCGCCCTCCACCTCGATGTCGTAAACCATCTCCGTGCCAGCAGGCTCGATAGAGCGGATCCGAGCGAACCCTATCTCCTCGCTCACGTGGCTTGCAATCGGCGACCCGTTCGCGGACTTGAACTGATGCCGGTAGGTGCGCGGGCGATAGCCCTTTGCCACCTTTTCCGAATACGGGACCAGCTGGGATAGGTCGCCCGACAGCAGCAGTCGGTAAGCGGTGCGGCTCGTGGTAACGCCCTTGTACGAGCTTCGGGACTCGAAGGCGTAGGGCCCGGCGGCCTGAAGGCCGCAGGATATCGCCAAGAGCTGCACCTGCTTCAGTAGCTCCTCGTTGACGCTGGTAAGCACGACATCGCTGTTTCTGGGGCTGTTGCGTACGGTGCCGTCCGAGTCGATGTACCCGCCCAGCAAAGCGAGGCGCTGCGACAGGGGCAGGTGAAATACCCACTTGGGCAGCCTCTTGGTGTGCGCATTGCCCCGAAAGCCGATGGCCTCCAGAAGCTGGCTGATCAGGCGGGGGAACACGCGTACCCGAAATGGGTCCCTGCCATGGCCCAGCTCGTATCCAAAAACCTCCTTCAGAACCCCACGCAGTCGCTCCCGCATCGCGGGCTCGCTGTCCGGCAAAGCGAGCTCCACGAAACACCCGTCGCTGCCTGCTTTGTAGCGCCGGTGGTAGCCGTCACCCAGGTACAGCCCTGCGAACCACATGAATGAGTCGGTCGTATACTCAGGGATCCGAAGATTCGGCAGCCTGCGAGTCAATAGGCGATTGGTGGTCACAGCAAATGTTGCAAATTGATTCCTTCCCTGGTAGGTGGATTCCATCGAGACGGAGGGTAGCTTGAACGGCTCGCCCGCATCCGGGAACTTCCGGACCACCGCCACGTAGTCGCCCGGCTTCAGCTCCGAAAGATATGCCCAGCGTGTGCCGAACCGACCCCGCTTCTTCCCCGGCTCCTTTGTGTATGTCAGCTGGAGAAAGGGGTGGTTTGCGGTGCATTTCAGGGTTCGCCCGCCCACCTGAACCCGGAAGACCGGGCGCTCGCCTTTGACGGCAACCCCCAGCACCCGCTTCTTCTCCAGGCGGCGCGTCTCTTCGTTGAGGGCGTAAACAAAGGTGCCCGGCTCGATGTCCCGGATGGGAACGGGCCCGGGGTTCCCCATCACCAGGGTGTCGCCCGTTAGACATTCGTACTGCGCCGTGACTCCCGCCAGGAACTTCCGCTCGGCCTCGGGGATGCCCAGGCGGTCGAAGGTCTTCT
>CAYQLT010000025.1:0-26174 GCA_964418425.1 uncultured Clostridia bacterium
GCAGGATCTAGACACCCAACGCGGCGCTGCCAGGTGGGCGGCGGCCCATTGCCGGCCGTCGCCGGTCAGCAAAGGCATCCGCGCCCGCAGTCAGCGAGCGGCCGTGTGGGCGGTCGGCCCCTGGCCGAGGCCCTCGGCGAGCTGCACGCCGCGGCCATCCGGTTCTCCCCGTCGCGCATGTCACTCACCCTTTCCACCAGCGGAACGGTCCCCCTCGCCCCTGTGCTTGGAGCTGTGTGACGGTGCGGTGATCGGATACAGGGCCGTTCCACATGGCGGCGGCGGCGGAGGCGGGCTGTCTCCCTGGCCTCGAAAGCCCTTTTCCACTCGACCGCCTACCCACACCTCACCGATCCGCTTGGACAACTTTGGCGGGTTATCTGCCATGACCCTGCCCTCCCCTAAGGAATTCTACGACCGCTATCTCGTCCTGAACAACATAGACACCGCGGTTTCCTGGTAACGGTTCCAGGAGATTCCCAGCATCATCCATCCGGTAGGCCAGCTCGATAAAGATGTCCCGTGGCCCGGGAAAGTTTCCGGCATACGACTGCCCACCAAAGAAACCGGCGACTCGTTGACCAGACTTGAGGGTAACACGGACGAACTGTGCCTGTTCGCCAATCCGGCGAAAAGCTGCATCCCATGCTGACGGGTCCGGATAATTGTACGGCAGCCCGGCCAGTTCCAGGGCGCGTCTCAAAAGGCCTTTCTTAAGCACCAGGACGATATACCCGATGGCAAGCGACGTTGGGATGAAGAAAAGCACGACGATGCCGGTGGCCGACAGTCCCAAAGCAGTGTCGGGCCATGAGCGTTTCGATGCCCACACAAGCAAAGGTGCAGAAAAGGCATAGTTTACCGTGCTCAGCAACAAGCACCGTAGCAGCAAGTCTGTCGCGCTGCGCCCGAAGTCCACCGCCATTGTTAGCGACACGACCTTGAGCATCACATATCCCGGGATAATGAAGAGCGCCGCAAACAGGCCCTGTTCCCAGCCTGGCATGAACGCCCCCCGAAGACACTACCGAGATTCCCACCGACCAGGCGACTTAGTGACCTCACCCGGAGCGCTACACCCGCCCTGCTTTCACCCCTATCAGAGCTCCAGAGAACTTCGAGGGCTTTCGCGAAGGTAAGCGTATGGTAGCACATGGTATGCGCGCTTGGAAAACACCGCCAAAGACGTTTGCGCCCCAGGATCTCCCACATCGGCGTCTGCTTTGCTCGACAGCACCTGCTCAACGAGTCCTCGCCGCTCGCAGAGGCTTGTCCGCCTCTTGCGACGGGCACAGGAGACCTGTCCGCGACCCGCCCGGCGACCCGGATCACTCGCCCTTGAGGTACCGGTCGAACCACTCGACGATCCGATCCAGGCGGAACACCCGGTGCCACGGCTTTCCGCTGCGGCTCAGGCTGTGGCTTTCTCCTGCAAAGCGCACGAACGCCACGGGCACTCCCCGCAGCTTCAAAGCCGTGTACAGCTCCTCGGCCTGCCCGATGGGGCAGCGCAGGTCCATGTCGGAGTGGATGATGAGGGTCGGGGTGCGAATGCGGGCGGCGTACTGGACGGGCGACACCCGCAGGTGCGCTTCAGCGTCCTCCCACGGTGCCGATCCCAGGCCCTGGATGTCCAGGTAGCCGAAGTCGCTGGTCCCGAACATGCTGTACTCGTTGACGACGCTGCGCATGCTGACCGCCGCCCGGAAGCGGTCGGTGTGCCCGATGATCCAGTTGGTGAGGTA
Source organism: uncultured Clostridia bacterium (assembly GCA_964418425.1). Taxonomy (GTDB): domain Bacteria; phylum Bacillota; class Limnochordia; order Limnochordales; family Geochordaceae; genus CAYQLT01. The sequence continues at coordinate 1,746 of CAYQLT010000025.1, forward strand.
GCCTCCGTAGCTTCCCCCGGCCACCCCCAGCCGCCCGGCATCGATGAACGGGTAACGCCGCACGGCCTCGTCCACCAGGGCCATGACGTCCCGAAAGTCGCGGTCGCCCCATCCGCCCCTTATCGCAGCGCAGAAAGCCTCCCCGTAACCCTGGCTGCCACGGGGGTTGGTGTACAGCACGGCGTAGCCGCCGGCCGCCAGCAGCTGAAACTCGAAGAAGAAGGCGTACCCGTACATGGCCATCGGCCCGCCGTGGATCTGCACCACGGCAGGATAACGACGCCCCGGCTCGAAATCGGCCGGACGTATCAGCCATCCGTCGAGTTCCTGGCCGTCATCGGCCTGGAAGACGAAGGTCTCCGGCTTGACAAGCGCCACCTCGCTGAGGAGCGATTCGTTGACCCGGGACAGACGCACCCAATCGCGGACCGCCCCCCACCCTCCTGCCGCAGGGTCCGCCTCCAGGCGCCCCGCCCACACGTCGCCGGGATTCAGCTCGTCGATGCGCACCACGGCCACCTGGCCCGTGGGGCCGTGCACGCTGAAGTCGTGCACGACACACTGGCCCTCGGTCAAGGGCCGGGGCCGGCTCACGGTTTCGCCCTGCGGGTCGGAACTGCCGTCGCTCTCGCCTGCCTCCCCTCCCCTGTCCTCCCCGTCCCGGGAAGCCCGTGGCGCAGCCGGGAACCAGTACAGGTGCACCGCCCCCCGTCGGCTCACCTTCGCGAAGACACCCGAACCGTCCAGCGCCCACGCGAGGGTCGAACCGGAGTCCCCGGCCACGTCGTGCAGCACCTCGTTACCGATGTTGAGGTCGAAGGGGCCCGTCAGACAGCGGCGCACCCAGCGGCCGGTTCCGGTGGCGTCCGGCTCCAGCACGTAAAGATTGAGGTTCGCGTAAAGGTCAAGCTCGAGTTCCTGTGCGGCAAAGGCCAGGCGCCGGCCGTCGGGCGCCCAGCGCACCTCCCCGATCCGCAGGTCGCAGGCGGTCAGGCGTTCAAACGGTCCCTCCGGACGCGGCGGGTCGGAAGGCACCAGGTACACGTCCGTCCAGCGCTGGCGGTCTGACTCCGGATCGGGGTTCGTGACCACAGCCAGATGGCGCCCGTCGGGCGCCCAGTCGGCGGCGTGGATGTCGAAGGCTCCCGCCGTCAGCGCCGCGGGCCGAGGGATATCGGCGGCGTAGGGATCGAACGGCACGACCAACAGGTGGCGGCGCCGGTTCTCCAGGTAGCCAACACCATCTTCTTTGTAGTGGAGCCGAGTGATCACCTGCACGTCCCGGTTAAACCGCCGGTACGGATCCGTCTCATCGGGGTCCTCATCGCCCAGCTGCTCGATACCCCGAAGGGCATCGACAGGAGCCACGAAGGCGAGCCTGCGTCCGTCCGGGGACCATTGAGGGGTCCCGGCACCGTACCGAAGCCGGGTCAGGGGCCTCGCCTCCCCACCGGACGCGGGGATCACGTAAAGTTGGAAGGGAGCGGGGGCTCGGCTCTGGGCACCGTCCCCGCACCCGTTCCCGGCGGCCGACCGGCCCCGGGCAGCGGGCCCGCTCGGGCTGGCGGCCCCCGGCGGCCCGTCTCGCCCCGATGGGCTCGCCACGCCCACGGGCCTGTCAGAGAGGAACGCCAGCCACCGGCCGTCCGGCGACCATCTCGGAGCCTTGTCCTGCGCGATACCCGCCGTAAACGGCACCGGGGGCGCCGATCCGTCCAGCGGCGCCACCATGATCCGCGAGCGGTAGCGGTCATGCTCGGCGTCGATCCGCCGCTCCACCCAGGCCACCCGTTGGCCGTCCGGGGAGATCTGGACGTCTCCCACAAAGGCCATCCGAAGCAGGTCGCGGGAGGTCAACCGACGCTTGCCCGCCCCCTGCGCCGTCGGACGCTCCGCCGTCATAGGCATCCCCCCAGGTGACCTTCGGGTTCGCCGCGCCCTCTTCGCCGCCCTTGCGCGCCGGGGCGGACGCTCCGGGCAGGCGTGAGCCTTTCCGCCGACAGGCCCGCGGGCGCGGCGGCAAGATGCAGGATATGGGCTTGGCACCGTCGAAACTGTTTTTCACTGCGATACCGGGGAGGGTGGGCATACGCCGTGCACATGGCAGAGGAAAACCGTTTGACGGACGAAGCCGCTTACACGGCGGCGCGTACCGACGAGTTTCTGTGGCGGAAAGCACGGGAGCTTGGCATCTCCCGCCGGCGGCTGCTCCAGATGGCCACCGCCGCGGGAGCCAGCGTCTTGCTGGGTGGCTTCGCCCAGGGCGCTCCCGGCCGGGCGCGGGCCGCTGCGGCCGATCTGGTGGTCAAGCCGACCCCGCCGGAGTTTTTCATCGATTTTGGAAGCAACAAGGAGATGCGCTGGTCGGCGATGTACGGCCGGGGGTATCTTGTTCCCAACGAACTCTTCTTCGTTCGCAACCACACCCGCACGCCCCAGATTGACGTTTCCACCTGGCGCCTGCGCGTCGAGGGCTCAGGGGTGCGGCGAACGGTGGAGTTCTCCTACGACGACCTGCTGGCCATGCCCTCGGTCTCGGTCATCCGGTACGTGGAGTGCGCCGGCAACGGTCGTAGCTTCTTCGAGAAGGACTACGGCCGCAAGGCCCAGGGCACGCAGTGGCGGCTGGGGGCCATCGGCGTCGCCGAGTGGACCGGGGTGCCTTTGCGGGAGGTGCTGGATCGGGCGGGACTGAAGCCCGGAGCGCGGGACGTGATGCCCGAGGGCCTGGACGACCTGAAGGTTCGCCGGCCGATGTCGGTGGCCAAGGCTCTGGAAGAGGACACCATTCTGGTGTACGCCATGAACGGCCAGCAGCTGCCGCCGGACCACGGCTACCCGGTGCGGGTTCTGGTGCCCGGGTGGATCGGGGTGGCAAACGTCAAGTGGGTGGGCCGCATCGAGGTGTCCGAACAGGCCCTGTATTCCCCGTGGAACACGGACAGCTACGTCCTCATCGGCCCGGACTACGCCCCCAATCCTCCCGCCAAGGGGCCGATCCTCTCCTACCAGAGCGTCAAAAGCGCCCTGGAGCTGGACTGGCCCGCTCGGCTTCCCGCCGGCCGGCACGTCATCAAGGGGCGGTCATGGTCGCCCTTCGGCCGCATCGCCCGGGTCGAGTACAGCGTGGACGGCGGGCACATCTGGCGGGAGGCACGCCTGCACGAGCCCAACATCGCCAGGGCCTGGGTGCGCTGGGACTTCCCCTGGGAGGTCGTGGCGGGGGAGTACACCATCCGCGTGCGGGCGACGGACGAGCAGGGCAACACCCAGCCCGACTCCGTGCCGTGGAACGATCAGGGCTACCTTTACAACGCGGTCGTCGACCATCCGGTCACGGTCACGTGAAGCTTGCTCCAAAGGCTTGGTCTACGCCGTGGGTCTCAGGAGGAGGATTAGCCAACGCAGATGGGTGCCTTGTGGAGTGGTGGCCGGTTTCGAGCTTTGGTGGCGGCAGCCGCGCTGAGCGCGGCTGCCGCGGGCCTTGGCCAGGCGGTGGTGCTTTCGGCTGCCGAGAGGCCCGCGGCCATCGTGGTCGAGGCTTCGGAGTTCGCGTACGGCGTTCGGGGTAACGTCTCCCTGGTGAAGCCCCGGTCGGGGCCCGCCCGTTTGGTTCTGCAGGCCGGACAGGTCCTGTTTCGGGTGACGAACATCGGTGTCATCGAGCACAACTTCGTGGTGTGGGACGCTCAGGAGCAAAGCGTGGGTGAAATCCCGGTGCTGGCAGCCGGGGAGACCCAGGAGCTGGCGCTCAACCTTGCGCCCGGCTCCTACCTCGTCGTCTGCACGTACCCGGGTCACAAGGAGCTGGGCATGCAGTTGGAGTTGGAAGTGCGTTGAAGCTTGCCGGAGGGCCGGGGGACACAGGCGCCAAAGGCGGGGATCAAGGCGGGTGCCCCCGGCGGGACGCGCACCACCCAGTGACCGAGTGATAGAAGGAGGCTGACCACAGATATGGGCGGGGGTCGTAGCCATCGGGCGGTCCGGTGGGTAGCTGCTCTGCTGGTGGCCATGGTCGGCATGAGCGGAGCCGCCTTGGCCGAGGGGGCCGCAGGGGGGTCGGGGTTCAACGCGGCCAATCTGGCCAAGATCAGCCTGCCCCCGGGTTTCAAGATCCAGGTGTTTGCCGAGGTGCCCAGGGCCCGTTCCATGGCCGTTGGGGAGCCGATGGGCGTCGTCTTCGTCGGGACGCGGTTTGACAAGCTCTACGCGGTGGTCGACCGCAACAGGGACGGCGTTGGCGAAGAAGTGGTGGCCATCGCCTCCGACCTGAAGGTACCCAACGGCGTGGCGTTTAAGGACGGCTTTCTGTACGTGGCCGAACAGCACCGGGTCATCCGCTACGCGGCGCCCGAGTTCGACATCTACCGTCAGTTCCCGCCCGACGTCATCTTCGAGGGGCTGCCGGACAAGTTCGCGCACGGCTGGCGCTATGCCGCCGTAGGTCCGGACCGGAAGCTCTATGTGGCGGTAGGCATCCCGTGCAACATCTGCGACCCGCAGGGCATCGAGGGCACCATCATCCGCATGGACCTGGACGGCCGCAACATGGAGGTCTACGCGTCCGGTGTGCGCAACTCGGTCGGGATGGACTGGCATCCGGTCACGGGTGAGTTGTTCTTCACCAACAACGGCGCCGACGGTCTCGGCGACGACGAGCCGCCCGACACGCTGTTGCACGCTCCGAGGCCCGGCCTTTACTTCGGCTTTCCGTACGTGGCCACCGCCGGCGGGAGCTCGCCCAGCCCTGGGTACGAAGGCCGCCAGCCGCCGCAGCCCATCACGCCTGCGGTGATGAACTTCCAGGCCCATGTGGCGACGCTGGGCATCCACTTTTACCGTGGGAACATGTTCCCCGAAGAGTACCGCAACTCGGCCTTCATCGCATTGCACGGCTCCTGGAACCGCTCGGTGCCGGTGGGGTACGAGGTGGTGCGCGTCAAGTTCGACGACCGCGGCCGGCCGGTCTCGCAGGAGGTGTTCGCCACCGGGTGGCTCCAGGGGCGCTCGGCGTGGGGCAGGCCGGTGGATGTCAAGGAGCTGCATGATGGCTCCCTGCTCATCTCTGACGACTTCGCCGGGGTCATCTACCGGGTCACGTACGAAGGGCGCTAGGTGAGCTGCCCCGCTCCCCGGGGATAGCTGTCAGCAGGCCGAAAAGGGGGGCGGCCCTCACGCGGGGGGCCGCCCTCTTTTGACTGCTCGCCTGCCCAATCGGGAACCCTAAACTTGCTCGGCCGGCCTCGCCTCCACGATCACCGGCCCTTTGCCCGGGTGCTCCCGATGCGTGCCGTCGCACAGCGGGAACTTCTTGGACCCAAAGCAGCGGCACAGCGCAACCTTTTCGCCGGGATCGAGCCGGACCGTGGTGCGCGGGTGCCCGTTGCGCTCTTCGGTGCTGTACTCGGCCAGCTGGCTCACCCCCCGACGCTACACCAACTACCATACGACGCCTAAGACCGTAAAGGGGGGGCGGCACGTGGCAGCCGTGCCGATGGCCGCCGGGCGGGTGCGAACCCCCCGCACGTCACCGGGCCCGCTGGATGCTCGGCGCCGCGTCAAGGCGAGCCCGGCGCCTCCATGCCCACCGCCACGATGCAGAGGGGGTCCTCCCGGGCAGCCAGCAGCCGCCGAACGGCCTCGTCGTCAAAGGCCCCCACGACCACGGTTCCCAGGCTCAGCGCCGCCCCCTGCAGGCAAATGTTTTGGGCCACGTGTCCGGTCTCCATCCAGACATACCGGACCCCTCGGCGCCCGTACCGGGCCGTGGTGCGGGCGAAGTCGGCGGCCACCACCACGGCGAACGCAGCCCTGGCGATGAACTGCTGCTCCAGCGCGCAAGCCGCCAGCTCCCGCCGCAGGTCGCCCGGACGAACCGCAAGCAGTGCGTGGGCCTCAGGCAGGTAGCGGTAAACTCCCGGCGTCAGGCCGGTGACCCGCCCGGCCACCGCGTAAACCTCCAGCGGGTAGGTGGCACCCGCAGACGGTGCCGTCCGCCGCCCGGCCGCCGGGTCGACAATCCCCTGGGCCGCCCAGAGGATCTGTCCCAGCTCGTCCAGCGGCACGGGGCGATCCTCGAAGTCCCGCACGGAGCGGCGCCGGACAAGCGCGGCCTGCAGACTCACGGGGCCGTCCCGCTGCGGTGGCGCCAGGGCGACCCTTTCCACGTCGGCTGCCCTTCCCCCGAGGGTCCGCTCGAACCGGACCGTGGGAGCGGTCCGGTGCGCAGGCACGAGGGTAGCGCGACCTCACCCTCAAGGTCAAGGGCGATGCGAGCATCACTCCCACACCGGCGGCAAACCACCCCGAGCGGGCTCCCGGACTCTGCGCTCCGCTTCGCTTGGCTTCGCTTCGCTTCCCGTGGGCGCTGCCTCAGGCCCATCCTGGCCGGAGTTTGGCCGTCAGAGCCCGCCCGGGTGGCCGCCGCCGGGGTGCCGGCGCCGGCACGCCGGACAGCGCCCGAAGGCGGTTGTTCCCGACGGGAAGTCTGTCTTCGACGGACTGTCAGGGTGTTCCTTCCCGACGCCGACTCGGGGATCATGGGCCGCAGGAGGGGTGACGGTGGCCGAAGATGGGCGGCAGCGGGTCGCAGAGCGTATTCGAGCCCTTCGCCGCCTGCGTGGTCTGACACAGGAGGCCCTCGCCGAGGCAGCCGGCTTTCATCCCACCTACATCCAGAAGGTAGAAGCCGGCCGAATAGCGCCCACCCTGGCGGCCCTGGCACGCCTCGCCCGGGCGCTGCAGGTGCCGGTGGCCAGCATCGTGCAGGCCATGGACGAGCCGGCGACCAAAGCCCCGGGCCCCCTCATGGCGGCCGTGGAGGCCCTGCTGAGGTCCTGCTCGGAGGAGCAACTCCGCTTCGTGCTGGAGCTGATCCGTTTTCTGCAGGAACGTCCCTGGGCCAGCGTGCCGCCGGCGGCCTCCCGGTCGCGAGGGGACTCGAACCTCCCGGCGGCCGCCGCAGAACCCACCCCTCCCTACCCCTCCCGGCGGCGAAGGGGCTCCACCCGCTGAAGGGGATGGAGCAGGCAGGATTCTGTCGGGAATCGTCGAATCTCGCCCGCTGCGTCCGGCCCGCGCAAAAGGTGCGACGCTGCCATTGGTCCCACGCCGGAAGGGGATCGGCCTTGGTGGGAAGCGCAAAGCGCGTGCTGATCGCCGACGACAATGCCTTCATGCGCTTGACATTGCGCCGCCTGCTGGAGCAGAACGGCCACGCGGTGGTGGGAGAGGCCCGAAACGGCCTGGAGGCCGTCCGAAAATACCAGGAGCTCCAACCCGACGTTGTCACCCTGGATATCACCATGCCCGAAATGGACGGGCTGGCCGCGCTGAAAGCCATCTTACAGCTCGACCCCGCTGCCAGGGTCATCATGTGCACCGCCATGGGCCAGAGGTCCATCGTGGCCGAGGCCATAGCCTGCGGTGCCAGGGACTTCCTCGTCAAGCCGTTTCGGCCCCACCAGGTGCTGCAGGCCATCGCGAGGCTCGGGCCCTGAAGCGAAGACGGCACCGCGGGCGCCGCGCGGTCAGAGGTACGTGGAGACCACCACGACCAGACCGATGACCCCGCCTTCTACGAGCAGCCCGGTACGCCGGTCGGCGCGACCGTGAGGCGTCAGCCCGTTATGGCTGGGATAGACAGCAATCCGCAACATACCAAAACGCCGGAGCACCGTCTCGACGTCAGGCAGCACTGCGCCGGCGGCACCCCACAAAAGGCGCGTATCTCCAGTTCTCCGATAAGCATCCTGCAGCCACCAGGCTGCGGCCACAAAAGCCACCGCCTGTTCCGGGAGGCTCCATTCGTGGTGAGGAAGCGCATCCATGAGCCCGTGGCTCGCCATGCCGACGGCCAGGGCGGCACTGTCGTCTCCGGCCAAGGCCTGCCCCAGCACCGCTCCCGTGATGAGGTGACCCGCCCCCGAGAAGGCGTGGGCCGGCACGCCCGCCGCTCCGAGCGCCAGGGCCGCCGTCAACGCCATCGTTGCTCGAAACCGGCAACAGCCGGTCATACCCTTGGTGTTCCCTTCAGTCTTTCCCCGCAGGCTGCCGTAGCTTCCGAACCGTCAGGCAGCCGGTCGGGCCCCCTGGGGTACGGGGCTAGGGGTGCCGGGACACGCCCGCAGTATTCGAGCCTCGGGACCTGGCCCCTGCATCTCACGCCGACCGACCAGCCACATTGATTACAAAGTACTTTGTGCTGTAATGTTGTTGGCAGGGAGGTGATCTTCCGTGCGCTCTCAGTCCGCGCGCCTGCGTACGCCCATGGTGGTAGCGCTACTGGCAGTCCCGCTCCTCGTCGGCCCCTCGGTGCACGCCACTTCAGGGGGTTATTTCAGCGCCGGCTACCTATCGGGTAGGCCCGGGTTCGTCGTGGGGGGCGGCAACTTCGGAAGCGTCGGGCCCCTCGTGCTGGGCGGCGAAGGCTTCGGGTTCGGCATCCCCCAGCAGCCGGGGAGCGGGGGATCTTTCTACGCCGCCTACGCGCTTCGCCCCCACGATAGCCTGCTCGTGCTCCTCGGCGTGAGCGTGGGCGGCGGCGGAAGTGGCGAAAGGGGCGGCTGGTTCGCCGGACTGGGCATTCGAGCCTTTTACTTGCCGAAGCCCCAAGGGTTCGGCTGGGGGCTTGGCGTCGACTACCTGACAGGGCTGGCCGGCGAGCCGCCGAGCGGGTTCCTGGTTCGCCTGCTGGTCGGAGGGGGAAGCCGCTGATGGACCACGGGCAGCTCGGCGACATCCATGCCACCCGTAGGGCGGCGGGCGGCGCCCGCTTGCGCCCGGCCCTGGGAGGAGGGTGGATCCTGGTGCTCTGGGGCAGCTTGTGGCTTGCTGGTTCCCTCCTGCAGTTGGCGGGTAGCCCGTGGGTGGCACCGTTCTGGACGGCTGCGGTGCCCCTGGGAATTGCATTCAGCTTCTGGCTGGGCGTGCGCATGAAGCAGTTCGTGCGGGCCCACTGGGGGCTTCAGCTGGCAGGGTTTTGGGGGCTATGGGTGCTCTTCGGTGTGGTATGGCTGGCTCTCTTCGTACCGACGCCAGCTACGCCTGCCGGGGTGGCCTTCATCGTGAGCCTGGTGGCTTTCGGCCTCAGCGTCAGCGGCTTGCTGGTGAGCCGCGCGCTGGTGGCGGCGGGGCTCGTGTTGCTGGCTGTCGATCTATGGGTCTACCTGGCGGCCCCGCAGGCCTTCCACTGGGCCATGGTGGCCCTCGGGGCGGCAATTCTTGGCGCGGGGATCTGGCTGGTGCGATGGAAGCCGGCTTCGACGAGCTGATTCACCAGCCCACCCGGTTACGACTCATGGCCCTCCTGTACGGGCTGGGGCCCGAGGCCCGGGCGGAGTTCGGGTGGCTGAAACACGAGCTTGACACCACGGATGGCAACCTCTCCGTCCACCTGCAGAAGCTGGAGCAGGCGGGCTACGTGCGCATCGAGAAGGGTTTCGTGGGGCGCCGGCCTCGCACGTGGGTTCAAATGACCGACCGGGGCCAGCAGGCAACTCAGCAACATTTGCAGGCCCTTGAAAGGCTGGTCAAAGGGGCGCGCCCGCAGCGCCGGCGACCCTGACGCTCAGCACGTCGTCAACGTTAAGAAGGCCCCAAACAGCCCGGATTCGGGTTCTGGCGGCGCCAGGCGGCCACGAGTTCACAAGCCCACGCGGCATCCTCGCCGTCGAGGGCAGGTTCCGGGGGGCGTGTGTAATCCACCTGCAGGTCGAACGCGGCCGTGTCGTAGAGTTCTTGCAGGAGAACCCCGAGCCGAAGGGCAGGCGCAGGCTCGTCGGGGTCCAGCGGCACGGAGAACTCCGGGATGGGTTGCCTCACCGTGAAGGCGTACAGGTAGGCCCTGGGGCGCTCGGGAGCGGGGCTGACCAGGATGCGGTAGTGCGCGCCCCGGGGCTCGGGGCTCATCGGCAACGCGCCGTACGCTCGAAGCAGGTCGATCTCCACGAAGTGGACCCGGCTGCCCAGAACGGCGGACCGCTTCTCCTCGTAGTCGGCACGGGCCGGGCCCGGGCGCTTGTTGGCCGGCGAGAGAATCTCGATCACCGTGACGACCTCATGGCTCCCGGCCCGGCGGATCTCCAGGTAGCGGTGCCGGACCTCCACGGGGACAGGCACCCGCACCACCTGCGCCCCGTCCGGAGAATTCGTCCCGTCAGCCCGGTACTCCGGCACCGCCTCCTCCGCCTGGGCCCCGGCGGCTCGGGCGACAAGGACGTCCGGCCGCCTGGTGGCTGGCGGCTCCTCATACGGCGTGCGGTAGACCCGTTCCTCGACCGCGACGTAGTAGCGCGGCCGCAGGCGCGGCCCCAGCGCGTCCCGGATACCCCCGATGAGGCCGACGTGTACCTGCGGCCACAGTTGCGGGTGTTCCAGGTACGGGTCCATTCCGGGGAACGGCGACGGCACGGCAGGCCCTCCCGGCTCCGATCATGCGGCGCTGGTGCCGGCGGTGGGAGTCGAACCCACATGGGGGGCTACCCCACACGATTTTGAGTCGTGCGCGTCTGCCAGTTCCGCCACGCCGGCACGGTAGGAGAGGGTGCCTCGCCCGCCCGGGGCACATTGCCTTGACGGCGCAGGTTGCGGGCACGCCTATGATACCAGCACCCGCCAAAGCTCGTCAACCGGCGCCGTGTCAAGCCTTCGCCGCTCGCCGCCGGTACCCACGACGACCACGCCATCCTGCGGCTGCGTGATGCGCCCCACCACCGCCGCGGGGATGCCCTCTCGCCCCAGCGCCTCCACGAGCCGGGTGCCGTCGGGGGTCGTGATGAGCATGGTTCCCGAGGAGATGAGCCCCAGAGGGTCGATGCGCAGGTGGCGGCAGATCCGTTCCGTCTCCGCCCGCACCGGAACCCGCCCGACCTCCAGCTCTGCTCCCACCTTCGACGCCTGGCACAGCTCCCACAGCGCCCCGTACAGCCCGCCCTCGGTCACGTCGTGCATGGCCGTGACTCCGTGGCCGGCGGCCACCACCCCGTCCCGCACCGCGCTCACGTCATCGAAAAACCGCCGAGCCCGCTCCACCAGTTCGGCCCCAAGCGCCCGGCTCAGCTCCTCGCCACGGTCCCAGGCCAGGATGGCCGTTCCCTCGATGCCTGCCGCCTTGGTCACGACCACGTCGTCCCCCGGGCGGGCACCCGCCGACGTGACGAGACGGCTGCGGGCCACCGCGCCCAGCGCCGTGAGCACCACCACGGGGTCGGTCACCTTGCTCGTGATCTCCGTGTGGCCGCCCAGCACCTCGATGCCGAGCCCCTCACACGCCCCGGCGATCTCCTCCGCCAGGCCGGCGAGGGCGCCCTCATCCGTCCCTTCGGGCAAAAGCAAAACCACCTGCACCCCGACCGGCTCCGCCCCCATCGCCGCCAGGTCGTTGCAGGCCACGTGCACCCCCAGCCGCCCCATGCCGGCCGACGCCCCGGTGATGGGGTCGCTGGAGACCACCACGAGACGTCCGCCCGGATCCAGCACCGCCGAGTCTTCGCCCACCGCCGCGTGCACCTGTACCTCCGGGCGCCGGCAGCCCAGCCTCGCAAGCACCAGGCGCTCCAGCCGATCCGGCGGCAGCTTGCCCGCCCGCAACCGCCTGGGTGAAAGCAGGCCCCCAGCCCCGGGCCCCTGCGCGGTCATCGAACCGGAACGGCCCCCTCTGCCACCAGCCCCTGCAAGGCCTTGTCAAACGCCTGCGCCGTCACCTCGATGTCATCCTGGCTGTGAACGGCCGACACGAACCCCCCGTTTCGCATGAGGTCCACCCCGTGCACCAGCATCGCCCGGCGCAGCCGGTGCACCGTCGCCATGTTCACAGCCCGTGCCAGCTCCCGGTGGTCCCCCACAGGCCACCAGCGCCCGCCGGCGTCCCGGCGCCCGTCGATCCCGAAGGCCACGTGAAACCAGGACGACTCCCCGTACGCGCACCCTCGAACCCCTCGCCGGGCGATGGCCTCGTTGAGCCTCTCCACCAGCTCCCGGGCCAGCTCGGCCGCCCGCGCCGTCACGCGCCCCCCCGCCACCTCCTGCAACACGGCGATGCCCGCCGCCGCCGACAGCGGGTTGGCGTTGAAGGTGCCCTGGTGCGGGATCTTCTCCACCGCATCCCTGGCCGGGTCGCCGGTGTAGGCAAGGCGGTCCAGGATCTCCCGGCGCCCCGCCACGGCGCCCCCCGGCAGCCCCCCGCACAGGATCTTCGCCAGGCAGATCAGATCCGGCCGCAGGCCATAAACTTCCTGAGCCCCTCCCGGCGCCATCCGAAAGCCCGTGACCACCTCGTCCAGGATGAACAGCACACCGTGGCGCCGGGTCAACTCCGCCAGCTCGTGCAGAAAGTCCGGACGCACCGGGAACTCCCCCCACGAGCCCCCGCTGGGCTCCACGATGACCGCGGCCACGTCGTCCCTCGCCCGCAGCACCTGCTCGGCCGCCGCCACATCGTTGGGCGGCAGCACGATGGTGGCTTCCAGCGTCTGCTCGGGAATGCCCGGCGACTGCCTGCGGTCAAACGGAGCCTTGGCGCCGGGGATGGCGTAGTCATGCCACCCGTGGAAATGCCCCTCGAACTTGACGATCCGGCTCTTGCCCGTATACGCCCTGGCCAGGCGCATGGCCAGGTGAGTGGCCTCGGTACCCGAGCTGGTAAAGCGAATCGTCTCCGCCGCCGGCATCAACCGCCGCACCGCCTCGGCCCACTCGATCTCCAGGCGGTGGCAGGCGCCGTAGTGAGTGCCCTGGCGAACCTGCCGCTCGACGGCCTCGACGACAACCGGGTGCGCATGTCCCAACAGCAACGCCCCGTGCCCCATCCAGTAGTCGATGAGTTGGTTTCCGTCCACGTCCCACTTGTAGGCGCCCCGGGCTCGCTCCACGTAGATGGGGAAGGGCTCCAGAAACCGGGCGTCGTGGGTCACACCCGAGGGAAACAGCCCCCTCGCCCGCTCGTACAGCCCCGCCGACCCGGCAAAGCGGCGGGCGAACGCCTCCTCCAGCGGCCCCCCGCCGGCTCCCGCAACTCCCCGGCTCTCCACCCTGGCTTCCTCCTTTTGCCTCCTGTGCCCCGCCCGTCCCCGGCGCCCGCACCGGCGAGCCGGGCCTTCCGGCCAACTTCGCCGCCGCGGCGGCCCGGCCGCCCCTCGCCACCCGGCCCTCCGGGCAGGCTACACCGCCTCCTTGAGCGGGACGTACGGCAGGCCGTGGGCCTGAGCCACCGCCTCGTGGGTGATGTGGCCCTTGAGGACGTTTACGCCCCGCCCGAGGGCCGGATTGGAGGTGAGCGCGTCCACCCATCCGCGGTTGGCGATCTCCAGCACGTACGGAAGGGTTGAGCTGGTCAGGGCGTACGTGGACGTGCGGGGAACCGCCCCCGGGATGTTGGCCACCGCATAGTGAATCACGCCGTGCTTAATATACACGGGGTCGTCGTGCGTCGTCGCGCGGTCCACCGTCTGGACGCACCCGCCCTGGTCCACGGCCACGTCCACGATGACGGCCCCCTCCTTCATGGACCGCACCATCTCCTCGGTGACCAGGCTCGGCGCTCGAGCCCCGGGGATGAGCACCGCCCCGATGAGCAGATCCGCATACCGAACCGCCCGCTCGATGTTGTAACGGTTGGAGACCACCGTAATCAGGTTGCCGTGCAGAACCTCCTCCAGGTAACGCAGGCGGCTCACGCTGGTGTCCATCACCGTCACGTGCGCCCCCATCCCCAGCGCCACCCGGGCGGCGTTATACCCGACCGTCCCGCCGCCCAGGATCACCACCTCCGCCGCCGGCACCCCCGGAACGCCGCCCAGCAGAATCCCGCGTCCGCCGTACACCTTCTCGAGGTACTGGGCGCCCACCTGAACCGCCATGCGCCCCGCCACCTCGCTCATGGGCGTCAGAAGCGGCAGCGACCCGTCGGCCAGCTGGATGGTCTCGTACGCGATGGCGATGACGCCCCGCTCCAGCAACGTGAGGGTGAGGCCCCGGTCAGGGGCCAGGTGCAGGTATGTGAAGAGGATCTGGCCCGGCCGCAAGTAGGCGTACTCGGACGGCTGCGGTTCCTTGACCTTGAGGATGAGGTCGCTGTCCGAGAAGATGTCCTCGGGCCTGCGGCACAAAACCGCCCCGGCCGCCTCGTACTCCTCGTCCAGAATTCCGCTCCCCTGGCCCGCCCCGGCCTCCACCAGGACCCGGTGGCCGCTTCGGGTCAGCTCCTCCACCCCGGCCGGGACGATGGCAACCCGGTTCTCGCCCGGCTTGATTTCCCTGGGAACGCCGATGATCACCGCCTGGCCCCCTCTCCAACCCTGTGGCCCGCCGTGAAGCCTCGCCGCCGCCGGAACCCTCTCCCGGCGCCGGCCTGCCGTCCGCGCCCCAAATCAGCGCCCGCGGCGCCGGCAGAGCGGGCCTCAGGGAACCTCCACCACCTGAAGCAGGTTGGTCGAGCCCGCCACGTTCGTCTTCACCCCGGCCGCCACCGCCACCCGGTCGCCCGAGCCCACCAGGCCCGTGCGGCGTGCCGCCTCCAGGGCCACGTCCAGCATCCGGTCGATATTGTCGGCCCTGGGCACCACCACCGGAAGCACACCCCACACCATGGCGAGCCGCCGGGCCACCCGAGGGTCCGGAGTGGCCGCGATGACGGGCGCCCGCGGGCGGCAACGGGCCACCATCCGGGCGGTCGCCCCGGACTGGGTGGAACACAGGATCGCCTTCAGACCCAGTTCCGAGGCGCTCTGGCAGGCCGCGCGGCTGATGGCCTCCGCCACGGAGATGCGCCGCCCGTCCCCGCCTTCGAGGAAACGGGCATGCGCGTACCCCCGACGCTCCACGGCCACCGCGATCCGGTGCATGAACTCCACGGCCTGAACCGGGTGCAGGCCCACGGCCGTCTCACCGGACAGCATCACGGCGTCCGTGCCGTCCACGATGGCGTTGGCCACGTCCGCCACCTCGGCCCGGGTAGGCCGGGGGTTGTGAACCATGGACTCCAGCATTTGGGTGGCGGTTACCACAGGCTTCCCGGCGCGGTTGCAGCGCCGGATGATCTCCTTTTGCGCCAGGGGCACCTCCTCCAGCGGGATATCCACACCCAGATCGCCCCGGGCCACCATCACGCCGTCTGCGGCTTCGACGATCTCTTCGATGTGGCGCAGGCCCGCTGCGCTTTCCACTTTCGCAACCACGGGGATGTCGCCCCCGGCCTCCCGGATCGCAGCCCGGACGGCCTCCACGTGCTCGGCCCGGCGCACAAAGCTTGCCGCCACCAGATCCACATCCGCCTCGACCGCAAAACGCAGGTGCTCCCGGTCGCGGTCCGTGAGGGCGGGCAGATCCACCTCCACACCCGCCAGCGCAACGCCCTGGCGCGGCCGCACGGTTCCCGGCGTGACAGCCCGGCAGCGCACGCGGCCTGCCTGTACGGCCTCGACCTGCAGTTCCAGCAGGCCGTCGTCGAGGTACACGACGCCGCCCGGACGCAGGCTGTCCGCCAGGTGTTCGTAGTAGACGGGAAAAGCGTCATGATCCGACGGTTCGCCGGGTCTCACGCCTTGAAGCACGATCCGGTCGCCCCGCTCGAGCCGGCGAGCGGCGGGGAAGTCTCCCATTCGGATCTTGGGCCCCTGGATGTCCAGCATGATGGCCAATGGCCGGGTACGGCCCGCGCTGAGGCGGCGCAGAGCAGCTACCCGGGCCCGGTGCTGGTCGAGGGTGCCGTGGGAGAGGTTGAGCCGGGCCACATCCATCCCGGCCTCCAGCATGGCGGCCAGCGTGGCCTCGTCTTCGCTGGCCGGCCCCACGGTACAGACGATCTTGGTGTGACGGTACGCCCTGGGGTTGTGGCCGTCGATTTCCAAGGTTGCGCTGACAGGCCCTCGCTTCCCGAACTTCGTACGGGCCCGAAACCCGCGTCGGCTCAGCTCGCGGGCGGATGCCCCCCAGACGCCGACCGCCGGGGCGAACGGGGGCGCGCGCTCCGGACGGACCGACCGGTCTCGTCGGCGGTGGCCTCAGCGGTGGCTTCGGCGGCGCGCTCCGCGGTGGCGTCGCCGCCGGCCTCGGTCGCGGCGTTGCTGCTGGCGTCGGCCACAGCGCCCCCGCCGGCCTCTAACATGGCATGATCCCCAGCGCCGGCCGTAGCTTCCGTCGCCCACACGCCCGTCCGCCGGTATCGCTCGAAGCGCTGGCACACCAGGGCGTCGATGCTGAGGGCCTCCAGCTCCTGAAGCGCCTGGCGCAGGGTCTCCCGGATGGCCCCGGCCGTCCGCTTCGGATCCCGGTGGGCGCCGCCGGGCGGCTCCGGGATGATACCGTCGATGACCCCGAACTGCATGAGGTCCTGGGCGGTAAGCCTCAGCAGCGCCGCCGCCTCCGGGGCTTTCGAGGAATCTCTCCAGAGGATGGTGGCGCACATCTCGGGGGAGATGACCGAGTACCAGGCGTGCTCCAGCATGTACACCCGGTCTCCCACCCCGATGGCCAGGGCCCCGCCGCTACCCCCCTCGCCCGTCACGATGCACACGATGGGGGTGCGTAGCTGCGCCATCGCCTGGATGTTCTCGGCAATGGCCACCCCCTGGCCCCGCTGCTCCGCCTCGATGCCCGGGAAGGCGCCCACCACGTCGATGAAGGTGATGACGGGCCGGCCGAACTTCTCGGCCTGACGCATCAGCCGCAGGGCCTTGCGGTAGCCCTCCGGATGGGGAAGGCCGAAGTTGCGCCGCAGGTTCTCCTTGGTGTCCCGTCCCTTCTGGGTGCCGATGACGGTCACGGGACGGCCCTCGAAGCGAGCCAGACCGCCCACCATCGCGGCATCGTCGCCAAAGCGGCGATCCCCGTGCAACTCCAGGAACTCGTCGAAGATCAGCCCCACGTAGTCCAAAAACGTTGGGCGCCCGCTGTGGCGGGCGACCATTATCCGTTGCCACGGCGTCAGGGAACTGTACAGCTCCTGGCGCAACCGCTGCGCCTGGCGCTCCAGGGCGGCGATCTCCTCTGCCAGGTCGACGCCCTGTTCGCTGCTGAACGTCTTCAACTCGTTGAGTCGCTGCTCCAGCTCAACCAGGGGGCGTTCCCACTCAAAAACCCCGTTGCTGAGCATGGCGACCGTTCCTTCCCGGTTCATGCAGCGCCAGAAGGCGCACCAGCGTGCTCTTCATCTGGCGCCGGTCCACGATGAGGTCGATCATGCCGTGTTGCAGTGCGAACTCCGCGGACTGAAAGCCCGAAGGAAGCTTCTGCCGGATGGTCTCCTCCACCACCCGGGGCCCGGCGAACCCGATCAGGGCGCCCGGCTCGGCCACGACCACGTCCGCCAGGGAGGCGAAGCTGGCGTAGATCCCCCCCATGGTGGGATCTGTCAGCACGGAGACGTACAACAGCCCCCGGCGGGAGTGCTCGGCCACCGCCTGGGCCGTCTTCACCATCTGCATGAGGGAGAGGATCCCCTCCTGCATCCGGGCCCCGCCGCCGCCTGCCGAGAACACCACCACGGGCAACCCCAGCTCCGTCGCCCTCTCGAACGCCCGGGCGATCCGCTCGCCCACCACCGAGCCCATGCTGCCACCCATGAACCCGAAGTCGATGGCGCCGACCACCACCGGCCGGCCACCCATGGTACCCCTGCCCGTGACCACGGCCTCGTCGAGGCCCGTCGCGCTGCGGGACTTGGCCACCTTTTCCTCGTACCCGGGAAACCCCAGGGGATTCACGCTGGCCAGATCCGTGTCGAACAGCTCGAAGGCCTGCAGGTCGTCCAGCACCAGCTTCAGGCGATCTCGAGCCCCCAGCCGGTGGTGGTATGAACAGCGCGGGCAGACCCCATAGTTTTTGGCAAGCTCCTTGGCGTACAGGATGGCGCCGCAGCCCGAGCACTTGGACCACAGCCCGCCGGGCGCCTCCCTGGGAGCGGGGGCCCGTGCGGGCGCGGGCGGCTTCACGGTCACATACCGCGGCTTGCCACGAAACAGGTTGAGCATCGCCTTCATCCACCCATGGCCCGAGCCAGCACTTCGCTGGCGTCCTTGGCTTCCGAGCTGGGAACCAGGATCTCGAAGCCCGCCTCTTCGGCGTTTCGGATCCCCCGAATCGGCCTCACCGTCACCATCAGTCCCTCGCGCTGGAGCAGATCCCGCAGCATGGTGGCCACCGAACGGGTGGGGGCGATATAGACCACTATCCAGCCCACCTTGTGCCACTCCCCGGGTCGTCAGCCCTCAAGGCCGGCCTCGAGGTGGCCGTGGCGAGTCCAGATCGCCGCTCGCCCGCGCACCTTAATGGCAGCGGTGTGCTGGGTGAACTGGGCGATCATGACCTCGCCCCGGTCCAGCTTTTCCGCATGATGAAACCGCGTATCCGGGCCTCGGGTGAGGCCCATCACCGTTACCCCATCCTCAAGGGCTTTGATGACCACGAAGTCGCCCAACACCACTTCGGCCTTGTCGCCGCTCTCCCCTTTGAGGGGCGGACGGCCTGCCGGATGCATGCCCACCGGCCCCCTCACCTCCACCCCGTAGCGCCCGGGCGGCGCCCGCTGCGGCCTGCGCCGATCCCTTGTTCCTCCGCGTCAAGCCCGACCCTCTATCACCCCGCCTGCTCCATAAAGCGGCCGCCCGGCCGGCTTTCCTGCGGCGTCCCGCCCGCCCGGGCCAGGGGGTCGTCCTGGCTGCGGCCATGGGCGAGGCGTGCCGACGCTGCGGCGGCGATGCCCGCCACCAGGTCGTCCAGGAAGGTGTGCACGGCCCCGTCACGGTGGCGGTTGAGGTGGCCAATGACCCCGACCTTGCGCTTGTCAAGAAAGCCGAAGGTGGTCAGTCCCACAGAGCCGTACAGGTTGGTGATGGCCAGCGCCAGCACCTCGTCGATGCCGTAGAGGGGGTCATCGTTGCGGATCGCGCTGCGCAGCGGCTCCGGCAGGTGCCCCTGCTCCGCCATCACGTCCAGGGCAATGCCGGTCAGGATGGCAAACTGAGCCTCCCGCTTCTGCACCACGCGCCGAACGCTGTCCAGGCAATCCTCCAGGCTGAGCGTCGGGTCCCGAGGATGCTGGAGCTCGAAGACGATGCGGGCAATATCCTCCAGCTCCACACCCCGTGACCGCAGCCACGCCACCACCTGCTCCTCCACTACGCCCTCACCTGCCATGCGCCCCGCTGTCGGCCCGCTTGCGAACCCCGGGCCACCTCGCCCACCGCCAGGGGCCTTGCCGCCCTGCGGGCAAAAAGCGGGCTAAAAGGGTACGACCTGCGCCGCGCCGGCATGCTCGCTCTCCTCGGTTCGGGTGCCGATGATCATGGGCATCTCTCCGGTGAGCCGGGCCAGATCCGCCACCAGGTTCGGCTCCGGCTCCACCCAGTACTGCCTTTGCACGGAAAGCAACCGCCGGCGGCTGCGCCCGGACATCTGCACCACCACGGGCGTCGGGCCGGGATAGCGGCGCAGCACTTCGGCCACCCGCTCCACCACCTCTGCCGGCCGCCCTGCCCCGGCCCGGCCTGCCGGCATCTTCACGATCACCACCTGGTCCAGGGGCATCGCCCCATCCCCGATGAGCTTCAGGCTCCCGTCGTCGTCCCGGCTCAGCGTACCCCAAACCAGGGCCGGCCGGCCAGGGTGCACCCCCTCGAAGCCCTCGAGGCTGCGGGGGAAGACCAGCACCTCCACCGAACCCGTCTCGTCTTCCAGCACCAACCGGCGCATCGGGTGGCCGCTTTTCGTCGTCAGGCGCCGGTCGGCCTGCACCAGCCCCGCCACCATGGCCGCACTGCCGTCCGTGCCGCTCTCGGCCAGCTCGGCCACCGGCGCATCCCGAAACATGGAAAGCCGCTCCCGCCACGGGTCGGCAGGGTGGCCCGACAGGTAAAACCCCAGCGCCTCCCGCTCTCCGGCCAGCCGCCTCTCCACGCTGAACTCCGCCACGTCCGGCAGGCGCTCCTCCGCCTCCTCGACGCCATCACCCAGGCTTGCCTCGTCGAACAGGCTGCCCGGGGACGGCGCGGTGCGCGACGTTGAACGGGCGCGGTGGCACTGGTGCCAGATGGCGGGCAGCGCAGCCAGAAGCGCCGCCCGGGAGCCGAAGTCGTCCAGCGCGCCGGCCTGGATGAGGCTCTCCACCACCCGCTGGGTGAAGGAGCCCGAGGAGGCCGCCGCCCGCAGGGTCCGGCGGCAAAAGTCGCCGAGGCCCCGAAAGGGCCCGCCCTGGCTGCGCGCCTCCAGGATGGCTCGCACCGCCGGCTCCCCCACGTGCTTGATGGCCAGAAGCCCGAAGCGGATGCCCGTCCCCTCAGGCCAGAACTCGCCCCGGCTCTGGTTGACCGAAGGTGGCAGGATCGGGACGCCGGTCTGCCGGCAGGCGTCCACGTAGAGCTTCACCTTGTCGCTGTTGGCGGCCACGCTGGTCAGCAAAGCCGCCATGAATTCCACCGGATAGTGAGCCTTCAGGTACGCGGTCTGGTAGCTGATGAGAGCGTAGGCCGCCGAATGGGCCACGTTGAAGGCATACTGCGCGAAGCGCTCGATCTCGGCAAACAGCCCCTCGGCCAGTTCCCGGGGGTATCCCCGGGCCACCATGCCGTCCACGAACCGCGCCCGCTCGGCTGCCATCTCCTCCGGCTTCTTCTTGCCCATCGCCTTGCGCAGCACGTCCGCCTGGCCCGGGGTGTAGCCGGCCATGTCCGTGGCGATGCGCATGACCTGCTCCTGGTAGACGATGATGCCGTAGGTGTCCCGCAGGATGGGTTCCAGGGCCGGGTGCGCGTACCGGATGGGCTGGCGCCCGTGGCGGCGGGCGACGAATTCCCCCAAGAACTGCATCGGGCCCGGGCGCCCCAGGGCCAGCGCGGCGACCAGATCGCTGAACCTCTCCGGCTGAAGCTCCCGCATGAGGCCCTTGAAAAGGCGGCTTTCCAGCTGGAAGACCCCGTCGGTCTCGCCGCGCCCCAGCATGCGGTAGACCACCGGGTCGTCCAGGGGCAGGCGGTCGATGTCCAGTCGGGCCTTGCCCTGCCGGGCCAGCATCTCCACGGTGTCCCGCAGCACCGTGAGGTTGCGCAGGCCCAGAAAATCCATCTTGAGCAGGCCCATCTCTTCGAGGTTTTCCATGGGGTACTGGGTGACCACCGCGCCATCGGACGTGCGGGCCAGGGGCACCATGCGGGTGAGGGGCTCGGGTGCGATGACGACCCCGGCGGCGTGCATGGAGAGATGTCTCGGAAACCCCTCCACCTGGCGGGCCAGGTCGATGAGGCGTCGCACCTGCTCGTCCGACTCGTAGCGCCGCCGCAGCTCTTCCGATTCCTCCAGCGCCTGCTCGAGGGTGACATTGGGGCCCGAGGGCACCAGCTTGGCCAGGCGGTCCACCTCGGCGTAGGGCACCTGCATGACCCGGCCCACGTCGCGGATGGAGGCCCGCGCCGCCATGGTTCCGAAGGTGGCGATCTGGGCCACCCGATCCTTGCCGTAGCGCCGGATGACGTACTCGATGACCTCATCCCGGCGGTCGTCGGCGAAGTCGATGTCGATGTCGGGCATGGACACCCGCTCGGGATTGAGGAACCGCTCGAAGATCATGCCGTGGTCCAGCGGGTTGATGTTGGTGATTCCCAGGCAGTACGCCGCCAGACTGCTGGCCGCCGAACCCCGCCCCGGGCCCACCGGGATACCGCTTTGGCGGGCGAAGTTGACGAAATCCTGGACGATGAGGAAATAGCCCGAAAAGCCGGTCCTCCGGATGATCTCCAGCTCGTACTCCAGACGGGAGCGTATCTCCTGAGAAAGCTGCCCGAAGCGGCGCTCGGCACCCGCCATGGTGAGCTCCCGAAGGTATTCGTCGGGCGACTGCCCCCGGGGGGTGGGAAATTCCGGAAGCCGGGGCTTGCCCAGTTTCAGCTCCACATTGCACCGCTCGGCGATGGCCAGGGTCTGATCGCAGGCCTCGGGCAGGTCGGCAAAGCGCTCCCGCATCTCCTGCGGGCTTCGCAGGTAAAACTCCTCGGAGGCAAAGCGCAAGCGGTTGGTGTCGTTGAGGAATTTGCCCGTCTGAATGCACAAGAGCACGTCATGAAAGGCCGCATCCTCGCGGCGCAGGTAGTGGACGTCGTTGGTTGCCACCAAAGGCAGTCCGAAGCGGCGGGCCAGCGACACCAGCTGCCGGTTGAGCTCCTCCTGGCCCTGCACGCCGTTTCGCTGAAGCTCCACGAAAAAGCGGTCGCGCCCGAAGATCTCCAGGTAACGCTCCAGCGCCGCCACCGCGCCCGCTTCGTCCCCCCGCACCAGCGCCTCGCAGATCTCGGAGGACATGCAGCCCGACGTGGCGATCAGGCCGCCGGCGTGGGCTGCCAGGGTCTCCCGGTCGATGCGCGGCTTGTAGTAAAACCCCTCCAGGAAGCCGATGGTGGACAGCGCCATCAGGTTGCGGAAGCCTTCCTCGTCTTCAGCCAGCACCAGCAGGTGGTAGGCGGCTTCGGAGGGGCCGCCGGACCGCTGGCGGCGGTCGCCGGGCGCCAGGTAGAGTTCGCAGCCCAGGATCGGCTTGACGCCCGAGGCCCGGGCCAGCTTGTAAAACTCCACCGCCCCGTACAGCGCCCCGTGGTCGGTCACCGCCACGGCCGGCATGCCGAAGGCTTTCACCTGCTCGACCAGGTCCTCCAGGCGGCAGGCCCCGTCGAGCAGGCTGTACTGGCTGTGGGTATGCAGGTGCACAAACGAGCCGCTTCTCATCCGCCTACCTCGCCCTCGCGGAGCATACCATCCATCGGGCCCGACGCCGTGCGGAATCTTGGCGGCCTCTTGCGCCTCACGGGCCGGATCGGCGAGGCACGAATGCGACGATGCTGGAACGGGAAAACCCCCTGCATCAGGCTGTGGTCGCCTTGTTTGTGGCCTTCGGGGTTGTCGTCGGCGGCTCGCTCGCCGGCGGGATTGGCGCGCTCTTCACCGGCCGCTCGCCCATTGCCACCATACAGGAGCTTGCCCGCACGATCAAGCTGTGGGCCGTGGTCGTAGCCATCGGGGGAAGCTTCGCCACCATCCAGGCCATCGAAAGCGGGCTTCTGGCAGGCCAGCCTGCCATCCTGGGGCGCCAGCTCAGCATCATGGTCGCGGGCATGGCCGGGGCGCAGCTCGGGCAGTGGGCGGTGCTCGCGCTGATCGGCCCATGAGCCCCACCCGAACCGTTAGGGGGGTGGGGCCGCACCGGCTGGGGTTTTCACGCCGCTTCGTGGCTCTCGTGGCGGGCTGGCTGCTGGGAGCCATGGCCGGATCCGGGGTAGCCACCCTGTTGGCGGGGCGTCACCTGCATCGAGCGCTGCAGGAACGGGAGGCGCTGCGCCAGCAGGTGAGCGACCTTCAGGTGAGGTTGCAGCGTCTCGAGGAAAGCTTGCGCCAGCGCCGCCGGCGCCCCATCCGAAGCGTCCACGTCGAGGTCCAGGGGCTTGACCCTTCGGACGAGCTGCGCCTCGTCGAGCGGGTGCGGACGCTTTTGCAGGAGTTTGTGGGTCGAGAGGTGGATCAGGTCGACCCGGCCCTGGTGGCCCGGGTGCTGGACGGACGGCTTGTACCCCTCGACGGGCGCACGGTCACCCTGGAACTTCGCAGTTTGTGGGTGTCGGATCAGCTGACCGTCCGCCTGGAGCTCACGGCGACGCCGGTTCGGTGAGCTCGCAGACCAGAGGCTCGAAGTCCACCTGGGCCCACCCCAGCCTTCGGGCAAGCTCGTCGCCGGACTCCCTCTGGCCCTGCGCCCACAGTTCTCGCAAGAAGTCCCCGGCACGGCGCTCCTCAAACCAAAGGCGGCCAAAGCGCCGGCGCAGGGTCTCCCGCAGCATCACTTCCAGGGCCCAGGCGCGCAGGTACTCGGCAACATAGAAGGCGGGGTCCACGTCCGACAGATAGTCCACCTCGTCGTAGTACACGTGGGTGGCGCCGGTGAGGAGCTCCCGGTAGCGGGGAGCCGCATCCCGCACCGACGCCGAGCGGTGAAGCTCGAGTTCGTAGCGGAGCTTGCCGGCGTAACGCCGCAGATAGTAGAGGCGGTCGGCCCGGGAGAAGGCGACGTACTGCGCGGCCGACGCCGGGGAGATACCCAGGCGGCGCTCCAGCCAGAGGGGATCGGTGACCAGGTATTCCAGCAGAAAGGCAAAGCTCTCCGTGACGGAATTGTCCCCAAGGTACCGGTATTCGGCCGGCAGATCCGCTCGGGTGTGGGCGAAGTGTAGGGTATGCCCCGCCTCGTGAAAGAGCGCGTGGTAGTCGTCCTGCCCGCCGTGGGGCATGATGACCAGCCGGATATCCTGGGGCACCCGGACGGCAGCGCAAAACGCCCGCGGGGACTTGGCCGGGCGCGCCTCGGTGTCAAGCCGTACGTTGGGCTGGTTGGCCATGTCAATCCCGAGCCCGGACAGGGTGGCCTCCAGCGCCTCAAGCAGCCGGTTGGCGGGAAACCAG
>CAYQLT010000025.1:26274-39275 GCA_964418425.1 uncultured Clostridia bacterium
TATCCCTCCGCCCACCGGGGTCAGAGCCCCCCGGCGTCACCGGAACCGGCAGGAGCAGCCCGCCGGTTCCGGCTGGCCGGTTTGGGGCAAGCTACGTCCGGGCGCCCCAGTGGATCTGGTAGACCCAGTTGTGGCCGCTATTGTTGTCCCAGTGGTCGGCCGAGTCGTGGAAGCAGAACTCCAGGGTGCCGAAGGCGCTAGCCTTCACCTGGGCTTGCCACAGCGGAACCTGGCCGATCCATCCCACGCGCTGCATGGGGACGTCCTGGACGTTTTGCCAGCGGCCGGGGCCGAACCCGTAGTGGAGGTATACCTGATCGGCCCCGTGCCGGGCAAGCAGGCCGCAGTACCAGATGGTCACCTGCTGGCCCGAGGTGATGGGCGTGGGCTTGACGTACACCCCATCATCTTCTACCTCCGGCCGGGTGACGCCACGCTCGGCGAGGGCGGTACCGGCCTGGCGCGGCCCGAGCGCGTACTCCGGGGCGTACTCCTCATCCTCACCCGGATCACGGTCCGCCCAAGCCGGACCCGCAGGCGCTCCGATGGCCCGCCGGAGGGACTGCAAAAGACCGGCCATGCGCTCACCCCCTTCCCTTGGCCGCGGCGCCGGGCCGTTCGCCGCGCTGCGGGCATAGGGTGCCCCGAGGGGTGCGGGCCTCTCGGGTAAGGAGCAGGGCAAGGGGCTAAGGGCAGGGTTTTGCGGAACCGAACGGCACCGCAAGCCCCCGTCCGGCCCCCTCATCCGCCGCCGCAGGGCACAGGCCCTTTGACCTGCACGGGCCGGGGATGGTACAATCGCTGTGGCTTCGCTGGGGGATGGTGTAACGGCAACACGGGTGGCTCTGGACCACTTGATCCAGGTTCGAATCCTGGTCCCCCAGCCACTTTTCTCCTACGTTACGCCCATGTCGTCGGGTCGGCCTGCGGTTCGTGGCCCGACCCCTGACAGGGTCGCCGGTTCTCGCCAGCGTACTTTTCCTCGGGTGATCTCTCCGTGGGTCGGACCAGGAGGCAGGGTCTCGACGCCCGGGTTCGCCTGCTGCAGCAGCTGGCGGACAAACCCCAGGGCCTTCCCGAAAGCGCGTCCTCCAGCAAGGCCGCATGGGACCCCTTGCTCTTGGCGCAACTGGTCCGGGAGGGCCTGGTGGAGCGCCGGCCGCCGCAGGGACGGGAAAAGCGCCCCCGACTGCTCCTGACCGAATCGGGCCGCCAGGAACTGGCGCGTGCCCGGGCCACAGGCCCGACCTCCCCGGCCCCACGCCGCCCGACGCGGGCCGCAGGGGGCTTTTCGGCCCAAGCGCCCGCCGACCGCCAGGCGAGCCCTTCACGGCCTACGGTGGCGGGGCTCGCCCGGGAGCTTTCGGCCATGGGTCGGCAGCTTCAGGAGCTGGCCGACGGCCTGAAGGCCGTGGGCGCCCGGATGGATACCCTGGAGCAGGCCTTCGCCGCCCGGCTGGAAGCTCTGGAGAAGCGGTTGGGAATGGACGGCGCACAGGCGGCCCGCCCGGTCTGGTCGGTGGAGATCTTTCAGGAGCGGCTGCGCCGGGCCTTTGAGGAGATCGACTTGCAGCAAGGCCGGCTGGGCCGGGTGGCCATCCCCCGGCTGCGGGAGGCACTGGGCGACCAGGTGGGTTCGGCCGACTTCGACCGGCTGCTGTTGCAGCTGGCGGCCCGGCGCACCGTCATCCTGGTTCCCCATGACCACCCCGGAGCCTTGACGGAGGCGCAGCGGGCCGGGGCGCTGCGGGATGACCTGCTGGGCCATATCTATTACTGGGTTCGGTGGAAGGGATAGCCATGTCCCTGCCGTCCGCCGAAGGCCCGAGCGCCCGGGAAGGCGCCCCTTCCATCGACGGTCGGCTCCTGAGCGGGCCGAACCCCTTCGACGTGGACAAGGTGCGCAGCCCCTGGGAGCCGGACGCGAGCGCCGACGTACCCGGCATCCACGCCGCCGTCTCCGAGGCCATCCTGGGCATGGCCGAACAGGTGCGCTCGGACGGGCGCACCCGGGCCGCCCTCATCATCGGGCAACCCGGAGCGGGGAAGACCCACCTGCTGCGGCGGATCCGGAGCCGGCTGCGGCCGCCCGCGCTGTTCGTCTACGTCCACCCCTTCGCCGACGCCCGCTCCGTGCACCGCTACATCCTGCGGCAATTCATCACCAGCCTGGATCAGCCGGCTGCCCCTGGGGGGCCGAGCCAGATCGAGCTGCTGGTGGATGCGGTTTCCGGCCGCGAGCGGGAACTGGTGCGCACGATGCCGGGGGTCCTGCCCGATGTGCTGACGGCCCTGGGCTGCCTCGCGCAGCCCGCCCGATGGCGGCGGGCCCGGCAGTGGCTGGAGGGCTGCGAACTGGACCCCGAGGACCTGCGGGAACTGCAGGTGGCCTCCACGCTGGCGGAGGAGAACGAGGCCTTCGAGGCTCTGGTGACTCTTGGAAAGGTCACCCGCACCCTGGGCCCGGTGGTGCTCTGCTTCGACCAGCTGGAGTTCCTACCGTCGGCGGGCGACCTCCCGGGATTCGCCACCCTGGGAGGGACGCTGGCCAACTTGTTCAACGCCGCCGACAATCTGGTCATCCTGATCAGCTGCCTGGAGCGGACGTGGATCGAATCGGCCAGCCAGTGGCCCGAATCGGCACGGGATCGCCTGGGCTCCTGTCGCTTCGATCTGGAGCCCCTCACCCCTGACCAGGCTGTCCTCTTGTGCCACAGCCGCCTTCTCCCTGTCTATGGCGACGACGCACCCCCCTGGCCGGCCTACCCGTTTCTCCCTGAGTTTTTCCAGGTCTCGGGCCTCCACCATCACGTGACGCCTCGCAGGCTCCTAAACCTTTGCCGGAACGCCCTGGACGGCTGCCGAAGGGCCGGACGGATTCGCCCCATCGGCCTGCCCGCTCCGGAGCCGCCGCGACGGGGCCAGCCAGCAGACGAAATGCCGGGGGCGGCCGAAGGCGAAGACGGCACCGGACTGGCCGGGTGGCTCACGGCAGAGCTCGAGCGGCGGATTGAGGCCCGCGGCCGGCACGCGTCGGTGTCGCCGCCGGAGGATGGGCTGGTGGTTCGGGCCCTGGCGGCGCTGCTGGACGCCTACCGCATGGGGGGCACTCCCCTCGGCGACTTGCAGGTGACGAAGGTGCAGGAGCGGCGGGGCAAAGACCCTGCCGTGGCGGTGGACCTGGCGCGGGGCGGCCAGGGCCTGCGGGCGCTGGTAGCCTGCATCAACACCCAACACGGCCGGAGCTTCGTGGCGCGCATGGACCGGGTGCTGCGGGAACTGCGGGGCGGGGGGTGCGACGCGGTGCTGGTGGTGCGCAGCGCCGCAGTGCCCCTCAAAGACGGCTGGGTCAAGGGCCGCGAACGGGTGGAGCAGCTGAGGCAGCTGGGTGGGGAGCTTTTGTATCTGGACCGCCAGAGCGAATCCTGCCTGGAAGGGATCCTCGATTTGCTGGCCGATGCCAGCGCCGGCGATCTTTCATGGCGCGGCCGCACCCTTTGGCTCTCCGAGGCGCAAGGATGGCTGGGGCGTTCGCCTCCTGCGGCTACGACGTCCGCCCTCGGCCCGGTGGCAGGCGCCCTGCAGCAGGTGCTGGCCCGCCGGAAGCCTGCCCAACCAGACGCGCCATCGGGCTCGCCGCAGCCTTCGGCGGCGGCGCTGGGCCAGGCGCTGTGTGCGATCGTGGAGCAGCAGCGGGTCCTCCTGCTGGACGGCCTTCCGGCTCTTTTGCGCGAGGCCGGCGTGCCGGCCGACATGGAACGGGTGCTGGAGGCCATTCGGGCCAATGCCTCCACCATCGTGCTGTGCTCCACCCTCGTGGACCGGCCGCTGGTGGCCCGCCGCCCCCGACCTCGGTTCAAGGAGCCGGGGGTGGGGTTGTGATGGCGCGGTGAGCCGGCCCCTCAGCCTGGGTGTTCACGACCTCGTGCGGGCCCTGGAGTGCCCCCGGCTTTTCGTGCTGGACCGGGCCCTGGGACGCCGGAGCCTCCTTCGAGGGGACGGGTCCGGGCTTGTCGCCGGCCCCTCGCAGGGTGGCGGCGGCAAAAGCGAGCCCGCACGGCCCACGGCCTTCAGCCTCGGCAGAACCCTGCACCGCCTCGCCGCCGCCTGGTGTCGCAGCATGGCCGCCCCACCCCCGGTTCTGGCCGATGCCTTCGCCACAGACCCCGCTGCCTTTGTGGAACAGGCCCGGGAGTTCGCCTACGGCCGGCTGTTTTGGCCGTGGTTCTCGGCCAGCTGGCCCGCTCGGGCCAGTTCTCAGCAGGTGGTGCAGCTGTGGGCGGCCACCGAGCAGGCCGTCTCGTACCTGGCGGCGCTGCTGGTGCGGCACAGGGGGCGAGGGGAGGAGGCAGACCTCCCGGCTGTGGCCCGGCGGACCTTCCTCGCCCTGGAGAAGCGCCTGAGCGCCTCGGTGGTGACTCCCCAGGGGCGCCGGGTTCGGCTGCGGGGGGTGGCCGACCTGGTGGCGGCGCTGCCGGACGGACAGGTGGTGGTCATCGACTGGAAGACCCATCCCCGGCCGCACGAACCGACCGACCTCCTGCAGGTGGCCGTCTACTCGCTGATGATGAAGGCTTCCGGCGTTTTGGCCGACCCCGTGCTGGTCTACTTCACTCCTGCTCCGGTGGAGCGGGTCTTCCAGCGGGCCGAGGTGGAGCAGGCGCTACAGGGGCGCCTGGGGCCCTTCCTGGACGACGTGGCCCGCTGGGCCGACTATCTCCCCGACCGTGACCCCGAGCCCCCGCCTACCGCCATCCCCCCGCTGTGCCAGGCCTGCCCGTACCACCCTCCCTGCCCCGAACGCTTTGCGCCGGCCTTCGCCGCCCGCTTTCAGCGCCAGGCCGCCTGCAGACCGGGGCCAAGCCATCCGGCGCCCCCTGGGGAGCACGCCGCCAGCGGGGTTCCTGCGGCAGGGGCGGCGCCATGGCGGGTTCCGGCAGCGAGGAGGCCAGCACCCGGGGTTCCCGACGCCACCGCGGCGCTACAGAGAGTTCCCGTGGGAAGGGCAGCGGCACAGACCCTTCCCGCAGCGACGGCGGTGGGCAGCGCGCAGGACAGCCGGCTCCCGGTGGATCCGGCCCAAATCGAGCAGGCGCTGGCGGCCTTGCAGCTGCGGGTGGTCGTGACGGGTACCGAGCACGGCGCGTCCTTCGTCCGCTACCGCCTGGAGCCCCAATCGGGCTCCACCACCGTGGAGCGCCTGCGCCGCCGGGCTGAAGACCTCAAGGTGCGCCTGCACCTCGACACCGAACCTCTGGTCGGCAGCGGCCCGGGCTACATCGGCCTGGATATCGCCCGCCCCGACAGGGAGACGGTGCCGGTGCAGGCGCTGTTGGGCCGCCCGGAGCTGCATGCCCACCCGGCTCGCCTGAAGGCGCCTTTGGGTGTGGGTGTGGGCGGGAGGCTGTGCGTCCTGGACCTGACCCACCCTTTGACATGCCACCTTCTGGTCGGGGGAAGCACCGGCAGCGGTAAGAGCGTCCTGCTGAGGAGCCTGCTGTATGCGCTGGCCGCACTGCACGGCCCGGAGCAGGTGGGGTTTTACCTGGTGGATCCCAAGATGGTGAGCTTCCAGCCCTTCGGCAGCTTCCCTCACCTGCGGCGCCCTGTGCTGACCGACCCGGCACAGGTCCCGAGCCTGCTGGAGGCGCTGGTGCAGGAGATGGATGCCCGCTACCGCAGCCTCGCGGACGCCCCGGTCGTCGACGTCGACGAGTTCAACGAGCGCAGCGGCGGCTCGAGGATGTGCCACCTCGTGCTGGTTATCGACGAGTTCGCCGAGCTGGTCCTCAGTCACGACCGAGCCTTGCGAGACGGTTTTCAAACCGGCATCGCGCGCCTGGGACAGAAGGGTCGTGCGGCGGGCATCCACCTCGTGCTGGCCACGCAGCGCCCGGACCGCCAGGTGGTGGCGGGGCTCATCAAGAGCAACCTGCAGGCCCGGGTGGCGCTGAAGGTGGCCGACCGGGTCAGTTCCCAGGTGATCATCGACCGCCCGGGCGCCGAGTCGCTGGCCGGCCACGGCGACCTGCTCCTGTGGCTGGGAACGGGCGATCCGGTGCGCCTGCAGGCTCCCCTGGTCGAAACCGAGGAGATCGAGGCCCTGGGCGCCTCGCTCACCCCGAAAGCCGCACCCCCGAACGCTGCTCCAGAGCCTGGCGGATGAAGGGCGGAAGGGCGAAGGCCGCCCGGTGAAGCTCGGGCGTGTAATACCGGGTGTCCAGGCGGCTGGCCCGAAACTCGTCGGGCCGGGCGGGTTCTGGGCCCAGGGAGCCTGCCAGGAACGTCCACGGCCCGATGGAATAGCTGGGCACGCTGGCCGTGTAGATGGCCACCCGGGGAAACGCGGCTGCGGCATGGGCCAGCAGGCGGGCCGTCACCTCCTGCTGGAACCAGGCGCCGCCGGACTGAGCGGCCACCATCCCCCCGTCGCGCAGGGCCTCCCGCACCGACCGGTAAAACTCGGCGCCGAACAGGGGAATGGCGGGCCCCAGCGGGTCGGGCGCATCCACCAGCACCACGTCGTAGAAGCCACGCACCGAGGCGACGAAACGGGCACCGTCGTCCACCACCAGCCGTAGGCGGGGGTCGCTGGCGGTCTGCTCGGCGCCGGCCAACCAGCGGCGGCTGACCTCCAGAACGCGGGCGTCGATCTCCACCAGGTCCAGCTGGCGCACCTCGGGGTGCTTGAGAACCTCCGCCGCCAGCCCCAGGTCCCCGCCCCCCACGATGAGCACCCGTTCAGGACGGGGATGGGCGGTCAGAGGCACATGGGCCAGCATCTCGTGGTATATGAAACTGTCCCGCTCCGTCACCTGGATCTCGTCGCCCAGCAACAGGGTTCGGCCCATGGCTTCCAGCTCGAGGATGGCGATCCGTTGGTGGGCGGACTCCTCGGTGTGCAACACTTCCCGCACCCGAAACCGCATGGCCACCGAGTCGCTCTCCCGCTCCGTGAGCCACAGCTCCAAGGCGTCCCACCCCCTCCGGAAGGCAGACGGGGGAGAATCGCCCCCTGCGGGCATCATACCGCGTGTCGCTGCGCCACGTCACCGATCAGGCCGCGCCGCCCTTCCCGGCCCCGGGCGACGAAAGTGCGGCCTCCCGCAGTCGCCCCTCCACCACCAGCGGTTCGCCGTCCAGCAGGAACGTGACGTCGCGGATCACCATGTCCAGATGCAGGGAACACCGGTGGGTGCCCCCGTAAAAGACGTCGTCGCCCAGCGCGACGTGTACGTTGCCCTCGGCCTTCTTCTCTTCTTCGAAGTCGTCGTTGCGAAGCGCGGCGGGGTTGAGCCCCAGGCCGATCTCGGCCACGTGGTCAAGCCCAGGCACCGACTCCAGCAACCGGTTGAGCCGGGCGCTTCGTGCAGTTCCCGTTGGGTCCACCGGCTGCACGGACACCACCTTGCCGCCCCGCACCTCCACGCGGATGGGCCCTCCCGGTCCCAGCATGGCGATGGGCCCATCCACGATCAAGGTTCCCTCGGCGCTCCCGGGGCTCGGGCGCTGGGAAACCTCGCCGTCGGAGAAGGCGGCCTCGACCCCTGGTTCCCTGGCGATCCCGCACTCGACGATGACCACCTGGCCCATGACGGGCTCCTTGCTCACCCGGGCCCGCAGGTCGGTGCCGCAGGCGCTTCGCACCTCGAGGCGCTCTGCCTGCGCCCACCGGGCCGCCACCCGCCGGCCCAGGGCATCCAGCGCCTCGTAATCGGCGGTGGCGGCCCCTTTGGTCCAGTTGTCCACGCTGCGCATCACCATGGACAAAGACCTCAGACGCCGCTCCCGGAGAAGGCGCGCCACGGTCTCAGAGTAGGTGGGCGCTCCGCTGCTCTTGGTCAGGCCGATGAGGACGTCGGCCGCCTCCAGGCCCCGGTCGATGACCGCGGTCAGCCGGGTCCCGTTGCGCTGATCCCGGGTCGGCATCACCGCGATGGTGTACTCGGCACCCTCGGCGGCCACGGCGCCTGCCAGCGCCATCGCCATCCGCATGTCCGTCTGCGGGTCAGCAACCACGAGCACCTGTTCGCCCGCTCGCACACCCAGATGCACCCGGACCAGCTGCCGGGCCACCCTAATCAGATCGATTTCTTGCCAGGACATTTTCGCTGCCGCCTACCCCTTTCCCGGGCCGGGTGTGAAGCCGCATCCTCGCCTGTTCGGCAGACTCTGCCCGCATCCGCAACCCCGCTTGCCGAAGCTGCACAAGCGCCACAGCCCCCGCCACCATGGCCCCGATCAGCCACCCGTGGGGTCTCATGGTGAACAGCGCCGCCGCCCCGATGGCCATCATAAGGCGCTGCCAGGCTGATGCGTGGGTGAAGAGGAACCCCTGAAGCGCCGCCGACATCAGGGTGATGCCCGCCACCGCTGCGGCCGTCGCCGCAGCCACGGCCGGCGCGCCCGCCCTGAGCAAAAGCGCGGGGCTCACCAAGAACAAAAACGGCACCACATACTTGGCCATCCCGAAGCGAAAGGCCTCCAGGCCGGTGCGGAAGGGGTTGGAGCGTGCGATCCCCGACGCCGCATAGGCCGCCAGGGCCACCGGCGGGGTGATGTCCGCAATCACGCCGAAGTAGAAGACGAAGAGGTGGGCGGCGAGGATGTCGACCCCCATGGCCACGAAGGCGGGCGCCACCAGGGAAGCCTGGATCACATAGTTGGCCGTCGTCGGAATGCCCATGCCGAGCACCAGCGACGCCAGGGCCGCCAGCGGCGCCGCCACCCACAGCCTGCCTCCTGCCAGGTCCACCACGATGCCGCTGATGCGAAGCCCCAGTCCCGTCATGGTGGTCATGCCGATGATGATGCCGGCAGCCGCACAGACCGCGGCCACCTCCACGGTGTTGAGCCCCCCCGTTCGGAACGCGTCCAACAGCGCGGCGGCGGTCCCGCGCAGCTGCTTCCGCCGGGCTCCCACGGCCAGCACGACCGCCACCGTCAGCAGGATGGTCCAGAACACCGCCCGCTCGGGCGAGTACCCCCCAAGCAGAAAGTAGAAGAGGGCCAAAAGCGGCAGCAGGAAGTGGCCGCCCTCCCGCAGGGCGCGGCCCAGCCTCGGCAGCTCAGGTCGGGGAAGCCCGACCCAGCCCATCTTCGCCGCCATGAAATCCACCTGCACGAACATGGAAGTCATTGCGAGGGCTGCCGGGAGCGCCGCCGCGATGGCCACCTTGACGTAGGGCATCCCGATGTACTCCGCCAGCAGGAACGCTGCCGCTCCCATGACGGGCGGTATGATCTGCCCCATGGTGGAGGCGGACGCCTCGATCCCTCCGGCCATCTCCGGCTTGATCCCCAGCCGCTTCATGAGCGGGATGGTGAAGGTTCCGGTGGTGGTCGTGTTGGCCACCGAACTTCCCGAGACGGTGCCCAACGCTGCGGACGCGATGACCGCCGCCTTGGCCGGCCCGCCCCGGGTGCCGCCCGCCACCGCCATGGCCACATCCAGGAAAAACTTGCCTGCCCCCGTTTTCTCAAGAATGGCTCCGTAGAGGATGAAAAGGAGGACGAACTTCGCCGAAACGCCCAGCGGAATGCCAAAGACCCCGTCCGTGGTCAGGTACAGGTACGGCACCACCCGATCCACGGGGTAGCCCCGGTGGGCGAGAAAGAGGGGAAGGTGCCGGCCCGCAAAGGCATAGGCCAGAAACGCCCCGGCCACCACGACCACAGGCCATCCGGCTGCCCGTCGGGCGGCCTCGAAGACGGTGGCCAGCATCACGAGGCCGAACAGAACATCCCACGCGTTGTACGCCCCGGCCCGCTCCGCCACGCTGGAGTAGTTGAGCAACACATAACCCACAGCGGCCGAGGCGGCCGCCACGAACAGCCCGCTGTAGGCCACCTGCCGCCAGCCCACCTGCCGGGCCTTCAACAGCGGGTAGACGAGGAAGATGAGCGACGCCATGAACCACCAGTGGATGGCCCGGTGCTGCAGGGCGAAGAAAGGATAGAAATACGCCGAGTAGAGGTGGTAGACGGAGGCCGCCACTCCCAGCGCGGAGGCCGCCCCCCAGGCCCATCGGCGCACCCTGGCCTCAGCTTCCGGCCTCACGCACGCTCACCACCAGCCGGGAGCCCGGTTCCGCCAGGTCCGCCAGCACCAGGCACGTCTCGCCGACCGCCAGTTCCTGGCGAACCGTCTCCGCCACCCGCAGCACCAGGCGGGAAACCACCGTGGCCGGGCGCACCACCACCCACCCCGGCTGGCGGCTTGCAGGCACAGCTGGGTGGAATTCCAGGCCTGCCCCGTACCAGGCATACCGCTCCTCGTCCACCCTCAGCCCCTGCGACGGGCCGAGGACGGTCAAAAGGGTGACCACCGGGGTGCGGTCGGAGGAGTGGGTATAGGCGAGCACCACCGGGTCGCCGGCCGAAACGGGAACCTGAAAAAGCTTCCGTCCCGAGGCCCCGTCCTCGACGGCCAGCCACAGGCGTCCCCGGGAGCCCTGGCGGCCTTTCTGCTGCGGCGGGGCCGAGGGAGGCGGGGACAGGCAGTTCCCGGCCTGTCCCGGGGATGCCGCCGAAGCCGGCGCCGGCGAGGCGGCCGGCAGGGCCTGCCCAACGGCGCCTGACAGGGCCCATGCGACGGCGCCAAGCAGGGTCCCGACGACCACGCCCGGGAGGGGGCCGGCAGCGAGCCCGGGCCCAAGGCCCGCTCGCCGCCGACCGCCGCTGCGGTGGTCCGGCACGGCGCTCACCGCAGTGCGCCCACCTCCCGGAAGTAGCGCTCGGCGCCGGGGTGAAGCGGTATCGGCGAATTGACCGCGTTTTGCGGAACAAGCTGTTGCGCCACGGGATGCACCGGGTGAAGGCGCGTCGCGTTCTCAAAAATCGTCTTGACGATCCGGTAGGCCAGCTCCTCAGGCATGCTGGCATGCGCAATGACCACGTTGGAGTCGCCCAGGGCCAGCACGTCGCGGTTCACGCCGCTGTAGACGCCGGCCGGAATGACGGAGCGGATGAAGAAGGGGTTCTCCTGGATGATGCGTTCCAGCACGTCGGGATCAAGTGGCACCAGGTCGATGTCGCGAACCGTTGCCATCTCGACCACCACGGAGGCCGGGTAAGCAAAGTTGTAAAACGCCGCGTCAATGACCCGGTCCTTGAGGGCGTCCGCCGATTCGGTCTGGGAAAGGCGCGCCCGGCGAATGTCCCGATCCGGGTCGATCCCGTACGCCTTGAGGATGATGAGCGCGATGGTCTCCGCGCCGCTTCCGGGAGCTTCCGTGGAGACCCGGCGGCCTCGCAGGTCACGGACCGAGCGGATCCCCGAGCCCTTCAGTGTCACCAGGTGCTGGGGAGCCGGGTACATTTGAAACAGTGCCCGCACGTTAAGGGGTTCGGTGAAAGGCGCCATTCCGTGCAGCGCCTTGTAGGCGACGCTTCCCAGGGCCATCCCCATATCGGCCCGGCGGGCGCCTACCAGGCGAGAGTTCTCCACCGAGGCGGCCGTCGACTCGGCGGTGACCTGGACGTCCGGCAGCAGACTCGACAGGAGGTCGGCCATCGCCCCGCCGAGGGGGAAGTAGACGCCTCCGGGGCTGCCTGTGGCCAGGCTGAGGTAACGCATCTGAGCGGCGGCGCCCGCAGGCAGGACCAACGCCGCTGCCAGGATACCCAGCAGCAGGATGCAGGCCCCCTGGACCTTGGCTTTGCGCTGCATGCTCTTTTCGCCTCCCTCGCTTGTGCGCGGCGTGCATGCCGCAAGTTAACCGGCACGGCCCGAGTTGCCCCGTTGTCAAGCTGTGGGCCCCACCCCCCAATCCCCGGCTGCACCCGACAAGCCCGGCCATCAACCGCCGCCCGTGGCATCGGCTCCGGCTGAGCCGGGTTCGATGTAAACCTGCTGCTCGCGCCACAGGGCCTCTCGCCGGCGCAGCACGTCCAGGCTGCGCTGCTCGTCCCGCATGGCCACCCCGAGGATCAGCGCGTTGAGCAGGCTGAGGGGAGCAGCGAAGGACTCGATGAAGGCGTTGAAGTGGGTGACCGCAGGCAGCACCACGTCCGCCACCGCCCCAAGAGGCGAAACCGCGCTGTCCGTCACCGCGATGGCGTTGGCTCCCCGACTTCGGGCATACTTGACCAATTCCACCGTCCAGCGGGTGTAGCGCGGTACGCTGATGGCAACCGCCACGTCACCGGGGCCGACGAGATCCAGACGCTCCCAGTGATCTCCGATGCCCAGCTCCACCCGTACCGCTTCCCGGCCCAGGTAGAGCAGCGAGGTGGTGAGCAGGACCGCCAGGCAAGCGGACGTCCGCAGGCCGATGACGTAGATGCGGCGGGCTCCTGACAGCAGCTCGACTGCCCGCTCGAAGTCCCCGGGATCCAGTTGCTGGAATGTACGGTTGATGTTCTCGATGTCGTTTTGCCAGACCGAGTAGAGGGTTTGCGCGTGGCCTCGGGCCTGCTGCAGGCCGGAGCGCATCCGTTCGACGGTGGAGAGCCTGGAGCGGAGCTCCTCCTGGACGGCACGCTGAAGCTCCGGATAGCCCGGAAATCCCACCGAGGCGGCGAAACGGACCACGGTGGACTCGCTGACGCCGACGCGGCGGCCAAGCTCGCTGGCGGTCAGAAAGGCGCCCTCGTCGGGGCGCTCCAGGAGAAACTCTGCGATGGCCCGCTGGTTGGGGCCCATGCGGGGAAGAGCCGTGCGCAAGGCCTCTTGCAGACTGCCCATGTTCACCACCGGGTAGGGTTGTGATGCGGTTCCTGCTGCCTTCCCCGGGCTGTGCAGGATTTCCTGCAACGCAACCCCATGGTAACCGGTATCGAACCGGTGGTCAAGATGGCGCGAGGGGGTGAGGCCGACGGTTCCCGGGGGCTTGCCTGCGGCTCGAAGCCGTGTGCTATAATCGGGCTGCTTGCGGAGACGGCGGGGCGACAGTTGCCTGCCCTTCGCCCGCAGGGTCAGTGGCGGTGCCCCCATCGTCTAGCGGCCCAGGATACATGGTTCTCAGCCATGAGACGCCGGTTCGAATCCGGCTGGGGGT
>CAYQLT010000026.1:0-35471 GCA_964418425.1 uncultured Clostridia bacterium
GTGAGCGCCTGGCCGGCCCTGGCAGCGAAGACCACCGTGGTTCACTGGCAGCACTTCCATGAAGGACGGGCCAAGGCGCTGCAGGAACTGGTTCAGCTCTTCGAGGCTGAAAACCCCGACATCACCATCCGGCCTGACTTCCCGCCCTACGAGCAGTACTTCGACAAGCTCCTGGCCGCCCTGGCCACGGGCACCGGCCCGGACGTCTTCCAGATCCCCATGGAGATGGCGGAGCAGCTCCTGCTCAGCCGCTTTCTGGCGCCGGTTCCGGCCAGCGTCATGACCACTCGGGAGATCGAGCAGAGCTACCTGCCCTGGACGGTGGCCCGCTTCAAGAAAGACGGCGTCTACTGGGGTCTGCCGACGGACGTGCAGCACCTGGTGCTGTATATCAACAACGACCTGGCCAGGGAGGCAGGCCTTGACCCCTCCCGCCCGCCGGCCACCTGGGACGAGCTGCTCGAGCAGGCCCGCAGGGCGACCCGGCGCGACGCCCAGGGCAACATCGTGCAGGCGGGGCTGGACACCCGCTACAAGTGGGCGGTCTACATGTCCCTGCTGTTCAGCCACATGACGGGGCCGGTGGTGAGCCCCGAGGAGCGGCGGGCGCTTTACGACTCGCCGGAGGGGATCCAGGCGTGGAAGTTCGCCGAACAGCTGCTGCGGGGGCCGCAGGCGGTGGACTCCCCGCGCTTTTTGACAGGGCAGCGCAAGTTTGAGCAGAAGAAGGCCGTCTTTTACATCAACCACCCCGTCGCCCGCAGCGTCATCGCCGCGATGGCCCCGGACATCTCCTACACCGTCGCTCCGGTTCCGGCGCTGCGCGGCCGGCCGGTGACGGCACCGGGCCACACCTGGGCCTACGTGGTCAGCTCCCGTACGCGAAGCGCCGAAGCTGCCTGGCGGTGGGTCAAATTCCTGGCCAGCGAGAAGGCGGTGCGCAAGTGGATGGAGGTGGCCGGCGACCTGCCCTCCCTTGTCCGCCTCGCGGGGGACGCAAGCCTGTTCCGCACGCCCAACGAGCGGGTCATCATGGAGTCCATGCAGTTCGTCCGGCCCGACGACACCGTGGGCAACGCGACGCCCATCCGAAACGACCTCTGGGACGCCATCGCGCTGACGGACACCCCCGTGGAACAGCTGGTGGCCCAGTACATCCAGAGGGAGAACGCGTTGATCCGCCAAATCCTGCGCTAGGCTCAGCCGGACTGGGCTGGAGTCGGCTGCGGGCGGCAGGGCGCGCCGCCCGCAGCAACCCGGCAGGGGTGAGGGTCTATCCGGTATCACGCGCGGCAAACAGCCTGGGGCCTTGTCTTTCTCTTCCCCGCTCTGGTGCTTTTCGGCCTGATCGTCATCTACCCGTTCGGGTGGGCGGCCTGGATCTCCCTGCACGACTGGGGGTTTTTCCGGCTTCCCGAGTTCGTAGGTGCTGGCAATTACAGGAGGCTGCTGGAGGACCCGCTGTTCTGGAAATCCCTGAAGGTCACCTTCACGTGGACGCTGGGTGTGGTGCCCTCCATCCTCGTCGTCTCCTTGCCCCTGGCGCTGGTCCTCAACGCCGGGTGGGTTCGCCTGCGGTCTGTCTTCCGCGCCATCTACTTCGCCCCCGTCGTGACCAACATCGTGGCGGCCTCCTTTGTATGGCGCTGGCTGTTTGACCCGGGAGCCGGCGTCGTCAACTGGGTGCTGGGCAGCCTGGGCCTGGGCAGGCCGGGGTGGCTGGCGGACCCGGCCTGGGCTCTTTACGCCGTGATGGTGGTAGGGGTCTGGAAACAGATCGGCCAGGCGATGGTGCTTTTCCTGGCCGGGCTTCAGACCATTCCCGTCCAATACGTGGAGGCGGCGCGCATCGACGGGGCGGGGCGCTTTCAGCTGTTTCGGCACATCACCCTGCCTCTGCTCAATCCGACCCTGTTGTTCGTGGTGGTCATCCTGGTCATCAACGCCTTCCGGGTGTTCACCATCCCGTACGTGATGAGCACGGGCGGCCTGCAGATGCGCACGCCGGGCGGGCCCCTGGACAGCACCCGGGTGTTCGTGCTCCACATCTACGACGTGGGCTTCAAGCAGTTCGAGCTGGGGTACGCCTCGGCCAACGCGTTCGTGCTGATGGCCCTGATCATCGTGGTCACGCTGATCCAGATGCGTCTCATCCAGCGTCCCTTTGAGTACTGAAGCAAGTTACGCCACGGAGAGGGGGCTACCCACCTTGGCCCTGCCGGCCTGGAGCCGGACGCTGATTTACGGACTTCTGGCGGTCGCGGCGGTGCCCATGGCGCTGCCCCTGGTCTGGATGCTGTCCAGCGCGCTCAAGCCCCTGCCGGAGGTGATGGTGGTTCCCCCCACCTGGATCCCCCGCCAGCCCACCGTGGACAATTTCGTGGTGGTCTTCACGCAGTTGCCGTTCGGCCGCTACCTGCTCAACAGCGTGGTGGTGGCAGGTGTCGTGGTGGTGGGAGTGGTCGTCACCAGCTCCATGGCCGGCTACGCGTTCGCGAAGTTCCCCTTTCGGGGGCGCGAGCTGCTCTTCATGGCCATGCTGGCCAGCCTCATGGTTCCCTTCCAGGTGCGGATGATCCCCCTGTACCTCATGGCCATCAAGCTCCGGCTGGTCAACACCCTGGCCGGCGTGAGCTTCCCCTGGCTGTTTGACGCCTTCGGGATCTTCCTCATGCGGCAGTTCATGCGCACCATTCCCACGGACCTCATCGAGGCCGCCCGCATCGACGGCGCCAGCGAGCCCCGGATCTTCTTCACCATCGTGTTGCCGCTGACCCGCCCGGCTCTGGCGGCGCTGGCGATCTTCACGCTGGTGGCCAACTGGGAGGAGTTTCTGTGGCCGCTCATCGTGACCAACTCCGACGCCAGCCGAACGCTGCCCGTGGGGCTGCAGAGCTTCAGCGACCAGTACATCGCCAACATCCACTGGCAGATGGCAGGGGCCACGGTGGCTGTGGCTCCCCTTCTGGTGGCCTTCTTCATTTTCCAGCGTCAGTTCATCCAGGGCATCGCGCTGACGGGCCTCAAGGAGTGAAGCCTGCAGGCGGGGCCGGCTCCGCTTTGCCGCTCGGGCATCCCCTGATGACCGGAGCGCCGCGCCTTGCGGACGA
Organism: uncultured Clostridia bacterium; assembly: GCA_964418425.1. GTDB lineage: Bacteria > Bacillota > Limnochordia > Limnochordales > Geochordaceae > CAYQLT01. Next base: position 3,111 of record CAYQLT010000026.1, read on the forward strand.
GACCCCGCCGCTGGCCACCGCCAACGAATGGGTGGCGCTGCCCGCGGTGGAGGGAGCATCGGGCGCCATCCGAACCGTTGAGGTGCTCTCCATGCGGGCCCGGGGCTTGTTGGGTCTGGCCGCGTCGGCGAACCCCTGGGAGCCGCCCCCCAGGGCAGCCGGGTCGCCCGCCTCGTTGCTGGAACCGGTGCTGGCGTTCGACGGGCGTCCCCTGGACTTGGGCGCCACCCCGGCAGCGGTGGAGCGAGTGGAGGACTGGGTGATCGCCCTATCGTGGGGGCCATCCCTGCGGCTTGTGCTGTGGGCTCCCATCGGGCACCGGGGCTTCGTGGTGCGGATGACGGCCACCAATCCGGGAACGGCCCCGGTGGAGGCGGTCCTGGGCCTTTCGGGGGTCTGGAGCCACGTGGTGTTCAGCCTGTTTCGCAGCCGGCCCATGCCTGTCGCCCTGTCCGCCCGCAGGGATCCCTGGACGGGAACATTGGCCATGGAGGCCGCCTCGCCGTGGCCGGTGCTGGGTTGGGCGGTCGGGACCGACGAACCCGCAGAGCTGGAGCTGGAGCCGCCCGCAAGCCCCGAGGGTGGCAGTTCGGCCGTGCGCTTTGCCTGGCGCCGGCGAGTGCGGATCGAAGCCGGCGGCGAGGCCAGCGCCACGTTCTACGTGGCGGTGGGCCCCGAGGCGGACGCGGCCCGCACCACGGTGGTGGACCTTCGCCGGCGAGGCTGGAGAAGGCTTCTGGACGAGACGCTGGCATGGCTTCGGGCGCGCCGCTTTCGATGCGACGACGTCGAACTGGAGCGTCGCATCAACCAAAACCTCCTGTTCGGGGGGTTTTTCAGCTGCGGAAGGGCCCTGGACACCGAGGAGTGGGTGGCGGTCACCTCGCGAAGCCCGCGTTATTACGTCAGCGCGGCCTACTGGGCCCGAGACGCCTTGCTGTGGAGCCTGCCGGGGCTTTTGCGCCTGGACCCGTCTTTTGCTCGCCGGCTCCTGTGCTTCGCCTTCCGGTTCGGCTGGCGCAATCCCGGCATCCATGCCCAGTACATGGACGGCACGGTCATCTATCCGGGGTTCGAGCTGGACGAGCTGGCGGCTTACCCGGTCGCGCTGGGTCGCTACCTGCGGGCCACCGCCGACGCCTCCATCCTCCAGGAGCCCGAGGTCGTGGGGGCGCTCAAGGGCTTCGGGCAGGTGTTGCAGGAGCTTGCGGGAAGCGGCCCGCTGTACCCGACCTTTCTGGATCCGTCGGACGACCCGCCGCCCTATCCGTTCCTCACCTACGACAACGCCCTGCTGTGGCGGGGACTGGTCGAGCTGGCAGCGGCCTGCCGGCAGGCCGGACTTGAGGAGCAGGCCGAATGGGCCGGGAGGACGGCGGACTGCCTGCGCGGCGAGATCCTTGCCCGCTGCGTGGTAGAGGGGCCCTTTGGGCCGATGTTCGCCTGGGCGGTGGACGGCCAGGGCGGCTTCGCTCTGTACGACGACCCGCCCGGGAGCCTGGTGCTGCTGGGCCGCCTGGGGCTGTGCGCTCCGGGAGATCCCGTGCTGGCCAACACCATCCGGTGGGTGACATCCCGGCACAACCCGCACTGGTACGAAGGGCCGTTCGGCGCCCCGGGGTGTGCCCACTCTCCGGGGCCCTGGCCCATGGCCCTGGCCAACCTTCTTTTGGCGGGCCCCGCCGCCGCCGGGATGGCAAAGCGTGCCCTTGACACCCTGCGCACGGCCCCCATGGACGGGGGCATCGTGTGCGAGACCATGGAGGCCGCCTCCGGGCGAGCCTGCACCGGGGCAGCCTTTGCCTCCGCCGCAGCCTACGTGGCAGCAGCCCTGATGGAGGTGCTGGAAGGGCCATCCTGAGCGCCCGGCCGAGATGCGCACCCTCGCTCGCGGCCGTGGAGACCCGTGGTCTGGCCCCCGCAATGTGGCTTGCTGCCTCAGGAAAGGTTTGCGATAATGGAGCCTGCCCGGCGCACGGCGCCGGGAAGCTTGCTTGAGCCTGCGGTTGAAGGGTGCATGGACCCGACCCGAAAGCCGCCAGAAGAGCTACACGCGGCGGGACTCACTCTGCCGGAGGCACGGAGCCGGGCGCTGGAGAGTGTGAAGGCGAGGGCCTACCTGGCCTCCACCCTTTTGGGCTTCCCGGCCATCACGGCTGCCTGGGCGGTAAAGGGGTTTCACGGGGCGCTTTCGGCCTTCGATCGCTTCGCGTACCCGGCGCTGGCTTTACTTTGCCTCTGGGTTTTCTGGAGCCTCTATACCCGGCGCCTTCCCATCGCCCGGGGAGAGCAGCTGGTCTTCTCGGGAGTCAGCCTGCTGTACGCCGGGCAGCTCACGCAAGCGCTTTTCTCGCCGGCAGGATGGCAGGGATGGTGGAAGGCTGCCGCCAGCGAAGCGTATCCCACGCTCGTAGTCCTTTCGGTCTTCGCGTTCCTGATCAACCCGTCTCGGCGAGCCCTGGCGGTCAATCTGGGGCTGTACGGGCTCACCGTCGGCCTGGCCGCGTCGCGGCTGGCCGTCGAGCCCGGGACGGCGTCCGATGGTGACCTGGTGGCCATCGTGCGGTGGCTGCTCGGCCATGGATCTATCGTCGCCCTGATGTACGCCCTATCCTGGGCCAAGGAGCATTACCTGCAGGCCGGGGTGACGGCGGACCTCATGGCCCGCCTGGCCCGCACCGACTACCTGACAGGCCTGCTCAACCGCATGGGAGCGTACATGGCGCTTTCCGGTGAGGTGGAGCAAGCCCGCCGCCACCGCCGCCTGCTTTCCGTGATTTTGATCGACCTGGACGGCTTCAAGCAGGTCAACGACACCCTGGGCCACGAGGCGGGTGACGCGCTGCTGCGGGAGGTGGCGCATCTGCTGACGCGCCACGTGCGCGCCGTGGACAAGGTGGCCCGCTGGGGTGGTGACGAGTTTCTGGTGGTCTGTCCCCACGCCGACGAGAAGCGGGCACATGCACTGGCTCAGCGCCTGCGGGAAGCCCTGCAAACCCACGGCTTCGGCCGCCTGGGGTCGGTCAGCGCCAGCTTCGGCGTGGCTGCCTGGCAGCCGGGGGACTCGCCCGACGACCTGGTTCGCCGGGCCGACGGGTCTTTGTACCGGGTCAAGCTCGGCCGCCCCGGTTCGGCGAGACTTGACACCGCAGCCGGGGCCGGTCAGGCAGCGACACCGGCCGCCGCGCCTCCCGCCGTTGCCCGGCACGCCTAAACCGGGCCGCGCGGCACCTCGCCTCCCCCACGCAGGACTCGCCCCCGGATTTCGGATTTGAATGGGACGGCTCGCAGGCTCAGCGGCACGGCGTGGCAAGGAGCCTCCCGACCCCGGAAGGCGCTAAAGCGCGCGTCGCGGTGAATTGCCTCACGCGTCGCGGTGAATTGCCTCAGTTTTTGTCGAAGTGCCCTCGGAAGAGCCTTCGGAGTCCTTCTTTTCTCGACGGCTGCGTCTGCTTGCGGAGATCCTGGCGAATCCTTCCCAATGCGACAGGTTCACTATGTCGTTCCTTGGAACGAAGGAACTGCAGTGGACATTTCAGGAAAGTGATCGGCGGGGTTGGGGGACGGGCCGCGTGAGCTGCCCGCGCGGTCTTGCCCTCCCCCTCTTCCAGGAGGGGCAGGATGCACGATTCCGTCGCCAGGGTCATGGGTGCTTCGGGGGAGGGTCCAGGCGCCTGCCACCGCCGGGCGCCGACACGGCGCGCCAGGCCGGCATGCTGCGAGGATCGCGCCCGACCCCGGCTCCTTTTGAATCCCTCTGACCGCCTGAGGCGGCCGTTTACGGCCGTACCGCCCGCGAGGTGAGGTGCGATGGCGTCGTTGCGGGTGGTGCTGGTCGCCGGCCACCCCATCTTGCGCCAGGGGATCCGCTGCCTGTTGGAGCAAAGCGGAGAGGTCGAGGTCGTGGGCGAAGCCGCGCGGGCACAGCAGGCCAGCCTTCTCACCGAGTCGCTGCTGCCGGACGCGATCATCATCGGCCCGTCGCTGCTGGACGGGAGCAGCATGGAGCTGGTGCGGACGGTGCGCCGTTCCCATCCGCACGTCCGGGTGGTGGTGCTCGGAACGGGCGAGGAGTCGCGGCAAGGGGCGAGGGCACGAGCGTATGGGGCTCACGCCTACCTGGGCCGGCAGGCCAGGGCCTCCGCCCTGCTGGAAGCCCTGCGGGCGGCGGGCGGCCGGCGCCCTACGTCCGGCGAGGCGCCCACGGCCGAGGCGGCCGCCGTCGGCCCCAAACCCGCCGCCGGCGCCGTGCGCACCGCCGGTGACCGGACTGCCACCGCCAGTGTGGCCGCCACGAACGCCGAGGCCACCGCAGCAAGCACCGAGCCAGGTGCTTCGGCGGCCGGGCGGGGCCAGCCGGCGAGAAGCTGGCCCCCCGGCATCACGCCTGCGGAGCAGAGGGTTCTCGAAGCCTTGGGAAGGGGGCTTTCCAATCGAGAGATCGCCGGCCTGCTCGGGCTGCGGGTGACCACCGTGAAGGCCCACTTGCGGCCGCTGTACCAGAAACTGCGGGTCAAAAATCGCACCCAGGCGGTCCTGGCCATCCGCCAGCACCTTCTTCAATCGACGGGGCGGGATTGAGGCATGCCGTACCTGAGCCTGCGTCCGGTGCGCTGGCTTGGCTGGCTCAGCGTCGCCGGGTGGAAGCTGTATCGAGACCGGCTGGGAACCTGGTACCTGGTGCATCCGGCCACCCGCCGGGTCCGACCCCTGATGCCGTCGGCGCGCCGGCATCCACTGCCGCTTCGGTCCCGAAACCGCTGGGAAAACGACGACGCCGACTTGAAAACAGGGTTGCCGGGATGGCGCCAGGGCCCCGGCCCCTCGCAGGGGGGTTCCCCCAACGATGAGCGCTGAATCTGGCGGGCGGCCCGAACCGGCCGCTCGGGCCCGGGCCTTGCGGCAACTGGCCCGCGCCATGTTTGCCGCGGCCCGGGCATTGCACGCGCTGGCAAACTCCCTGGAAGCGCCCGAAGGGCGGGGGGCTGCTCGAAGCGGCGCCGCTGGCTCGCCGGCGCGGCGGTCCTATCGGACGGCGCTGCGGGCTCTGCGAAGGCTGCGCCGGCATCTTGCCCGCCTGCGCAACGACGGCGCGCCCATCGACGGGGCGCTCGGCTATCCCACAGCCCGGCGCAGCCCGCCGCGCCGGCGTGCTCCCCCGCGCTCCGGCCGGACGTGAGGGTGGCGGCGCCTCCACGCCGATCGCCCCAGCGCCGACGCGACGCCGCCCGGCCCGGCACCTCATCCATGCTCGCCGGTCCGGCGCGGCGCCCCGTGCCGGTCGGTATTCTGGCGCCCGACCCTATGGCGGGCTGCCCTGCAGCTCCTCCTCGATCTCCCAGCTGTGCTCCAACGCCACGCAGCCCTTGAGGGTCTGGGCGACCGGACAGCCCCGCTCGAAGACCGAAAGGGCGCGCTCGGCGGCCTCCCGCTTGCCGGCAGGGATCTTGAGGTGGTAGCGGACCCGGATGCGGGTGACCCTCATGACCCCTTCCGGCGCCTCGACCAGACCCTCCGCCTCGCTCCACAACCGATCCGGATAGGACGGTATCCCGCGCGCTTCCAGCGCGCCCGCCAGGGTGCCGGTGAGTCAACCGGCGGCGGCAGCCACCAGGTGGTCCAGGGTGGAGGGCGCCTCCTCCTCGGGAGGAAGGGTTATCCCGTAAAACTCCTTGGTACCGGCGTGCAACGCATACCGCACGGGCTCGGGAAAATCGGCGATGTACGCCCGGCGGTGCGGGCGCCTGTCCTGATAGACCCGGATGCGGGCGATGTGAACCGGCGTGCCCATCCCTTGGTCTCCCCTCGCCAGCCGGGGATTGCACGCGGCACCGCCCGCCTCCTGCTCCCCGGCCGCGCTCCCTTTAGCGGACGGCGAACCTTCCATGCATGCCCAATTCGTAGTGACCGGGCAAGAAGCAGCCCATCTCCCACTCGCCCCGCGCCGTCTCGGGGACGGTGAACGTCACCACGACCTCTTCCCCGGGGCCGACCCCGACTTCGTGGAGCCCCATCACCTCCACCCAGCCGCTGTCGAAACGGACTGCCGCCTCCATGGCCGCAAGCAAGCTCTGCCGATAGCCGTGTTCGTCCCCCTCTGCCGACGCCATGGCTCCTCGGCCCACCATGAACTCGTGTTCCACGGTCCCTCGATTCACCAATCGCAGGCGGTACATTCGGCCCGCTCGCAACACCAAGGCCTGAGGTTCGAACCGATAATCCGCCAGCACGACTTCCAGCTCCGTCACCTCTTCACCCTGTTGGGCTGGAGCGGCCAATCCACCAGACGCTGCGGCAATGGCCAGCATCACCGCGGCCCAGACGGCCTGCCCGCACCTTCGGCCCGGTCGAAACACCATCCGTTCCCTCCCCCATCGGCTTTGAGAAGACTTGAAGCGCACCCCGCCTTTCCGGCGGCGCCCGGCCGGTTCGCCGGCGCGCCGGGTTTCAGGAGGTGTTGCCGGACGCCGGCTCGACGACCAGTTCGCCACGCATCCGGGGGTGCAGAGGGCTGCAGGTCACCACGCAGAAGAACGGGTAGCGGCCGGGTCGCTCCGCCACGAACTCCAGTACCTCCGCCCGCCCCGGGTACAGAATCTTCGCCGGAACGCCGAGCCCTGCGATGCCGAACCCGTGCACCACATCCCCCGAGCGCACCCGCAGGCGAACTCGCTGCCCCTCGCGCACCCGCACCTCGGCCGGTTGCCAGCCGCCCAGTTCGGGCACGTAAGCTTCCAGGTACACCACCCGGGTGCCCGGCCCCGCCAGCAGCCGCTCATAGGCGAAAGCCGCCAGAGGCAGGCCCGCCAAAACGGCCATCACAGCCACCCCTGCCAGGATGTCCGGCCAGCGGCCCCAGCCCCGACTTCGGCTCCCACCACCGGCCATCGCGACCGCCTCCCTCCGCCCTTGCCCCACGCTATCCCGTGAAGGCCCACAGCAACCCGACGGCCACCGCCGTCAGCCAGACCATGACCGGCGTGGCGCTCCAGGCCGCCTGCCGGCTATCGGTATAAAGCCGGCGGGCCGTCTTCCAGGCCAGGTCGAGCCCGAAGGCCAGCCCGATAAGGATGACGGGGATCTGCAGGTACGGCAGCCATCCGGTCAGCACGGGCTTCCACGGTGCCCCGGCCGTCCCAAACAGATCCCATCCCCAGCCGAAGGGGTCAGACACCACGGAGAGCAGGTAGGATCCGTTGGGGAGCAGGATGGCGAAGCTGAACGCAATCCAGGCGGCCAGGCCCAGGGGCACCAGGGCATAGGCGTAGTGCAGGAAAGCCTGCCGTAACGTCGTCTCGCTTCCCGAGCCGGTCCCCCCTGCCCTTTGCCCCGATCCGGCGCGGCCCGTCGCTGTCGCCGGGCCGGGGCCGGACCGGTCCTGTGGGGCCGCAGGGCCGGAGCCGGCCCCCCCTGCCGCCACACCCGCGGCCTCCGCCACGGAGAGGGTCGGGAGACGCACCGCAGCCAACGTCCCGATCCCCACGGAAAGCCCGTGCAACAACGGAATGGCCACCGCCACCACCGCCGCGAAGCCCAGGGCGTACCCTGCGAAGCCAAGAGGGCTTTGCAGGTTGGCCCAGTCCTTCAGCCAGCCGTAAGGGCCCATGTAGGTGATGGCGTATACGCCTGCCGCTCCCAGCATGATGAAGCCCTTCCAGGCCTCATCCAGCCCGCGCCGGCTCGTCACCAGAAGGTCCACGCCGAACGGGCGCAACCGAAGCGCCATGTTGTTCTTGGAGCAGGCCCGAAAGCACTCGAAACACAGGCCGCAGTAGGTGTTGCGTTCCAAGGTCATGGGGGCTTCCAGCCACGGGCAGCCGTAGCCCTGAGACGAGCCCACCACGCATTCCTTGGGGGTGTGAGGCTGGCAGACGCCCGTGAAGTTGCGGCTTCGCACCTCCAGCGGAGCGAAATTGGAATACAGCCCGAGAAAACCACCCACGGGGCACAGGTACCGGCAGAACGTCCGTCTCTGGTAGATCAGCGAAACTGCCACCGACGCCCCGATGATGGCCAAAAGCAGGACCGCCGTCGCCAGGGGCCGGGTGGTTATGATCCCGCTCAGCACGGCCACGGCCAAGAACGTACCGTTGACGAGCCACATGTTGCTCAGGCGCTTGGGCCAGCGCTTCTGCAGCCCCAGCAGCCGGGCCCCGGCCGTGACGAAGCGCAAGCGGCGCTGCAACCACTCGGCCAGCACCGGAAGCGGGCACATCCAGCACCAGATGCGCCCGGCCAGGGGCAACAGCACCAGCATCAGCACCGACCACCACAGGATCCAGACAAACAGGATGGCCAGGTTGCGGTTGCCCACCGGGGTGCCCCACAGCCCGGCCACCAGGATGAGCACGAAGATGGCCAGGTTGAACAGCTGGGCGCCGAACGTGACCCACCGCTCCCGGACCGCCCAGCGAACCGCACGCAGCCGGGTGAGTTCCCACCGCCACTCCCCGGGGATGATCCCCAAAAGCCGCTCGCCGGCTCCCGCCACCTTGCCGGGGCTTCGCCGCCCCAGGCCCGCCGTGACCGCCACTACCGCCTCACCCCCACCGTCCACGCCAGCCCGATGGCAGCGACGGCGACCAGGGCGGCGAGGGCCACGCCGGTGTTGAACGGCCGGTTGGGCTCCACCCGCAGCCAACCCACCATGTACGGGTGAAAGGGCCCGCAGGTGACCGAACACCGGAACATGAAGCGCCCCGGTCGATCGGCGACGAAGCTGACGCGCCGCGTCTGCCCGGGCAGCACCGCAGCCTGCACGCCGTAGCCGTCGAGGTAAAATCCGTGCTCGGAGTCCTGCGCGGAAAGCCGCAGGGTAACCCGCTCCCCCTGGCGGACGGTGATGATCCCCGGCGTGTAGGAAAAGGCCCGGGCCGATATCGAGATCACCCTCGCCCCCGGCCCGCCCGGCCCGGCCTCGGCGCCCCGGGCCCGGCCGCCCCACCACCCTGCCACGCCCGCCGCAGCGGACAGAAGCCCGATGACCGCCGCCACGGCCAGCACCTGCGCCGGGACCCGCACGAGACTGCGCCAGGACACGCTCAAACCCCCTCGCCGCCGGCATTGTAGGCCGACAGCGCAGGGGGCGGCCATGGCACGACCGCGTCATCCGGCATGGCCCGATCGGGCCATCCAAGGCGGGCCAACCGGCCGTCTAAGGCGAGCCAGGAGGGTGGGCGTGGGGAAGCGCCACGGGGAGCGGGCGTATGGGAGCGCTAGGAGACCCTCAGCAGCCCCCTGCGGGCACCGTACATGGCGAGCTGCACGCGGTTGTTGACCTCGAGCTTCTCCATGATGTGCCGGATATGGTTCTTTACCGTGTTCTCACTGATGAACAAGCGGCTGGCGATCTCGCGGTTGGTCATACCGGATCCCACCAGCTTCAGCACCTCGCGCTCCCGCGGGGTCAGCTCTGGCGGGCAGTCGGCGCCTTGTCCGGCGCCTGCCGGGGGCATATCCCTGCCGGGGTGGCCCCGCCGGCCGGATGCCCCGGCCGGAAGGCCAAAGTGCGCGAAAAGGCGGGCGGCCATCGCCGGGGAGACCACCGCATGGCCCTGCAGGATGCTCTCCAGGGCGTCGGCCAGGTCAGGCGGGTCCACGTCCTTCAGGAGATAGCCCCGCGCTCCGCACCGGATCGCCTCCAGCAGGTCCTCGTCGGACTCCGAGACCGTGAGCACCACCACCGCGGCCGAGGGGCAAACCTCCCGGATCCGGCGCAGAGCCTCCAGCCCGCTTCGGCGGGGCATGTAGAGGTCCAGCAGCACGGCATCCGGCCGTAGCCGGCCAGCCAGTTCAGCGGCTTCGTCGGCCTCGCCCGCCTCCCCCACCACCTCGAACCGGCTCGACTCCGACTGCAGGTACCGGGCGATGCCGAGCCGGAAAAGAGGATGGTCGTCCACGATCAGGACGCGCCAAGCCATCTCCAACGCTCCCCGGCATAAGCGGTCTCCTGGGCCGGCCCAAGCCGCACCACCACAGAGGTTCCTTGCCCCGGAGCGCTGATGACCCGAAGCCGCCCACCCGCCAGTTCGGCCCGTTCTTCCATCAGCAGGAGACCCCAGTGGATCCCGCCCCCCTGGCGCACCCGGGAGGGCTCGAATCCGACCCCGTCGTCGGTCACCGACAGCGCCACGCCTCCGTCGGGCTCCTGCTCCACCGAGATGATCACCCGGCTCGCCGATGCGTGCTTGTGGAGGTTGGCAAGAGCCTCCTGAACCACCCGCAGCAGGTGGAGCTGCGCGGCCCGGCTGTAACGCTTGAGGGGCTCGGGTGTCCCCCTCAGCTCAACGGGAATGCCGCTGCGGCGCTGAAAGCCTTCCGCACAGGCGAGCACAGCGTCCCAGGGTTCCTGGTCGGGGGCCACCGGAGTCTTCAAGTCGTGGATGGACTGGCGAACCTCCCGGTACAGCCGCCGAAGCGCCTCGTAGAGCTCCCGGAGGTCCTCGGCCAGCCCGTCGCCGGGGCCGGGCGCGCCGCGGTTGGCTCGGGCCGCCAGCGCGCCCGCCCGAAAGCTCACGTAGCCAAGCTGCTGGGCGAGCCCGTCGTGGAGTTCACGAGCCAGCCGGTAGCGCTCCTCCATGACCGCAAGGCTCTCTTCGAGGCGCCGCTGGTCAGACAGATCCCGGATCACCATCACCAGGTCGTGGTCCGAGCCCGAGGCGGGCAGAACCGACAGGCTCGCGGAGAGGGGCAGCAGGCGCCCGTCTCGGGCCTGAGCCGTCAGTTCGAAGTAGGAGACCGGCCTTCGGGATTCCAGGGGCCTGCGGCACCAGAGGGACCGGGCCGGACAGGGCGGACTTCCCGGGAGCCCCCGGCAGCCCAGAAGCTCGCAGACCGTCATGCGGCCCGCCACGTCTTCCGCCTGCCACCCGGTGAGCGCTTCGGCCGCAGGGTTCATGGAGAGGATGCGAAGCGAGCTGTCGAGGACCAGGATGCCGTCGGACGTGTGGCGGAACAGCGCGTCGAGGCGACGGCGCTCCGTCTGCAGTTCCGCGTCGGCCCGGTCGATGAGCGTGAACAGCACCCGGGCGAAGGCAAAGGCTCCCAGGCCGACCGCGCCCGTCGCCAGCAGGTTTACGAGCAGAGGGTTGAACTGGCTTTCCAGCCAGCGGTGCTTGACGTGGATATCCGACACCCAGAACAGAGCAACCGGCGCCGCCACCACCAGCGCCTGCAGCCACCAAAAGCGCCGACTTCGAAAACCGGGCGCCTCGGGGTCCCGGCGCAGGGCCTGCACAGACACGCGGAAACCTCCGGTTTGGGGTATCCACCGTCGTTACCATCCTAGCACGGTGGGGCGGTGGAGCCAGAAGGGGCGAACGTACCGCCCGCCATCGACAAATGTCCGCCGGGCGAGGACCGATGTCCTGGAAGGTTGCACCCGCAACCCTCCGGTGCACCTCGGGGAGGCGTGCGGCGTCACGAGCCGAACCCCGTGCTATACTGACCCGGGAAGCGCCTGGATTTCGGGCAACCGGGGGGACGGGCGACATGGGGGAGGCGGCCTCTTTGCCGCAGCCGGGCGGGTCCCGGGGCAGCCCGGATGGGCGAGCCATCATCGAGGTGCGCGACCTCACCCGCCGCTTCGGCGATTTCACGGCCGTCGACCGGATCCGCTTCGACGTCTACGAGGGCGAGATCTTCGGGTTTTTGGGCCCCAACGGGGCCGGCAAGACGACCACCATCAACATGCTGTGCACCCTGCTTCGGCCCACCGCGGGCCGGGCGACGCTCAACGGGTTCGACGTGGCGACCCAGCCCGACGCGGTGCGCCGGTCCATCGGGCTCATCTTCCAGGATCCGGCGTTGGACGAGCGGCTCACCGCATACGAAAACCTGCGGTTTCACGCGATGCTCTACGACGTGCCGGCATCGGAGTTCCCCCGGCGGGCCGCCGAGGTGCTGGAGATGGTGGAGCTGCGGGACAAGGCCCGGGCGCTGGTGCGCACCTTCTCCGGAGGGATGAAGCGGCGGCTGGAGATCGCCCGGGGTCTTTTGCACCACCCCAGGGTGCTGTTTTTGGACGAGCCGACCCTCGGCCTGGACCCCCAGACCCGCCGGCACATCTGGGAATACATCGTCGCCCTGCGCCGCCAGAAGCGGCTCACCATCTTCCTCACCACCCACTACATGGAGGAGGCGGAGATCTGCGACCGCATCGCCATCATCGACCACGGCCGCATTGTCGCGCTGGACACCCCCGACGCCCTCAAGCGCCGGGTGGGCGGGGACGTGGTCAGCGTGCTCACCTCCGACAACCAGGCGGCGGCCCACCGCTTGCAGGCAGCCCTGGGGGTGCAGGCCCGGCCGGGCCCGAAGGGGGAGCTGATCGTGGAGGTGGACCGGGGGGATCGGTTCATCCCCCGGATGGTGGCGGCCCTCTCGGCCAACGGGGAACCCATCGAGGTCACCCGGGTCAACCTCCGCCGTCCGACCCTGGAAGATGTGTTCGTCAAGCTGACCGGGCATGCCATCCGGGACGAGGAGGCGAGCCCCATCGATCGGATGCGCCAGCACCGCGCCATGTGGGGGGGCCGCCGGTAGGGGGAGAGCGGCATGGGTTCGCTTCGGCGCCAGCTGAAGGGCGCGTACACCATCTGGTACCGGGACGTGCTGCGCTTCTCCCGGGACCGCGCCCGCCTCATCGGTTCGCTGGGGCAGCCGCTTTTGTTTTTGGTGGTGTTCGGCAACGGCCTTGCGCCGGCCATGGCCAACCTGGGCAGCGGGCAGCTGGACTTCCGGCAGTTTTTGTTCCCGGGGATCCTGAGCATGGCGGTGCTGTTCACGGCCATCTTCTCGGCCGTTTCCATCGTGTGGGATAGGGAGTTCGGGTTTCTGAAGGAGGTGATGGTGGCACCGGTGTCGCGGCTTGCGGTGGCGTTGGGTAAAGTGGCAGGCGGAAGCACCGTCGCCATGTTTCAGGGAGCGCTGGTGCTGGTGCTGGCACCCTTTGTGGGGGTTCGGCTGAGCTGGGATCAGGTGCTGGTGCTTTTGGCCCTCATGCTGCTTTTGGCGGCGGTGATGACCGCCTTTGGCATCCTGGTGGCCGCCCGCCAGCGTTCCATGGAAGGCTTCCAGGTGGTGATGCAGTTTCTGGTGATGCCGATGTTCTTCCTGTCGGGGGCCTTCTTCCCCCTGCGGGGCGTACCCATCTGGATGGAGTGGATCGCCCGCATCGACCCCGTGACCTATGGGGTCGACCCCATGCGGCAGGTGGCGCTGGCGAAGAGCGTGCCCGGCGCTGTGCTGAGGGCGCTGAGCCTGCATCCCATCGCTTTCGACGTGATCATCCTGACCGCCCTGGGGCTTTTGTTTTTGGTGCCGGCGGTATGGCTGTTCAGCCGACAGGATTGAGCGCCAAAGCCGGCGGCGGTGAAGCCGCGCCGTGAGGATGGAGTGGAGCGGGTAACCTCGCCGTGAGGATCGAGCGGGCGGAACTGTACACTGTTGGCATGCCCCTGCGGGAGCCCTTCGTCACCTCCCGGGCGACCATCGTCCACCGCTCGCTCCTGCTGGTGGTCTTACAGGGCGAGGGCCTTGAGGGCTACGCCGAATGCGTGGCCGGAGAATGGCCGGGCTACCTGGCCGAGAGCCTGGAACAAGCTCGAGCAGCCCTGCTCGGGCATCTCCTTCCCGCCGCCGTCGGGCGAGATTTCCCGAACCCTCAGGCGCTGGAGCTGGCATTGTCCCCCCTGCCGGCCGGCCGGGCCGCGAGGGCCGCTTTGGAGATGGCCTTTTGGGATCTGTGGGCGAAATCCCTGGGGCAGCCGCTGTGGGCGCTTCTGGGTGGGGTCCGCCGGGAGGTGCCGGCCGGCGTGAGCCTGGGCATTCGCCCCTCCGTGGAGGCGACCGTGGCGGCGGTCTCCCGCTGCCTGGCGGAGGGGTACCGGCGAGTGAAGCTGAAGATCCGGCCGGGGTGGGACGTCGAAGTGGTACGGGCCATCCGGGAGCGCTTCCCGGAGATCGGCCTGAGCGTGGACGCCAACGGCGCCTACAGCCTGGACGACCTTCCAACCCTGATGGAGCTTGACCGGCTCACCCTTGACTGGATGGAACAGCCCCTGGCCCGTGGGGATCTGAGCGGGCATGCGACCCTGCAGGCGCGGCTTGCGACGCCTGTCTGCCTGGACGAATCGATCACGGAAGCGGCCGACGCCTGCCGGGCCCTGGCCGCCGGCGCCGCCCGGATGCTTACCGTAAAGCCCGGCCCCCTGGGTGGGCTCGGCGAAGCCCGCCGGGTGCACGACGTCGCCCGGGCCTTTGGGGTGCCCGTCTGGTGCGGCGGCATGCTGGAGACCGGGGTGGGGCGCGCCCACAACCTCCACCTGGCCACCCTGCCCGGCTTCACCCGCCCGGGCGACCTCGCCAGCTCCAGCCGCTACTGGGAGCTTGACATCGTCAACGAGCCGCTGGAGGCCCGGGACGGCTGCATGGCCGTCCCCGGCGGCCCGGGCATCGGGGTAAGCCTCAACCGCGCGGCCCTGAAGCGGTTCACCGTGCGCCGGGATGCGGCGCCCCTTTAGGCTGCCGGAACGGGAAAGCCCAAAGCGCCCAGGCCCGAGGCGGCCGCCTGGCGCAAGGACTCCTCCGTGGAACCCATGGGCACGTACTCCAGGCTGACGAAACCGTCGTAGCCGGCCTCGTCCAGCGCCTGCAGCACGAAGGGGTAGCGGATCTCGCCCGTGCCCGGCTGGTGGCGGCCCGGGACGTCGGCGATCTGCACGTGCCCGATGCGCCTCACCTGCGAACGCAGGGTGTGCACCAGGTTCCCCTCCATGACCTGCATGTGGTAGACGTCGTACTGAAGCCGCACGTTAGGGCGTGCCACCTCGTCCAGCAGGGCCAGGGTCTGGCGAGAGCGGGTCAGAAAGAAGCCCGGGACGTCCAGGTCGTTGAGGGGCTCCACCATCAGGGTGATGCCGTGCGCGGCCAGCCGGTCGGCGGCGTGGCGCAGGTTGTCCACCACGCAGGCCCGCTGCTCGGCCTCCGGGATGTCCGGCCGGCGCAGCCCCACCAGGCAGTTGAGCCGCTGCACCCCCAGGCGCCGGGCGATATCGATGGCCTGCTCCACCCCGGCCCGAAACTCTTCCCGCCGGCCCGGGTCGTTGGCGATGCCCCGCTCGCCGGCCCCCCAGTCGCCCGCCGGGAGGTTGAAGAGCACCTGGGTGAGCCCCAGCCGGTGCAGTTCTCCTGCGATGGCCGGCACGTCCTGCCCGTAGGGAAACAGAAACTCCACATACCGAAAGCCTGCCCTCGCCGCCCGCTCGAAGCGCTCCATGAAAGGCGAATCGGCAAACAGCATGGTCAGATTGGCAGCCCAGCGGATCAACCCCTGACGCCCCCCGTTCTCCCGGCGGCAGCCGTTTGGTCGCTTTGCGCCTTGCGGGCGCGAACCGGCCGCGGCAACCCACCGCATGCCGCGGCCGGCTCACCCCGTCACATCCAGCCCTGACGTGCGCCCCGACAGGCGGACGGTGCCCTCAAAAAGCGTCCGCAAACATCATGACGGGCGGGTCGGCGGTTCTGTCGACCTTGTCCTTCACCTGGATCCGAATCTCGGCGTAGTCCTGCTCCCTCCAGCCGTCCATGACCGTCACCTGGACGTCGCCGCCCTGCGCGCTCACCTGCACGAAGGCCTCCTGCCCGTGCACGGTGACGCTGGCCTGCCTGTTGCCGTTGCCCGGAGCGGCACCCGCAGGGAGCGCCCCCAGGACCAAAGCCGCCACCACACCGGCTGCGAGCATCCACCGACCCATCGCCCTTCCCTCCATCCGTGGCGGATCGCCTCACCCTTGCCGTGTGAACACCTGCACAAACGCACGCACCACATCGGGGTGGTACCTAATACCACTTTCCCGCCGCAATTCCTGCAGCGCTTGTTCCACAGGCTTGGCCCTTCGGTAGGGCCTGTCCGTGGTCATGGCGTCGAACGAGTCCACCACCGCCACAATGTGAGCCTCGATCAGGATCTGGTCGCCCCGCAGGCCCCGGGGGTACCCGCTTCCGTCGTAGCGCTCGTGGTGCTGCTCGATGATGGGCCCGGCCGCCCGCAGCGAGGTGGATTCCACCATCTCCCTGCCGGCCTCGGGATGGCGGCGCACCAGCTCCCACTCCGCCGGCGAGAGGGGTCCCGGCTTGTTGAGGACGGTATCGGGGAGGGTGACCTTGCCGATGTCGTGCAGGAAAGCTCCGTAATGCAGCGCCCACAGCCGGTCGGCGCCCAGGCCCAGCCGGCGGCCCACGTCCATGGAGTAGGTCATGATCCGCCGGCAATGGTCGGCCGTGTAGCCGTCCTTTTGCTCCACCTGCACGGCCAGCTCCATGATGCGGGCCGACTCCTGCACGTAGCTCTCAAACACCGGCCGCGACGTGGCATACAGCAGCGACACGCGCGTCTCCGCCCGAAACAGGCACGTCTCCGACACCGGGTTGCCCACCAGGCAGTCCCCCGGCCCCAGCATCCGGTCACCTCCGGGGCGAAACCAGCGCAGCGTCCCGGACTCCACCACCACGCACTCCAGCGCCGAGCCCTGCGGATCCGGAACCAGTCCCCAGCGCGCCCGGGGCTCGAGAACGTGGCGCACGACCTCCATGCCGTTGGACGAAGCAAGCAGCTGGACCTCCATCCGGTCCAGCTTCACCGAAACGATGGCCTCAGGCGGCCGGAAAAGGCGGATGGGCTCTCACCCTCTCCCCCGCGCATCGCCCCCGGCTCCCCTCGCCCGCGCCTGTCCGGGCGGTCAGGCGCTGAACCCATGATACCACAGCCGGCGGGCGGTGGCGCGAGCCGCCTGCCTGACTCATGGGGAAAACGACAGTCCCCAACCTCGCTGGAACCGCGTGCCGGGGATCGAGACGGGAAGCCGCCCCACCGGGGCAAGCTCGCCCACCAGAACCTCCGCCACCGCCCGGGCGTACGTCGGCGGGAAGTCGTCCTGCTCGCCGCGGGGATAACCCCAACGGTTGAGCGCATACGTGGCCACAAAGGCGTGCGCCTGGGGAAGGCTGGAGACATCGTACGGAAGGCCCACGGACACCACGATGACGGGCCTGCCCGACCCCGCCACCGCGTTGACCAGCCGCACCTGCCCTTCGGCCAGCGGCGGCTCGTAGGAGGAGTAGGTGGTCACCACCACGGCGTCGGCCCCGGCCGCCAGGTGCACCGCTTCGGCCACCTCGGCCTCGGAGGGCTCGAACCGGTTGTTCCACGTGGCGGCCGGGGTGGGGTGAAACACCGTCGCCACCCCCCTCTCCCCCAGGGCACCGGCGATGGCCCGGGCGCCCAGGGCCCCCGTTACCACCACCCGGGCCGTGCGAGAAAGGGGCAGCACCGGGCCTTCGTTTCGGACCAGGGTCACCGAGCGCCGCGCGGCCTCCAGCGCGACGCTTTGATGTTCGGCGGCCCCAACGAGTTGGGCCGCGGCGGCGGGATCCACCTGCGCCTTCTCCAACAGCCCCAGCCGCAGCTTGGCAGCCAGCACCCGGCGCACCGACTCGTCGAGGCGCGCCGGGGGGATCTCCCCCTCCCGAACGGCCCGCACCAGCGCCTCACAGGTGGCCCGCTGTTCCTGGAAGGATCCCGTCGCCATCACCACGTCCGCCCCGGCCCGCACCGCCAGGGTGGCGGCCTGCTCCACCCCGAAGTAACCGGCGATGCCCCCCATGTTCATGGCGTCCGTGACGACGATCCCTTCGAACCCCTGCTCCCGCCGCAGCAGGCCGGTCAGCACCGCCTCCGATAAGGTTGCCGGGTGCCGGGCGTCCACCGCCTCGACGAGGATGTGGGCGGTCATAACCGCCGAGGCGCCCGCCCGGAAGGCGTCCGCGAACGGCCGCAGGTGCACGTCTTGTAGCGTCTTGAGGTCGTAGGCGACCCGGGGCATGGTGAGGTGCGAGTCCCACGCCGTATCGCCGTGCCCCGGGTAATGCTTGGGCGTGGCCAGCACCCCTGCCTGCTCGTATCCCTCCACATAGGCCCGCACGAAGGCCCCGACCTGTTCGGGGCTGTCCCCGAAGGCCCGCACCCCGATGACGGGATTGGAGGCGTTGACGTTCACGTCCGCCAGTGGGGAGTAAATCCAGTGCGTCCCGACAGCCCGAGCTTCCCGGGCCGTGAGGCGGGCCACCGTCCGGGCAAGCTCCACGTCCCCCGTGGCGGCCACGCCCATCTGCTGCGGGAAGACCGTCGCCCCCCTCACGTGATACCCCAGGCCGGTCTCCAGGTCGGCGGCCACCAGAAGGGGAACACCCAGCCGGGTGGCCCTGGCCCACTCCTGAAGCTGGTTGGCATAGTGGGCGGTAGAGGCCGGATCTTTGAGCCCGTAGTAGATGACGGAACCGACGCCCCACGCCTGGATCATCTCCCGGGTTTTGGCCGCCGGCATCCCGTCGGACTCCTCGATGACCCGAACCTGCACCAGCTGGCCCACCTTCTCCTCCACCGTCATCCGGCGGAGAAGCTCATTCACCCGGGCCTCCAGGGTCCGCCCTTCCACGACCTCACCGTCCGTCCCGCGGGGCCGAGGTCCGCAGCCGACCTCCCTGTTTCGCAGCCAGGGCTTGCGCTCCTGCGACGCCCGTCGCAGACCGGGCCGGGTGGGGTTCCGGTTGCCCGAAGTTCCACGACTTCTTCATAATACGTTCATCACCGTACAATCATCGCATGGCAAACTATGTCACAGGCAACTGCCTTTCGTCGTACGGGGCGCAGTGCCACCTGCGAGGCAGCACCGCCTTTGATCGCCTGCCCCCAGGGCCGGCAGTGCGGCGGCGTCGGATGGGAGGAACGGGTGTGGCGGTAGCGAAGCGCTGGATCCTTGGAGCAGGGCTGGCCGCCCTGGTGGCGTCGGCCGGCCTGTCCGTCTGGCTGGGCTGGGCTTTCTTCGGTTTTCCGCAGGCGAGGACCGGCATGCGGGTGGCGGTGGTGCCGCCTTCCGAGTCGGTGCCCGCGGCCGGGCAGGAAAGTTCCCTGCAGCGGTTCGTGATCGTGCCCGGGGAGTCCAGCGCCCTCTACCGGGTGGGTGAGACGTTCTTCGTGGGTAACCGGTTCAATGTCGCGGTGGGAGTGACGCGGGAGATCCGGGGCGAAATCCTGGTCGACCGGCGTCGCCCCGCCAACAGCCGCATCCCGTCCATCCGGGTGGACATCAGCCGGCTGACTTCCGACCAGTCTCGGCGAGACCAGATGATCCGGGAGCGCTGGCTGGAGTCCAGCCGCTTCCCCATCGCCGAGTTCCGGCTGCTGCGGATCGATGGGGTTCCCGACACCTACGAGGAGGGCAAGCCGGTGCCCATCCGGCTGCACGGGGAGCTGGTGGTGCGTGAAGTGGCGCGGCCGGTGACGTTCGAGGGGGCGTTCGTGCTGGACGGCGACACACTGGAAGGCACGGCCCGGGCCGCTGTCCGCATGACCGATTTCGGCTTTGACCCGCCCTCGATCCTGGGGATGCTGCGGGCCGAAAACGATGTGGAGATCGAGGTCAACCTGGTGGCCCGCAGAACCGAGTGAGGCCCTTGGCGGCGGCCGGCCCTGAGACCCAGCGCCGGTTGTCGCTGCAGGGCGGACGCACAGGGCGGGCCGCGCCCGAGGGGCGAGGCGAGTGGCTGGTGGTGGCTGCCGCCACGCTTTGGGGAACGACGGGCACCGCGCAGGCCCTGGCGCCGGCTGGGGCAGAACCCCTTTCGGTGGGTGCTGTCCGGCTGGCCGTAGGCGGGCTGGCATTGCTGGCGCTGGGGTGGGCGCGAGGACGCCTGCCCCGGCTGCGGGGCCTGGCGCAGTGGGGAGCGCTGGCCGTCGCAGGGGCCGCCATGGCCGCCTACCAGCCCCTCTTCTTCAGCGGTGTGGCTCGCACAGGAGTTGCCGTCGGCACCACCGTAGCCATCGGGAGCGCCCCCCTGGTGGCCGGCCTTCTGGGCTTGGTGTTGCGGGGCGAGCGGCTCGGCGTGCGGTGGCTGGTCGCCACCGTCCTGGCCGTCACCGGTGGCGCGACACTGAGCCTGGCGGGGCGGCAGGCGGCCGTGGACCCGGCGGGGGTAGCTCTGGCAGTGGGAGCCGGTGCTGCCTACGCCGTGTATGCAGCCAGCGCCAAAGGGCTGCTGGATCGCTTTCACCCTGACGGCGTCACCGCCTTCGTGTTCGCCCTGGCGGCCCTGCTGAGCGCGCCTCAGCTTGCGGCACGGGACATGGGATGGGTTCTGCAGCCCCGGGGTTTGGCGGTAGCGCTGCACCTGGGCCTTGTGGCGACCGCAGCGGCCTACTTTCTGTTCGCCCGAGGGCTGCAGCGCGTTTGCGTGGCCACCGCCGCCACGGGGTCGCTGATGGAGCCGCTGACGGCGGCGCTGCTTGGGTTCGTGGTGCTCGGCGAACGGCTCAGCCTCACAGCCTGGTTGGGAGCGGCGGCCATCTTCACGGGGCTTCTCATCCTCTCGGTTGAGGCAGCGCCAGCTCTGGCGACCCGCACGAGACGGCCTTGAGCGCCGAAATGCGCCCGGACAACCATCGGCCGGTGCCGGCGCGCTGCCTCGTGCCAGCGCCGGTGCGGCGCCCGAAGCCGGCCCCGGCGGGGAGGTACCGGCTCCTTCCCATCGAACCCACGGGCCGGGAGGTGCGGGCCATGGACTCCGGCAACGGCGGCCCGGCCGGTCCGGCACCGGCGAGCGGTGGCGACGACGGCCGGGCGGCAGGCGTGGAGTGGCTGCAGAACCGTCTTTTCGGGGAGCCGCCCGAGCCTCCGGCTCGACGGGAACCGCCTCCCGCGGCCCAGCCCGGCCGCCGGCGCAGGGCCCAAGACGAGCCGGAGTCGGCTGCCCCAAGCAAGCCCTCCCTGCCCTCCCGACTGCCGGGTCAGGCCGCACAATCCCCGCAGCCAGGCTCCCCCCGAAAGGCTCGGGTGCGAACGAGGCTTACGCCCGCCTCCGACGAGCCGGTCGTCTGGGAGGTCGACCGCCGGGTGGTGCCGGTGGTCGTAGGCGAGCTCGACGGGTATCCTCACCTGGTGATCTGCGTGGACCGGGCGACCGGATTCATCCTGGCGGCCGACGTGGTGCCGCCGGACGCCCCGGCCGAGGTGGTCACCAAAACGGTCGCCAAGCTGGCCCGCACGGGCTTACCCGACGCGGTCTGCGTCATGCGCCCGGCGCTGGCGGAGGTTCTGCAAACCGGTCTGGCCCGGCTGGGGCTGGGCGAGGTGCCGGTGGTGGTCGCCCGTTCCCTGCCGGCGGTCACGCAGGCGCTTCGCTCGTTTGGGCAGTTCGTGGGCGCGGACTTCGATGCGCCCCGGCGCTACTGGCGAGATCTGGCCCGAGCCTATCCCGACCTCCCCGGCCTTATGGCGGACGCCGCCGCTTACTTCGACGCCGCCCCGTGGCGGTGCCTGACCGACGAACACCCGGTGGCGGCCCGCCTGCTTGGCGGCGGCCACGCATCCGGCCGAACCCGAACCCGCTACCTGTGCGTGATGGGCGCCGCCGGCGAGACCTTCGGGCTGGTGGCCTTCACGACCCTGGCGGGCTATCGGGCCGTGGCCCGCCACCCCGGCAACCGGCTCCCCCCGGTTTCCCTTTTGTCCGTGACCTTCGACGACGCCCCGGAGCTGGACGAGGAGTTCCGGGCCCGCCTGGCCCGCCGTTACGCCATCCGCAACCCGGCGGCCTTCCCGTTCTTCGCGCGCCAGGAAGGCGGCGGAAAGCGGCGCCTGCCGGCCCCGGACGAACTGGACGAGCTGCGGGTGTGGCTTCAGGTACTGCCGGCGTTCGTGCAGCGCCACCGCGGCGGACTGGTTCGCCGGACCCGCCTGCGCTCCCGAGCTGCGACCCCTCTCATCGACCGCTTCGGCGTCACGGTGGGGGCGGCCCGCTTCGAAGCGGAACTGGAGTTTCCGGCGGCCGACTGACAAGGGGCGAGTCGCATGGCGCAGGGAAAGCAGGCCGGCGGGGTTCGGATCGCTGAGGAGGTCAAAGCCGCCATCCCGGCCGGGCGCGTCGTGGCCCTGGAGTCCAGCCTCATCTGCCAGGGCATGCCGTGGCCGCAGAACCTGGAGACGGCGCTGCGGGCGGAGGAGGCCGTGCGGGCCCGGGGCGCGGTGCCCGCCACCGTCGCCATCGTGGACGGAGAGGTGCGCATCGGCCTCTCCCGCCCCGAACTCGAAGCGCTGGCGAGGCGCCCCGATGCGCAGAAGGTCGGTATCCGGGACATCCCGTGGGCCGAATGGCGCCGCCTCACCGGCGGCACCACCGTCTCGGCCACGATGGCCCTCGCTCGCGCTGCGGGCCTGCAGGTTTTCGCCACCGGCGGCATCGGAGGCGTCCACGAGGGGCCGGCCATGGACATTTCGGCGGACCTCCTCGCGCTCGCCCGCTACGACATGGTGGTGGTCTCAAGCGGCGTCAAGTCGTTTCTCGACGTCGCCAGCACCCTGGAACTGCTGGAGACGCTGGGGGTCCCCGTCGTCGGCTACCGGACGGCCGAGTTCCCGGGTTTCTACGTGCGCACGACGGGCCACCCCGTTCCCGTGCGCCTCGACGACGTGGACGACATCGTGGGCTTCGCCCGCCTCAAGTGGCAACGGGGCCTTGTGGGGGCGGTGCTGGTGGTGAACCCCGTGCCCGAGCCGTATGCGGCCGACCCGAATGCCGTGGCCCGGGCCATCGAGCAGGCCCGCAGGGAAGCCGCCGAACGGGCCATCCGCGGCCAGCAGGTGACCCCGTTCATCCTGGATGCGATCCGTCGCCTCACCGGCGGGCAGAGCCTCAAGGCCAACATGGAACTGGTGGTGAACAATGCGGCGCTGGCCGCCCGCATCGCCGTGCGGATGGGGGAGCCGACACCGGAACCGAGATGAGTCGGCCGACAGCGGTGGTGGCCGGCGACGTCCTCATCGACCGGGTGCTGCGCGTCGAGGCGCTGCCGCCACCGGGCGCCGACGCCCCGGTGCTGGCCATGGAGGAGCGGCCGGGGGGCGTCGGCCTCAACGTCGCGTGCGGCCTGGCCCGGCTGGGGGTTGCGTGTGTGGTGGTGAGCGGCGTGGGCGACGACGAGGCGGGGCGCCGTCTCCTCGACCACCTCGCACGGTCGGGAGTGGATACGTCGTTCGTCCGGGTTGCGGGCGTCACGGGCACGGTCATCTCGGTGGTCGACAGCAAGGCCGAACGCACCATGTTTTCGATGCGGGGGGCGGCATCGACCCCGCCCGGCGTGGGCCGGCGCATGCGGGCGCTGCTCCGTCGCACCCCCGCCCTGGTGGTGTCAGGCTACGGGCTGCAGCACCCGCCGCAGGCGGCGGCCTACCTGGAAATGGCCCGTGTCGCCGGCGAAGCCGGGGCTGTCGTGGCGTTCGACCCCGGGCCGATGGTAGGACGCGTCCCCACCGGCACCCTGAAACCCATGCTGGGGCGCACCGACGTCCTGCTGGCAAGCGAACAGGAACTCGCCGAGCTTCGCTGCCGCCTTTCGGACGCACCGGGCACCTCCCCTCAGGCAGCGGGAGGCGAACCCCCCGGCCGGTCCCACGCGGGCTACGCGGAGGGCGACGTCCGGGAGGCCCTGCGGTGGGTGCCCTGCGTGGCCGCCAAACTGGGGAGCCGGGGAGCGATGCTGGCGGCCCGCGTAGCGGATACCCGGCGCGGCTTGCGGAGGCTGGCGACGGCGCTCGCCGGGGCCGCCTCCGGCTCGCCGGAGGGTTCGATGCGGCCGGCAGGCGAACTCTGGCTCACCTGCCCCGCCGAGCCCGTCGCCGCCGTGGACACCACCGGGGCCGGCGATGCGTTCGACGCGGGCTTCCTGGCCGCGCTTTTGTACGGCCTTCCGCCCGATCAGTGGCTTCAGTGGGGCTGCCGGGCGGCCGCCGAGGTGGTGGCAGGCCGGCGGGCACGGTTTACCCCGCAGCCGCCGCTCCTGCGCCCGCTGTCCGCCCCGGGCCCGCCATGCGCCGCCACGGGGCGATCGCCCGCCACTGCGTCAGAGCGCGGCTCACGCGGTGGCGGCGCCAGCCAGCGCAAGACCAAAAGTTGAGCCTGGACTTCAAACCCGAGGCGGGAACGCGGTAAGCTCCCGCCGGGCGGGTTGAGCGAAATCCTCTGCTCCAGCACCCCGCCCCACAGGCAGCCGGGCACGAGAGGGGTCTTTCCCATGCGTACCACCTTCGGCTCGAAGCGGGCGGCGCGATGGGCGGTCCTGGCCGCGGTCACCCTTGCCGCCTCCCGGCCGGCGGCCGCGCAGACGGGCGGCACAAGCTCGCCGTACCTCGTGCCCCTCGCCCCCGGGGTCGTGGTACGCACGCTCCTCACGGTGGGCGATGGGGTCACCGGGCAGCCCGGCAGAGCGCCCTACCGTCTCGTGGGCATTCCCGATGGCCTGGGCGCCTTCGACAACGGCGACGGCACCTTCACCCTGCTCGTCAACCACGAGCTCGGCCCCAAACAGGGCATCCCCCGGGCCCACGGCGCCCCCGGGGCCTTCGTCTCCCGCTGGGTCGTCCGCAAGTCCGACCTGGCGGTGCTGCAAGGCGAAGACCTCATCCGGCAGGTGGTCACCTTTAACCCTCGGGCCGCCCGGTGGAACCCCCCGGCCCGGGGCGTCTCTTTCTCCCGCTTTTGCTCGGCGGACCTCCCGCCGCTTGCGGCCTTCTACGACCCGGTCACGCGCCTGGGCTACCCCGGCCGGCTGTTCATGAACGGTGAGGAGGCCGGCACCGAGGGCCGGGCCTTCGCCCACGCCCTCGACGGCACCAGCTATGAGCTACCCGGGCTTGGCAAGTACAGCTTCGAAAACGTGGTGGCCCATCCCGCCGCGGGCCGGCGCACCCTGGTGGTCGGGCTGGACGATAGCGTCGGCGGGCAGGTGTACGTGTACGTGGGCGAGAAGGCCGGCTCGGGTAACCCCGCGGAGAAGGCAGGCCTGGCCGCAGGCGTCCTGTACGGCGTCAAGGTCGAGGGCGTGACCCGGGAGACCGCAGCGGTGCGCCTTCGTCCCGACGCCCGGTTCACCCTGCACCCCTTCGGCGATGTCTCCGCCTGGAGCGGGGCCCGGCTGGAGGCCGCCTCCCGTCAGGCCGGAGTCACCGCCTTTCAGCGGCCGGAGGACGGCGCCTGGGATCCCCGCCGGCCCGGCGATTTCTACTTTGTCACGACCGCCAGCTTTGCAGGCAAAAGCCGCCTGTGGCGGCTGCGGTTCGACGACGTCCGCCGCCCCGAGCTGGGGGGCTCGGTGCAAATGCTGCTCACCGGGGACGAGGGCCCGAAGATGATGGACAACCTGACGGTCACGGCGCGGGGCGAGATCCTCATCCAGGAAGATCCGGGCGGCGAACCCCATCTCGCCCGCATCTGGCAGTACGACATCGCCACCGGCACCCTCACCCCCATCGCCGAGCACGACCCGGCCCGGTTCCAGCCGGGAGGGGCTGCCTTCCTGACCCGGGACGAGGAGTCGTCGGGGATCATCGACGTCTCGGATATCCTGGGGGAGGGGTGGTTCCTGCTGGCCGTGCAGGCCCACTATCGGCACCCTGACCCCGAGCTCGTGGAAGGCGGCCAGCTGCTGGCTTTGTGGGTGCCGCCGATGCGCCCGTAGATGGGCCGCGGCCGCCTGCCCCGGCCGCCGCAGGTGGACCGTGGTCGACAACCGCAACACCTAACGCACCGCGGATCGGAAAAGCCCCAGCACCCACGCCATCCCCACAGGGAGCCGGCGCACCCGCACCGAGAACCGGTAGCTCGTCCGGCCCTCGGGCACCCGCGCGGACAGGTCCGCCCGCTGCTCCCCTGCGGCGACCCAGTGGCCGGTGGTCGGCCCCACTCGCAGCTCCAGCGCCGCAACCTCGGGGCCATCTCGCAGCACCAGCCGGGGCTCACCCCCGTCTGCCTCCCCGCCCCCCGGTAGCGGCGCCGCCAGGCGGGCGCTGGCCCCGTCCAGGCCCGGCCCGAACCCCTCCATCTCCGTCTGTACGGCCTGCAGCCGCTCGCCCGCCGCCCGAAACCAGGAGGCCACCCGCACGCCCTCCGAGGAGTGGACAAATCCCAGCCCGACGCGCTCGTCCCCGTGCAGAGCCGTCGCCAGCACGGTTTCGCCCTTCTCCCCTACCACCGTGACGACCGTGACGGGCCGCCACACCGCCAGGATCGCCGCCCCGGCCAGCAGCCCCACCGCCACCCGCGTGACCCTCCTGCCGACGGCCCCGCCCGCACCCCGAGTCCGCCCCAGACGAACGGCGCAGACGGATGCCCGCCGCCCGGCCGTCCCCTGCTCCGTTCCCCGGGTTCCCGGCCCGCCGCTCAGCGCCCCCACCCCGCAGGGCGCCCGGCCGCCTTCACGCCCGCCGTTCCCATCCGCCGCAGGCGCCACCACTGCAGCCCGTACGCCGCCAGGTAGCACGCCCCGCCCACCAGGTCCGTGGTCAGGCCGGGTTTGAGCAGCGTCACCGCCGCCACAAGCAGCAGCAACCGTTCCACCACCGTGGCCCTCGTCAGCAAATACCCCTGCGTCCCGGCGGCAAAGGCGAACATCCCTGCCAGCGCCGTCGCCACCACGTGGATGCCCTCGGCCACGCTGTCCACGCCAATCAACAGGAGCTCCGGGTTGAGGACGAAGAAAAACGGCAAAATAGCGGTCCGCATGTCGTAGAGGAAGCCCTGGATCCCCGTGCGCACCGGGTCGCTTCGGGCGATGGCGCTGGCCGCGTAGGCCGCCAGCCCCACCGGCGGGGTGTCATCCGCCAGGATGCCGAAGAAGAAGACAAACATGTGGGCCGCGATGGGCGGCAGGTCGGGCACCAGCAGCAAGAGGGCCGGGGCTGTCAGCGTGGCCATCACCACATAGTTGGCGGTCGTGGGCAGCCCCATACCCAGGATGAGCGACGCCACCGCCGTCACCAGCAGCATCGGGATCAGCTGTCCCCGGGCGATGACGTCCACGATCTCCGCCAGCCGCAACCCCAGCCCCGTCAGCGTGATGATCCCCACCACAATCCCGGCCGTCGCGGTGGCCGCCGCCACCGACACCATGTTGCGGGCCCCCAGCTCCAGCCCCCGCACAAACCGCCGGACTCCGTCCCACGCCGCCAAAGCCAGGCTTCCCGCCTCCTGGCCGGCAAGCCGCCGGTACACCCACACGGCCGGCCCCTGCAGCAGCATGATGGCCACCATCAGCCCGATGGCGTTGAACGCGGCGGTGATGGGGGTCAGGCGCAGCCCCACCAGGCTGTAGATGAGCACGCCCAGCGGGATCAAGTGGTGAACCCCGCTCAAAAACGTCCGAAGCGGGGAAGGCAGCTCCTCCCGGGCCACGCCCCGGATGCCCAGCTTGAGGGCTTCCAGGTGCACGATGTAAAAGAGCGCGATATAGCTTAGCACGGCCGGCACCGCGGCCGCCACCACCACGTTGAAGTACGAGATCCCCAAAAACTCCGCCATGATAAATGCCGCCGCGCCCATGACGGGCGGCATCAGCTGCCCGTTGGTGGAGGCCGCCACCTCCACGGCCCCCGCCTTCTCGGGCGGGTAGCCCACCCGGCGCATGAGCGGGATGGTGAACGTGCCGCTCGTCACCGTGTTGGCGATGGAGCTTCCCGACACCGTACCCAACAGCGCGCTGGCAACCACCGCCGCCTTGGCCGGCCCGCCCCGAAACGGCCCCAGCAGGCTGTAAGCGAGCTTGATGAAGTACTCCCCGCCCCCCGCCTGCTGCAAGAGCGCCCCAAACAGCACGAACAAGAACACGTAGGTGCTCGATACACCCAGCGGGACGCCGAAGATGCCCTCGTTGGTCAGGTACAGCTGGTCCACCAGCCGGCGAAACGCATACCCCCGATGCGCCAGAAGCCCCGGCAGGTACGGGCCCACAAAGCCGTAGACGATGAACGCCCCGGCTATGAGGGGCAAAGCCGGCCCCACCGACCGGCGGGCTGCCTCCAGCAGCAAAACGGTGAGCAGCGTCCCAAACGCCAGGTCTACCGGAAGCGGCGAACCCACCCGGTACACCAGCGCCTCGTACTGCCAGAAGACGTAGGACGCACCGGCCCCCGCCGCCAGGCCCAGGGCGAAATCCCACCAGGGGATGCTCTCCCCTGGCCCCCGCCGGGTACCGGGAAAGAGCAGGTACACGAGCACGATGGCAAACGTCAGGTGAACCGAGCGCTGCAGCGTCCCCGGCAGAAGCCCGAACCCGGCCGTGTAGAGGTGGAACGAAGAGAAGGCGATCGCGATGAGGGCGATGACGGCGCGCTGCCATCGGGCCGCCGGGCGGCGGCGACCCGCCTCCACCTCCTCCGGCCGCACGGCAAAGGGTTCGGATTCCGCTGCCGCACCGGAGCCCGGTGCCGGCTTGCCCCCTGAGAGGCAGGAGGTCGCCTGCGCCTCGCCCGGCCGCCCCGAGGCCGCCCCGCCTGCGCCCTCCCGCGCGGCGGGCACCCGAGCGGCAAGCCACCCGCCGGGCGCCCGCCCCTTGCGCCACCTTGGGAAGTGTGTCATCCTCGCCTACCGCACCATCGGGTGCCGCGCCATCGGTTCGCGCTGCGGCGGATGCGCCGAGCCGCCCCGCCTAGCGGAGCACCCCGGCCTCCCGGTAAAACCGCTCGGCCCCGGGGTGCAGGGGGATGGGCATGGCGTCCAGCGCCGCCTCCAGCGTGATCTGCCGGGCCGCCGCGTGCGCCTGGTAAAGGGTGTTGAGGTCGCTCATGACTGCCTTCAGGATCTGGTAGACCAAATTCTCCTCCAGCTCCGCCCGAGCCACCAGAATCGCCCGAACCGCCGCCGTCGCCACAGGCTGGTCGATGCCCTTGTACACGCCGCCCGGGATCACTTCCCGGGTGTAGAAGGGGTAGCGCTCCCGCAGCCACGCCAGCTTGGCGTCGTCGATCTCCACCAGACGCACCGGTGTGACGACCGCCACATCCTGGATCGCCGAGGCGCCCACGCCCACGGTGAAGAAGGCCGCATCCAGCCGGCCGTCCTTCAGGTAGTCCGAGGCCTCCGCCGCCCCCAGGCGCTCCACCCGCCCCAGGTCAGCGAACGAAAGCCCGTAGGCCTCGAGAAACTGCTGCGCGTTGGCCTCGGTGCCCGAACCCAGCGGCCCCACCGCCACGCGCTTGCCGCGCAGGTCGGCCACGGTTCGGATGCCCGAGTCCGCCCGGGCCACGATCTGGATGGGCTCCCGGTGCAACCCCAGCACGCCCCGGATGTTGGTCACCGGCTTGCCCTTGAAGCTCTCCAGCGTGGTGCCCGTATAGGCGTAGTAGCCGATGTCGTTTTGCAAAATGGCCAAATCCGCGTCCCCGGTCTGGATCAGCCTGGCATTGGCCGCGCTGGCCCCCGACGACTCCACGGTCAGCCGGATGCCCAGGTTGGCGTTGTACACCACCCGGGACATGGCCCCCGCGATGGGGTAGTACACCCCCACGACCCAGCCGGACGCCAGCGTCACGAACCTCCGCTGGGCCACTGCCGCGCCGCTCGCCAGCGCGACCGCCACCATCACCACCAGCAGCACCGCCACAAGCCTCTTCACGTGCATCTCGCCATCGCACCCCCGGCCAGACAGTTTCGACCTCTGCCACCGATTTCCTTCCGCGATTCCCTTCGTAGCCGGCCACACGCCCGCCCCGGCGCAGCGCCTCCATCCCCCGCCTGGGACGCAAGCTGGCGGGCGCTGGAGACCATCCCGACGGTAGCGCGCTCTGACTCATTACCACGTCAACAGTCGAATTACCAGGAGAATAGTGCCATGATGGCGTAAACCACCGGCAGGGGGTGAGACGTCGGTGGAGGACCACGCTATGGGCCACCCGGCAATCGCAGGGACGGAAGAGCTTCGCCGCTCCCTCGCCCATGTCGCCGAGAAGCTTGCGGACATCGAGCGCCAGGTTCAGGCGGTGCGAGCATCCCTGACGTCGTTGGTGCAGAGCCTTGGGCAGGCCGCAGCACCCGCCCTGCCGGCGCCTGAGCCCCATCCCCTCGAACAGTGGCTGCAAGAGCGGGGCTTGGTCATCAAGCGCCGCCTTCCGTCCGCCACCCCCGATCCCGTCTTGGATCGCCTCGCCCGCTTCCTTGGAGAGAGGTTTGCGCACCTGGAACCTTTCTATGACGCCCTGAAGCAGCAGGCGGCAGGACACGAATCCATCAACGTCGTCGACCTGCGTCACGCATCTGCGCTCCAGCTCTCGGACGTCGTCCAGTTTGGCCACCAGCTTTGCGGCTGCGGGGTTCTGTCCCATTTCCAGTATTTGAGAGGTCAACGCCGCATCATCTTTCTGGTTCAAAAGGACGGACCCCTCGTGAACTTCATAACCGGAGGCTGGTTGGAACGGTATGTGCTCCGGCAGGCTGTCGTCGCTCTTGAGCGCGGGCTCGGCGAAAAGGTCTGGGCCCTGAACAACATCGTGATCGGGTTGCCCGACGGCGCCGAAGCCGAGCTTGACATCCTTGTGGGTTCCCGGCAGTCGGTCTGGTGGATCGAATGCACGACGAGCCAGGATTTCAAGGACAAGTTCAGTCATTATAAACACCTTCGGGAAGACTTCCTGAAACTTCGCGGTAAGCGCTCCCTGCTGGTGGTCACGCAGAAGTTGACCGAAAAGGACGTGGCGACGGCCGCCGGGTCGGCCGGCATGACCCTGGTGAGGGTCACCGATCTGGGTGCGCACCTCCTCGCCGGTCTCAAGGTCACCTCCGAGGCATCCGATGGGTCCGTGGCCGCCGAAATAGCCAAGCCCGACGTACTCGAGCCATCCCTTCCCATCCCGTCGACGCATGCCAAACTGGTGGTTCCGCCGACGCCTCCCAAGCCGGTTGTTGACGGGCTCGATCAAGACGTCTCCCCGTACTATAGCGCCCTCAAAAAGGCGGGGCTGAGGCCTGTGGAGGAACACCTGCGGTTCAAGATCATTCGAGACCTCTGCAGGCTGGCCTCCGAGACCGATGGCGACGCCTCGATGGAGGTCTTAACGGGACGACTCAAGGAGTGGTACGAAGTCACCGGGGAGCCCATATCCAAAAGGGTGATCTCCGACGTCCGAAACGCGTTGCGGCGAGCAGGGATGTGCGAAAGATCTGCGTCCGGAGAGTCCGGATTGGTACAGTGGCGGCTTCGAAAAGACCGGAGCTATCAAGAAATGGAGACCGCCGTCGCGCAGGTCTATCTCTGGACCCTGCTGAAGAACCCGGAGCTTCAAGCCCACGACCCTCTGAAGTGGTATGCCGTCGCTCGGGTCGTCTACGGCGATCACCTGAACCGGTGGGAAGTGCACCAGCGGATCGCAACGCTCATCACGGAGATGGAGCAGGCAGGACGGGTCATTCGCCGCAGAACCCCCGATGGGGAGCTCTTGCAAGCCGTGGGGGAAACCTTCTGGAGCCCGGAACCGTCCGAAGGCGCTTCTGCAGCCGGGGTGCAACCGGCAGAGGGATTTGCTACCGCAGGCGAAGGGCCAGCTTCCGCGACCGTGCCAGCGGCCGGCGAGATGCTCTCACGTTGACCGCCCGGCTCCGCCGACGCGAGTCGGCGGCAGCTTAACCGTGCGCCTCCGCCGAAGCGAGCTGGCGCCGACTCAGCCGACGGCCTCCGCCGAAATCTGCCGGCGCCAGTTCGCCACCATTTCGGCCGCCCAGCGGGCATCGTCTTCGTCGAGGGGAGGCACGGGCGGCCTGGAGTAGTCGATGGTGAGGTCGAAACTGGCGCGGTCGTACAGCCCGGCCAGCAGGGGCCCGAGGCAGATCACCGGCTCCGGCTCTCCCGGGTCCAGGGGAACGGGAAACTGCGGGACAGGCTGCCTCACGGAAAAAGCGTAGAGGAAGGCTTTTGGACGCTCGTGGGCCCGGCTCACGAGGATCCGATAGTGGACGCCACGGGGTTCGGGAGCCATGGGCATGGGCGGGTAGCTGCGGAGCAGGTCGACCTCCACCAGGCTCGTGCCGCTTGCCAGCACCCGCTCTCGCTTCGCCTCGTAGG
This sequence comes from uncultured Clostridia bacterium, assembly GCA_964418425.1. Taxonomy (GTDB): domain Bacteria; phylum Bacillota; class Limnochordia; order Limnochordales; family Geochordaceae; genus CAYQLT01. The sequence goes on from CAYQLT010000026.1 coordinate 35,047, forward strand.
CTGTGCGCGCCTGGCCCGGGCGTTTGTTACCCGGGGAGAGAACTTCCACTACGGTAACCACCTCGCCGGTTCCCGTCCGGCGAATCTCCAGGTACCCCTCCTGCATCTCCCTGGGAACCGGCACGAACACCACCTGCGCTCCCCCCGGGACGGGAGCGTCCCTGCCGGCGTGGTAGACGGCTGCAGTCTCCCGACTCTCGCCGGCGTGACCTAACGCCACGTCCGGATACACGAAGTACGGGTCGTCGTACGTGGTCTTGTAAACCCGCCGTTGGATGGCCACGTAGTATTTGGGTCGAAGGCGCGGGCCCAGCTCGTCGTGCAGGGCCACGACCAGGCCCGTGTGCACATGCGGCCACAGCGTCGGGTCTTCCAGGTACGGGTCCATGCCCGGAAACGGGGAGGGCACCTTCTCCACCTCTCCC
>CAYQLT010000027.1:0-31584 GCA_964418425.1 uncultured Clostridia bacterium
CATCAGGCTGGCCGCCGTGCCGGCTGGCTCAGGCCCGCCTGCAGGCCGGCTCCAGGTGCGCCGGCGCAAGCGGCCGGGGATGGTGGCGCATGCTCGCCGAGACCGTTTTTACCGAGACCGTCTTTTCGGTCAACGGCCGGACGGTGGGAGTGCGGCATCCCCGCGACGCGACGCTCCTCGAAGTGCTGCGCGACCAACTGGGGCTGACCGGCGCCAAGGACGGCTGCGGGGAGGGGCAATGCGGCACCTGCACGGTGTTGCTGGACGGGCGGGCGGTGCGGGCCTGCGTCGTCAGCATGGACCGGGTCGCCGGCCGTCGGGTGACGACCGTCGAAGGCCTGGATGCGCGCGACCGGGAGTGCTTCGCCCGGGCGTTCTCGGAAACCGGGGCGGTGCAGTGCGGTTTTTGCATACCCGGCATGGTCATGGCCGCGCTGGCCCTGCTCGCACGGCGGCCCAACCCCACCCGCTCCGAAATCGCCTCCGCCCTGCAGGGCAACGTCTGCCGCTGCACGGGGTACGTCAAGATCTTCGACGCGGTGGAGCGTGCGGCGGCGCTGCGCCGGGGTGAAGATCCCGGCCCGTACCGCCTCTGTCCGCGGCAGGCCGCCGGGGGCGCAACCGACCCGGTGGGCGCCGGCTGGCCCCGGCCCGACGCCCGAGACAAGATCCTGGGCGTCACCCGGTACGCCGGTGACATGACGGCGCCGGGCATGCTCTACGGGGCGGTTCTGCGCAGCCGCTACCCCCGGGCCCGCATCCGGGCCATCGACACGTCGAAGGCCCTCCGCCTCCCCGGAGTCCGGGCGGTGCTGACCGCCGCCGACATCCCGGGACGGCGCCTGCACGGCCTGATCGTTCACGATTGGCCGGCGCTGGTCGCCGTCGGCGAACAGACGCGCTACGTCGGGGATGCGCTGGCTCTGGTGGCCGCCGATTCCGCTCGGGCCGCACGGCAGGCCGTCGAGCGCATCGAGGTGGACTACGAGGTGCTCCCGCCGCTCACCAGCCCGGAGCAGGCGCTGGCCGAGGGTGCCCCCCAGCTGCACCCCCACGCCCCGGGCAACCTCCTGGCGGAGCACCGCATCGAGCGGGGCGATGCCGAGGCGGCCCTGCGCCGCTCGGCCCACGTCGTCACCCACACCTACACCACCCCCTTCGTGGAGCACGCCTTCCTGGAGCCGGAGGCGGCCCTGGCCGTCCCGACGGACGAGGGGCTGGTGGTCTACGCCTCCGACCAGAGCGTCTTTCACACCCGCGAGGCCATCGCGGCCATGCTGGGCCTGCCCGAATCCAGGGTTCGGGTGATCTCGCAGGCCATCGGCGGGGCCTTCGGCGGCAAGGAGGACATGAACTGCCAGCACCACGCCGCCCTGCTGGCGTGGCACACCCGGCGGCCGGTCCGCATCACCCTCAGCCGGGCGGAAAGCCTGCGGGTGCACCCCAAGCGGCACGCCTTCCAGATCACCATGAGCACCGGCTGCGACGAGCACGGACGGCTTACGGCGCTTTGGGCCGACATCGTCGGCGATACGGGGGCGTATGCGTCCGTGGGTTCGGCGGTGCTCCAGCGAGCGTGCGTGCACGCCACGGGCCCCTATGAGTTCCCCCACGTGAAGATCCGCGCCCGGGCCGTCTACACCAACAACATCCCCGCCGGGGCGTTTAGGGGCTTCGGGGTCAACCAGGTGGCGTTCGCCATCGAGACCCAGCTGGACTTGCTGGCGGAGCGGGTGGGCATCAGCCCGTGGGAGATCCGCTGGATCAACGCGCTGGACGAAGGCCGGGTCTTCTCCACCGGCCAGCGGATGGGGCCGGGGACGGCCTTCCGCCAGACCCTGCTGGCGGTGAGGGACGCCTATGAGCGGCACCCCCGGGCCGGCCTTGCCTGCGCCATCAAAAACGTGGGCATCGGCTGCGGGCTGCCCGACGCCGGCCGGGTGCGGCTGGCGGTGGAGGCGGGCCGGGTGGTGGTGTACTGCGGGGCCATCTGCATGGGCCAGGGGCTGGAAGGAGCCCTCCTGCAGGTGACCGCCCAGGCCCTGGACCTGCCCCCAGACCGCATCCGGGTGGTGCTGGGGGACACCGGGGTGTGCCCGGACTCGGGCGTGACCACGGCATCCCGCATGACCGTCTTTGGCGGAGAGGCCGTACGGCAGGCCGCCGAGAAGCTCCGGGCCGACGCCCGCGCCCTCGGCAAGGCCCTGCCGCAGGCGCTGGCCGACCTGGAAGGCCGAAGCTATGTGGGCGAATACCTGCCCACCACCGACCCCCTGGACAGCCCGCGGCCCGACCCCACCACCCACGTGGCGTACGGCTTCGCCTCCCAGGTCGTCTGCCTGGACGAGAAGGGCCGGGTGGAACGGGTGGTGGCGGCGGTGGACGTGGGCCGGGCCATCAACCCGCTGGCCCTGGAAGGGCAGCTGGAAGGCGGCATCGCCATGGGCCTGGGCTACGCCCTCACGGAGGCGTTCGAGATGGAGGGCGGCTACCCGGTGAGCACCGCCTTCCACAGCCTGGGGCTGTGGCGCGCCAAGCAGATGCCGGACATCGAGGTCATCCTGGTGGAGTCCGAGGCGCCCGGGCCGGCCTTCGGCGCCAAGGGCGTGGGCGAGATCGCCACGATCCCGACCGCGCCGGCCACGGCCGCCGCATACCGGAAGCTGGACGGACGCCTCCGGCTTTCGCTGCCGCTGGAACAGACCTGGTACCGCCCCGGCCGCCGGGAAGCCGCTAGGGCTGCGGCCGCCAGGGCATGATCCGCCGCTCGAGGGCCGAGACCGCGGCGAACAGCCCGATGCCCATGGCCGCCAAAAGCAGCATGGCCGCAAAGGGCCAGGCTCGTGTCCATGGGCACCTGCGGGGCCCTTGCCGGCGCCTCAGCGGAGGGCCCGCCGGCGGGTCAGCGAGGCTCTCGCCGGCGGGCCGCCGGGACCCCTCAAGGATCCAGGCCCGAGACCTGGGTGCGGAACACCAACGAGCGGCTGGTCCTCGGGGCCTCCTGCTTGTGCAGGGCGGCCAGCACGGACCACACCTTGATGACCACTTCCGGCGGGTCTACGGTCTGGAGCACCACGAACCCCTTGATGAAGGGCACATCTTCAAACCCGGTGTCGGCCAGCAGCGCCCGGATGTCGATGCAGTCGATCTCCAACGCCTCGTTGGGCCCCAGAGTCTCCACCGTGAAGTCGGTGACCGGGCCCCGCTCGGGCGAGCGCTGCGGCAGCGCCACCACCACCTTCTTCTGGAACGACACGAAGCCCGACGTGAAGTTGTGAACGTTGATGGCAGTGCGGTAGACCGCCCGCACCAGCGGATCGTCGGCAGCCAGGCTTCCGCAGACAAACTTGACCGACCAGGTCGGCGTCCCCGTCAGCGGGTCCAGGTTCGCCTGCACCTCCTCCTCGTCCAGCCCCAGCCCGGCGGCGACGTCGGCCCCAGCCGGAGCGCTGACGAGGGCCGCCCACGCGACGACAGCACCCAGAAGGGACATCCACCTCCATGGCCTCCGCTGGCGCGCCACAACCCGGGATTCCACCATGACGCTTGCCTCCTTGCGCAACTCTTCAGGCCCCAAGCCCGGCCCGCCTCACAGCAGAGGCAGGGGGCTGACCGTGTAGACCGCGACTACCTGCAACGGCAGAAGAAACGGCTGCGCGGGGTTTTCCAGCACCACAAACCCCTTCAGAAACGGCGTCGTGAAGTCTTCGAGCAGCGTACGGATATCTTCGCAGTTCATCTCCAGGGCCTCGTTGGGGCCGAGGGATTCGCCCACCGGAGCCGACACCGGGCCAGCCGTCTGGCCCGCAAGGGCCACCGCCGCCTTCTTGGTGAAGGAGATGCCGCTTGGCCTCAGGTTGTGAATGTTGATGGCCGTCTGGTATTCCCCAGGCGCCAGCTCACCTCCCGGGAGTAGAATCGTGCCGCACAGGAACTTCACCGAGTACGTGGGCGGTTCGGTAAGCAGTCCGTGAAAGTCGAAGCTCGGGGGCACGTACTCCACGTCCAGGCTCGGCTGCGCGCCCGCCGGCAGCGAAGCCCCCACCGCCACAGCAAGCACCAGGCCGAACCACCAGCCCGCCTTCATGCGGGCATCGCCTCCCTTCGGTGGGCATCATAGGGAGGCACTGCCCGCATGGCCACAAGACCCGCGGGTGATCTCTTTGGCGGGCCGAACGGGCGCCCTCGGGCCGGGGTCGCGCCGGCTACCAGCGGCTCGTGACGACTTTCACCTCGGTGTAAAAGCGGATCGCGTCTTTCCCGGTCGCGTGCAGATCCCCGTAAAAGGAGTCCTTCCACCCTGTAAAGGGAAACCACGCCATGGGGGCCGCCACGCCGATGTTGATCCCCAGCATGCCGGCCTGCACGCGGTAGCGGAACTTCCGGGCGGCCTCCCCGCTGGTGGTGAAGATGCTGGCCGCGTTGCCGTACCGGGACCGGTTCACGACCTCCAGCGCCTCATCCAGGTCCCGCACGCGGATGATGGACAGCACGGGGCCAAAGATCTCCTCGCGGGCGATGCTCATCTCGGGCCTGACCCGGTCGAAGATGCACGGCCCCAGGAAGTAGCCGTCCGGGGAGCCCTCCATGCGCCCGTGCCGGCGACCGTCCAGCACCAGCTCCGCGCCCTCCGCGCAGCCCTTCTCCAGGTACGAGGTCACCCGGGCCCGGTGCTCCGCCCGGATCAGGGGGCCCATCTGGGTGGAAGGGGCTTCGCCGTCGCCGACCACAATCTTGGAGGCCTCCTCCCGCAGACGCTGGACCAGGGGGTCGGCGACCTCCCCCACGGCCACCACCACGCTGCCGGCCAGGCACCGCTCCCCGGCGTTGCCGAAGGCGGAAGAGAGGATGGCCTCGACCGCCCGGTTCAGGTCCGCGTCCGGCATCACGATCAGGTGGTTCTTGGCGCCCGCCAGCGCCTGCACCCGCTTTCCGTTGGCGCTGGCGCGCTGGTACACGTAGCGGGCCACCGGGTGCGAACCCACGAAAGAGACGGCCCGCACCTTGGGAGCGTCCAGCAGCCGATCCACCACCGCCTTGCCCCCATACACCAGGTTCAGCACCCCGGGCGGCAGGCCCGCCTCCTCCAGCAGCTCTACCAGGCGCACCGCTGACAGGGGCGTGCGGTCCGACGGCTTCAGCACGAAGGTGTTTCCGCAGGCAAGGGCGATGGGAAACATCCACAGCGGTATCATGGCCGGGAAGTTGAACGGGCAAATCCCGGCCACGACCCCGACGGGCTCCCGGACCAGCTCGCTGTCGATACCCCTCGCCACGTCCTCGCTGAACTCGCCCAGCATCAAGGTGGGCGCCCCGCAGGCAAACTCCACCACCTCAATGCCCCGGCGAAGTTCGCCGCGAGCCTCATCCAGCGTCTTGCCGTTCTCCCTGGTCACGCTCCGTGCCAGGTCGTCGAGGTGCCGCTCCAGCAGTTCCTTGTAGCGAAACATGAGCCGGGCGCGCTGCACCACCGGCGTCGAGCGCCACTCCCAGAAGGCCTGGCTGGCCGCATCCACGGCCGCGTCCACCTCGTCCTCGGTGCTGTGCGGCATCTGTCCCAGCACCTGGCCGGTGGCAGGATCCGGGATCGGGTCCACCATGGGCGAGCGCGACGGGATCCATCTCCCCCCGACGAACAGCCGAAGGGATTGCACGGTCGGCGCCACGGCCCGCGACTCCAGCATGCCCGGGGTCCCCCCTCTGGCAACGTCTCCCCGTCTCCGCTGCGGGGCATTGTAGCACGCCGGCCCCCGCTGCGCACCCGGGGCATCCATGCCGCGGCGCTCGGGCCGTGCATCCCGCAGGACGGCCGAGCAAGCCGTTCGGGCTCAGCGGACGATGAGCACGGGACAGGGGGCGTGGTGGAGAACCCGGTCGGAGACGGAGCCCAGCACCCACCGGGAGATGCCGCTCAAGCCCCGGCGGCCCATGACGATGAGGTCGACGCCGTGCTCCTCGGCAAAGGCCAGGATCCTGTCGGCCGGGTGGCCCACCTCAAGCCGCGTCTCCACCGTCGTGCGCCCGGCCTCCGCCCTGGCGAGCAGGCGCCTCATGGCCGCCTGCAGCAGCCCCCGGGCTGCCTCCGTGGCATCGTCGAGCTCGTTGACGGTTTCCACGAACTCCGGCACCTGGGCAACGGACAGCACCGTCAGCCTGGCGCCGGCCAGCCCCGCCACCCCCAGCGCGAGGTCAAAGGCCCTCGACGCAGCCTCCGAACCGTCAAAGGCCACAAGGACGTGACGAAACATCTTTCCGCCCTCCCCCTGCCGCCCGCTACCTTCCGCGGCCTTTCGTTGCCTTCCCGGTGCCGGCACCCGACCCACCTGCCCCCTCCTTCAGCGGCCCGCCGTTGGCGCGCCCGCCACCCGGCCCCGCACCGGCACCTGCGCCGCCCCGGGCTCGGGCAAAAACCAGCGCTGGGCCACCAGCGTGGGCAAGACGGCGCTCAAGATGACCACGGTGACCAAAATGGTGTACTGGGGCCGGTCAATGATGCCATGGCTAAGACCGTAAAGGGCGGAGATGGTGCCGAAGGTGAGCCCGGTCGACATCAACGCGGTGATGTAGTTCCCCTGGCGGGCCGAGTACCCGAAGACGCCGGTCAGCGGCCGAACCCCGACGAGCTTCGTCACCATCTTCACGGCGAAGAAGGCAACCACGAGCCCCAGGCTGGCCACCATGGCCGAAGCGGAGACGAACAGCCCCGCCTTGATGAAGAAGAACGGGGTCAGCAGCGTGAATGTCACGACCCGCAGCCTCCTGACCAGTTCCTTGTGTTCCTGGAACAGGCCCGCCACCGCCAGGCCCACCACGTAGGCCGGCAGCACCGCCTCGCTGCGCGCCTGGTTCGCCAGGGCTCCCAAAAGGAAGAGGACGAGCAGCAGGAACTTGATCTCCACCGCCTGCACCCGCCCGCCGAAGGCCGCAATCACCCGCCGGCCGAGCCGGGGAACCGCGACCACGGCCAGGGCAGTCGCAGCGGCAAAACCGGCCATCCAGAAGCTGAACCCGGCGAAGATGATGCCCAGGGCCAGCACCGTTCCCAGGTCGTTAACGAAGCAGGCGGCCAGAACGGCCTTGCCCAAGGGCGTGTCGTTGAGCCCGGTTTCCACCATCACCGCGTACACCACCGCCACGGAGGTGGTGGACAGGGCAATCCCGGCTATCCACGCGGCGTCCGCCGGCCATCCCGCCACGTAGCGAGCGTATGCGGCCGCCCCCAGAAACGGGCTCACAAACGCCAGGGTGCCGATGGTCAGGCTGGACTTCAGGTTGGCTCGAAACGAGGAAGGGTCGATCTCCGCCCCTGCCAGAAACGTGAGCACTACCGATCCGAGCGCGCCGAGAAAGTCGATCCACGGGTTGGTCCCAACGCCGAACAGGTTGCCTGCCACGATCCCCGCTACGATCTCGACCAGAGCCACTGAGACAGCCAGGCGAATCGAGACGAGGCTGGCAAGCAAGGCGAGGCCCATCCAGGCCGAGGCGGTAACCCAGGTGCTCTCCAACTTTCGTCCCTCCGTCGCCGAGTGTGGTGCGCCGGCGACGGCCCGGACGAAAAAGACCCCTGACCGTGCACCGGCACGGACAGGAGTCATCGGCGTCACCGCGGTTCGGGCAGGCTCTTTTGCGCCGCCCCGGTGGACTCCACCACCGCCGCACCGTTTATAACACGCAGCGGCCTGTACTGGCAAGGGCCTCCCGGAGCCCTTGGGGCCGCCGACCTGGTCTGGTAGGGCGTTACCTCGGGGAGGTGGCTGGCGGCCGGCGCGGGCCGGAGGAGCCTTGGGGCAACGGGGCCGGCGGAGCCCCGGTGTTGAGCCTCGGCCAGCGAATGTCCTCGCCCTGCAGCACCGCCGGGCCTCCGTTGCACGCCTCCAGCGCGCACGTCCACGACTCTCCCACCTGCGCAGGCATCGGTTCGTTCGCCCTGCGGTAGTCGTGGAGATCGATGAACTCCCGGGCCTGCGACTGCAGCCGGCGGTAGGCTTCCAGCTGCCACTCGAGAAACCGGTGAGGCGGCTGCCGGGTGCCGGCAGCCTGCAGCGCCTGCAGGAGGTGCGGGAAGCACACGCCGTAGCGGCTCTCCGGCAAGGCCCGCAGCACCTCCGGGTCGCCCTCGCAGGTCGTCTGCACAAGCACCCTCAAAAGGTCGCTGGCGGCACGCCGGCCCACCTCGCAGGCCGGGCAGGGCGCGCCGTCGCCGCTCGGCCCCGTCGCCCCGGCGTCCCCCCGCCTGCCCCGCCAGGGCGCCCATCGGCCGCCGCCCGCCTGCCGGCGGCGGCCCGGCTGGGGGCGAGTCGTCCGGCGGCTCCACTCCTCCCGCATCCGAACCAGCCTGGAGATGGCCTGGCCGAGCAGGTCCTCATACACGATGGCGATCCCCAGCGGGTCCATGAACATCCGGACCTGCTGGGCGTGCATCCGGCAAAACCCCAGCGACGCCGCAAGCCGCGCCCGGGTTCCCGGGTCGTTGACGTGCTCGTAAAACAGGGTGTCCAGGTAACGAAACGCCGCCCGGGACTCGGCGTAGCAGGCCGGGCATGTGCGCGACTTCAGCGCGTCGATGAGCGACGCCACCTCCAGCGACGCCACCCTCGTTTCACCCCGCCCCGGTCGTCTGCCCGCCCGACGCCCCATCGGCCCGGGAGTTCCCCAGCCCGGGGGCCGGGACGGGCACGCGGCCCAGTACGTCCCGAACGACCTGTTCCGGGCGCACTCGGGCCGCCCATAACTCAGCCTTCAGCACCAATCGGTGAGCCAGTACATCCACCGCGACCGCCTTGACGTCGTCCGGCAATGCGAAATCCCGCCCTCGAATCGCGGCCAGCGCCCGAGCCAGCTGCATCAAGGCGAGCCCGGCCCGCGGCGATGCCCCCACCTCAACCGACGGGTGGCCTCGTGTGGCCCGCACCAGCGCCACGATGTACTGCTGCACCGGCGGGCTGACGTGCACGCTCTCCACCGCCCGCTGCATGCGCACCACCTCCTCCCCGGACGCCACGCGGGGCACCGTCACCGCCTCCTGCGTCCGTCGCAGCCGGCGCTGCAGGATCTCCTGCTCCCTTTCCGCGTCCGGATAGCCCACCGCCAGCCGCATCATGAACCGATCCAGCTGCGCCTCCGCCAGAGGGTACGTGCCCTCAAACTCGATGGGGTTCTGCGTGGCCACCACGATGAACGGGCTATCCACTCCGAACCTTTGCCCTTCCACGGTGACCTGCCGCTCCTGCATCACCTCGAGCAGCGCCGACTGGGTCTTGGGACTGGCCCGGTTGATCTCGTCCGCCAGCACGAGGTTGGCGAACACCGGCCCCGGCCGAAACGCGAACTCGCCCGTCCGACGGTCGTAAAGGAAACCCCCGGTGATGTCGCCCGGAAGCAGATCCGGCGTAAACTGGATACGGGCAAACTTCAGTCCCAGCGCCTGCGCCAGTGACGTGCAGATGAGCGTCTTGCCCAGGCCGGGCACGTCCTCGAACAGAATGTGGCCCCCGGCGATGACGCCCGCCACGACCTTCTCCAGAACCTCGTCCTTCCCCACGATGGCCGTCTTGAGGGCCGCCAGCACCTCACCGCTCAGCCGGCTGACCGTGCGAATCTCCATGGAACTCCTCCCGCAACCCGATGGCCAGAACCCATACCCCGATCAGCGCCGCCAGGGCCGCAGCCACGTATAGAGGCCAGTCTACCGTCACCCGAACCCGGCTCAGGCCGACCGCCACCAGCCCTCCCGAAACCCCGTACGCGGCGCTTCGGGCCACGGCCAGGCCCAGCAGGACCCGCACGGGTCGCCGGTTCACGACGCCGGCCGCAACGCCCTGTTCCCTAAGCAGGGCATGCCATTCCCCGGCTTCCCAGTAAAGCACCAGCAGGGCGGCCCACGCCGCCGCCTGCACGACGGTCACGGCGCCCCACGCCCAAAGCAGCAGCGAACCCACGGTCCACGCCCACGAGGAAGCAGCCATCCAGCGGCGGCTGCCCGTAAGGGCACCGAACCCGAACAGGGCCAAAGCCATCGCCACCCATCCGGCGACGACGGCACCCGGAAGCGCCAGCCGCCTGGCGGCGGCCTGCATCCACCACGCAAACCCCGCCGAAAGTGTCGCCAGCAGCGCCGTCAAGTCGGCCACGCCGGCCGGCCCCCTGTCCGGGCTCCCCTCGAAAGCCCAGCCACTACCGGACCCAGGGGCGGGCGGCCATCCCACTCGACCCACCGCACCCCGGCCTTCCGAAGCCGCCGCAGGGCCACTTGCTGCTCCAGCCTCCAGAGCTGCAGCGCCACCCGGCGCTCCGCGGAGCCGGCAGCCCAGTCCTGGAGCCTTTCCACCGAATCAAGGAGAATCAGGGCAACCGGGTGGCCGCGCCGCCGCAGTCCCGCAAGGGCCGCTTCGGCTCTGGGGTCCAGGAGCGGACTGACCGCGACCACCGCCGATTCGCGGGGCAACACCGAGTCGGGAAGAGCGTCGAGGCTGAGCGCCACGTAGCTGAAAGAGGGGCACACGCCCGCCAGATGGTCGATGGCACGCCGCCACTGCCTGGCTCCCGAGCCCGGCTTCAGCCACCCCAGCGTCCCCCCGTAGACCAGGATGCCGACGCGGTGGCGCATCCTCAGCAGCCACTCCGCCACGGAGGCCGCCGCCTGCACCGTCAGTTCCAGCGTGGAGGCCCCGCCAAGCGGTTCATCCACCAGCGCGTCCACCATCACCACGAAAGTGGCGTGGCACTCCCGCAGCCGTTCGGTCACCATGACGTCGTCCCGCCGCAGGCTCGAGCGCCAGTGAACCTGCCGGGGCAAATCCCCCGCCGCGAAGGGCCGAACCCCGGCAAACTCGAGCCCCCGGCCCGCAGCCGGCGCGGTGAAGTCCCCGACCAGCGTGAACGGGCGGGACCGCAGCGGGGCCCACCGCCCGATGGGCACAACACGAGGACGAACCCGGCAGGCCACCCCCTGGCCTTCCAGCGGTACCGCCTCCGACAGCGGATAGGCCCACAACCCGTCCAGGCCCACCGCCACCCCGACGGGGGTCCAGCCGGCGTGCAGGCCGCGCCGCGAGGCTGTCAGCGGCATCCGAAGCCGGGCAGGCTTGCCCGGGTGTGCCTGCGCCACCAGCGGGTGTCGGGCCTGGGGCTGGAAAGCCGGCTCAACGGGTAGCCCGGCGACGATCAGGGGTACCCAGCCGTTGGACTCCACGGTCAGCGTCGCGACCACTGTGTCGCCCACGGACGCCTCGGTTGGGCTGACAGCGACGCCCGCTCGAAGGCGCATGGGGCGCCCGGCAACCAAGGGAACGGCCACCGCCAGCGTGAACACCCAGAAGGCTGCCAAAAGGGGAGCCGGCCGGCCGCCGACCACGAGGGCCGCAAGCGTCAGGGCGGCTGTGAGCAGATAGGCCGACGCCCGGGGCAGCAAGAACCGGCGCACGGCCGCTCATCTCCCCCATCGCTGGCGAATGGCCTCGGCCGCGGCCTGCAGCCGCTCCGGGGTGGGAGGGTGGCCCTGCGCCAGTTCCACTCCGGCCTGCCCCATCCACTCCCGGGCCAGCCGTTGGCGCCGTTCGGCATCCGGATGCACGTCGAACAGTCGCAGGGCGCCCCCGGAGCGTCCTTCGGCGAGCGCCAGTAACCGATCCACCAACGGAGGGTTAAACCGGGCGGGGTCGGCCAGGGCCATGGCGGCCAGCTCCAGTCGAGCCGCCACCTCCTCGGGCACCTCGCGCTGGCGCCTCGCAGGTCTTGAGGGCGGGCCGGGCCGAGCCGGCAACCACCCGACCGCAAGGCGCGTGGCCATGACCGCCGCCGCCCCCAGCACCAGGCATGCGACGCCGACGCGCAGCCCCAATTCGGCGAGACCGGTCAGCGGGGGCACGGCCGCACCTTCTCCAGCCAGGGCCACAGCTCCCGGAGCGCCGCGACCGCCTCCGCCTGCTCGGCCGCAGTGGTTTCCCGGGGGCCGTAGGCGGCTTCGTGGTAAAGCTGGAGCAGCCGCTGTGCCTGCGGGGAGCGCCCGAGCGCCTCGGGCACCGCCCGCGCCACGCGCTCGAAAGGAGTCAGGGCCGCCTCCGGGGCCTTGCCCGGTGCCGTCGAGGCCTCCACAAAGAGCTGAAAGGCCGCTCCCACGGCCTGCCGCGGGTCGGCCATGGCGGCTATGGCGGTCACGCGGCGCTCGAAATCCTCGCGGCCCAATGCCGCCGGGTGCCGGGACGGGTCGAACGCCGGCCACACGGAAACCTCCGCACCGCCGGGCGGCTGCGGAGCTGTTTTGCGCCGGCGAAGAGCCTCCGCCACCGGAACCGCCGCGGTAGCTGTCGCCAGCATCGCCAGCAACCAACGGAGCGCGTCGCCCAGGCGAGCGCCCGAACCGCCCGCAAGCCCCCGAAGAGCCTCGTCGGCCTGCGGCGTTGCCGGTGCATGCCCACCCGCAGCGGGCCACACCCACAAGGACGCCGACGGGCGCAGGACCGCTATGGCTTCCAGACCCGCCGCCCAGCGGCTGCTGAACGCCGCGTAAAGCCCTCCGACCGCACCGGCGACCACGGCGCCCAACACCAGGGGCAACCACCAGGGGGCCGGTGGCCGCTCCATCACGTAGACCACCTCAGGTTCGCCGCTGCGTCGCTGCCGCCAGGCAAGACCCCACCGCCGAGTCAGGTAGCCGAGCACCCACGCGCCGGCGGCGACGGCGAGCGCCAGGGCGGCGGCAACCCCGTAAGGCCGCAGCCCTTCCGGTGTCCGCGGGGCCCCGACGAGCCCTCCGCCGGCGCTCACCCCGCCTCCCCTCCCGGTCTCAAAGCGCGGCTGACCCACCATCAACAGCAGCGTCCCCGCCGCGGCCAGCACCGCCGCTGCGGCAGCCCGGATGGTCGGCCCACGGCGCCTCATGTCCCGTCGCCGTCCCACCTGCCTCCGACCCGCTGGGCGAGCAGCCCACTCAACCCAAAGTTGCCGGCCTTGCGGGAAGGAGCCTCACGCTCCGGCAGGCGGGCGACGGCCGCAAGCCGAAAGTCGGCGGAAGGGGCGGGAAACCGCCCCCGCTCGGCCAGCCAAAAGGGAAACTCCCAACCCGCGAACCACCCCAAGGCCTCCACCCATGACACCAGGTCTTCCTCCGTCGCGGCCGGCCCCTTCCAGGTCATGGACCGCACCAATCGGTACAGCCGCCGCTGAAGCCCGAACAGGTAAGCATCCAGGCGCTCCGCCTCCGCTCTGGCGTCGCCCGCCAAAAGGTGCGGCCGGCACGGCATCCCCGCCCGGCCGGTGCAGACGGGGCAGGCCCGGCCCTCCCAAAGCGCCCGGGTCGCCGCCAGCGCGTCCCGCACCCGCGCGAGCCGGTTCACCCGGCTTTGAAGGCCGGCGACCAGGGGTTCGGACACCTGCCGGGCGATGAGGCAGTAGTCACAGGTCAGGCAGCCCTGTCTGGCCCTGAGCTTCCTGCACCGCAAGGCCCACGGAAGCAGCCGGCTTCGGCGCACTGCACGGGCAGCCCGCCCGGTCAGGTCCTCGTAGAGGATGGCGGTGCTGAAGGGCCGGCCTCCTGCCAGCTCCATCTCCACCGCCGCATGCGCCCACGTGTGGCGGGGGCAGAATCCCCAGCTGTCCCACAGGCGGTGACGGACGTCGGCCGCCATGATGCCGCCGTCCACAATGAACCACCAGAGGTGCTTCACCTCCGCCGCGGACAAGCCGTCCGCTGGCCGACGCTCCCTTTCCGCCACACCGACATGGCGGCCCAAAACCTGCCCACTCCTGCCCAAACAAAAACGGCCTCTCCCGCACTGGGGTAGAGGCCATCAGCTACCGCTCGCGAGCCGGGCCGGCTCCTTGCAGCACCGGACCCCGGCACTCGCATCTCGGGCGGAAGCGGTTAAGGGCGAGCCTCATCGCCCGAATCGGCTGCCCTCATTGTAATGCTCGCCCGCCGGGCCGTCAACGCAAGTTCCGACGGGGCAGGGATACCCAACGCCTTTGTGGTCGCGCCAACCGGCGATCCCGACAGTTTCTCAGCGAACTCTCACAATTCCCTCAGTTTCCCTTCAGGTGCGCCCGGTAGCCTTAGGGGGCGGAGGCGTAGGTCTCAGGGAGAGGACGTGGTTCACGTGAAGGCCGGCTTCGTGAAGGGCGGCCTCGTCGCCATCGTTGCTACGGCCCTTACCGGCGGGGCACTGGTCGCCTTCGGCAGCCAGCAGAACCCACCGCCCGGTGCCAGCCCGCCTGCCACCACCCACCGGCTGGCCGCAGGCGGAACCCGGGTCTCAGAGGGCGGGCGCGTCAGCGTGGCCGTCTCTTGGGACGGGTTGGCGCAGAGTCAGGGAAGCCAGGTCACCCTCGTGCTCCAGGTGGCCATGGACACGCACTCCGTCAACCTGGATACCTACGACCTCGCGAAGTTGGCCGTCTTGCGCAACGACCGAGGGGAGACCGTCCAGCCTGCCTCATGGCAGGCGCCGCGCGGCGGCCACCACCGCAAGGGCGAGCTGAGCTTTGCCGTGCCGGCGACCTTCCTGGCCGGCGCTCGCTTCCTTGAGCTGGTGGTGCGTGACCTGGCCGGCGTCCCGGAGCGCGTGTTGCGCTGGGAGCTGGGGGTGGCGTCGTGAGTCTCAACGGGGCGGTGGAGCCCGGACAGCTAAGGCGCATCGTCCTGAGTGGGGCGGCAGCCGGTGCAGGGCTCGTCTTCTTCTACCTCGCCGTCGTGGCCCTGGCCCAGGACCCCGCGCACGCGTTCCAGCAGCTCAGGGAGGACCTCTGGTTCATCGCACCCATCACCGTGGGGTTCGGCACGCAGGTCGGCTTGTACGTCTACCTGCGGCGACTGCATCAGGTCTCTCGAGGGCACGTGGCGGTCACCGCCGGCAGCACCGGCGTGAGCGGCACCGCCATGCTCGCCTGCTGCGCCCACCACCTGGCCGACGTCCTGCCGGTGGTGGGGCTATCGGGAGCTGCCATCCTCCTCAACGACATCAAGACGCCTCTGGCCTTGGTGGGCCTGGCGATGAACGTGGCCGGCGTTGTGTACATGAGCCGTCATGTGCGGCGTACGCGACAGGCCCTCGCGTCCGCCCCGCCCAACGCGGCTGCGCCGGCATGCCACCGCCCGGCCTGACGAGCGGCACGCCGGTGGCAGACCTCGGGCGGCGTGGCACCCCTGCCACGCCGCCGGCGCGAAGACCCCGGCCCCCTATGCTATACTCGCAACAGAGCCGGCGGCTACACTCGCAGTGAAGCGCTTGCTACCGGGGCCGGGCCTTTGCGGGGGGTGGTGCACCGCGGCCGCATACGTGCTGCTCATTGACGACGACGTCAAGCTTACGGAGATGCTTCGCCGCGCCCTCACCTACGAGGGGTTCGAGGTGGGCACGGCAGCCTCGGGACCGGAGGGGCTGGCTCTGGCCGCGCAGCGTTCGCCGGACGTCGTCGTCCTCGACTGGATGATGCCCGGGCTGGACGGCCTTGCGGTCTGCCGCCGGCTGCGGGAGACGGGCGACGTTCCCATCCTGATGCTGACGGCCAGGGATGCGGTGCAGGATCGGGTGCAGGGCCTGGAGGCGGGCGCCGACGATTACCTCATCAAGCCCTTCGCCCTCGAAGAGCTGCTTGCGCGCATCCGTGCGCTCCTGCGCCGGCGGGCCCGCACAGCCGAAGCGGCGCCGGGATCCTCCGAAATCTTGCGATTTGCCGACCTCACCCTGGACACCGCCGCCCGGGAGGCGCGCCGGGGCAGCCGCGCCATCACCCTGTCGACCACGGAGTATGAGCTGCTGGAGCTGTTCATGCGCAACCCGCGCCGGGTGCTGCCCCGGGAGCTCATCATGGAGCGGGTCTGGGGTTACGACTTTCAGGGCGAATCCAACGTCCTCGAGGTCTACGTGGGGTACCTGCGCCGCAAGCTCGAACAGGCGGGCGAGCCCCGGCTCATCCACACGGTCCGTGGGGTCGGGTACGTGTTGCGGGAAGGCCTCGAGGCATAGCCATGTCCATCCGGCTTCGGCTGGCGCTTTGGTACGGTGTGCTGCTGGCCGGCCTGGTGCTCGTCTTCGGGGGGCTCGTCTACTCCAGCGTCTACGCCTACCTGCGGGACGATCTGCGATCCAGCACGCGCCGTCTCGCCGACCACTTCGCCGAGTCGCTTAGGACCTTCGCGGCGGACTCCTCGCTGGAGCCGCTCCTGAAGGCGTTCGACGCCCCTGACACGCTGGTCGCGGTCTACGATGCCAACGGAAAGCTTTTGGTCCGGTCCGGGTCGACCGCCGATACTCCTGGGGTGCTTGACGCCTTGTCCGCCGACGTCCCCCCGCCCGAGGGCTTCATCGGGCAGCCTCAGACTGGCTACCGGGTGACGCGCTGGGTGGCCCCGCCCAACCGGCTATCCGAAACGGAGCCGGTGCGGGCAGTGGCCGTGGGGTGGTTTTCGAGCCGCCGGGCACTGCTCGATCACCTCTTGCGGGTCCTGGCGGGCGGCGCCGTTTTGGCCACGTTGGCCGCCGTGGCGCTCGGATGGGCCATAGCAGGGGGAGCATTGCGGCCCATCTCGGCCATGATCGACGCCGCGCGGGCCATTGCGGCCTCACGGGGTTTTGGCCGAAAGCTGCCCGCCGTGCGGCGTCACGATGAACTGGGCCGCCTGGCTTCCGCCTTCAACGAGATGCTGGCAGCCCTGGAACAGGCCTTTGACAACCAGCGCCGGTTCGTGGCTGACGCCTCGCACGAGCTTCGAGCCCCTCTGGCCACCATCCAGGGCAACCTTGAACTCCTGGAGCGCGCGGGCGAGCTGCCCGAGGCGGAACGGCAGGCGATCTGGCAGGACATCCGGGACGAGGTGCGTCGCCTGGGCAGGCTGGTGAGCGACCTGTTGTCTTTGGCCCGGGCGGAATCCGGCCAGCCGCTCCAGCGCCGCCCTGTAGAACTGGACCGGCTGGTAACCGACGTGCTGCGGGCCATGCGGGTGGAGATGGCGAAGCACCGGCTGTCGGTCGAGCATCTGGAGCCCGTTCGGGTGCTGGGCGACCCCGACCGCCTGCGGGAGCTGTTGGTCATCCTGCTGGACAACGCCATCCGCTACACGCCCGAGGGCGGCCGGATCCGGGTGTGGCTCGTTCGAAAGCCTTCCGGCGCGGGGAGCCACCCGTCGCCAGGCCCGGACGGCGCCGGCCAGGTTGAACTGGCGGTCGAGGACACAGGCATCGGCATCTCGGAAGAGGACCTCCCCCACATCTTTGAACGCTTCTACCGGGCCGACAAGGCACGCTCCAGGCAGACCGGCGGCACCGGGCTTGGCCTGGCCATCGCCAAGTGGATAGCGGAGGCCCACGGCGGCCATATTTTCGCGGAGAGCCAGCCGGGCCGGGGGTCGCGTTTTACCGTTCGCCTGCCTGCTACCTAGACGTCGAAGGGCAGGGGGAGCAAACGATGGACTCGGTCGTTCTAAGCATTCCGGAGCCACTGCGCACGGGTGACGCAACGGCCCTTGAGCGCTTCCTGCTGCGCCAGCCGGGCGTCCATCACGCCGAGGTGAACCCCGTCAGCGGCGCCCTGACGGTTCACTACGACGACTCCCGGCTCAGCCGGCAGCGCCTTCAGCAACTCGTTCGGGAGTGCGGCTACCACTGTGCCGGGCGGGTGGTGCCGCACCACCTGTGCCCGCCGGACGGAGAGGCCACGGCCACGCCGCATGTTCATGTTCCGGCGGATCAGCACGCGGTGCGGCCCATGCCGGCTGGCCGTGCCGTTCATGAGCACCTTGCCACTCCCACCGAAATGGAGCATATGGCCCACGAGATGGGCCACGCCCCCGGCATGTCCATGGAGGCCATGGTGGCCGACATGCGGCGCCGGTTCTTCGCTGCCTTCCTGCTGGCCATCCCGGTGACGCTCTACTCTCCCATGGCCATGGAGCTGTGGGACTTGAGGCTGCCGGTGCCCTTCGGCATGGACCGGGGTCTGTTCCTGTTCCTTCTGACCACGCCGGCCGTGCTGTACAGCGGTCAGGTGTTCTTTGTCGGCGCCTACCGGGCGCTGAAAAATCGTGTGCTCAACATGGCGGTTCTGGTCAGCCTGAGCGTGCTGGCCGCCTATGTCTTCAGCGTCGGCACCACGTTCTTTTTCAAGGGCGAAGTATTTTACGAGGCGGCCGTCGTGCTTCTGGCGTTCGTGTTGTTCGGCCACTGGATGGAGATGCGGGCCCGCTCCCGGGCGTCGGCGGCCATCGAGAAGCTCCTCAACCTGGCGCCGCCCAGGGCCCGGGTGATCCGGGACGGCCAGGAAGTGGAAATCCCCACGGCGGAGGTGCGGGTGGACGACCTGGTGGTGATTCGCCCCGGGGATAAGATTCCGGTGGACGGCGTCGTCGTCGAAGGGGAGTCCAGCGTCGACGAGTCCATGCTCACCGGCGAGTCGCTGCCCGTGCCCAAGAGGCCCGGCGACGTGGTGGTGGGCGCCTCCATCAACAAGACAGGGACGCTGAAGTTCCGGGCGACGCGAGTCGGCGCCGATACGGCACTGGCGCAGATTGTCAAGCTCGTTCAGCAGGCCCAAACGTCGAAGGCGCCGGCGCAGCGCATGGCCGACCGCGCCGCCCAGTGGCTGGTGGCGGCGGCGGTGGTCTTCGGCGTGCTGACCTTCGTCGGCTGGTACGTGTGGCCGGGCAGTGCCTCCCTCGTCTTCGCACTGACGCTCGCCATCACGGTGGTGGTCATCGCCTGCCCGGACGCGTTGGGACTCGCCATCCCCACCGCCATCATGGTGGGGACCGGGCTGGGGGCCGAACGTGGCATCCTCTTCAAGAACGCCACGGCCCTGGAGCAGACGGCAGGCTTGCAGGCCGTCATCTTCGACAAGACCGGCACCCTGACCAAGGGCGAGCCTGCGGTGGTGGAGGTGTCCCTCATCGGCGAGGGCACGGGCAACCCTTCGGGGGATCGGCCCCGGGTGGCCGAGGGGGACCTGCTGCGGCTGGCCGCCGCCGTTGAGCAGGGATCGGAGCACCCCCTGGCAGAAGCCATTTTGAAGCGGGCCCGGGAGACAGGCATCGAGGTACCCCCTGCCGAGGAGTTTGAGGCGGTGCCGGGACAGGGGGCCCGGGCACGGGTCGAGGGGCACGAGGTGCTGGTCGGCAACCTCAAGCTGCTCGAGCAGCGCGGCGTGGATGCAAGTAGCGTCGCGGCGCTAACGGAGCGCGCCCGGCAACTCCAGGGAGCCGGGCGCACGGTCGTTTACGTGGCGGTCGACGGCCGGGCGGCCGGCGTGATGGCCATCGCCGACGCCATCCGCGACACAGCCAGGGAGGCCGTACGCAGGCTGCGGGAGATGGGCATTGAGGTGGCCATGCTCACCGGCGACAACCGCGCCACGGCCGAACGCATCGCCGGGGAACTGGGGATTGAAACCGTCTTTGCGGAGGTGCTGCCTGCCCAGAAGGCCGACCAGGTCAAGGAGGTACAGGCACAGGGCCGGCGGGTGGCGATGGTCGGGGACGGCATCAACGACGCCCCGGCCCTGGCACAGGCCGACGTGGGGATTGCCATCGGGGCGGGCACGGACGTGGCGGTGGAGACGGCTGACGTGGTGCTCATGCGGTCCGATCCCATGGACGTGGCCACGGCCATCGCCATCTCCCGGGCGACGGTCAACAAGATGCGCCAGAACCTCTATTGGGCCGCCGGCTACAACGCCGGGGCCTTCCCCCTGGCGGCGGGGGTCTTTTACCCAAGCTTCGGCCTGCTGCTGCGGCCGGAGATTGCGGCGTTGTTGATGTCGGGAAGCTCGCTTCTTGTGGCCATCAACGCGCTGTTGCTGCGGCGGGCCAGGCTCCCGTCTCCCGCCCCGTTGCAGGCCAGCGGGACCTGACGGCCGGGGGCCAGGAGCAGTGCGCCGCGGCCCATCACCCGCGCCTGGCCGGGGTCCGGCGCGGTCGTTCGCCATCACCTAGCGAGAGGAGTGGTCTGCGGCCAGGCCGAACTGACGAAGCACGGCCAGGATGGGACGCAGGGCCGGCACTTCCGGATGGTAATCCACATAGACGGTCTGCGTCACGGGATTGACCGCCGCCCGCAGCACGCCGGGGATCCGGCAAAGCGCTCTCTCCACAGCCGCCGCCGTCGAGGGACAACTCAGACCCTGCACCGGGAAGCTCAGGTGTTGCACCCCGATCGGTCTCATCGCGCCACCCCCCTACCGCAACCCTCACAGGATGGCGGCTGACCCGTCATCTAGTCGCCCATGCCGATGTGGGCTGCCGGGGGCGTGAGCCAGGCGTACAGCCCGAGCGCGACTATGACGAGAATGACCAGGCTCGCAGCCCCGAGCACCCATCGGCGGTCTCGAAAGGCGGCTGACGGTGCGCGATCCACGAAGGGAACGGCAATGAGCAGGAGTTCCAGCAGGACGACGGCCCAGAAGAGGGCCCGCACCCCCAGCCAATTCTCGATGGCGAAGATGGGAAGAAACGGCCAGGGTGGCTTGGTCACCTCGATACCAGCCACGGGTTCCGGCCCGATGGCAGCCGGCAGCAGCACCGACAAGACCAGCACCACGCCCAGGAGTATGTAACCGTAACCGGAGAGCTTCCTGAGATGCCACGCAAAGGTGCTGGACGGCTCGCCGCCGTGCCCGGCCTTCGCTTGGATGGTGGGATTCTGCCACGGAAGGGCCGAAATGCCGTGCTGTTTGATGAGAAAGAGATGGGCCACGAGGAGCAGACCCAGCAAGAGCGGAAGGATGCTGACGTGGCTTACGTACAGTCGCACCAGCAGAGGCGTGGTTTGCGCAAAGCCCTCGGAAAACCAGGCGCCCAAACGGCCCAGCAACTCAGCGATAGAGAGGTTGTGCTGCAGCCCCTCGAAGCCTTCCTGGTCCCACTTGAGGATCGTGCCGGTGAAGTAAAATGCCATGACCACCGAAAAAAGCCCGACGCCCACCAACCAGTTGGCCTCACGGGGCCGGCGGTAGGAGCCCCAGAAGAGCACGCGCAGCAGGTGCAGGGCCAGCGTCGCGATGATGAACTGTGCCGCCCAGAAGTGGATGCTGCGCAGCGTGCTTCCGGCAAAAACCGAGGTGATGAGCCGCCGGATGCTGTGGTTGGCATGCTCAGGATCGGGAGTGTAAAACTGGGCCAGCAGGATTCCGCTGGCAATGGCGATGACGAGCCCGATCAGGGTCAGCCCGCCCAGCATGTAGCTGAGGCGGTTCGCGTGGGCCGGAACCTCGTAGGTCAGGCTGTGCAGCGCCAGCCGCTCTGAAATGGCGGCCCACACGCCCTGCGCCTTGTGCCCGTGCTGTGCTGTAGGCGATGACGAGGCCATGCTGCGACCCCCTTCGGACGCGTCGGCAACTCTCCGCTCATGGAGCGTGGCGCTCCCCCGCCCTGGCGATGATCAGGCCGCCGATGGCGATGAGCGCCGCCCCGAAGCCCAGGAACCCCACTTCGAGCGGGGTTCCGGTGAACTTATGGGTGAATGGCTCCCACATGGTGGCCCCCTGCCCGTTCAGAGGCTCCAGGTCCGCACGAACCCCCTCCGTGCGTGCCGCCGGGAGGAGGGCCTGGCGCAGGTTGGTCACCGCTTCGTCTCGCCGGCCGGAACGCAGCGCCTGCTGTGCCCTTTGCACGGCGGCGACGTCGAGGACATCCGCCACGCTCGAAGCCGGCTCTCCCGGCTCTTCTGCCCGCTCAAGCACCTCCGCCAGCAATTCTCCCGCCAGCTTCTCGTTGGGCGGGCTCACGCTCAGGGCCGTGATCGCCTGACGCACCGCGGTGGCCGGGTCGGCAGGCTCCGCCTCCTCGCCCCCGTGAGCCAGCGCGCCTCCCGCCAGGAGCGCGACCAGGGCGAACGTAGCCAGCCACCTCGACAGAAACCGCACTTGCATTGCTTCTCCCCCCTTCCGGTGGCAAGCGTACCAATGCTCGCTTAGAGAGACGTGAAAGAAAACTGAAAGAGAGGTAAGTTCGGCGACCGGGGTCGCGTCGCCCCATCCACGCAAGCCGTGGACAGCGTCCGTGGCAAGAGTCGGCCCGCCTCAGTACATCTGGCCCCGGCGGGCAGCACCCGCCGGGGCCAGCGGCTTCGGCGCCAGCCAGGCTACCCCTTGACGACGATCTTGCCTGTCATGCCGAGCTGGGCATGGCCGGGCACCGTGCAGATGAACTCGTACTCGCCGGGCTCGTCAGGTGCCCTGAAGCTCAACACCCGCTCCTGGCCGGGGTCCAGCAGGCCAGTGTTCGCCTGAAGGCTGCCAATGCTGAAATCGTGCGGGCTCAGCGGGCCGACGTTGATGAACTTGATGGCCACCAGCTGCCCGGGTTTTACCTCTAAGGCCGCCGGCTCGAAGTGAAACTTCAGCCCGGCGTCGGTGGCCACCACCACGAGCTGGGGCTCGCGCGCCTTCATGGCCTCGGCGAAGTCCCGGGAGGCGGTCTGCATACGCGCTGGTTCTCTAACCCAATAGACCGCAAGGAGCGCCATCAGTGCCCAGAGCAATGCCGTCGCGATGACGTAGGTCCGGTTTCTCACGCTGTCCCGTCCCCTCGATTTGCCATTGAGGCCCGGTTCCCCCGGCCTGCTTATATATAGCCGTGGCCAGGCTCGTCCTCAAGCTGCACCGCGTCGACGCGCTTACGTCCAGGCAGGCTCCGGGCCGTCAATGCATGTGCCCTGCGTGATGCTCCCCTGGCTTGGCCCGGGCTCCGAGGAGTTGGAGGCCATACCCCAGGATCAGGCCTCCAAGCAAGCCGCCGATGACGTTGAACCCTCCGACCACCCACCACCACTCACCCAGGAGTCTCCCGCCGATGTAGACCCCCACTAGCGACGCTCCCAGCAACCCCCACCATCCACCCGGCGCTTTCTTCCCACCGAAAGCTGCGTATGCTGGCAGAAGCGACGCCAGCACCACCACGATCACGAACGTCAGCCACCCGCCTCCATCCATACCGTGATACCCCCATTCGGCCGTGAGGCCATGATGACCATCCGGTTCGATTCGGATGGTCGGCTGCTTCCATCTTCAGGGTAGCATTGCTCCCTTAGAGCCGAATGAAAGGAACCCAAGAAATTGCTGAGGAGGACGCCCCCGCTCTTCCTTTTCTAACCGTCGCCGGGCCCGATGGGCCAGGTTCCCACCACCAGCCCGGCCCCCCATGGGCCGGCCCTGTAGCGGATGCGATGAGCGTACGGCGTGAGGGGCCGAGGAAACATCCCGATCTTGCGCGGCCTCTAAGCCAACTCTCAGTCTCCTTTCACCCGGCTTTCAGACGTTTCACCCATGCTAGAGGTAGCACCACGGAGGAGATTGTCGGCAGTGAACACGCAGGGCAGGCGGTACGAGTACGACGTCATCGTTGCCGGCGCCAGCTTTGCGGGATTGGCCTGCACCCGCTCCCTTCTGGAACGGCATCCCGCTCGGGTTTTGCTCGTCGACCGGTGGTCGCCCGGAACGCATCAGACCTCCGCCTGTGCGCTTCCGGTCCACATAGTCACCAAGGCAGGAGCCGCCCGGTCGATCCTGCAGATCCATCGGGACCTGCTCGTGCACACCCCGGTGGGAACCAGTCACTGGCGGCTTCCCGTCCCCTACTGCACCATCGACTTTCCGGTGTTTTGCCGGGAGATGGTGGAAGGTCTCCCGCTCAGGTTCCTTCAAGCGCCCGTCCTTGGGGTGGAGGACCATGCGGCGCTTCTGCCGGCGGGCCATGTCTCGGCCCGCGTTCTGGTCGATGCCACCGGTTGGCGGGCGGCCCTGGCCAGCTCCATTGACCCGCTCTACGTGAAACGGCGGAGCAGGTGGATGGGCGTGGGCGTGGAGGTCGAACTCCCCTGTTCGTGGGAACCCGGGCTTCACTTTTACTTCGACCCGGATCTGATCAGTGGGTACGCTTGGGCGTTTGGCTGCGGGCGGACGACGCGCTTCGGGGTGGCCAGCTACGACCTACTGGCGCCGGTTCGACGGGCGCTGCAGCGCTTTCTCGAGGGACTGGGGATAGCGACCAGCTCGATGGTGGGCCGCCGCATGCACGGCGGGCGGCTTGCTTCAGGACTGCGGCCCCCGGTCGTGGGCCCGGCCTTCGTGGTCGGGGATGCGGCGGGCCAATGCTTGCCGGCCACCGGGGAAGGCATCCGCCCCGCGATCCAGGCGGGAGAGTTTCTCGGCCACCTGCTGGCAGGCGTCTTGGACGGGCGCTACCCCCTGGAGGAAGCGCGGCGGGTGTACCGCCGCTATCACTTGCGCAACCGCCGGCTCTACTACGCCATGGCCGCCGTCCAGCTCCTGGTCGCCCGCCTGACGCCGCGGGGCTTTCTTGGGCTGGCAAGGCTCCTGGAGCGTCCTGGGTTCATGTCGCTGTTCATGTCTCGGTACTTTCAGGCGATGCGCCCGGGTCCATGCTGCCAGCCTCGCCTCGTGCGGACGCAACATGCAGTGGAGGGGCTGTGAGGGCATCCAACCGCTAGAACCCCCACCCGGAGCCACCAGGGGCGCCCAAGCGGGCGCCCCTGCATTCAGGGCTGGATATCACGCTGCTCCAGCAGCCAGGCACCCAGCGCCAACGGCCCTGCGATGAGAGCAGTCACCATGGTCACCGCAAGCCAGGCGTTGGTGGGGCTGACTCCGAGGAACGAGCCTCCTCCGGCCACACACAGGAGTGCGTTACCCCCGGAGATGTGGTGCACCAGGCTGCTCAGGTAAAACGTAAGGCTGCCCCACTGAACAATCTCCACGACGGTCCTGGGAAGGTACGGGATCATCATGTCCAGGGCCAGCCAGGCGCCCACCGCGATCAAGGACAGCAACGTCGCTCTGGCAGCGTCTCGAGCGATCACCGAGAAGAAGGCTCCGACGGCTGAGTAGACGAGGGCAGAGCCTGCCATGTACAGCAGGTACGCCACGGCCTCTCGAGGCGGTACAGGACCGATGCCGAGTTGCCCGACTTCTGCCAGGCCCAGCAAGATGGCGCTCACCGCTAGCACCAGGAGAACCAGGCTGAATGCTGCAAAGCGCACCAGGAGCAGTTGCCAGCGGGCGACGGGCTTGCTGGCCAGGAGGGCCAGAGTTCCCTGGCCCTCTTCCCCGGCCACGAACCCCGATCCGCCCAGCACCGAAAGCAGCACCAAAGGAAACAAAGCGATGCACGGGATCAACATGATGGCCAGCGTCGGCGTCAGGCTGAGGACGACGGGTAACAGGCCGCCGATCGTCGCCAGAATCTTGGGGTTATCCGCCAGAAGCCGTGCAGTGGCAAATCCGAGCGACACCGGCAGGATGACCGTTAGAAGAAGGTAGACTGCCCACCGCTTTGTCCGGAAGAAGGTGTGCCATTCGAGCATCGCGAGGGTCAACGCCATTTGCATGGTGCTCATGGCCTCCTTGGGACGCGAGCAGCCTGGAGAAGAGCTCGCCGAGTCCCATACGGGTGACGCCGAAGCGTCTGAGCACGATGCCCCGGCTTGAGCAGAACCGGACGAGCTCCTGGGCCAAACGATCGGGGTCATTGGTAGGGACGTACAGCACGTCCGCTTGCCGGAGAACGTTGTATCCGCATTTCTGCAAGAAGATGCGCGTGGCTTCTGGCTCACTGGTGAGCGCTTCCACCCGAGGCTGCCCGTCACGGGTAAGCTCTGCCAAAGGCCCTGCCGCCAGAAGCCGACCGTGGTGCAAAATGGCCACCTGGTCGGCAACTGCCTCGATTTCGGGCACCACGTGGCTCGACATCACCACGCACTTGCCGGACCGACCCAGCTCAGCCACCCTGGCAAGAAAGTCCGAACGGCTCAAGGGGTCGAGCCCTTCGGTGGGCTCGTCCAGGAGCAGAACGGGCGGATCGGCGAGGAGCGCTTGGGCCAGGGCCAGCCGCTGGCGCATCCCGCCCGAAAGGGTCTGCATCGCCCGATGGGCTGCCGTATCAAGGCGTGCCCAGCCGATGAGTTCTCTGGCTCGCCGCGCTGCCAACCGGGGAGACAGCCCGGCCAGTCTTCCCATGAACTGGAGAAACTCAAGCGCGCTCATGCCCGGGAAACAGCCCATCTGCTGCGGGACATATCCGACCAGACGGCGAAAGCGGGTGCCATGACGGCGAACGTCGAGATCGCCGATGCGAACGGTACCGGCGCTGGGACGAACGAGGCCTGCCAGAACGCCCAAGAGGGTGCTCTTGCCCGCCCCGTTGGGGCCCAACAGGCCGTACACCCCAGGCGGGATCTGGAGGTTCAGCCGGTCAAGCGCGGTTATCGGCCCGTAGTGCTTGGTGAGCTCTTCCACGCGGATCATGGTGCCGGCTTGCCTCCTCCTTCCGGAGCCCCACGTGTTCCATGGCGTCATGCGCAAAGAATGGGCCCGCCGGTAACTCCCGCGGGAACCTCCGGCGGGCCCGGTCTCAGCTGCGCTTAACGCACAGCTCCAGCGGTGGCGCCAGCACTGGGCGTTGCGAAGCCGACCGCGGCGAAGGCGCTCTCAGTCCCCCGGGCTTTGTGCGGCCGCCTCGCGCGCACCCCGTTTCAGCGAAAGAGAATGAGGTATACGAGCGCCACGCCCAGCCCAAGCACAAGGGGAGCGATCCAGCGGCTGGCCGAACCTTCCACGGGCCGGACCGAGGCTGAAGGCTCGCCGTGGCCATGGGCATGAGTGTCCTGTTGCGGCGCGCGCTTCTCCCGCTCGTCGTGCATTTCAAAATGCCCGCCACAGCATCCCATGTTCAACGCCTCCCTCTCACCTTTCCGGGGCCAGCATGAAGTCTGTTTCTTAGACCATCGTGAGAGCAGACTGAGAAAGGGCTGAGAGTGCAGAGTCTCCATCCTTCTTGGTGGTTTCCGGTCTCTCAACCCTTCTCGACGATGAGCTTGCCCTTGAGCATCCCCATCTGGCACTGCCACGGGTACGTACCCGGCTCCTTTGGCATCAGTTCGATGCTGACAACCTGCCCGCAGGGCAGCGCCGCCGACTTGCCAAAGTCCGGGAAGACCACCATCTCCGAGCAGCTCGAGGTCTCCTCCCGCCGGAACTTAAGCCGCACGGGCTTGCCCGCCTCCACCCGGACGGCGTCGGGAGTGTATCCGCCCTTGACCAGGATCATGGCCTCCTGGTAGCCGGACGGGGTGAGCGCCGCCTTGACGCCTTCTTTCTTCACCATCCAGAAGAACCAGACGATCAACGCGATGGCCGCCGCGCCGCCCGCCAGCACCAACCATTTGTCCAGCGTCATGTTCGACCCGCCTCCCTAACGTTGGTCCTACAAGCCTCCCGCTTTCCGCTGCACCACGCGTTCGCTGTCAGCCTGCCGCCACCGAAGGGCGGAACTTCTTCAGCCGGTTGGCGTTGCTGATCACCGTCACCGAGCTGAACGACATGGCCGCCGCCGCCAGGATCGGCTGCAGGAGAATCCCGAGGAACGGGTACAGCACCCCCAGGGCGATGGGAATGCCGATGGTGTTGTAGGCAAACGCCCAGAACAGGTTCTGGTAGACGTTGCGCATCGTGGCCCGGCTGATCTGGATGGCCGTTACCACGCCCCGCAGGCTTCCCTTGATCAGGGTGATGTCGGCGGCCTCGATGGCCACGTCCGTACCGGTGCCGATGGCCAACCCCACGTCCGCCTGGGCCAGGGCCGGGGCGTCATTGATGCCGTCTCCGACCATGCCGACCTTGCGGCCCTCGAGCTGCAGCTTCTGGACCTCGTGGGCCTTGTCCTGGGGAAGCACCTCCGCCAGCACCCGGTCGATGCCCACCTGCCGGGCGATGGCGCGGGCCGTTCGCTCGTTGTCCCCCGTGATCATGACCACCTGGATGCCCATCTTCTTCAGCGCCGCGATGGCCCGGGCGGAGTCCTCCTTGACGCTATCCGCGACGGCGATGACGGCAGCCGCAGCCCCATCAACCGCCAGGTACATGGGCGTCTTGCCCTCTTCGGCCAGCCGCCTGGCAACCGCCTCCAGGGCGGAAACGTCGATGCCGCGGTCGCGCATCAGCTTCCCATTGCCCAGCAGGATGTGGCGACCTTCCACCCGCCCCTCGACGCCGTGGCCGGGAACGGCCTGGAAGTCCGTGACGTCACCCAGCGCAAGCCCGCGGGCTTCGGCGCCTTCCACGATGGCCTGGGCCAGCGGATGTTCTGATGCCTTTTCCACGGCCGCCGCCAGCCGGAGCGCTTCGTCCTGCGAGAAGCCGCCTGCCACGATGACGTCGGTCAGCGCCGGCTTGCCGTGGGTGATGGTGCCGGTCTTATCCAGCACGATGGTGTCCAGCTCCTTGGCTCGCTGGAGGGCTTCGCCACCCCGGATGAGAATGCCGTTTTGGGCGCCCAATCCGATGCCGGTGGTGAGCGACATCGGTGTGGCCATCCCCAGCGCGCACGGGCAGGCGATGATGAGCGTCGTGACGGCCACGACCAGCGCGTACGCCAGCGCCGGCGAGGGGCCAAACAGGTACCAGACCACGAACCCCACGATAGCCAGGATCATGACGGCCGGCGTGAAGTAGCCCGAAACCACGTCGACGACACGCTGGATGGGCACCTTGGTGGCCTGCGCGTCCTGCACCATGCGGATGATGTTGGCCAGGGCGGTGTCCTTGCCCACCTTGGTCGCCCGAAAGCGGAACGACCCCGTCTTGTTGATGGTGGCGCCGATCACCTCGTCACCCTCGCGCTTCTCCACCGGGATGGACTCGCCGGTGATCATGGACTCGTCCACCGCCGAACTGCCCTCGATGACGATCCCGTCTACCGGGATCTTCTCGCCGGGTCGAACGATGACGACGTCACCAACCACCACCTCCTCCACCGGCACGTCGACCTCCCGCCCGTCTCTCAGTACCCGAGCGGTCTTCGCCTGAAGCCCGATGAGCTTCTTGATGGCCTCGCTCGTGCGCCCCTTGGCCTTGATCTCCATCGCAAGCCCGAGAACTACCAGAGCTGTCACCACCACGCTGACGTCATAATAGACCTCCGTCATCTCTGCCTCAGGGAAGATCTGGGGGAACAGCACGGCGATGGTGGAGTAGATCCAGGCCACGCCGGTGCCGAAGGCGATGAGGGTGTGCATGTTGGCCTGCCGGTTCTTGAGGCTGTACCACATGCCAACGAAGAACTGGCTGCCGCTGTACGCCAGCACCGCCAGGCTCAGGACGCCCATGACCATCCACAGGTACCTGAGCGGCTCGCTGCCCCTGGGAAAGATATCGCGCAGGTAGGGGAACAACCAGGGGTACGAGAAGATCATTGTGAAAGTCCCCACCGCTGCCCCGAACCACCATTTGCGCATCAGGGAGCGGTACTCGCGCTCCTCGTCGGACTCGCGGGGCATCTCCTCGGTTACCCCGGGTTTCGCCTTCTCGGGCATCTCGTCGGCCACCCGATAGCCGGCCTGGCGAACCCCGAGTCGAACCTCGGCTCGGCGATTGAGGCTACCACCTAACGACATCGGCTTCACCTGCCTCCTCAGTTGCTCGTCGCCGCGAAGGATAGCCCCCGTTCCTGAAAGGCGCCTGAAAGCGGCCTAAAAGGTGCCTGAGAGACGATACCAGAACCCGACAATCGGCTCTCCCTGCACGGCCATGATTTCCGGCTCATCGCAGAGTTCATCGCAGACAACAAAACCCCCGTCCCAAACCGGCAGGGGCGCCCACCCGGGCGCCCCTGCGCCGCAGCCAGGGCTCGATGTCACGCCACTCGACTGCGTTAGCGCACAGCGCCGGCCATGGCCTGCGCGCGCTGCGCCGCGAAGTTGCATTCCGTTACGCAGAGGTCCAGGTGATGGGCTCCCTCGAACAGCTTGTCCCGCACGGCGGGGTCGGTTGCCTGGCCGGCAAGATGGCGCAACTGCTGGGCCGTCTGCTGGCACATCTGGATACAATTAGACAGGGCTTGATGGGCTGGCACGGACTCTCACCTTCCCGCGCTGTTGACGGCTTTCAGAATCGGCCGGTGGCCTGGCTATAGCGCATCGCATCCTCGCAGGAGTGGATGCACCTTTCCAGGTGCGCGGCAGCCAAAGTGGCCATCTCACGGGCGCGGTTATCGGCTATCTGATTGACCGCGACCCGGAGCTGGTTGGCCGCCTGGACGCACTGCTGGACGCACTGGGCAACCGCTTGGTGCCCTGGCATCCCGTTACCCCCTCTCCTGGCTTCGGTCTCTGCTTGTGATCGGGCCACGGGGTTAGCGTGACCGTACTTTCCCTGGATCTCTCAGGAAACCCTACCCTGAAAATGACACCGTACCGGGAGGAGGTAGTGGCGACGCCCGGCTCAGGGCTTGGTCCAGGGTGCACCGCTTCGCCTGAAGCCGCCCCTTCGGGCCGGCATGAAGCGCTGCCTCAAACCACGGCCAGGGTCACGAGCCCCACCGCCGCCGCCCCGAGGCCGACGGCCAGCTTGAGACGTGCACGGTGGTGCAGTTGCCAGCGTGCCAGGGTACGCCAGACCGGGCGCGCGGCGCAGGCCAGCAAGATGGCGAAAAGCGGCGCCACGAAAATGAGGTTGTAGAGTACGAGCAGGGCCAGGCCCGACCCCACATCCCTTTGAACCGATAGCAGCCCCAAAACCGCCAGGTACACCGAGCCGGAACACGGCACCGTGCACAGGCCCACCAGGGCGCCGGCCCCGAACAGCCCGACGGGGCCCGCCTGCCCCAGGCGGCCCTTGAGACGTTCCCCGTCGATGCGCGCGGCCAGCCGCGTCCCCCACTCGGGCACCAGCGCCTCCTGGAGGGTCACGATGCCAAGCCCGATAGCCACCCACGCGGCGAGCCTCGCGGCCAGGTGACTGCCGCTTAGGGCCTGCGACGCCCGCAGGAGAAAGCCCAGACCAAGCCCCAGACCCAGATAGGTGACGAAGATTCCCAGGATGTAGGCGCTTCCGAGTGCCACGAGCCGAGTTCGAACCGGTAGTCGCGCGGCAATGGTCAACGTCGTCGCCACAAAGACGAGCAGCAGGGCAAAGGCACACGGGTTGAGGCTGTCCAGGAGGGCGGCACCGGCGACGGTGGCGACGGTGAGAGTCTGCTGCCCGATCATGCCAGGACCTTCAGGACTCCCCGCATGAAGGGGTTCTCTTTGCCACCACAGCACGTATCGCAGTAGAAAAGGTACTGGCCGGGCGCCGCTGCCGGAAGGTCCACCTCCATGGTCGAGCGGGGCGGGACCCGAACGTCGATGCCCAGAGCGGGCACCGTGAAGCCGTGCACGCCTCCCCCGTCGGCGTGATAGGGGGTGTCAGGATTCACCAGGCGAAGGCGGGTCGGTCGGCCTGCCGGAAGCTGGAGCTGGCGGGGGCTAAACCCGCCCATCGTGACCACGAGTTCGAAGTCGACGTCACCGGACCGCACCGGCGCTGCGGTTCGTGTGAGCCACACGCCGGTGCCCAGAATGGCACCTGCCAGCGCGACCAGTATCGCCATCCGAGCCCTGCGCCCCACCCTCGGCGCAGCCGGGTGGTGATGTTTGCGCCGCATGTTCCACCGCCCCCGTCACCCATGCTCCACCCCGCCCGTCACCCACAGCGGCGCCCCGCGTACCGGGCAGCGGTATTGTACGGGTGGTTGCTGAAAAGAACCTGAGAAGGGGGGCGTGTCTCAAGCAAGTTCTCCCGAACCCTTCCCTTTACCCACAGGTG
>CAYQLT010000027.1:31684-34424 GCA_964418425.1 uncultured Clostridia bacterium
CTCCGGGTCGGGGACTACCGGGTCGTGTTCAAGGTGGTGGGGCAGGAGGTCTGGGTCCTGGCCATCCTCTACCGCGATAAGGGTTATGGCGAAATGGAAGCCCGTCTACGTGGTTCGGACACAGGCGCCGCCCGCATATGAAAGGGCTGACACAACGACGAGGGGGATCAAGATGCAGGTGGCTCCGTCCGGACAGATCGGCGCAACCCTGGCTGCCGCGTCCGGGGCGCTGGTGGGTGGGTGGATGGAGGTCATTGCTTCTGCTGGAGGCGCATGGGTCCTGGCCGGGTCGATGGCTGCAGCCGCCCTCTGGGAAACTTTCCATGACCCGCGCCATGGGCTGGCCGACTCGGGGAGCTCCCCGCAGGGAATGAACTGCGCCACCCTGGGCGGCTTCGTCGGAGGCGTGCTCGCGTACGCCCTCTCCCACGCCGGGCCGGCTGGCGTCACGGCCCACGCCGCGGCCGCGCCGGCAGCTCCTCACGCCCACCTTCAGATGCTCGCCATGCTGGCCATGAACGGAGCCATGGGTGGCATGATGGGTCACGCCGCCGCGACGTGCCCGAGGATCGGGAGGCGACCTTTACCCGAACCCAATGGCGGCCCCGAGCGGCGAAGCCGCCACTCCCCGTCCCGCCCCCGCCCGTCCTAGCGCAGATCGGAGCGCCATCCTGCGGCCCGCCCGCCTCTCACACGTCGCGGCCCGCGCACCTCTCAGGTGATTTTCAGGATCTGCTGTCTAAGATGAGGGCGGGGTCGTAGCATGCCCTCCGCCGTGGCAGTCTCTTCCCGTTCGCAGTTGTCGGCCGGCCAGGAAGCGGCCGGCATACCTCGTGGTGAGCGGACGCGACTGCTCACCTGGCTCACCACGCTGGCGCCGGCCACCTTCGTGGGCGCTTTCGAGTTTGTCCGCCACTACTCTCCCCTCAACAGGATTCTACCCGCATGGGCCGGCAACGTGCTGGTCTTTCTGGTGGTCCTGGTGGGCGCCTACTTCTTCTCCGGGTTCGTCTTCGGCATCATCAGCCGCATGCAGCAGGAGTTGATACGGCGAAGCGAGGCGCTGGCCCAGCGCACGGCCGTCGCCGAAACCCTCTACCGTATCAGCACGGAGATTTCCGCCGCCCTCGACCTGGATCGGGTAATGGAGTCGGTGGCCACCAGCGCCCGAGAGCTGGTCGGTGCGGATATGGCAGCCATCGGCCTTACGGGCGAACAGGGCGCCCACTCGGCCACCTGGCGGGTGGCTTCCCCTCCGGACTCCGGTCACTGCCGCAAGCTCTT
Organism: uncultured Clostridia bacterium; assembly: GCA_964418425.1. Classification (GTDB taxonomy): domain Bacteria; phylum Bacillota; class Limnochordia; order Limnochordales; family Geochordaceae; genus CAYQLT01. Next base: position 32,969 of record CAYQLT010000027.1, read on the forward strand.
GCGAGAGTGCGGCCCGGCCATCCTGAATGCACTCCGTGACCAGGCCAGACCGTTGGAGTTCCAGGACATTCCCGGCGAGGTGGCACAAGCCGGGCCCCCGGTTGAGGAGACTGCAGTTCACCAGGCGCTGCAAGCCCTTTGCCAGGGCGGCCTGCGGGTCGTGATGGCGGTTCCTCTGCGGACCGGCGACCGCTTCGCCGGCGGCCTGATCGTCGCCAACTGCCGCCCTGCTCGCTTTCGGGACGACGCGGCGGCGGTGGTCAGTGGCCTGGCGACCCAGGCGGCCATCGCCGTGGAGAAGGCCCGGCTGGTCGAGCAAGTCCAGAATCTGGCCGCGCTGGAAGAGCGCGAGCGCATCGCCCGTGAGATGCATGACGGCGTGGGCCAGGTGCTGGGGTACGTGGGGATCAAGGCACAGGCGGTTCGGGAGCTCGTCGTGGCCCGTCGGCTGAACGAAGCGCTGGTCCAGCTGGACCAGCTGGTGAGCGCCGCCCAGGAGGTCTACACCGACCTCCGGGAGGCCATCCTGGGGCTGCGAACCTCGGTGCATCCCGGCCGCCCGCTCGCGGAGGCGCTTCGAGAGTACCTGGCGCAGTTCAGCCGCGACACGGGCGTGCAGGCGCACCTCGAGATCCCGCAGGGCACCGAGAGCCTGAGGCCCGCCGTGGAGTTGCAACTTCTGCGGATCATCCAGGAGGCGCTCACCAACGTGCGCAAGCACGCGCAGGCCCGCCACGTCTGGGTACGCTTCTCCCGGGACGGCGGCCGATGGCAGGTCACGGTCGAGGACGACGGCCGAGGTCTGGGGACCTCCAGCCACACCGTCCTGGGGCCCCGCTTCGGCCTGCGGATGATGCGCGAGCGGGCCGAGAGCATGGGAGGTACGTTTGACATCGAATCCCGCCCGGCGGGGGGTACTCGAGTGGTGGTGACCTTGCCGGGAGAGAGCGGGGTGGACAGCCATGCGGTTGGTGCTGGCGGATGATCACCCTCTGTTTCGGGACGGCATCCGCAGCCTGCTCGAGGCCCGGGGGCTGCAGGTGATAGGAGAAGCCAGCGGGGCCTCCGAAACGGTCCGACTGGCGCTGTCGCTTCGGCCCGACCTGGTTCTGATGGACATCGGGATGCCGGACGGGGGCGGGCTCGAAGCCACGCGCCTCATCAAGGCATCGGCGCCCGAAATCAAAATCATCATCCTGACCGTGTACGACGACGACCAGACGTTGCTCGAGGCGATCAAGTGCGGGGCCGACGGCTATCTCACAAAGAACCTCAAGTCGGACCAGTTTTTCTCCCTGCTCGAGGGGGTAGCCCGCGGCGAACCGGCGATCTCGCCCCGCCTGGCTTCGCGGATTCTTCAGGAGCTGGGTCGCCATATCCGGGGAGAGGCCAAGCCGCCGCCGTCGGAGGAGTTGACCGAACGCGAGCGCGAGGTGTTGCAGCTGGTAGCCGCCGG
>CAYQLT010000028.1:0-17989 GCA_964418425.1 uncultured Clostridia bacterium
CAGATGGAAGCGGCGCCGCTGGCCGAGGTGGACGCTGCGTTTACGGCGATGATATGGTTATGGCGGGATGTGGCGGCGTGGAGCTGGACGGGACGCCGGGACCTGAGCCTGTCGGGCGAACTGAGCGAAACGATGGGCAAGCCGGGCAGCCGCCCGGAGCCGGGGGAGGCGACGCAGGCGCTGGCCAACCTCCTGACGGCCCGGGGGTGGATGCTGGAGCACGCGAGCCGCAGGCTGGTGCTCAACTGGGCCTGGATGAACCTCCGCCGGGTGGCTGTGAAGGCGGCTTCGTGAAGGTCGTGGGGGTTCGGTTTCGCAAGACCGGGAGGGTGCAGTACTACGACCCGGGGGGTTGGGAGCTGGCGCGGGGCGAGTGGGTGATCGTGGAGTCCCAGTGGGGCCCCCAGGCGGGTCAGGTGGCGGTGGGACCCAAGTGCCTGCCCCGCAGTCAGGTGCCGAGCACGCTGCGGCGGGTGCTGCGGCGGGCAACCCCCGAGGACCTGGAGTCGGGCCGGCGCTGGCAGCTCAAGGAAAGCGAAGCCTTCCGAATCGGTCTGGAAAAAATCCGCCAGCACCAGCTGCCCATGCGCCTGGTGGACGCGGAGTACACCTTTGACGGCGGGCGGCTGACCCTCTACTTTCGGGCCGAGGGGCGGGTCGATTTCCGGGAGCTGGTGCGGGACCTGGCATCCACCTTCCATACCCGTATCGAGCTTCGCCAGATCGGCGCGCGGGATGCGGCCAAGATGGTGGGCGGCATCGGACCCTGCGGGCTTTCCACGTGCTGCTCCACGTTCCTCACGGGGTTTCATCCGGTTACCATCCGCATGGTCAAAGGGCAGCGCCTGGCCCTCAACCCCGAGCGGCTGTCGGGCCTTTGCGGCCGGTTGATGTGCTGCCTGGCCTTCGAACTGGATTCGGGCGACGGCAACGGGGAAGCCCCCGGCGCAGCGCAGGTAGCCTCTGGCGACTTGCAGGAGCAGACGCCCGACGAGCCCGACGAGATGCAGCCGCCCGCGGCGCAGGCGGAGCGCGAGGCCGCCTGCGGACAGGAGCCGCAGGACCCGCCTTTCTTGGCGCCCGAGCAGGTTCCGTCGGACGCTGTGGGGCTGGCGCCGCAGCAGCAGCCGAGCCGGCCCCGACGCGCACGCCGGCGCGGGCGGCGACGGCGGAGCGGGCGGCCGGCCCCGTAGGCGGGGGTGGGCGAGACGGGGATGGGCGGCCGGGCCCGGGAAGAGGTGGCCGGCGGGGCCGGGGTGGCGGGCCGGGCCGGCCGGCCAGCCGCCTGCGCCGCGGGGCGGTTGTGGGTGTGCGCCACCCCCATCGGCAACCTGCAGGACGTCTCCTGGCGGCTGGCCGAGGTGTTGCGCGCGGCGGACCTGGTGGCCGCGGAGGATACCCGGCGGACCCTGAAGCTCCTCAACCACCTGGGGATTCGCAAACCCCTGCTGAGCTACCGCCCCCAAAACGCCCGGACCCGGGGGCCCGAGCTGGTGGAGCGGATGTGGAAGGGCCAGACCGTCGCCCTGGTGACCGATGCCGGGATGCCGGGCATCTCCGACCCCGGGAGCGAGCTGGTGCGACTGTCGGCGGACAGCGGCATCGCCGTCAGCGCGGTTCCCGGTCCCTCGGCGGTGACCGCGGCCCTGGCGGTGAGCGGATTTCCCGCCGACACGTTCTACTTTGGGGGGTTTTTGCCCCGACGGTCGGCGGACCGCAGGCGGCGCCTGCAGGAGCTGGCTGGCCTGCCGGCGACGTTGGTCTTCTTCGAGGCGCCACACCGGCTGGCCGGATGCCTGGCCGACATGGCCGCGACTTTGGGGCCCAGGCCTGCGGCGGTGGCCCGGGAGCTGACCAAGGCGCATGAGGAGGTCTACCGGGGCCGGCTGGACGAGCTGGCCGAGGCGGCGGCGTCGGGCCGGATGACGGTGCGAGGCGAGTTCACCCTGGTGGTGGCCCCACCCGAGGGGCCCCGCCCGTAAGTATACCGGTATACATCGACAGGACTCGTTGTCTGGCCCACCCGGCGGGGCTACAATTCTCACCAAATCCCCCGCTGGGGGATCGCACCTTCGGGCGGAGGGTGCGGGGGTCAGCGCCGTCTCCTTTTTTCATAGGCCATGCGGGTCAGATTTCGTCCCGTGGCCGGCAGATTTTGACCCGGGCTGTCTACCCGGCCGCCGTCCGCCCGCAACAGCCGCCGAGAGCGCCGAGAGAGGGTGTGGCGGTGGGGTTTTCGCCTCTGGCCTTGAGCGCGGGAGATCCGGGAGCCTACGCCCGGCGTTATGAGCACGGCAGTTGCGGCCTGGTGGCGTTCTTCTCCCGTCAGCTCACGCCCGGCCGGGCCCCGCTGGACCGGGCCCTTCAGGCCCTGGAGCATCTGGGTCACAGAAGCGGCGTGGTCGACGGGGAGGGCGACGGGTGCGGCGTGCTTGTGGATATCCCCCGCAGGCTGTGGGCCCAGCGCCTGGAGCAGGCAGGCCGGGACGGTGCACTGGTCAGCTCGCCGGCCTTCGCGGTGGGGCACCTGTTTTTGGATGCCGCCGCGGCCGATGGGGAGGGGCCAAACGCCCGGCTGGCGGCTTTGGAGCAGCTGCTCGCCCGCCGCGGTATCGACGTCCTGGCTCGGGCGGTAGACGAGACCTGTCCGGAGGCCCTGGGGCCCAGGGCGCGACGGCGTCGGCCGATCTTCGTCCAGCTGGCGCTTTGGGTGCGTCCCCAATCGGTTGCCACCGATGGTTTCGTGTGGGAACTGGAGGGGGACGGGGTGTTTGAGGCGGGGCCCCGGCGCGTGCAGGCCTGGGTGGGCAGCCGCCTGTTTGACGCCGCGATGGCGGTGGAGGCTCGATTCCCGGAGTTCCAGGTGGTCTCCATGAGCGCGCACACGGCCGTCTACAAGGTCCGGGGCGACGTACGGGCTTTGGCGGGTTACTACCCGGATCTCCAGCGGCCGGAGATGGAGACGCGGGCGGTGATCGGCCACAACCGGTACTCCACCAACACCACGCCCACCTTCGACCGGGCCCAACCGTTCAGCCTGCTGGCCCACAACGGGGAGATCAACACCATCCGGCGGTTGTGCATGGAGGCGCAGATGCTGGGCGTGCCCATCGTGGAGGGCGGTTCGGACTCGCAAAACCTCAACCGCACCCTGGACGCGCTCATCCACCGGTTTGGCTTCTCGCTGCCCGAAGCGATGGAGGTCCTCTTCCCGCCCATCCTCAACGAGGTCAAGCATTATCCCCCCGAGTTACAGGACGTCTACATGTATTTCCGGCAGGCATGGGGACCGTTTGCCCAGGGGCCGGCCGCCATCTTCGCCAGGCATCGGCACGACGCGGTGATGAGCGTAGACGCTCTCGGACTGCGGCCGCTTTGGTTCATCCCCACCTCGGAGCATGTGGTGTTTGCCTCCGAACCCGGGATCGTGCCGACCGCGGAGTTGATAGACGACCCCAAGCCGCTGGCGCCCGGCGAGAAGATGGCCGTGCACCTGGACGAGCAGGGGCTTCGGGTCATCGACTACCCCCGCCTCCAGGAGATGGTGGCGCAGCGGTGGCTTCGGCGGGTAGGGCCTGTGGGCGGCTACCGGCGGTTTTTGTTGGCGGGTGCGGCCCTCAAGAAGCACCTGAGCGCCGCGCCCCCGGCGCACGCCTTGGCCGTCGGACGGGACGGCGGGGACGAGGGGGTCTGTGAGGAGAGCCTGCGCAGGCTGATGGCCGCGTGGGCCTGGCAGGACGAGGACCTCAAGCTTTTAGAGGAGATGGCTCGAAGCGGTGCCGAGGTGGTCGGCTCGCTGGGTTACGACGCGCCCCTGGCCGCGTTGAGCCCGGAGTTGCACAACCTGTCCGACTACTTCAAGGAGACCGTTGCGGTGGTTACCAACCCTGCCATCGACCGGGAGCGGGAGATCGAGCACTTTTCCACCCGGGTGGTGGTGGGACGCCGTCCGCCGGTGGTGGGGCGCCACGAGCCGTCGGAACACGACGTGGTGGAGCTGCGGCTTCCCATCGTGGTGGGAGGCCACCCCGAATCCCCCACCTTGAACCTTGAGGCGTGCCGGGCGGTGGCCGGCGAGTTCGACAGCGCGGCCTGGGCGGATCTGCTCAAGATACTGCCCGGTTGCGTGCTCAAGGTTCGCTACCGCCCCCAGGACGGAAGCCTGGCGGGGGCGCTCAAGCGGCTCAGCCGGCAGGCATGCGAGGCCGCCTCTCTCGGGGTTCGCCTCATTGTGCTGGACGACGGCGGGGTCTTCTCGGACGAGGAAGGGACCTGGATCGATCCTCACCTGGCCGTGGCAGCCGTGGATGCGGCCCTGCGGAGGGCGGCCGGCCTGCGCCGACGGGTGGGGCTTTTGGTGCGCAGCGGCGCCATGCGCAACCTGCACGATGTGGTGCTGGCGCTGGGCATGGGGGCCGATGCGGTCTGCCCGTGGCTGATGCTGGAGATGGCGGGGCGCATCGCCGAGCGGGAGGGGCGGCCGGCGCAACAGGGCGCGCTGGCGTTGTGTTCGGCCCTCAACAAAGGGCTGGAGAAGGTCATCTCCACGCTGGGCATCCACGAGATCCGCGGCTATGCGCGGCTGGTGTCTGCCATCGGGCTCAAGCCGGAGCTGGCACGGATCTTTGAGGTGGAGTCGTACGGCGGTTCGGAGGACGGCGGCATCGGGTTCGCCGAGCTTGAGGCCCAGCTTCCCCGCCGGCAGGCGCTGGCTGACGGGTCGGCGCCGCCCCAGCTGGTTCGGCCGTTTCGGTACTACCCCCGGGTCTGGAAGGCCATCGGGCAGGCGGCCCGAGGCGAGCTTGCCTACCGGGAGCTGGAGGCCCGAATGGCGGAACTGGAGAAGGAGCACCCGGTTAGCCTGCGCCACCTGCTGGAGCTGCGGGTCTCGCCGGTCGGGGCGGACGGCCGGGCACTCGATCCGCGAAGCGTGGACATCTCGGTGGGCGAGCACGGGATGCCTTTCGTGATCGCCTCCATGTCCTTTGGCTCCCAAAGCGAGGCGGCTTACCGGGCTTACCTGGAGGCTGCCCGGCTGGCCGACATCGTGTGTCTCAACGGCGAGGGCGGCGAAATCCCCTCCCTGGTGGGCCGCTACCCCAAGCACCGGGGCATCCAGGTGGCCTCGGGGCGCTTCGGGGTGCACGCGGAGATGCTCAACGGGGCGTGGGTGATCGAGATCAAGATCGGCCAGGGGGCCAAGCCGGGTGAGGGAGGCCACCTGCCGGGCCGCAAGGTGTCGGAGAAAGTGGCCCGGGCCCGAAACGCCCGGCCTGGGATCGACCTGATCTCTCCCTCCAACAACCACGATATCTACTCCATCGAGGACCTGGCCCAACTGGTGGAGGAGCTCAAGACGGTCAGCCCTCATTCCCGCATCGCGGTGAAGGTACCGGTGGTCCCGGGCATCGGCACCATCGCCGTGGGGATCGCCAAGGCCGGCGCCGACATCGTCAACCTGAGCGGCTTCGATGGAGGCACGGGGGCAGCCCGCATGCATGCCATCCGCCATGTGGGGCTTCCCGCCGAGATCGGCGTCGTGGAAGCCCATCGGGCGCTGGTGGCGGCGGGCATCCGGGACCGCGTGGAGATCTGGGCCGACGGCGGCATGAAAAGCGCCCTGGACACAGTCAAGCTGATGCTTTTGGGAGCCAACCGGGTGGGGTTCGGCACCCTGGCCATGGTGGCCATCGGGTGCACCATCTGCCGGGGTTGCCAGCTGGACACCTGCCATGTGGGCATCGCCACGCAGATCGAGACCCGGGAGGAGGCCGCGCTGCGCAACCTCAAGCGGTTCGTGCCCCGGGACGTGGAGAGGGCGGCCGAGCATCTGTGCACGCTCCTGCAACAGATGGGGGAGGCGCTGCGGGAACAGGTGGCTCGCCTGGGTGTCCGCCGTGCCCAGGACCTGGTGGGGCGCTCCGATCTGCTGGTGCAGGCGTCGCTTCGGGACCGGGTGGATTTGTCGGAACTGTTGCAGCCAGCCCGAGCCGCATCCGAGCTTGTGTGGGTGGGGGCGGCCGCCCGGGGCGAGGCGCTGGAGCAGCAGGAGAAGGCCCGGTCGCTGGCGCTTTCGGCGGTGGCGGCGGCCGGGCGGGAACGGGAGGCCCGAACCGCGGCCGGCGGCTCCGGCGGCGGGACGCTGTCCGGCAACGGCAGGCATTGGGGGCCGGGGCCCGTGCGCACCATCACCAACCCCCGGGCCGAGGAGCAGCTGCGGCGGGCCAAGGAGAGCCTGGCGGCCGGAGAACCCAGGGTGTGCTGGGAGGCCGACGACGTCTCCTGCTGCGACCGGGTGCTGGCGACGCCCATTGCCGGCCAGCTGGCCCGTCTTCGCATCGGGCTGGAAGGGCCCTCCAACGGGTGGCACCGCCACGGCGCGCAGGTGGTGGTGCGGGGATGCGGCGCGGTGGGCAATGGCGCGGGCGCCTTCAACGTCCATGGGGTGGAAGTGCGGCTGGAGGGCGGCGCGCAGGATGGGGCCGCCAAGTGCGCCCTGGGGGGCCGCATGGTGGTGCTGAAGGCTCCCGGTGCCGGAGGGCGGCGCGTGAACGGTTCGGTGGGCAAGAGCTTCGCCTACGGGGCCCAGCGCGGCCGGTTCTTCGTGCAGGGGGAGGCGGACTCCCGGGCCGCCATCCGGCTGTCGGGCGCCGACGTGGTCTTCGGAGCCATGCCCCGGGGGCCGGTTGGGGAGCGGGGAGGCAACATCGCCTGCCGGGCCCAGCTGAAGGGGTTTGCCTTCGAGTACATGACCAACGGCCGGGCGGTGGTGCTGGGGGATCCCGGCCCGTGGATCTGCTCGGGCATGACCGGCGGCGTGGTCTACCTTCGCAAGGCCCCGGAGTTCGGCCTGGATGAGCAGGGGCTGCGGCGGCGGATCGCCAAGGGGGCCAGGGTTCAGCTGGTTCCCATCGACGACCAGGGAGAGCAGGACATCCGGGAGCTTCTGCACGATTACGCGTCCGAGCTTCGGCTGAGCGGGCAGGAGCAGGAGGCCGAGCGGGTGGAGCACCTGGCGGCTTACTGCCGGGAAAACTTCATGGCCGTGCGGCCTGCCGCGCAGCAGACGGTGCAGGAGATCTCCACGGAGTAGGGGCGAAGGGCGGGCCCGGCAGCAGGAGACGGCTCTCGCAGGGCCCGCTCCAGTGGCGACGTCAACAAGACCCGGGCGGGCCACCGCTGGAAGGCGCCCGCCCGGGCTTGCCGGAGGCTTGCCTCGCTCAGGGAGCTGAGCCGGTCACGAGACCTGCCGCAGCTGCTGCAGGCAGTCCGCGCAGATGTTTTTCTCGTGGAACTTGCGGATGTTGTCGGCGTTGCCGCAGAAGATGCAGGCCGGCTCGTATTTCTTGAGAACGATCTTCTCGCCGTCGACGTAGATCTCGAGCGCGTCCTTCTCGTTGATCTGCAGAGTGCGGCGCAGCTCGATGGGGATGACGACCCGCCCCAGCTCGTCGACCTTGCGAACGATACCGGTCGACTTCATCTGCCTTCCCTCTCCCTCCCGGCGGATGCTGGGGATTCCAGCGGCATGACGATTATACGTAATTTTCCAGCCTCGCGTCAATGGGGAAATGCGCCAGATTTTTCCGACCTGTTCCGGCCGACCCTCACCCCAAAAGCCGCCACAGCAGGGCCACAAGGCCCGAGGCCACCAGCGGCCCGGCCGGCAGCCCACCCAGCAAGGCCACCCCGGCCAGCGAGCCGGCCACCAGTCCCAGCAACGCCTCCGGGCGGGCCTGCATGAGGGCCAACCCGTCGGCCGCGAGGCGAGTGGAGGCGATCCCCACCACCACGCTGATGACACCCAGCTTCGTGGAAAACAGCCGGCTCACCACCTCGCCGGCCGGCACGGTTCCGGCGGCAATGGGCAACAGCAGGCCCAATACCAGGAAGAGCACCCCCAGCTCCACGCTGTGGCGCAGCGCCGCCTGAAGCATTCCGGCGGGCGCGGCTTCCCGCAGGAGCAGGGCGAGGGCTGCCGCCAGCCCCACCGCGTGGTTGCCCCCGGCAAGCCCTCCGGCGAACAGAGCGACCATGAGCAGCCACTCACCCACGGCGATGCATCGCCCGCCCCCTCGCGACCCGCCACAGTTGTCCTCGCGGTGATGCTTATGCGGGCGTCTGCGGCGCTTTGGTATAATGCCGGTATCCCGCGGCAAGACGCCGCCAGGTGAGGGGGGCGTGGGCCCCGTGGTGACCGAAGAGGCGGTGCGGGAAGCCCTTCGCACCGTGGTGGACCCCGAGCTGGGCATCAACGTGGTCGACCTGGGGCTGGTCTACGGCATCCAGATCGATGGCGGCAAGGTTCAGGTTCGCATGACGCTTACGGCCATCGGCTGCCCGCTGGCCTTCATGGTGCACCAGATGGTGGACCAGGCGGTGCGGCAGGTGCCGGGCGTGGAGTCCGTGGAGGTGGAGCTGGTCTGGGATCCTCCCTGGAGCCCCGACCGCATGAGCGAGGAGGCCAGGGCGCTTCTGGGTTTTTGGTGAGGCGGGCATGGAGGGCCGAACCATGGGGATTCGGTCGCCCGCAGCCCCGCGGCAGCTGACGGTAGTCATCGAGGTGCCCAAGGGCTGCCAGAACAAGTACGAGTTCGACTCCTCAACCGGGCGGCTGGTGCTCAACCGGGTCCTCTACTCGCCCCTGCATTACCCGGGCGAGTACGGATTCGTGCCGGACACCCTGGCCGAGGATGGCGATCCCCTGGACGCGCTGGTCATGTCCACCATTGCCACATTTCCCGGATGTGTGGTGCCCACCCGGGTGCTGGGAGCACTGGACATGCGCGACGAAAAGGGGCCGGACACCAAGATCCTCGCGGTGGTCAGTGTGGATCCCCGCCTCGATGAGATCGGCTGTCTCGCCGACGTGCCCCACCATTTCCTGCGGGAAGTGGAGCACTTCTTCCGCGTCTACAAGGAGCTTGAGGGCAAGGGCTGCGAGATCCAGGGCTGGCGTGGCGAGGCCGAGGCGTGGGCCATCGTCGAGGAGGCCCGCCGGCGCCATCAGGTCTCGACGGGCCTCCTCTCCCCTTGAAGGCGCTGTCACGGGCTGTCCAATCGTCCCTTGAAGAGCCGGCCGGCGCTGGCCGTGGTGGAGGCGGCCACCTGCTGCGGCGAACGCCGGAACAGCCGGGCCAACCACGTTGCCACTTCGGCGACCCGGGCCGGCTCGTTGCGCTGGCCTCGATAGGGGACGGGCGCCAGATACGGGGCGTCGGTCTCCAGGACGAGGCGGTCCGGGGGCAATGTGGCGACCAGCTGGCGAAGGCTCTCTGCGTTCTTGAAAGTGAGCATCCCGCCCACGCCCAGGTGCAGGCCGAGGGAAAGCGCGCGCCAGGCCTGGTCGGAGGTGCCGGCGAAAGCGTGCAACACGCCGGAGCGCACTCCCAGCACCTCCACCAGCCGCAGCACGTCCTCCACCGCCTCCCGGGTATGGAGAATCACGGGAAGGTCAAGCTCCAGGGCCAACTCCAGCTGGCGGGCCAGAACCCGCTGCTGGGTGACGGGCGGGGCGAAGCCGTAGTGGTAGTCCAGCCCGACCTCCCCCACCGCCACCACCTCCGGGCAGCCCGCAAGCCGGCGCAGCTCCTGCAAGGTCTCTTTCAGGTCACCGGCCCGCATCGCCTCGTGGGGGTGCACCCCGACTGCCGCCCAGACCCTGGCCGCCGGCCCGTCGGCCTGCCGGTAGCGGCGCGCGATGGCCACGGCGCGCCGGGAGCTGGCCAGGCTGGAGCCGCAGGTGACCACCTCGTGCACCCCGGCCTCCCGGGCCCGCCGCAGCACCGAATCCAGATCCTCGTCGAAGCGCGGGTCGTCCAGGTGGGCGTGGGTGTCCACCAGCACCGCTGCGCCGGGCTCTTCACCGGGCCCCGGCCGGATCCGGTGACCCGCCTCGGGCTGCTCTGCCGACACGGCCACGGCTAACGAACCCGGCTTCCGGCCGGAAGCGGGCCGTCCAGGGTGACCAGGCTCAGCGATCCGTCGGGCGCCACCCCCGCCAGAAGCATCCCCTCGGACAGCTCGCCCCGAAGCCGGGCCGGCTTCAGGTTGGCCACCACCACGATAAGCCGCCCTACCAGCTGCTCGGGCCGATAATGGGCGGCAATCCCGGCCACCACCTGGCGGGGGCGTCCCTCCCCCAGGTCCACCCGCAGCTTCAGCAGCCGGTCCGCCCCCTTCACCGCTTCCGCCTGCAGTACCCGGCCCACCCGCAGATCCAGGCGGCCGAACTCTTCGATGCTGACGAGCCCGGAAGCCGCCTGCTCGGTGGCCGGTGTCCCGCCTGTGGCCTCGCCGGCCGCCCGGTGCCCCGGCGATGCAGAGGGCTCCCCTGGCTCTGCGGGGGGCTCGTAGGACGTCTCCGGCGTCTCCAGGATGCGGGGAAACAGCGGGTCGCCACGGCGCACCCGCGTGCCCGGCCGGATCCGGCCCCAACGCAGATCCTCAAACCGGAAGCTCTCCACCGGCTGCTCCATGCCCAGTTGCTCCCAAATGCGCCGTCCTGTCTTGGGCAAAAACGGCGCCACCAGCAGCGCGGTCACCCGAAGGGCCTCCGCCAGCTGGTACAGCACGGTGGCCAGCCGCCGCTCGGCAGACGGATCGCTGGCGCGGCGGCGGGCCAGGGCCCAGGGCTCGTTTTGGTCGATGTATTTGTTGGCGCGGGCCACAAAGCGCCAGATGGCGGCCAGCGCCTCGTGAAGGTTCAGCGCGGCCATATGGGCTTTTGCCTCGCCGGCCACCTGCTCGGCCAGCGCCTGCAGTTCCCGGTCGGCTGCGGCCGGCTCGGAAGGCTGCGGCACCTTGCCCCCCGCATAGCGTTCCAGCATGGTCAGGCTGCGGTAGACCAGGTTGCCCAGGTCGTTGGCCAGGTCGGCGTTGATGCGCTCCACCAGCGCGTCCTCGGAGAAGTTGCCGTCCTGGCCGAAGGAGACCTCCCGCAGCAGGAAGTAGCGGATGGCGTCGGAGCCGTAGCGGCCGATGAGCACGATGGGGTCCACCACGTTACCGCGCGACTTGCTCATCTTGGCCTGGTCGAACAGCAGCCACCCGTGGCCGAAGACCTGCCGGGGAAGGGGCAGGTCGGCCGCCATGAGGATGATGGGCCAGATGATGGTGTGAAAGCGCACGATCTCCTTGCCCACCAGGTGCACGTCGGCGGGCCAGTAACGTCGGAACTTCTCGTCGTCGTGCAGGTAGCCCACCCCGGTCAGGTAGTTGATGAGCGCGTCGAACCAAACGTAGACCACATGGCGGTCGTCGCCGGGTACGGGGATACCCCAGTCAAAGGTGGTGCGGGAGACGGACAGGTCCTCAAGCCCCTGTTTGAGGAACGCGATCATCTCGTTGCGCCGGGTGGGCGGCTGGATGAACTCGGGGTGGCTTTCGATGTACTGGAGCAAGCGATCCGCGTAGCGAGAGATCCGGAAAAAGTAGCTTTCCTCCCGGACCCGTTCCACCGGGCGGCCGCAGTCCGGGCACTTGCCGTCGGCCAGCTTGCTTTCGGGCCAGAAGGTCTCGCACGGAACGCAGTACCAGCCCTCGTAGACGTCCTTGTAGATGTCGCCCTTGCGCCGGATGGTGTCGAAGATGTGCTGAACCACCCGGTGGTGCTCGGGGTCGGTGGTGCGGATGAAGCCGTCGTAAGAGATGTCCAGCCGCTCCCACAGGTCCTTGAAGGTGGCGACGATGCCGTCCACATAGCCCTTGGGGGTCAGGCCCCGCTGGGTGGCGATGCGCTGGATCTTCTGGCCGTGCTCGTCGGAGCCGGTCAGGAAGAAGACGTCGTCGCCCAGGAACCGGTGCCAGCGCGCCAGCGCATCGGCGGCGGTGGTGGTGTAGGCATGGCCGATGTGCAGCCGGTCGCTGGGGTAGTAGATGGGTGTGGTGATGTAAAACTTGCCCTGTGAGGCCATCGCTAACCCTTCCTTCTGCACGGGGGTGCAGGTATTGGGATGCCGTTGGGCCGGGCCGTGGCGCGCGGCGCCCTCCTGCGTCCGGCCCCGCCAAGCTTTCGCGCTCTGCATTCGTGGTCGACCCTGGCGGTGGGCTGCGGCCCTTGGCCGCCAGGACCATTGAAAAGGCCCCTCACCTCCGATCCGCCCTGAACCCGGCCCGGGCCTGGACAGGCGCCTGGCCGGGCGATCCGGATCGGGGGCGAAGGGCCTTGTGGCCCCGCGCGGTACCACCCCGGCTTCGCCGATGCCTCGCGGCAAAGCGGCCTCCACGGGTACGCCGGAAACCTGTCGGCTGGCAGGTCCCCTTGATACCCTGGCGCTGTAGCGGTCGCCAACCGGCTTGACCTACTGGCCCCGGCAGAGAGGCCCCGGCGCACCGCCGTCCCGGGAGGCGCTCACCATCTGCCGCAGGCGTTGGGCACAAGCAGCTCGGAGGCCATGTTGGGCAGGCCCTGACCGCCGGCTCGCACCGCCCCGGCTCGCTGGGGGCCGGTCTCCTGCCTACTCGCTCCCCGTCATCGCCACAAACCCGGTTTATACTGGTGTGGGAGTATTGTGGGCCGGGGCTCCGGGGCATGTCAAGAGGCCCCCGGGGCGACCGGCATAAGCCCCGCTGCGTGCGCTCGGGGATCGGCCGGCGCCGCGGGGGAGAACGGGGAAGGGGGCGGCGGCATGCTTTTGGCCAGGCTTCGGGCGGAGGTGGTCGGCGTCGGCCGGCGGCTTGTGGCCATGGGACTGGTGGTGGGCACCCAGGGCAACGTCAGCGCCCGCGACCGAGAGAGCGGGTTGATTGCCATCTCCCCTTCGGGGATGGACTACGAGCGCATCGAGGCGGACGATGTGACCGTGGTGGACCTGAAGGGCCGGCCGGTCCAGGGGATCCGGCGGCCGTCCACCGAGCTTCCCACCCACCTGGCCATCTACCGGCATCGCCCGGACGTGGGGGCCATCGTCCACACCCATTCCACCTACGCGACGGTCCTGGCGGTGCTGGGCTGGCCCCTGCCGCCGTTTCTGGGTGAAGGGGCCGCCGTTCTCGGCGGGGAGGTGCGGGTGGCCGAATACGCCACCACGGGTTCGGAACTTTTGGGGCGCTACGCCGTCGAAGCCCTGGAGGGACGGCAGGCGGCCCTTTTGAAAAGCCACGGCGTGATCGCTGTGGGCGATGATCTGCGGGAGGCGCTCCATGCGGCCTGGGTGCTGGAGTGGGCCGCGCGCATCTACTGGGCGGCCCGAGTCGCCGGGCCGGTGCCGGAGCTGCCCCCGGACGAGGTGCTTCGCATCCGGCAGGGTTACCTGACCAACTACGGGCAAAAGCCGAGGCTGGCGCGCCAGAAGCTGGAGGTGGAGCCGGCGGATGGCGTCCGATGACCGCCTGCGCATCGCGCTGGGACAGTTCAACGCCACGGTGGGGGACCTGCGGGACAACTCCCGCCGCATGGTGGAGATGGCCGAGCAGGCGTACCGGGCCGGCGCGGAGATCGTGGCCTTTCCGGAGCTGGCCCTGACCGGGTATCCCCCTGAGGATCTGGTCCTGCGACCCAGTTTCTTGCGGGACAACCGCCGGGCGCTCGGGGAGCTGGCGGGGAAACTTCCGCCCATCCTTGCCATCGTGGGGTTCGTGGACGAGCAGGATGACATCTACAATGCGGCGGCCATCATCGGCGGGGGCGAGGTTCGGGCCGTCTGCCACAAGGCTCTGCTGCCCAACTACGGGGTCTTTGACGAGTTCCGGTATTTCGAGGCGGGACGGCGGGCGCTGGTGCTGGCCTACGGGGCATATCGGATCGGCGTCAACATCTGCGAGGACATCTGGTACCCCGACGGGCCCACCCGCCTGCAAAGCCTGGTGGGTGGAGCGCAGGTCATCGTCAACCTTTCCAGCTCGCCCTACCACATGGGCAAGATCGGGGACCGGGAGCGCATGCTGGCCACCCGGGCGGCCGACTACCGGGTCGCGCTGGCGTACGTCAACCTGGTGGGAGGCCAGGACGAGCTGGTCTTCGACGGCACCAGCGTGGTGATGGACGAGGAGGGGCGGGTGATCGCGCGGGCCCCCTCGTTCCAGGAGGCGCTGCTGGTGGCCGACGTGCGGCCCGCTTCCGTCTTTCACCGCCGCCTGCTGGATCCCCGCCGCCGGCAGCAGAAGCTGTGGCTGGAGCAGCAGGCGGCGGGCCCTCGCCTGGAGGTTGTACCCATAGATCCGGCGTGGGTGCGACCCCAGCGCGGACAACGGGGCGAGCCTGTCCGGGTCGGCCCGGACTCGTCCGGGCCGGGCGGCGAGGGCCCCAGCAGCGCGACGGGGACGGCGCAGGGGGCGTTTGAGGGCGTGGCGCCGCTTCTGGGGCCAGAAGAAGAGGTGTACCGGGCTTTGGCGCTGGGGTTGCGGGATTACGTCCGCAAGAACCGGTTTGACACCGTGGTGGTGGGGCTCTCCGGTGGCATTGATTCGTCCCTGGTGGCCACGGTGGCCCGCGACGCCCTGGGCCCGCAGCACGTGGTGGGGGTGGCCATGCCCTCGCGCTTTTCCTCGGAGCACAGCCTGCGCGATGCGCGGGAGCTGGCCCGCCGGTTGGGCATCCGCTTCGAGGTGATCGACATCGAGCCGGTCTTCAACGCCTTCGAACGAACCCTGGCTCCCCTGTTCGCCGGCCGCCCCTTCGACGTGGCCGAGGAGAACCTCCAGGCTCGCATTCGGGGAACCCTCCTGATGGCGCTTTCCAACAAGTTCGGGTGGCTGGTGGTGGCCACGGGCAACAAGAGCGAGATGAGCGTGGGCTACGGTACCCTCTACGGGGACATGGCAGGCGGGTTCGCCCTCATCAAGGATGTGCCCAAGACCCTGGTCTATCGCCTGGCCCGCTGGCGCAACGGGCAACCCGATGGGCCGGTGATCCCCGACCCCGTGCTGGAGAAGGCGCCGTCGGCCGAACTGCGGCCCAACCAGAAGGATACGGACAGCCTGCCACCCTACGAGGTGCTGGATCCCATCGTGGCTGCCTACGTGGAGCAGGATCAGGACGTGGCGAGCCTGGTGGCTGCCGGCTTTGACCCCCTGGTGGCGCAGCGGGTGGCAGCCATGATCGTGCGAAACGAGTATAAGCGCCGCCAGACGGCGCCGGGGGTCAAGATCACCCCCCGGGCCTTCGGCCGGGACTGGCGCTTTCCCATCACCAACCGCTACGTGGAGCCGGCCGACTGATGGCTCCCAGCAAGCCGCCCGGCAAGCCCCAGGAACCCGGCTGCGCACATGCGGCCGGGACGCTTCAACGACGCCGCCGGAAGATGAGCCCCGCCCGCGGCGCGGGCCACAATGACACCGCGCCGGCAGGGAGCGGATTGTTGTCGAGGGCGGCCTGGTAGAGCTGAGCCGGCGACGGGGCGGGTAGCAAGAAGGCGGCCACTGCATCGCCCCGGTCCACCCGCTCCAGCGCCCGGGTGGCGTCCGGCTCCAGGGCGATGGGCCGGCGGCTCAGCCGGCTGTCCGTCACCGCGAGCCCCAGGGCTCGCTCGAATACCAGCGCGTGCAGCACGTTGACGTCCATCGATCGCCACGCCGCACGACCCAGCGGGTGCGTCCAGTTTTCCATGAACATGCGGCCCTTCGATCGCGCCAGGAGGTAGCGCCCGCCGCCCGTGTAGATGGCAAACCCCGTAAACTCCGGATGCATCGATCCGAGTTCTTGGAAGACCGTCTCCAGGGAAGGCCGCTCTCCCGAGCCTGGCGGTAGCAACCGGAAAAAGAAACCCACCCTGCGCTCCAGCTCATCCAGCTGAACCCCTGCTTCGGCCAGCAACAGGCGGTGAACTGGAAGCAGAACAGGTCCTGCCGCCTTTTCCTCATCAAAAGGCGCCAAAACCATGAGCGCCCGACCCCAGGCGCCGTTGGCCGACGAGGAGCGGGCGGCCGCCTGGCGAAGGGCGGCCACGCGGCGGGCCCCCGCTACCACCGCCACCGAAACGCCCCGGAATGAGGCGGCCAGCGGACCCGCCTCCCCGGGCTCCAGCCGCCAGAGGGTATGGGTGGTACCCTCGGCTTCTCGCGCCTGCACCAGAGGTGGGCGGTCGGTGGCGGCACGGACGGCCTGCCAGGCCGAGGCGGCCTCAGACCCTGCATGGGCCAGGGAGAACAGCCCCCACACCGGCGCCAGGTCAAAGGCAAAGGCTTTCACGGCCGCAGCCAGGCGGTCCACGGCGGCAGGGTCCACCTGTTCGGCGATGCGGATGGAAGCGTGGGCCGAGACGTCCACCTCGGCCACCAGGCCGGTGACGGCTGCCGACGGGGGGGCGCCGCCGGGCAGGCGGCTAGCCGGCGCAGCAGGCCCCTCGCACCGGTAGACATACAGGCAACCCGGAGGGTCTTGCACCAGTCGGCCTTCGTTGAGCCAGGCGGTAACGGTGGAACCCACCCAGTCCCGGTAAAGCTGGGAGACATGGTACGGCAGGCCTTGCACCGCCGCCTCGTCGGAAGCCGAGGTGACCACCTGCTCCCAGCGGTCGGCGTCGTCCAGCACCGATGCGGGATCCTCCATCCGGCTCCAGTCGTAGCGAACCGCAGTGAAAGGGCTGACGGCGGTCAGGACCCCTTGGGCGGTCCCCGAGGAGGCAGGCATCATCCCGTACACCTCTGCTTGAGCAGCCCGGCGCGCATCGCTTGCATCACCGGGCCCATTATAGTCCACCCGTGCGGGCCCTCCAAATTCCGCCGCAGACGGCTTGGCGGCCGCTCGGGCCATCGAGGCAGGCTGACTCCTCGGGGCCAGCGTGCAGCCGGGCACAGGGGAAAGGCGACGGGGGCTGTCGTATCTCCGCCACCGTAGGCGGCAGGCCGCCTTGAGGTGAGGGGAGACCGCCGGGATGCAAACCCGAGACCAGCTCCTGCATGAGGGTGTCTTGGCCAAGTTCTTGCGTTACGTGCAGGTGGACAGCCCGTCGGACGAGCGCTCCCCCACGGTGCCGTCCACCCCCCAACAATGGGACATGGCCCGGCTGCTTTTCGACGAGCTTCAAACCATGGGGCTGCAGGAGGTACGCCTCAGCCCGCACGGGGTGGTCACCGCCGCCCTCCCGTCGCACCCCGGGGGAGCGGCCGCCAGGCCGGCGGGGGCCATCGGCCTGCTGGCGCACTACGACACCTTTCCCGGAGTGCCGGGGTGCGGCATCCACCCCGTCGTCCACCCCCGTTACGACGGCTCCGAGATCCGGCTGCCCGCCGGAGCGGTGCTCAGCCCCAAAGACCAGCCCCGGCTCCGGGAGGTGGTGGGCCACGACCTGGTCACCTCCGACGGCCGCACCCTGCTGGGGGCCGACGACAAAGCCGGGGTGGCGGAGATCATGGAGGTTCTCTGCCGCCTCATCCGGGAACCCCAGCGCCCCCATCCCACCGTCCGCGTCGCGTTCACGCCCGACGAGGAGATCGGACGGGGCGTGCAGCACCTGGACGTGGCCGAGCTGGGGTGCGTGGCCGCCTACACGCTGGACGGCAGCGAGGCCGGGGAGCTATCGGGGGAGAACTTCGACGCGCTCAACCTGGTGGTGACCCTGCGGGGCATCAGCGCCCACACCGGTTCGGCCCGGGGGCGGATGGTCAATGCCGTTCACATGGCCGCCGACCTCATCGGCTCCATCCCCGCCTGCATGCGCCCGGAGACGACCGACGGCCGGGAGGGGTTCATCCACGTGGACGCGGTGCAGGCCAGCGTGGAGGAGGCGACGGTCAAGCTGTTCGTGCGGGACTTCACCACCGAAGGGCTGGCCGAAAAGCGGGCCATCCTGGAGCAGGTGGTGGAGAGCCTCCGGCGCCGCTACCCGGGCTCGTCGGCCGATGTCAGCGTGGTCGGAGGGTACGCCAACATGGCCCGGGTGCTGGAGAACTTCCCCGAGGTGATGGAGCTCGCCCGGCGCGCCATCCGGGAGGTCGGCCTGCCGGTTCGGGAGCGTCCCATCCGGGGCGGCACCGACGGGGCTCAGCTGGCCTCCCGCGGGCTTCCAACCCCGAACCTGTTTACGGGCGGGATGAACTACCACAGCCG
>CAYQLT010000028.1:18089-30200 GCA_964418425.1 uncultured Clostridia bacterium
CTCGGCCCGGGGACAGGGGCGAGACGCCCGAGGCGCGGGCAACCGGCGGCTGCAACGGGGGCCTGTGGGCGGGTTTCACGGCTCCCCGGCGGCCCGGCCTCCCCGGCCGGGACTGCCCGCCAGGAGTTCCCAGAGCCGGTTCACCGCCTCCTCGGGATCCCGGGCGCGCACGATGGGGTCCTGAAACGGCCCCGGGCGGCTGAGTTCCCAGGTGGCCAGTCCCACCACCGGCTTGCCCAGCTTGAGCGCGACGGCAATCTCGGAGAGCGTGCCGTAGCTTCCGCCCACCGCCACCACCCCGGCTGCGGACCGCACCAGGATGACGTTGCGGGCGTGGCCCATATCGGTCACGATGGGGATGTCCACGTAGGGGTTGGCGGCCAGGGCATCCTCACCCGGCAGGATGCCCACGCTGAGCCCTCCCGCCTGGCGGCACCCCTTGCACGCCGCCTCCATGACCCCACCCAAACCGCCGGTCAGCACCACGGCACCCCGCCGCGCCAGTTCGGCTCCCACCGCCTGCGCTAACCGGGCCGTCGTTTCGCTGCAATCCTGCTCCCCCACCACGGCCACCAGGAGCCGCCGCCCTGCGGGGACGGACGGCGGCGAACCGCTCTCCCACGCCACGCCGCACCCTCCCCCGACTCTGTCCGTTCCCAGAAGCGGCGAACCGGGGCCAGCAGCCAGACCATCGAGGCGACAGCCGGCCCCATGAGCGCCGCCACCGCCAGCGTGCCCGCTCCCACCGGCCCGCCCAGCAGATAGCCGGTCAGGGTGGCGCTGCCCTCGATGCCCGCCCGTACCGGCCACAGGCTGCGCGGCCGCTCCTGGCCGCCTCCCATCAGCCGTGCCGCCAGCGCCAGCATCAGTCCGTCCCGCGGCCCGGCCCCGGTGCCCGCGCTCAGGTACCAGGCCGAACCCAGCGCCAGCACCCATACCCCCACGACGAGATAGAGCCAGGAAGCTCCCGCCCCGCCGGCAACCGAACCCCACCACCCGCCGGGTCCGGATGGCCCCACGCCGCCGGAAGTGGGCCCGGAGCGGTCGGGGATGGGTAGCCAGCGGGCGATGAGGTCGTAGGCGATCCCCACGTAGATCATGTTGAGCACGGTTCCGGCCCGGACCGGAAAGCGCAGGGCCAGGCAGGCCAGGATGAGGGTGAACCCCACCAACTGGGTGGCCTGCCCGAAGGTGATGGGCAGGGTGCGGCTGAGGCCCATGTGCAGGACGTCCCAGGGGCCCAGACCCAGCCCGGCCATCACCTGCAGGCGGATCCCCAGGGCCAGGACGGTCATCCCCGCCACCATCCAGGCCCAGCGGAGCGCCTCCCGCACCGCCCGCCGCCAAAGCGTCCTGCGCGCCGCCGCTGCCTGCCAGGTTGGCCGAAAAGCCCTTGCCCGCTGCCCGCCCTGCGAATCCTGCACCTGACTGCTTCCCCGCAAGCTCGCCCGGGGCGGCGACAGGGAAGCTGCCTCGGGCGGCCAATCGCGAAACCCGGGGCGGCCGCTCCATCCGGTCGCGCTCGCCCCGGCGATGGTTCCCTCAGGGCCCTTTCGCCGTGGCGGCCGGACCATCCTCTCGGGGTGGGCCTGCGCCCGAGTCGCACGCCGGCCAAGCTGGATCCGGCCTCAGGGGCATGCCGGTCGGGCCGGCCCGGGCCTGGGCCGGGGCTGCCGGCGGTGTAACCACGTTCAGGGGGATGGGGATAGCCATGGAACCGGTGACGCAGGTGGAGTCGGGGGTGCGCCTGGTGGCGCTTATGGGGGACATCACGCAGCAGGAGACCGACGCCATCGTCAATGCGGCCAACAGCAGCCTGATGGGCGGTGGAGGCGTCGATGGCGCCATCCACCGGGCCGGCGGGCCGCAGATCCTCGAGGAGTGCAAGGCCATCGTGGCCCGCCAGGGGCGACTGCCGCCCGGGCAGGCCGTCATCACCACGGGCGGGCGGCTGAAGGCCCGCTACGTGATCCATACGGTGGGGCCCATCTGGCGGGGCGGCACCTCGGGTGAAGAGCAGGTGCTGGCCTCAGCGTACCGCAGCGCGCTGGCCCTGGCCGTGGAGCGGGGCCTGGCCAGCGTCGCGTTTCCGTCCATCTCCACCGGCGCGTACGGATACCCCATCGAGAAAGCCGCGCCGGTGGCGCTTGAGGCCGTTCGGGGCTTCATCCGGGAGAGGGCCCGGCGGGGAGGGCTGAGCTTGCAAGAGGTCCGGTTCGTGCTCTTCTCCCCGCGGGACTTCGAGGTGTACGCCGCCCTGCTGCGCCAGCCCGACGCCCCAACGGGGGCCGGGACGTAAGGCTGGGCCGGGCCGCAGACCCGACCCGGCGGCCCCGGCTCGGCCCCCTAATCTCCCAGCTCGTACAGCTCCCCGTACTTGCGCCGCAGGTAGTTGAGGTAGGGCGTGACCTGCATCGGGCCGCCCGTCACCCGCCGCACCAGCTCCCCGGGGGTGAACTTGGCCCCGTGTCGGTGAATGTGCTCCCGAAGCCACCCCAAAAGCGGCCGGAACTCGCCCTGGGCCAGCGCCTGCGGGATCCCGGGGTTCTCCCGCAGGGCCTGCTCGAAGAACTGCACGGCCAGCACATTGCCGAGGGTGTAGGTGGGAAAGTATCCGAAATCCACCTGCGCCCAATGGATGTCCTGCAGCACTCCCCGGGCGTCATTGCGAGGTCGCACGCCCAGGTAGCGCTCCATCCGGGTGTTCCACGCCTCGGGCAGGTCGTCCACATCCAGATGCCCTTCCAGAAGCTCCAGCTCCAGTTCAAAGCGCAGCAGGATATGCAGGTTGTAGGTCACCTCGTCGGCGTCCACCCGGATCTCGCCCGGCTCCACCCGGTTCACGGCCCGGTACACCTCTTCCACCTCCGCCCGGGCGAAAGCCTCGGGGAAGAGTTCCCCGGCCCGGGGAAGCAGGAAAGTCCAGAACTCCCGGGAGCGGCCCACCACGTTCTCCCACAGCCGGGATTGCGATTCGTGAACACCCATGGAGGCCCCACCAAAAAGGGGCGTGCGTCGGAACTCGTCGGGGATCCCCTGGTCATAGAGCCCGTGGCCGGCCTCGTGGATGGTGGAGAAGAGGCTCTCGCCCAGGTAGCGGGGGTCGTAGCGGGTGGTCAGCCGCACGTCGCCTGGTCCGCTGCAGATGGTCATGGGGTGGGCGGAACGGTCCAGGCGCCCTCTCTGGAAGTCGTAGCCAAATGCCCTCAGCACCACCACGGACAGCTCTTCCTGGCGACGCTCGTCGAAGTCCCCTCGCAGCACGCCGTCGTCCAGGGGCGGGCGGGAGCGGATGGCTTGCAGGAGCGGGAGCAGGCCGTCTTTCAGCTGCGCAAACAGCTGGCGCACCTCCGCCACCGTCAGATCCGGTTCGTATTCGTCCAGCAAGGCATCATAGGGGTGGGCCGGGTAGCCCAGGCAGTCGGCCAGCTCCCGGGCCAGGCGGATGTTGCGGCGAAGGTGGGGAGCGAAGCGAGAAAAGTCGTTAGCCTTGCGGGCCTGCGCCCACTCGTGGGGCCCGACCGACCGGGCCCGGGCCAGCTCCTCGGCCAGGGCGGGCGGAACCTTGATCCGCCTCTGGTACTCGCGGCGGGTGACCCGCACCAGGCTCGCCTCGAAGGAATCGGGGGGCAGGTGCTGGCACGCATCGGCCAGCCGCGCCAGAAGTTCTCCCACTCGGGGCTGGGTGAACGTCTCGTGGGCCAGGCGGGAGATGGTGGCCAGCTGGTCGGCCCGGCCCGGCGCGGCGCCGGGCGGCATGTAGGTCTCCTGGTCCCAGCCCAGGACGGAGGCGGCGCCGGAAAGATCCGACGCCCGGCCCAGGATCTCCAGCAGGGCCTGGAAATCTTCCGTGAGCCGAATCGGATGCGAAGACACGACCGGTTCACCTCCCGCCCGGGCGTCCCGGGGCTGCCATACCCGCCGAAGCCGGCACCGCCTGCTTGGAGGCTTCGGCTGCCTCGGCGGCAACGGCCGAGCCAGAGCCGAGGGATGCGGCCCCCAGGAGATGGCGCAGCGCCTGCTGGCGCGCCTCCACCACCTGCTCCTGTTCCCAGCGGATGGGCGGCGCGGCCCGGTCCGCGCACTCCTGCGGCCCCAGGGGACAGCGCTCGCAGGTCTCGTTGAGCAGCCCCTGGGGGATGGAGGGATCTTCGGCGAAGCGCACCCGTCGACGCAGATCGTCGTCCACCCGCATCCCGAGGATGACGCTGGTGCGATAGTAGGGCGGCAGGTTGTCCTGCCGGGCGAACCCCAGGCACAGAAACTCCCGTTGCGACTGCAAAAACCGCGATCTCTGGATGCCCACGACCGGGCCCTGGCTACCAGAGCGGGCCATCTCCCGGATGATGCGCACGGTCAGCCAACGCCGGCAATAGTGCTCCTTGAGGTCGAACCCCGTGGGCAGGGAGAGCTGGTTCATGTTCAGGTGCTTGTAGAGGCGGTAGGCGCCGTTGACCTCCGAAAACCGCAAGAAGTGAACCCGCAGCCCGAAAAAGGTGGGGATGAGCTCGCTGAAGCGGTACAGCAGCGTCTCCGGCGTGACGTCGTAGCGGTCAAGCAGGGCCGAAAGTCGTTCGCCCTGCCATCGCGGCGTGTCGAAGACGACGCCGATATCCTCCAACACCTGCTCCTTGGGCATCAAAAGCACGCCGCCGAAGTAGGCGGCTTTGAAGTCGTTGAGCACCTGCCCGAAGGAGTCCACCCGGTCCGGCGAGTTGGTGAGGGCCCGTTCGGTGAGCCCCAGCACCCGGTAGCCTATCTCCCGGGCCAGGACGAACTTGCGCTGCGAGCTCATCAGCGCGGGGTTGAGCAAAAGCTGCGGCGGGGAACCGGGGATGTAGATGGCCCGGTAGGCCGCCAGCGGGGGATGTCGCTCCACCGGGATGGCTCCCAGCGCGTAAGCGAAGCGGCCTTGGAGCACTTGGACCAGCCACGCCTCGGGAACCGGCAGGCTGGCGAGGCCGGCCTGCCTGGCGAAGTCCGCCGCCGCCTCTTCCAGGTCTTCGAAGTAGTTGTTGCGCAGCTCCTGATAGGAGCGCAACGCGGCCCGGAAAAAGTGCTCCTCCCGGATGTTGTAACCCCGGGCCACCTCCGCCAGGGCCTGCACCAGCGCGCTCACCTCGGCAGGCGAGCGGGTGAGCAGCTCGACGAGGGCCGAGGGGTCCAGCCCGAACAGCTCCAGGGGGAACTCCTGGAGCAGCTGGGAGGAGAGCGCCGCCTCCAGAAAGGAGAGCGGCGGCTCCAGGCGCAGGGAGACCAGCTGGTCGTAATCGTAATCCAGGGCTTTGGCCAGCCGCAGGATCTTGTCGGCCTTTGGGTATTTGCGCCCCTTCTCGATCTCGGTGACGTAGGAGGGGGAAAGCTGGCTTCGCTGCGCCAGCTCGGTCACCGACAGCCCCTTTTGGACCCGGGCCTGCCGGAGCTTGAGCCCGAAGATGACGTTGATGGGGTTGATGGCCATCGCCGGCATCCTTCCCGCCACGGGTCCGAAGCCACCAGCGATTATACACCATCGGCCGACGGGCGGGCACCTGGTGAACTTTCACCGCCAGCCTGTCCGCGAAGCTTCACTGACCGTCGGCTCCAATCTCCGGGGAGCGCGCCGCCCAGGGGGCCGGCAGGACAAAGCTCCAGCAAGGGGCAACTGCTGCAGCGAGGTCGGCGGGCCGTGCAGACTTCCCGCCCGAAGTAGATGAGCCGCAGGGGAAGGGCTGCCCACTGATCCGGTGGGATGAGGCGCTTTAGGTCTTGCTCGACCCGGTTCGGGTCGCGCTGCGCTGTCAGGCCCAACCGGCGGGCGAGCCGTCCCACGTGGGTGTCCACCACGATGCCCAGGCCGTCCCGGGCCGGCTCCCAGCCGGGCCACCCCTGCAGCTGCGCCGCCGACAGAAGGACGTTGGCTGTCTTGCGCCCCACCCCGGGCAGGGTCAAAAGCTCTGCCATGGTGCGAGGCACCTCTCCCCCGTGGCGTTCCACCAGCAGCCGGCACGCCTGGCGGATCATCCGCGCCTTCTGCCGGTAGAACCCCGCCGGGTGGATGAGGGCCTCCAGCTCGGCCGGGTCGGCCTGCGCGAAATCCAGCGCCGAGCGGTACCGGTCGAACAGCTGCGGCGTGATGCGGTTGACGGTGGCATCGGTGCACTGCGCGGACAGGATGGTCGCGACCAGCAACTGCAAGGGCGTTCCGTGGCGCAGGGGTACCCGCACGTCCGGATAGCGCTGCTCCAGCACCGAGAGGATGCGTGCCACCCGGCTTCGCAGGCGAGCTTTGCTCCCGCGGCGTGCAGGCTGCCGCGGCGATACGGACCGCCGGGTGCGGTCTTCCGGGCCCTTCCCACTCCTGGCCGACACAGCCGCTCCCCCCGTCGTGGCATTGTTGGGAAGATATCGTGCAGCTTCAGGCGTCTTACGGCTTCGAGCTTAGCAGTTTGCGGCCGCCCGGGGGAGCCGGGCAGGACTCTGCGGGGCGGGGAGGGCCGGACGTCAGCGCGGCCGGGGACCAAGCTCAGGGACATCCGGCAGGAGGTGCGACGCGGCACGGGGAACCACCCGTCAGGCTCCTCTTCGGCCTCACCGGGAGCCGGCGGCGGGGTGGGAAGCCCATGAGCGAGCCGTCCACGGTGCAAGGGTGGATGTCCGTGGCTTCGTGGCTGGTGGCGGTGGCCGCAGGTTCTTGGGTCGTCTGGCGGGAGCTTGCGCCTTCCCTGCGGGCCGCTCGGAGGCAGGCGGTGGCATCGCAGGCGTGGGCAGGGGCCGGCGCCCGGTCGTGGGATGGCGGCCCCGGCTTGCGCTGCCAGTGGCGACTGGCACGCCTGGTGGTCGCCGGACTTACCGTTGCGCTGGGGTGGTCGCTTCTGCTGTGGCTCACCCATCCCGGGCTGCCGCTGGCCGCTCGCCTTCTCGGGGCGGCGTAGGGGCCTGCTGTCCTGCCTGCTCCCGGAGGTAGGCGGCGATGGACTGCGCGGCCCGCCGCCCGGCCGCAACCGCGTGCACCACCGTGTTGGCGCCCGTCACGCAGTCGCCCCCGGCCCAGACGCCGGGCCGGGAGGTTCGCCCGCTTTCATCGAGCACGGTCAGCCGACCGCCCCTGCCGGTTTGCAGCCCGGGGGTGGCGCGGGGCACCTGGTCCTCCACCCGGTAACCCACAGCCAGGATGGCCAGCTCAGCAGGCTCCAGGTACTCGGAGCCGGGCACCGGCACCGGAGAAGGCCGGCCGGAGCTGTCCGGCTCCCCGAGCTGCATGCGCACCATCTCCACCGCCTGCAGGCGCCCGCCTTCCCCCACAAAGCGTGACGGCGCGACCAGAAACTCGAACGCAACCCCCTCCTGCTCGGCCATGGCCATCTCCACCGCCCGAGAGGGGCTGTGCTCTCGAGCCCGCCGGTATACCACCTTCACCGTGGCGGCTCCCAGCCGCCGGGCGGTGCGGGCAGCGTCCATCGCCGTGTTGCCGGCCCCCACCACGACGACCCGCTTGCCGGCAAGGGACCCGCAGGGGCCGCCCTCCAGCCGGGCCCGGGCCACCTCCATCAGGAAATCCTTAGCCGTCACCACGCCCTCCAGCTCTTCCCCGGGGACGCCCATGACCATCGCCTCGTTGGCCCCCACCCCCAGGAAGATGGCGCGGAAGCCCATCTCGAACAGTTCGTCCACGGTGATGTCCCGGCCCACCACCACCTGCTGCACGAAGCGCACCCCGTGGCGGTTGGCCAGGCGACCCACCTCGGCCGCCACCGCCCGCTTGGGCAGGACGAACTCGGGAATGCCGTAGCTCATCACGCCGCCGGGAGCCAGCCACCCATCGATGACCGTCACCGTGAACCCCTGGCCCGCCAGCTCGCTGGCGCACGCCAGGCCGGCCGGGCCCGCCCCCACCACGGCCACGTCGGCAGGGACGATGCGATCCCGGCCCGTGGCCCAGGGCCCCGCGAGCGAGGGAGCCCGGGAATCCTGCTCCGCCAGCGCCGCCAGGGCCTTTTCGGCGAGGTAGCGCTCCAGGGCGCCGATGGCAATGGGTTCTCCCTTGCGTCCCAACGGGCAGGCGCCCTCGCACTGGTTCTCCCACGCGCACACCCGCCCCGTGCAGGCCGGAATCGGGTTGTGGCCCCACAAGAGCTCGGCCGCCTCCACCGGCTTCCCTTCGGCCACCAGGCGGATGAACGTCTTGATGGGGTTATGGTTGGGGCAACCCTCCTCGCACGCCGGGCGGTAGCACTGCAGGCAACGCTGCGCTTCCACCACGGCCTGCTCGTCCGTATAGGTGAGCGCCACCTCGTCGAAGTCGGCCAGGCGCTGCTCCACCGGACGGTGAGGGATGGGCACCCGCACGTAGACGGGCTTTCGCACGGGCCGGGCATCGGTCTGGCGCATGGGCACTCCCCCAAACCATGGTGCAGATGCCTCCAGGGCGCCCGGGGCCTGTCGCCATTGGCGGCGGCCGGCGGGCGGGCGGCGGACACCCCGGCAGCGGCTGCGCCGCCTGCTTGAGCAGGCGTGGGGCTGCCGGCGACCCGCTTTCCTGAGCGTACCACGGCTGGGGGCCGGGCGTCAGGGAAAGTCGTCCGGCGAGTTGCAGGACGTTTGTACCGGTGCAACGGGGCGAAGTCGCACAGCCCCCGTAGGGTGCGCACCGGAGGACCGTACCGGCCAGAACCCGACAAACGTCCGTTCACCCGGGGGAGGGCCCCGGTGCAATATTGTGACGGAAGGCACAAACTGGTCGGCCAACCGGTAGCCGGTTTGGATATCGGGCAAGGGGGGAAAGGAACATGCAGACCCTGTGGAGGGTGCTCTTCGGCCTGATGCGGATCTGGCTGGGCTTCCAGTGGCTGGAGGCCGGCCTGCAGAAGATCACCAACCCGCTGTGGGTCGGCGACAAGGCCGGAACCGCAGTGACGGGATTCTTCAAGGGGGCCATCGCCAAGGCGACGGGCGACCATCCGGCGGTGCAGGGATGGTACGCTGCGTTTCTGAAGAACGTGGCGATGCCCAATGCGGCCGTCTTCAGCTACCTGGTGGCCTTTGGCGAGACGCTGGTAGGGCTGGCGTTGATCCTGGGAGTGGCCACCACGGCGGCGGCCCTGGCGGGGGCCTTCATGAACCTGAACTTCATGCTGGCCGGTACCACCAGCACCAACCCCATCCTCTTCACCGTGGCCATCATTCTGCTCTTCTCCGGTCCCAAGGCCCGTCACTTCGGCCTGGACTACTACGTCCTGCCCCTGCTTCGCCGGTGGGCGGGGACGGTCACCGGTCGGGAGCGACGGGCTGCTGCCTCGGGATAACCTGAGGCTCGTATCCGGCAGCGCACGGGGGGCCCGTCGGGGGGGCGGGCCCCCCGGCGCGTCGGGAGGGCAGCCACGGCCCGCAGCTGACTTCTTTGCCGGCTGGGCAAACCGGCCTTTCGGCCGGCCTTAGGGGGTGCAGGCGGCTCGCCCGTTTGACAGTGGCCGCCGGCGCCGGTATCATAAGCCCGGCTGTCGTACCCGCTTCAGGTGGCGCCATCGTCTAGGCGGTCCAGGACGCGGCCCTTTCAAGGCCGAAACACGGGTTCGAATCCCGTTGGCGCTACCACGATTTCCCAATTCTTGCCCCAAGAATGCTTCCTCGCCGGCTGTTCCGCGACCCCGTCGCGCCCATGGGCCTCGAGTCGATTGAGCGACAGCGGCCGCGGTGCTGCTAGCAAGGTGCCGGTGCTGATATCCCACCGCCATTCGGTCCTTCACGAGCATGGCGCAGGCGACACGGGGCTGGGCATGGCCGCCGTAAGGGGCGTATCGGTGGCCTGACGCACAAACGTCCGCACGAGGCGTCGCAGAGCTCCGATATCTGTCCCGGGAGCTGCGGGCCATGGGCCGCTTTCCCGCGGAGGCCCACCTGCGATCTGAGACAAGGTCAGCCCCCGGGCGACTACGGCTTGTACGCACCCGGTCAGGACCTCATGGTCCTGCGCACCTACGACCCCGGTACCTTCTGGCACGAGCTGGCCCATGCCGCCCATCCCCGCATCCGGCCCCTTCGCCCCGGGCAAGACCCACAGCAGGAAATCGTGGCCGAAACCTGCGCCGCCACGCTTGCGGTGCTATATGGCTACCCGAGACGCATCGCCCGGGCGCGGGAGTACGTGGCTGCCTATGCCAACGTCCCGCCTCAGCAGGCGGCCCGGGCCGTGCTCCGGGTGCTGCACGAGGTGGAGCAGGTGTTGGCACTCATCCTCGACACCGCCGCGGCACTGACCCGGAGGGCACAGAGCGGGGCCGCATAGGCCCCGCCTCGTCAGATGACTCGTGGTGCTGTATAGTAGACTTAGCATGAAAGGAGACGTCAGCAGTGACGGAGAAGCTGTTAACGCCCGAACAGGTGGCCGAACGTTTGCAGGTAACCGAACGCACCGTCTATCGCTGGCTCACGGAAGGACGCCTGAAAGGCGTCAGGCTGGGCCGCCTGTGGCGGATTCGCCCCGAGGCGTTCGACGCCTTCCTTCGGGCCAACACGCCGAGCGATCCAGAAGCCAGCGTAGACCCCGGTGTGGGAGCCGGAACCGATGAGCTCCCGGACGAGGACCGGGCCTGGCTGGAGGCCGGCGCTCACGACCTGGCACGAGCGCTGGCGGAGGCCGAAAGCGACATTCCTCTCAAGGAGCTGGCCGCGTACCTCGAGGCGATCCGGCAGCGAGCGGTGCCGGTTCGGTGGGATCCTGCGCGAGGCGAATTTCAGGAGGCCCCGTCGTGAAGCCCGAGCCGGGAATGCTGTTCTGGGCTGACCTGGGCTTGCGACTCCCGCCCGGGCACGAGCAGCAGGGCGGCCGCCCGTTGCTGCTGCTTGGCGTCCCTTCAAGCCTTGGGCCAGTCCGCTTCCCCATGCTGATCGTGGCGCCGGTAACAAGCTACCGAGAGCAACCGTGGGCGCACAGCGCTCCGCGCCTGTACCCTCGGCTCGAAGCAGGAGCAGGCGGGCTCCCTCGGACCTCCCTCGTGCTGTTGGACCAACTCCAGGCTCTAGATCCCCGTCGCATTACCGGCTATCTCGGGCGGCTCAGCCCGACGGAGTATGACCCCATTCGCGCAAGCCTCCGGGCGCTGCTCAACCTATAGCGCTGGGCTCGCTTTGCGACGCCCATTCGCTCCGGGGTGGCGCGCCCAACTCCGCGGGCACACGAAGGAGGCGCCGCTGAAGAGCGAGAAGTTTGAATCTGGGTGGGGTGTCATCGACGCTCATGGCTCCACAGGCACCCCTTTGGTGCGAGTCGCTTCAGCCAGGGGGCAGTCAAGAGTCCAGAGCGCGCATCCGGCCACCGGAGCGAGTTGCAGGTAGGCTGCGTCGTACACCGAGAGCCCTTCGCCCAGTGCCAGGTCCAGGCAGCTACGCGGGTCCACCTCCCACGTTTCGAACGCGAAAGCCTGGAGGGCCTCAAACGCGTCCATCCCCGCTGCCCGGTCGAGCCTGTTTCGCCGAGTAGCCACCCATAGGACATTGCCGACCTCATACCAGAAGGTGGGGGGTACGAGGAGCGCCAGGGTGGGCACTGCCACGGCCCTCTCTCGCAAGCGGAGCATGTGCTCTGTCTGCTCCCCGGGCAGAACCCACGACAGAGCGGTCGAGGCATCCACGACTGCGCCCTGGGTCACGGGCGCCCTTTTTCTCTCATCGACTTGAGCTCTTGGGGGGTGAACATCGATTGGATACGGCTGCGCACCCTGTCCATCCGGGCGGCCGCCTGCCGCCGGTCAGGAGCTTCCAGAAGGCGGCGAGCCGCCTCCAGCATGAAGTCCGACAACGACTGCCCCCGCAAGCTTGCCGCCGCCTTGAGGCGGCGGTGGAGTTCTTCGTAATGACCGAGGGCCGCGACACACGGCGCCCGGCTCACCGGGCACTAAGGGACTCGCATCAACCGTTATCGTCCATCGTCCGCTTCGCTGCTTTCGCCCTGCTCTGGTTCTTAGGGTTGCGCCTTCTGGACACAGTTGAAGCCAAGCTCGGTCCGCAGTGGGTCGGCGGCATACTTGTGTCCCGTCCCCCGCTCTTTGAGCGATCTGGAGGGGGATCGCGCGCGTACGGTGAGCGCGGGGATCTCCGGCAGGACCCGGCCCATCCCCCCGGCTAGCCGGGGGG
>CAYQLT010000029.1:0-6612 GCA_964418425.1 uncultured Clostridia bacterium
GGGTCCGTCTCAAACTCCGATCCTCCGGCCACAAACCCGAAGGAGACCCGGGAGACCGGGATGATGACGCTCCCGTCCTGGGTCTGCACGGGAACCCCCAGGATGGTGTTGACGTCCACCATGCCTTTGAGGCTATCCATGGCCGTGCGCATGAAGGCATCCATGGGATGACGAGCCTCGCTTTGGGTCGGCGCTTGCTGGCTCTGTGGCTGGCCCTCCACGCCTGTAAGGCCTCCTGACCGTGACGGAGCTGGTGACCCACGCCCCAACACCGGGCTGCGCGGACTTAGTCTGGTCCGCCGGCGCTTTCCCCATGCCCGGGCCTTTCGGGCAGCACCTCCGGAAGGTGGTTGTCGGTCGGGTGGTTCACCGCCGGGTGGTTCACCTCAGGGAGGTCCTTGAGGCTTTTCAGCCCGAACAGCTCCAGAAAGCGCCGGGTGGTGCGGTACAGCACCGGCCTGCCCGGCCCCTCCCGCCGCCCTGCCGGCTCCACCAGCCCGCGCTCCAACAGGGTGGCCAGCGAGCTTTCGCAGCTCACTCCCCTCAGGTTCTCGATCTCGGGGCGGGTGATGGGCTGACGGTATGCGATGACTGCCAGGGTTTCCAGCGCAGCGGCGGAGAGAGAGGGCCGCCGCAGCTGGACCCCCGCTGCCCGGCGCAGATACGGGAAATACCGGGCCCGGGTGACCAGCTGAAAACCCTCGGCCACCTCCACCACCTGAAGGCCGCGCTCGGCCCGATCCAGCTCCAGCTGCAACTGCAGAGCAACCTGCCGGGCATGGGCCTCCGAGACGCCCAGGGCAGCGGCCAGTTCGGCCGCGCTCATGGGCCCCGCAGTGGCGAACAAGACGGCTTCGCAGGCCGCGATCAGTTGGTGGGTGAGCGCCGGCGCACCCGGATCGCCTCGGCCTCTTCCACCAGCCAAAGCTCTCCCACCCTCACCAGCTCCAGCACCGCCAGGAAGATGGCGATCACCTCGGCTCTATCCGCGCCCGAGGCCACGAGCTCCCCTAGATCCACCCCTGTCTCCGCCTGCACCCGCTCCCGGATGCGCTTCAAGAGGCTGGCCCAGTCCAGGGAGGGAGCGGGGGCGTGGCGGGCGGCCTCAGCCAGGGCATGACGCTGGAGCACCCGCTGAAGCACCCTGGCCAGGTCTTCGGGGTTCACCCCCGGCGCCCCGTCGGGCCACGGGCCCAGCAGCCGCAGGCTATCCATCAGCGCCGACGCCTGGGGCCGGGGCTGGTGCACGGAGAAGGCCTCGGCCTGCTTCGCCAGAGCCTCGGCGGCGGCCTGTAGACCCTCAAACCACCGGGCTGCGTCCCCCAGGCCCGCCAGGTCCTGCGAGGCGCCCTCGCCGCCACCGCCCGTCCCATCTCCGGCTGCCCAGGCGCCCTCTTCCTGTCCGGAGGGGCTTGAAAGGGCAGGGGCCGGGGTGGGTGCCAGACGCTCCGCCTTGATGGCGCACAGCTCCGACAGCAACAGCAAGGCTTCCCCGGCCTGGGTCAGCCATGCCTCCTGCTGGACAGGGTCGGAAGGCGGAGGGCCCAGGGCCGAGCGTACCCAGCGCACCAGGGCTTCCAGCTGAAGCTCGCGGGGGTCCTGCTGGCCGGCCGTGACCGCCTCGTGGCGTTCGCGCAGCTGCTCCATCGCGGCCGGACCGCGGGGTGGCAGGGGTTGTCCGACCGTCTCCATATGGAACGGGCCCTAGGAAAAGCCGCCGATCAGAAGACGCAGAACATCGAAGATGGGCCGAAGCAGCATGCCCGAGGCGCCGCTGACGATGAGCAACACCAGCAGCAGGGGGCCGTACGCCTCCAGGCGGGCCAGGGCCACCGCCTGGCTGTGCGATACCAGACCGGCCAGGATCCGGGAGCCATCCAGGGGCGGGATCGGGATCAGGTTGAAAGCGGCCAGCCACAGGTTGAGCACCACGGTGGTGCGCAAGAAGGTGAACACCAGCGCGCCCCAGCCGACGGGAAACAGGCTGCGATCCAGCATCCCCAGAAGCAGGTTGGCCACCCATGCCAGCGTCACGTTGGCCAGCGGGCCGGCCATGGCCACCAAGAGTGTTCCCCGGCGGCTGTCGCGGAAGTACCACGGGTTGATGGGAACCGGCCTGGCCCAACCAAAGCCAAACAGGGCCAGCATGACCGCGCCCACCGGGTCCAGATGCGCCAGGGGGTTGAGGCTCAACCGCCCTTCCCGGCGCGCAGTGGGATCGCCGAGACGGTCCGCGGTCCAGGCGTGCGCGTACTCGTGAAGGGTGATGGCCAGCAGGATGACCGCACCGTACATCACCAGGAAAAGGGGATCGGCCCTACCAAATCTCAACATGCCTGCCTTGCTCGCCGACCCTCCTAGTCCGGCACCTGGCGGGCCGCCGCCCGCATCCGGCCGAGCTGCCTCTTCACCCAGGCGACTTCGTCCGCCGGCTCTCGGATCCTTCCGTCCAAAACGGCGGCTCGCAGCCTCGCCAGAAGCTCCTTCATCATAGGCCCCGCCGGGCACCCCAGGCCAAGCAGCTGGCGACCCGTGATTCGGGGCCGGATGTGCCGCCCCTGCCGTACGTACCATTTTACCCACTCGGCCGCAGAAGTGTCCGCTCCGCCGCCGGCCGCCGCCACCCAGGCCAGCGCAGGCCCCGGAAGGGGCGCCAGCAGCCGATCCGCGGTGGAGGGCCGGAGCTGTCCCCGGCCCGAGCGGGAAAGGGCCCGCACGGCCCGGCGGGCAGCCTGAAGCGATGCCAGGGCCCGGCGTTCCTGGCGGGTCAACGCAAGCCGGGCCGCAAGCAGGTTCACCCGCTCTGCCTCGTGCCGGGGCTCCACAGCCAGCCACCCCTCGGCCACGCAGGCGAGCCCCGCCTGGGCAGGATCCCCCACGCCGGCGTGGGCCAGAAGCTCCGGATCGCAGGCCCGCAGCCGGTCAAGACCAGCCAGCGCCCGGGCCGAGCGCGGCAGCAGGCGCCAGGTGGGGCAGGCTGCATCCCAAAGCCCCCACCGCTCAAACGCCCGCGCCGCAGGCAGGGCCGGATGCTCGCTGAGGCAGCGGCGCACCTCCGCCCCGCGCCGCTCGGCGCTGATCTCCTCCACCGCCCTGGCGGCCAGGGCCCCGCGCATCCAGGAGCGGGTCTTGGGCTCGATGCGAAGCCCGTAGCGCACGCTCAGCCGTACGGCCCGGAACAGCCGGGTGGGATCGTCGATGAAGCTTTGGGGATGCAGCGCCCGAAGGCGCCGGCTCTGGAGGTCCCGGTATCCGCCCCATGGGTCCACCAGTTCCCGGCCGTCGCCGGCGAGCGGGATGGCCATGGCGTTGATGGTGAAGTCCCTCCGAAACAGGTCGTCCTCGATGGCGCCGGCTGGCCGGGGTTGCGGCAGGGCCCCCGGGCGGGGATAGCGCTCCGTACGGGCACCGGCCAGGTCCAGCCGCACACGCCCCACTTCCACCCGCGCGGTGCCGAAGGCGTCGAAGACCACGACCCCGCCCCCTGCCTGCCCGGCCAGCCGGCGCGCCAGCGAGCCCGCGTCGCCGACCACGACCACATCCACGTCCGCAACGGGCCGACCCACCAGCAAATCCCGCACGGCTCCGCCCACCACGTAGGCTGCGACTCCCTGGTCGTGCGCCAGCCGGGCCGCCTGCTCCACCAACCGTCGCAGCTCCGGGGTCAGGCCCTCCAGCAGCCGGGCCTTCAGCGAGCCACCCGCCGCAAGCATGGTGCCGGGGGGCTCACCCCCGGCACACCGACCCGAGCTCCCGCTGTGCCACCACCTGGTCGGCGGCCACCAGGTCCTCGTAGCGCTCCCGTCGCACCCACAGCTGCACCCGGCCCCGGGAGCAGGCGACCACCGCCGGCCGGGGCAGGCCGTTGTAGTTGGAGGCCATCGAGTGGTGGTAGGCTCCCGTGGTGAGCACCGCGAGCACCTCCCCGCTTTGCAGAGGAGGTAGCTCGGCGTGCTCCAGGATGACGTCGCCTGACTCGCACAACCGCCCGACCACCTGCACCGGCTCCAGACGCTCCTGCCCCAGGGGCTGGCGAGCCACCACCGCGGTGTAGGTGGCCTGGTACAGCGCCACCCGGGGATTGTCGGACATGCCCCCGTCTACGGCCACCAGACGCCGACCCCCCGGGAGGGTCTTGATGGCGCCGACCGTGTAGAGGGTCAGGCCCGCCTCGCCCACGATGCTGCGCCCCGGCTCCAGGATCAGGTGCGCCGGGGGCATCCCCGCCGCCGCGAAGCGCTGGGCCAGGACCCGCCCCATCCCCTCCACAAGGGCGCGAATGGACGGCGGGCGGTCGGAGGCCACGTAGCGGACCCCCAGCCCCCCGCCCATGTCCAGCTCCCGGCAGGATGCGCCGTAACGGCGGTTCATGGCGACGGCGAAATCCGCCATCACCGCCGCCGCCTGCTCGAAGGGTTCCACGCTGAGAATCTGCGAACCAATGTGGGCATGGTACCCTAGAAGCTCCAGATGGGGGCTTTCCACACATCGCCGGACGGCCTGCTCGGCCTGCCCGTCGTCGATGGGGATGCCGAACTTGGAGTGGCGGTGACCGGTCTGGATGGCCGCGTGGGCCCCCGCTCGAACGTCCGGCACCAGACGCAGCAACACGGAAGCCCGCCGGCCCCAAGCCCGGGCTTGCGTCTCCAGCATCTCCAGCTCCCACAGGCTATCCACCACGATGCGCCCCACACCTGCCTCTAGCGCCAGGCGCACCTCCTCCCGGCTCTTATTGTTGCCGTGGAGGATCAGGCGGTCTGCCGGCAGGCCGGCCGCCAGGGCGAGGCGCAGCTCGTACTCGGAGGAGACGTCGGCGGCGAGCCCCTCCTCGGCGACGATGCGGGCCAGCCCGCCCACCCAGAAGGCCTTGGCGGCGTATGCTGCGGTTCCGCCTGCGGGCAGATCGGCGAGGGCCTCCCGGTAGAGGCGGCAGTTTTCCCTCACCCGTTCTTCGTCGATGACGTATAGCGGCGTGCCGAACCGCCGGGCGAGCTCCAGGGTATCCACGCCTCCAACGGCCAGATGGCCCCGCTCGGTGACGGCCAGCGGGTATGGAAGGTGCAAGCGTCAGCTCCCCCCTTGCTGGGGAGAACAACTTCAGCGGGGGTGAGGACTACCCTGCCGGTGGCCCTTTGGCCCCGGCGCCCGATGGGTCCGAACGGACGGGATGGGATAGCGGAACAACAACCGGGACAACGCCTGTCGGCGCAGGGGGAACAGAGGCCACAGGTACGGGAGCCCGAAGGATCGGGTGAACCCCATCAGGTACACGATGCCGAGCAGCCCGGCCGCAAGCCCCCACAGTCCGGCCAGCGCCACCAGGCCAAGAAGAGGGTACACCAGCAGGCGCATGGCCAGCGCGAACTCCAGGGCGGGGGTCGTGAACGAGCCGATGGCGGACAGGGCGGAGTACAAAAGCGCCTCGTTGGTAAACAGCCCGGCCTCCACCGCAAACTGGCCCAACAGCACCGCCCCCACCAGGCCGATGGAGGTGGCCAGCGCGGTGGGCGTGTGGATGAGCGCCATGCGGATGATGTCAAGCCCCAGGTGCAGCAGCAGGAGCTGAAGCCCCAGGGGGAATACCGACGGCTTCTTCGGCCCCACCCACTGCAGCCACTGGGGCAGTTGGGGCCGAGCCTGGGCCAGGGCCAACCACAGGGGAACCAGCACCACCGACAGGGCAATGGCAAAAAACCGCACCCAGCGCAGGTAGGTGCCCACCAGGGGAACCTGAACGTACTCCTCGGCGTGCTGCGTGAACTGCCACACGTTGGCCGGGAGGATCATGGCGGCCGGAGAGGTGTCGGTGATGATGATCGCGTAGCCCTCCAGGAGGTGGCTGGCCGCCACGTCGGGACGCTCCGTGTAGCGCACCCGCGGCAGGGGGTTGAACCGGGTTCCGACCAGGTACTCTTCGAGGTTCTTGGAACCCATGGGCAGCGCATCGGCCCGGATGTCGCCCAGGCGGCGCCGGAGTTCCTGGATGAGGTCGGGGGGAGCCAGATCCTCCACGTACAGCAAGAAGACGTCGTTTTTGGAGCGCAGGCCCACCTTCAGCACCTCCACCCGCAGGTGGGGGTCCCGAAGTCGGCGGCGCACCAGGTTGACGTTGACAAGCCCGGTCTCCACGAACCCCTCCCGAGCGCCCCGGGTGACCCGCTCCAGGTCCGGTTCGCTGACGCTTCGGCTGGGGTAGCGGCGCAGGTCGATGGCGCAAAAGCCCTCGACCCCCTCCACCACCAGGATGGCCTGACCGACCAGAACCTGCTCGACCGCCTCCGGCGCCTGCTTGAGCCACTGCACCTCGAAGTAGGGGATCAGGTGGCCCTCAAGCTCCTGGCGGGGAGCCTCGCCCAGGGCTTCGCCGGGCACCTTCATGAGGGCCTGGAGAACGCGCAGGGTGGGCGTGGTCTGCACGAAGCCGTCGAGGAATATGAGGGCGGCCGGCCGGTCGGCCAGCCGGAAGCGGCGGACGATGACGTCGAAGCTCGTGGTCGCCCCCAAGGGCTCCACCACCCTGCGCACCATCTCATCCAGCCGGGGGGCCCTCGTGGCCTCGCCCTCGGCCGGGCCGGACCCGCCTGCCTGCAGGGGGATCGGAGCGATGGGGGA
>CAYQLT010000029.1:6712-29837 GCA_964418425.1 uncultured Clostridia bacterium
GTCTCGATGGCCCAGCCGAGCCCGGCGATCACCAGGGCGGCGAGCAGGGCCGTGCCGAATCCCAGCGTGCGAAACCCGGGGACGATGGCCCCCACGAACATGAGGACGACCGCCGACACCACGAACCGAACCGCTGCCCGTACCCAGTCCACCGTTCAACACACCTCCACGGCCGCTATTGTCCCCCTCCCCCGCTCCGCTATGCCGGCCCGCTGATGCAAGCCGGCCCGATGGCTACCCCCGGGGGTGCGAAAAGACCGCCGCGGCGAGCCCAAACAGGATGGACGCGGCCAGGGCGGCGCCGGCCAGTTCGAAGGCGCCCGACAAAAGACCCCAGACACCTTCCCGCTGGAGATGCTCCAGCACCCCCCGGGTCAACACGAAACCGAAGTTGGAGACCGGGACACTGGCACCCGCGCCCGCAAAACGAACGAGGGGCTCGTACACACCCAATCCCGTCAGCGCGGCGCCTGCCACCACGAACAGCACCATGGTATGGCCCGCGGTGAGCCGGGTACCGTCCACGATGAGCTGCCCCACCGCGCAGATGGCGCCTCCCACCAGGAAGGCGATGACGTATTGCATCACACCCTCGCCCCCTGAATCATCCCGCACCGGCCCGCTCCAGGCTGACCGCGTGGGCCACCACAGGGATGCTCTCGCCCTGGAAGCTGGTGATGGGGCTGTGCAGGCAGCCGGTGCCCACCAAGAGCACCCGATTGAGGGTCCCCCGCTCCATGGCCTTGAGCACGTAACCGCTCACCACGCAGGCGCTGGCGCCCAGCCCGCTACCTCCCGCGTGGACGTCCTGACGGGAGGGGTCGTAGAGGATGGCACCGCAGTCGGTGTGCCGCCCGCGGATGTTGAGGTCCTGCTCGGCCAGCCAATCCACCAGGATGCGGGAGCCGAACCGCCCCAGGTCACCGGTGAGGATGAGATCGTAATCCTCGGCCTTGCGGCCGGTGTCCTGGAAGTGGCGCACGAGGGTGTCGGCCGCGGCAGGAACCATGGCGCTGCCCATGTCATAAGGGTCCTTCAGGCCCAGATCCCGCACCCGCCCGATGGTGGCCAACGTGAGGTGCGGCCCGGTATCTCCACTCTCCCCCGAAACCACCGCCGCGCCGGCTCCCGTCACCGTCCACTGCGCGGTGGGAGGGCGCTGCACTCCCAGCTCTGTGGGAAACCGGTACTGGCGCTCCGCGGCATCGTGATGGCTGGAGGCCCCTACCACCACCCGGCGGGCAAAGCCGGCATCCACCGCCATGGCGGCCACGGCCAGCCCGCCCGCAAAACTGGCGCAGGCCGAATACAGTCCCAGGTGTGGCAGATCAAGGGACCGCATGGCGAAGCTGGAGCCCACCAACTGCCCCAACAGGTCGGCAGTGAGGCACAGATCGACGTCAGATTCCTGCAGGCCGGCGCGACGGATAGCCTGCTGGAGCGCCTCCTTGAGCATCTTGCTCTCCGTTCGTTCCCAGCACCGCTCTCCGTAAAAGGTGTCCTCCAGCACCGTGTCCATGTAGCCGGCCAGCGGCCCTTTCCCCTCCACCGGCCCCACCACGGAAAACCCGGCCCGAAGGCGAGGAGGCAGCAAAAAGCGCATGCTGCCTCGCCCCAAGCGGCGGGTGGCCAGGGGCGGGGCGGAGGCCCCCGCCATCAGGGTGCCCCTCCCGTCAGCAACCATCGGGCCAGGGCGCTCACCACCGCGGCAGCCGTCCCGTAGACGATCACGGGCCCCGCCACCTGAAACATGTGGGCCGCCACGCCGAAGACGAAGCCCTCCCGGGCGAATTCCATCGCCGGCGCCACCACGCTGTTGGCAAAGCCCGTGATGGGGATGGCGGCGCCCGCCCCTCCGTAACGGGCGATCTCATCGTAGACTCCCAGTGCGGTGAGAAGGGACCCCATAAAGATGAGGCTCACCGCCGCCCGTCCCCCCGCCTGCTCGGCGCTCAGTCCGGCGGCCTGGAAGGCGTCGATGAGACCCTGGCCGACGAGGGCGATGGCCCCCCCGACCAAAAACGCCAGCACCGCGTTGCGAAGGTAGGCCGGCCGGGGACGCCGGCGCCGGGCGAACTGTCGGAAATCCACCTGCACCTGCCGCTGGTGGGTCTGGGTCTGTGAGGCCATCGCGTCCTCCTCCACCGGGGGCGGATCGTCGGCCCCCGAACCCCGGCTCGAGTCGGTCAGTCGGTGTTTTCGACTCGGAAGGCGATCTGGACGTCCGCCTTGTACTCGGTGATGGAGCCATCGGCGGGGTTCACGTTGGCCGTCCAGTTGAGCACCTCGACCCCGCTGATGTTGCGCACGGTGCGTGCGGCCTGCCGCACCGCCTGGCGTACCGCATCCTCCCACCCGTGCTTGGATTCGCCCACCAGTTCGATCACCTTGACAACCGCCACGCGCCTCGACCCCTTTCACCGCCTGCGGCCCTCGCGCTGCCTCGGCCGCCGGGCCGGCGACCGGGGGATAGTCTTCGCGCCGGCGTGCCCCGTTAGTCCGGTTCCGAAGCCTCCCGCCCGTCCGATCCCGGGCCCCGGGGTTCACGCTCCTCGGAGTCCGAGGCTTCGTCGGGAAGGAAGCGGTGCAGGCGCCGGATGGACAGGGCGCGCCCGGTGGAGGGGTCGAGCTCCACCAAAGCCATATCCATGCGCACGGGCCCTTCGGCCACCTCAAAGCGGCGGGGCAGGCGGGTCAGGGCGTGCTCGATTACCGCCTGGCGCTTCATGCCGATGACCCCGTTCATGGGGCCCGTCATGCCCAGGTCCGTGATGTAAGCCGTGCCTCCCGGCAGGATCCGTTCGTCCGCGGTGGGCACGTGGGTATGGGTTCCGAAGACCACCGACGCCCGCCCGTCCAAGAACCAGCCCATGGCCACCTTCTCGGCCGTCGCCTCGGCGTGGAAGTCCACCACGATGCATCGGGCTCGGGCGGCCAGTTCCTGCAGCAGCTGTTCGGCAGCCCGAAACGGGCAGTCGATGGCGTCCATGAAGGTTCGGCCCATCAGGTTCACCACCGCCA
Organism: uncultured Clostridia bacterium; assembly: GCA_964418425.1. Lineage (GTDB taxonomy): Bacteria > Bacillota > Limnochordia > Limnochordales > Geochordaceae > CAYQLT01. Next base: position 9,734 of record CAYQLT010000029.1, read on the forward strand.
CCCGGTGGCCTGCGGGCGTTTCCAGAACCATCCATCCCCGGCCGGGAGTTCCCGGGGGGAAATTGGCAGGCCGGAGAATCCGGGGCTCGTCGTCTATGAACTGGAAGATCTCTTTGCGGTCCCACACATGGTTTCCGGTGGTCAGCAGGTGGACGCCGGCCCCGAAGAGCTGATCGGCCGTCTCCCGGGTGAGTCCCAGGCCCCCGGCGGCGTTTTCGCCGTTGGCGATCACCAGGTCGACCCCGGACTCGCTCACCAGGGACGGCAACAGGGTGCTCACCGCCCGCCGTCCCGGCCGGCCCACCACGTCACCGATAAGCAACAATCGCACGAAGTGCTTCCCTCCCCGGCTGGACTGGGTGCTCCCCAGACAAAAGGCCGGATGCCCGCTTTGGGGCATCCGGCCTGTGGACTCGGTCTTTCTCAGCGAGCGTACTCCACCGCCCGGGTCTCCCGGATGACGGTTACCTTGATCTGCCCCGGGTACTCCAGCTCCTGTTCGATGCGCCGGCTGATATCCCGGGCGATCTTGGCAGCCATCCCGTCATCCACCCGATCCGGCTTCACCATCACCCGGATCTCCCGGCCGGCCTGGATCGCGTACGCCTTCTCGACTCCCTCAAACGAGTCCGCGATGGCCTCCAGCTTCTCCAGGCGCTTGATGTACGATTCCAGGGTTTCCCGCCGTGCTCCGGGTCGCGACGCGGAGATGGCGTCGGCCACCGTGACCAGCACCGCCTCCAGGCTCTGGGGCTCGTAGTCGCCGTGGTGGCAGGCCATCGCGTGGATGACCTCGGGCGACTCCTTGTAGCGCCGCAAAAGCTCGATGCCCGTCTGGAGATGGCTGCCCTCCACCTCGTGGGAGACCGCCTTGCCGATATCGTGCAAAAGCCCGGCCCGCCGGGCCACATCCACGTTGGCCCCCAGTTCGGCGGCCATGATGCCGGCCAGGTGGGCCACCTCCAGGGAATGCTTCAGCACGTTTTGCCCGTAACTGGTGCGGAACTTCAGCCGACCCAACAGCCGGATCAGCTCCGGGTGCAGGTTGGGCACCCTGGCCTCGAAGGCCGCCTGCTCCCCGTACTCCTGGATGATGGCCTCGACCTCTTTTTGCGCCTTCTCTACCATCTCCTCGATACGGGCGGGATGGATGCGACCGTCTGCCACCAGCCGCTCCAGCGCGATGCGGGCCACCTCCCGCCGCACCGGGTCGAAGCCCGACAACAGCACCGCCTCTGGCGTGTCGTCAATGATGAGGTCCACACCCGTGAGGGTCTCCAGGGTACGGATGTTTCGGCCCTCGCGGCCGATGATCCGACCCTTCATGTCGTCGTTGGGCAGGTTCACCACTGACACGGTGATCTCGGCCACATGGTCGACGGCGCACCGCTGGATGGCCTGCGCCACGATGTCCCGGGCACGGCGCTCGGCCTGCTCTCGGGCCTGTTCCTCGGCTTCTCGGACGAGACGGGCCACATCCCGCTGAAGTTCGTTTTGAACCTCTTGAAGCAGTTGCTGGCGGGCCTGCTCGGTGGTCATCCCGGCAAGGCGCTCCAGCTCTGACCGCCGCTGGTCCAGCAGCCGCTTGGCTTCTGTCGCAGCCGACTCCAGCTCGCTGGCCCGCCGGTTCAGCTGCTGCTCCCGGCGGTCCAGATCCTCGAGCTTCCGCTCCAAAACCTCTTCGCGGTGCAACAACCGGCGCTCCAGCTGCTGCAGTTCGGCCCGCTCGTGGCGGATCTCCCGTTCCGCCTCGTGGCGCAGCCGGTGGACCTCCTCCTTCGCCTCCAGCAAGGCCTCCCGCTTTTTGGCCTCGGCCACCCTGGCGGCCTCCTCCAGGAGGCTCTTGGCTCGCTGCTCCGCGCCGCCGATACGTGCCTCCGCCACCGCTCGGCGTACCAGGTACCCTGCCGCAAAGCCGATCGCGGCGGCGGCCGCGAACCAAACGTACAAGATCGCGGCGATCCGCGACACCCCCTTTGACTTGTCAAGGTGCGAAACCGGCGGAGCCCGGCCCCGCCTGCTGGCGCCCCCTGCCGGCCCTTCGGTGTGGCGAAAAAAGCCGAGGGGAACCCCGCTCGGCTGCCGGCAGGCGATTGATTTCCAGGACAGCCCGGGCGACAGCGTCACCCCGGCCGAGAATTATTGTAGCCCCCGTCACAACAGCCTGTCAACGCACCGGCTCGGATCGGCGTCCGCCCGACCGGGCTTGCCACAGTCGCATGCCAGGCCGCTCAGCTGGACTCCTCGCCCAGCACCCGGCAGGCACCCGGACCCAGGAGATCGGCCACCACCTGCCGGACGGTCTCCAGTTCGAATCCCCTGCCCAGCAACCACGACGCCAGACGCCGAGCCTGGTCAGGGGGCTCCAGATCCCGCAATGTCGCCAGCCTTCGCCGGGCAGCCCGATGAGCCTGTTCCCGCTCCGCCTCGGGCGGGTACTCCTCGGCCAAGGCCTGGTGTGCCGTGCCCGGGTCGATCCCTCGCTGCTGCATTCGTGCCAACAAGGCCGGCCGCCCCACGGGGGAGCCCCGAAGCCGGGCCGCCATCTGGGCGGCCAGCTCCCGGTCGTTGACGTAACCCAGCTCGGCCGCCCAGTTGACGGCATCCTCCACGCTCTCCCGCCGAAACGGCCACAGCTGCATCAGACGCAGAAGCTCGGCCCGGCTTCGGGCGCGCTGCGCAAGCAGGACCAGCACCCGCCGCCGGGCCGTAGCCCGCTCGGCCTCGTCCAGCAACGCCCGCTGGTGAGCGCCCAGGCCGACCGGAAGCGCCCCCGTGTCAGAGGGCACAAACCCCAGCGCCGCCAGCGCGGCGCGGTCTACCACCCATGCATCCCCGCTTTGCGCGACCAGCCGGTGCCAGCTGCGGCCCCGGCGGCTCTCAATGGCGACCAGATGGTCCACAGGCTGCCGAATCTCGCTGGGCCTCATCGCCCGGAGGCACCGGCCGCCAGGGTGTTTCGCTCTCCCCGACCTCGTCGCGACCCGCCGCTCGGGGTCGCCCGCGCCTCGCTGGCCTCGGAGGCCGGCGAGCTGTCCCCGTCTGCCGCCGTAGGAGCCGCAGCAGCCTCGCCGCCGCTGCCCGCCGCCTTGAGCCGGTTCACCGCCAGGGGTGGCAGCCCCGCCTGAACCCGGCAGCGGTCTTCGATCTCCGCCAGGGTTGCCGGGTTGTTGCGCAAAAAATCCCTCGCCTGGTCTCGCCCCTGGCCCAGGCGAACGTCGCCGTAGGCGTACCAGGTTCCGCTCTTCTGCACGATGCCCATCGAGGTGGCCGTATCCAGGACGTCACCTTCCCGGGAGATCCCGGAGCCGTACAGGATGTCAAACTCGGCCTCCCGGAAGGGGGGCGCCAGCTTGTTTTTCACCACCTTCACCTTGGCCCGCATCCCCACGTTCTCCGTTCCCTGCTTGAGGGCCTCCACCCGGCGGATGTCCAGACGTACGCTGGCGTAAAATTTCAGGGCCCGCCCGCCGGGGGTGGTTTCGGGGTTGCCAAACATCACGCCCACTTTCTCCCGAAGCTGGTTGGTGAAGACTACGGTGGTGCGGGACCTGGAGATGGCCGCCGTGAGCTTGCGAAGGGCCTGGGACATCAGGCGTGCCTGTAGCCCCACGTGGGCGTCCCCCATTTCGCCCTCGATCTCCGCTCGCGGGGCGAGCGCCGCCACCGAATCGACGACCACCACGTCCACCGCGCCCGACCGCACCAGGGCCTCGGCGATTTCCAGGGCTTGCTCTGCGGTATCGGGCTGGGAGATGAGCAGGCTGTCCACGTCGACTCCCAACCGGCGGGCGTAGCGGGGATCCTGGGCGTGCTCCGCGTCGATGAACGCGGCGATGCCACCCGTCTTCTGGGCCTCTGCGATGATGTGAAGGGTGAGCGTGGTCTTGCCCGACGACTCCGGCCCGAAGATCTCCACCACCCTCCCTCGGGGGACTCCCCCCACCCCGAGGGCGATGTCCAGCGCCAGCGAACCTGTGGGGATGACCTCCACGTGTTCGGTCTGGCTCTCCCCCATCCACATGATGGATCCACGCCCGTGCTGCTTTTCGATCTGGGCGATGGTAAGCTCCAGCGCCTTGTGGCGCTCCTGGTCCGCGGTGGTCACGCTCAACGGTCTACACTCCCTCCTGGGACGCCGGCGACCTGCCTGCCGAGCGGTCCGCCTCCGGAGCCCTGGCTCCCAGCGCGACCCGGTGCATGGCGGTGTACACCGGGCCCGACGGCAAAAGCTCGCTCTTCATGACCACCACCGACTCCGAGCGGCTGGGCCCGAAGTCCCGGTCGAAGAGCCGAGCGACCGTCTGCAGTGCCCCCGGCGAACGGCGGCCTGGCCGGTCGGACAGGCGGCCGATGGTGAGGTGGGATGCAAACGGCCTCGTTTCGGCGGCGAAACCCTCCCGGGCCAGCTCCTCCTGCAGACGAAGAGCGAGGTGGGTAAGACGGCGGTTTCCCTCATCATCCACGCCGATCCACAGCACCCTGGGGCGCTCCAAGCCCGGAAACGCTCCCAGACCCCGCAGGGTGACCGGGAAGCTTTCCAGGCCGGCGCACGCCCGCCGGGTCGCCCGGGCCGCCGCACCCACCCGGTCGGCCTCCAGCTCCCCCAGGAAGCGCAGGGTGAAATGGTACGCCGCCGGCGCCACCCATCGCACGTTCCCCAGGGCCGCCTCCACCTCCCGGCGCACCCCGCGGACCACCTCCCAGATGGCCTCGCGCACCGCCTGGTCCACCTCTACGGCGATGAACGTGCGAAGGCGTTGCCCACGTTCTGCGCTCAACGTTCGGGCACCGGCTCCCTGCCCCCAGGTTCGGCGCCCCACAAGGGGTCCCCTTGTTGGGCTCGCACCCGACGCAAAGCCTTACGCCGTGCCCTGCGCGCCCTTCAAAAGCTGGCGGCGCAGCAGGTCCAGGGCCGCCCGAGCTGCCCGCACCTTGATGGCCCGGCGGTCGCCACCGAACAGATGCCGCTCCGCGACGGTCGCCCAGGGCAAGGCGGCGGCCACGTAGACAAGCCCCACCGGCTTTTCGGGCGAACCCCCGGAAGGGCCGGCGATCCCCGTGATGCCTAAACCCACGTCCGCCTCCGCCGTCCGGCGAACCCCCTCCGCCATGGCCCGGGCGCAGGCCTCGCTGACGGCCCCATGGGCTTCCAGGACCGCGGGCTCCACGCCCAGCCGGCGCACCTTCGCCCCGTTGCTGTAGGCCACCACCGTCTCCAGCAGTACCCGGGAGATCCCGGGGATGTCGGTGAGCGCGTCGCTCACGTTTCCGCCTGTGCACGACTCGGCGATGGCCAGCGTCAGGCCCCGCTTCTCCAGAAGCTCGGCCACCACACCTTCCAGCGTGGCGTCGCCGACTCCGTAGCAATACAAGCCCAGGCGCTCCCGCACCGCCTGCTCGACGGGCTCCACCAGCGCCCGGGCCCGCTCTTCGTCGGCCGCCGCGGCGGTGATGCGCAGGCTCACCTCCCCCACCCCCGCGTAGGTGGCCAGGGTGGGGTTGCTCTGGGAAGCGATCAGGTCCCTCAGGCGGTCCTCCAGCGCCGCCTCCCCGATACCCGTGAAGCGCAACACCCTGGAGTAAAACACCTGCCCGGCCCCCGCCTGTCGGGCCCTGTCGGCCAGGTGCGGCAGGACCCACCCGTCCACCATAGCCGTCAGCTCGCCGGGTGGCCCTGGCAGCGCGATGAGGATCTTCCCCGACCCCTCCCACAGAAAGCCGGGGGCGGTGCCGACCGGGTTGGGGATGATGCGGGCGCCTTGGGGCACAAGGGCCTGCCGGCGCTGCCCAGGGGTCATGGGGCGCCCGATTCGGCGAAAGTACGATTCCACATGGCTGAGGGCCTCAGGGTGCTCTTGAAGCCCGACGCCGACCACCGAGGCAGCCACCTGCCGGGTCACGTCGTCGTCCGTCGGGCCCAGGCCCCCCACCAGCAGCACCACGTCCGCCCGTTCCAGGGCGAGCGAGACCGCCTGGACGGCCCGGCGCACGTTGTCGCCCACCGTCTGGCGAAAGTAGCAGGCGACGCCCACCTCGCTCAGCCGGCGAGCCAGGTACGTGGCATTGGTGTCCACGATCTGCCCCAGCAGCAGCTCGGTGCCGATGCTGACGATCTCCGCGGTGAGCCCCCTCACACTGCCACCTCCCTGGCCAGCCAGCGGCGCAGCTCCTCGCCGCTCACCTTCTCGGCCTCCGCCAGCATGGCTGCCGCCTTACGCAGCACCTCCCGCCGGCCCATCAGAAGCTCCCGCACCCGCTTTTCCTGGGCGGCGAGGAGGGCCGAGATCGTCTCGTGCAAAAGCCGAGGCGGGATGTTGTCCCGCGCCACCACTCCCAGCGGCGACATGCCCGCAAAGACCATCTGACGGGCCAACTCACTGGCCTGGTCGATGTCGCTGAGCGCACCGGTGCTGCGCCCTTCCATCTCCAGCTCCTCGGCCACCGCCCCGCCGAGGGCGACGGCGATCCGATCCTCCAGCTGGGAGGCCGTGTACAGGTACGAGTCCTCGGCCTGGGCGTGGCGCACATACCCCAGCGCCCGGCCCCGGGAGGTGACGGTCACCTGGGCCACCGATCCCGGTCGGAGGACCTCGGCGACCAGCGCATGGCCCGCCTCGTGCACCGCGATGCGGCGCATCTCTTCGGGCGTAGGACGGCGGTCCAGACGCTCCCCCAGTATCACTTTGTCGATGGCCTCCTTGACGTCTTCCGCCTCGATCACGTCCCGTCCCGCCCGCAGCGCCGCGATGGCCGCCTCGTTGACCACGGCCTCCAGGTGCGCCCCCGAAAAGCCAAACGTTTCCCGGGCCACCTCCTCCAGGCTCACCCCAGGCGCCAGCGGGCGGTTGCGGCAGTGGATCTGGAGGATCTGCAGGCGCGCCTCCCTATCGGGAAGCTCCACCCGCACCACTCGGTCGAAGCGGCCGGGGCGCAACAGAGCGGGATCCAGCAGGTCCATCCGGTTGGTGGCGCCGATCACCAGCACCCGGACGTCTTCGGGGCGCGCCATCCCGTCCATCTCCACCAGAAGTTGGTTCAGCGTCTGGTCATACTCCAGGTGGCTGGTGTGGCGGCCCCGCTGCCCGGCCAGCACCTCCAGTTCGTCCACGAAGATGATGGCCATCCGGCTCGGTCGCTGGCGGGCGAGGGTTCGAGCCCGGCGGAACAGCTCGCGCACCCTCTGCGCACCCACGCCGGCGTACACCTCGATGAACTGGGAGCCGCTGGCCGCCAGGAAGGCGGCGTCGGTGTAGCTGGCCGCTGCCCGGGCCATCATGGTCTTGCCGGTTCCCGGGGGCCCGGCGAGCAGGATGCCCCGCAACGGGCGGATGCCGAGGCGGCTGACCCGCTCCGGCTGGCGGGCGAACTCCAACGCTTCTATAAGCTCCCGTTTGGCCATCTCCTGCCCGCCGATGTCCTGGAAGGTGAGGGGCTCACCGCAGGATGAACCGCCCTCCAGCACCTCAAACCGCCGCCCCACGATGCGGCCATCGGCCCCGAGGTACCGTATCGCCGCAAAGGCAGCTGCCACCACAAGAAGCGGCCACACCTCCAGGCCGTTTAGAGCCGCGAAGACCACCGCGGCCAGACCGATCCCCGCCAGCACTTCCCGGGTCACGTCGCGCCGACACCCTTTCCGGATACGGCCTGCAGGCCCTCGGTCCGGACGCTCACCGAAGAGGGGGCGTGCACCCCCGCCGGCCGGTGGATGATCTCATACAGGTACGAGTCCCCCCGCTGCAGCAACAGGTACACCGCCCGGTCATCCACGTAAACCCGGCAGATGGGGATCCCCAGCTCGGCGCTTTGCGCATGCACCCGCTGCTCCATCTCCGTGAAGCTGCCCGAGGCGGCTCCTTCCTGCAGGGGGATCTGCAGGCGTCGCAGCGCCCGCAGAAGGCCGCCGTCGCGCCGGTCCACCAGCACCACTTCCGACACACGCCCCAACCGCCCGGACTCCGCCGCCCGCCGCAGTTGCCCCACCAGGCCGGGAACGTCCTCGACGGGCGCCACCTGCACCCAAAGCGTGCTGGCAGGCCCAGACTTCTCCAGCCAGGCGTCCTGCACCCCGGCCAGCGCCTTGACGGACTCGATGGCCGGGCCGGTCCGCAAGCTCATGTACCATCGCTGGGCCGCCACCATGGCGGAGAGGCTGAGTACGAAGGCGAAGGCCACCACCGGCCACCGCCAGGGTCCTCGCTTGAACATACCAGCAAAAAAGGGCCGCGACCGGTGGGCGGCCCTCCTCGACCCCCAAACCCTTTACCGCGGATGCGGCGACGGATGCTGACCGCGGACTCACGCGTCGGATGATCCGGCCATCCGGCGCCTGCGCACCCGGGATTATACCACGGCGCCGTCCCGTTCCCAAACCGCCCCGCCGACCCGCGAGGAACCGGCCGGCGGCTCGGCTGTCGCCAGGTAGTCGTACCCCCGAACCCCGGCGAGGCGGACTCGCACCAAATCCCCGGGGCCGCCTCGGACACCCCGGATCCGGGTGATACCGTCCACCTCGGGCGCCTGATAGGGCGTGCGCCCGATCCAATGGCCCGGGCGCGAACCCCACGGGCGTTCCAGCAACGCCCAGCAGGATGATCCTACCCGACGCTTCAGGGTGGAGGCCAGCAGCTCCTGCTGGTGGCGCAAGACGGCCCGGCGCCGGCGACGCCTTTCTTTGGCGCTCACCGGCTCGCCGAGTTCGGCGGCCGGCGTCCCGCTTTCGCGAGCGTACTCGAAAACGCCTACGTGGTCGAAGCGAACTTCACTCAGGAAATCCAGCAGCTCCTGCACGTCCTGCTCCCGCTCGCCCGGGAACCCCACGATGAAGGTGGTTCGCAGCGCCACGTCCGGCATGCGGGCCCGGATGGCCTGGATCAGCTGTTCGTAGCGGGCCCGGCTTCCCCACCGTCGCATGGCCTGCAAAATGCGGTCCGACGCATGCTGCAGCGGGATATCGAGGTACGGGCAGACGGACGAAAGCTCCGCCATGGTGTCCAGAAGCTCCGGCGTCACGTGAGCGGGGTAGGCGTACAAAACTCGAATCCACCGGATGCCGGTGCGGTCCAGGCGACGCAGGAGGTCGGCCAGGGCGAGCCGCCCGTAGAGGTCCGCACCGTACATGCTGGTGTCCTGTCCGATCAGGACGACCTCGTGCACCCCGGCGTCCGCCAGCCGGCGGACCTCCTGTTCGATGGACTCCATGGGGCGGCTGCGGTAGGGGCCGCGGATGCGCGGGATGGTGCAAAAGGAACACGGGTGGTTGCACCCTTCCGAAACCTTCACGTAGGCCATGGGGCGAGGCGTGGAAACCAGCCGTGGCAGCCGGTCGTGGTACAAAAACGAAGGCACCGGCTCGGCCATCACCACCCGCTCGCCGGCCAGCACCCGCCGCACCACGCTCGCCACCAGGGGGATCTCCGCCGTGCCGATCACCGCGTCGGCTTCGGGGAGCCGGCGGGCGACCTCCTCGCCGTCGAACCGGCGAGGGAGGCAGCCGGCCACCACCAGCCGCTGCAGTTGCCCTTCTTCCTTCAGGCGGGCCAGCTCCAGGATCGCCTGCACCGACTCCCGCTGCGCCGGCTCAATGAAGCCGCAGGTGTTTACGATAAGCACCTGCGCCTGGCGGCTGTCGCCGGTCAAGAGAAAGCCGGCCTCGGCCAGAAGACCGGCCATCACCTCGGAGTCGACCAGGTTTTTCGCACATCCCAGCGATACGATGCCGACCCGGACTGCTTCCACGCCCGCGGCCCTCCGGACGAGACACTCGCGGACGCCTGCTCCAGGCGGGCGACTTGCCCCGGACCCTAATCCAGGGTTACCAGGAAAGAGGCGTCCGACAGCGAATATACCGGGCCGGCCCCGCTGCCTGCAACGTCGGGCTCTTTCTTGACCCCCTTTTTGCGGGGTGTCTATAATGTCGGTGGCCTTTCGCCGGGGGCGAAGCGGGGACGCGGTGGGGGGTTGCGGGTGAGCCCGTACATCGATGTAGCTGTCTTCCTGGTGACGGCCGTCCTTTTTGTGGGCATCACTTTGGGCTTGTCGTCACTATTACGACCTCACCGACCCTACCCCCAGAAAATGGAGATCTACGAATGCGGGCAGGCCCCCATCGGGGAGGCCCAGACCCGTTTTCACATCCGCTATTACGTCTTCGCCCTGGTGTTCCTCATCTTCGACGTAGAGACCGTCTTCTTGTACCCGTGGGGGGTGATATTCCGGGAGCTCGGCTGGTTCGGGCTGGCCGAGATGCTCATTTTCCTCTTCATGCTGGTGGTGGGCCTCGTTTACGCCTGGAAGAAGAGGGTGTTGCAATGGCAGTGACGGCACCCCTTCCCATGGCCGCAGAGGTGACGCAGGCTCCCGGCGTGGTGCTCACCAGCCTGCGTAAGGTGATCAACTGGAGCCGCAAGTCGTCTCTGTGGTACATGCTGTTCGGCATCGCGTGCTGCGCCATCGAGATGATGGCGACCGGCGCGTCGCGATATGACTTCGATCGTTTCGGCATGATTTTCCGAGCTTCGCCCCGGCAGGCGGACCTCATGATCGTGGCCGGCACCGTCAACGAGAAGATGGCCGACGTTGTCAAGCGCCTGTACGACCAAATGGCCGAACCACGGTGGGTCATCGCCATGGGCGCATGTGCGGTCAACGGCGGGCCCTACTGGGGTTCGTACAACGTGGTAGACGGCGTGGACCTGGTGGTTCCGGTGGACGTCTACGTGCCGGGTTGCCCGCCGCGGCCCGAGGCGCTCCTGTTCGGCGTGCTCAAGCTTCAGGAGAAGATTGCCAGAGAAGGGCTGGAGGTCCCCGTCCGGGGCTGAGAGAGCATGCAAGCCACATCCACGGTGACGTTCAGTGAGACGGAGCTGGTCCAGGCCCTGCAGGCCAGGTTGCCGGATGCGAAGGTCAGCGCCCTGCCCTCCGGCTGGGTTCAGGTACAGGTGCCGGTGGAAGGGTACCTCGCGGCGGCGCAGCGCTTGCGGGATGACCCCGAGCTCGGCTTCGACTTCCTGGCCAACCTGACGGCTGTAGACCGCGGGGCCGAGGGGTTCGAGGTGGTCGCGCACCTGGAGTCCATGGCCAGGGGTGCCCAGGTGGCCCTGCACACGCGGTGCCCCCGGGAGCCCGCCGTGGTTCCCAGCCTCACGCCGCTGTGGCCGGCGGCCAACTGGCAGGAGCGGGAAGTGTGGGATCTGCTGGGGATTCGCTTCCAGGGACACCCCGATCTGCGGCGCATCCTGCTGAAGCCCGGCTGGGTGGGACACCCGCTCCGCAAGGACTACGTGGACCGCCGGCTTCCCCGCCAGCGTCAGACGCGGGCGACGTATCGGCCCGATGCGATCAACACCACCACCTTTGACGCCTCCGTCCGGGATGGCTCGGCTGACGCCGCCGTCGGGGATGGCTCGGCTGAGCCGCCGTCGGCCGAGGCAGCGGCCGCGCCGCCCACCCGGGTGCTGGAGGTACCCGACGCTTACTCCCCCCGACCCGACTCGGGCGTGGTGGTCAACATGGGCCCCCAGCACCCCAGCACCCATGGGGTGCTGCGGCTGGTGGTTCAGATCGACGGGGAGCGCATCCTGAGCTGCGACCCTGACATCGGGTACCTTCACCGGTGCTTCGAGAAGATCTCCGAAAGCCTGCCCTTTCCCAGCGTCATCCCGTACACGGACCGGACGGATTACCTGGGCGGCATGGCCAACGAGCTGGCGTACTGTCTGGCCGTGGAGCAGCTTTTCGGCGTGGAGGTGCCGGCAAAGGCCCAGGCGATTCGGGTGCTGGTCGCCGAGCTGCAGCGTATCGCCAGCCACCTGCTTTGGTTCGGCACCTTCTCCCTGGACCTGGGTGCCACGACGCCCTTCTTGTATGCCTGGCGCGAGCGCGAGCAGCTGCTGGACATCTTCGAGGCTCTGAGCGGGGCCCGGATGATGTACCACTACGTGCGCATCGGAGGCGTCCGCAACGACCTGACGCCGGGCCTGGACCGGCAGATCCGCACGTTCCTCTCCCGGTTCGAGCACCACCTGGATGAGTACCACCTGTTGCTGACCGGCAACCCCATCTTCCAGGCGCGCACCCGGGACGTGGCCGCCATCCCACCCGACGTTGCCATCGCCTACGGGGCCACCGGGCCGGTGCTGCGGGGCTCGGGGGTGGTGTACGACCTGCGCAAGAACCACCCCTACTCGGGATACGAGCGCTACGACTTTGAGGTTGCGGTGGGCGAGCGGGGCGACACCCTGGACCGTTACAACGTGCGCATGGAGGAGATGCGCCAAAGCGCCCGAATCGTCCGTCAGGCCCTGGACGGACTGCCCGAGGGGGATGTGATGGGCAAGACCCCCCGGCGGTGGAAGGCGCCGGCGCAGGACGCCTACAGCCGGGTGGAGTCGCCTCGCGGCGAGGTGGGCGTGTACGTGGTGGGCGACGGCCAAAGCGACCGGCCCTACCGCCTTCACTGGCGAGCTCCCTCGTTTATCCACCTTCAGCTTTTGCCGTACGTGGCTCCCCAACTCCTGATCGCCGACATGGTGGCGGTCATCGGTTCCATCGACATCGTCCTGGGAGAGGTGGACCGGTAGATGGCCGAGGGGGCGATCGCCCCACCAACGCGGTGGTACGAGCTGGCGGCGGAATACTTCGAGCGTTCCGGTTGGCCCCTCGGCCTTCTGGCCATCCTCGGGGCTCTCATCAAAGTGGCTCTGGTTTTGGGCTTCATCACTCTCAACGTCTTGTTCCTGATCTGGCTGGAGCGAAAGGTCAGCGCCTGGATCCAAAACCGGTTGGGCCCGATGCGCACAGGGCCTTACGGGCTTTTGCAGACCCTGGCCGATGCCCTCAAGCTTTTGGTGAAGGAGGACATCGTGCCCGACGGCGCCGACCGGTGGGTGTTCCGCCTGGCACCCTTCGTCACCTTCACGCCCGCGCTGCTGGTGTACGTGGTGGTTCCCTTCGGGGATCGCCTGGTGGTGCAGGACCTTAACATCGGCATCCTGTTCGTGGCCGCCATGACCTCGGCGGTGGTGCCCTCGTTTTTGATGGCCGGGTGGGGCTCCAACAACAAGTGGTCCGTCTTCGGCGCCCTGCGCACCGCGGCCCAGCTGGTGAGCTACGAGGTTCCGCTGGTGCTGGCAGCCGTCGCGGTGGTGATGCTGGCGGGCTCGTTGAGCCTGGTGGACATCGTGGAGGCCCAGCGTCGGGGGCCGTGGTTCATCTTGCTGCAGCCCCTGGGCTTTTTGGTTTATTACACCGCCGCTTTGGCCGAGGCCAACCGAACCCCCTTCGACCTCATCGAGGCCGAGTCGGAGCTGGTCGCCGGCTTCAACGTGGAATACAGCGGCATGCGGTGGGCGCTGTTCTTCCTGGCGGAGTACGCCAACCTCCTGTCCGGGTCTGCCATCGCCGCCACGCTCTACCTCGGGGGATGGAGCGGGCCGTGGCTGCCGCCGTTCGTGTGGTTCATGATCAAGACGTACGCGCTGGTCTTCCTGGCCATGTGGATCCGCTGGACCGTCCCCCGCATCCGGGTGGACCAGCTGATGGGTCTGGGCTGGAAGGTGCTGGTTCCCCTGGCCCTGGTCAACCTGGCCATCACCGGCGTGTACGTGCTGGTGCGCTGAGGTTGGGCACCGGGCAGTGCGGGACCGCTGTCAGCCCGGGCCGGCTACGACCCGTGGGCCTGAGGCCGGAAGGTGGGATGCGGCATGCAGGCCATAAAGATGATGGCCGTCGCCCTTTGGAACACGGTTCTGGGGATGGCGGTGACCATCAAGAACATGGTGGGGCGGCCCCGGATCACGCTCCAGTACCCCGATGAGCGTTGGGATCCGCCTGTCGGGACGCGGGGCATCCCCGTGCTCCTCTCGGACGAGAACGGCGAGCTCAAGTGCGTGGTCTGCGAGCTTTGCGAAAAGATATGCCCCGTGCACATCATCGAGATCAAGTGGCACCGGGGAGCCGAGCGCAAGAAGGTGCTGGACGAGTTCAACCTGGATGCGAGCCGCTGCATGTACTGTGGCCTGTGCGCGGAGGTGTGCCCCGCGGAGGCTATCGCCATGTCGGATCTGTACGAGCTGGCGGAATACGACCTGCCCCGGCTCGTCTACGACAAGGAGAAGCTTCAGCAACTTGGACTGCCCCAGAAAACCCCCATCATCAATTTCGGGGTCAAGACGGAGGGTCAGCCCGCCCGATGAGCGCGACGCAGTGGGTCTACCTGGCCCTGGCAGTGGCCACGTTGGCCAGTGCGTACGGGGTGGTGGCGGCTTCGAAGCTGATGCACTCGGCGTTGTGGCTGGGAGCGGCGTTTGTGGGGATGGCCGGCATCTTCGTGGTCCTCGACGCCGACTTCCTGGCCGCAGCCCAGCTGCTCATCTACGTGGGTGCGGTCATCACCATGATCTTGTTCGGCATCATGCTCTCCGACCTGCGGGATCTGCGGGCCTCCCCCGAGGGGCCGCTTTGGCGGCGAGGCCTGGCCCTGCTGCGCAACGTGCGCCGCGGGCTCTTGCCTATTCTGGCGGCGGCCGGTTTCACGGCAGCCCTGTGGGCGCTGACCCGGGAAGCGCCCTGGCCTTCGGCGGCCCCGGCCCCCGCAGCGAGCCCCACGATTGCCATCGGTCGCACCCTGTTCTCCTCGTACGTGATCCCCTTTGAAGTGGCCTCGGTGGTGCTTTTGGTGGCCCTCGTGGGCGCCATCGTGCTGGGCATGCGGGAGGAGGGGACGCGGCGTTGATCCCGCTTGGCTGGGTGCTGGCCACCAGCGCGTTGCTCTTCGGGCTGGGGCTGTACGGGGCCCTGGCCCTTAAGAACGCGGTGCGGATCCTGATGTGCATCGAGCTGATGCTCAACTCCGTGAACCTGAACCTGGTGGCCTTTTCGCGCTATCTGCACCCCGACGAGCCCCGGGGGCTCATCGTGGCTATCTTCGTCATGACCATCGCGGCGGCGGAGGCGGCCGTTGGGCTGGCGATCTTCCTCACCATCGCCCGCAGCCGTCGGGATATCGACGTGGATCAGATCCACCTGCTGAAGGGATAGCGAACGCCATATGGTGACGCTCGCCTGGGTCATCCCGCTGCTTCCCCTGGCCAGCGCGCTGATCCTGGCCTTCTTCGGGCGCCGCCTGCCCCGGGATGGAGACTGGCTGGGCACCGCCAGCGTGGGGTTGGCATGGCTTTGGTCGCTGGGGGTCTTGGCCCGTGTGGCATCGGGCGACGCCAGCGCCGGCGGCTGGCCGTGGGCACGGTTTCCGGCGTGGGGCACCGCTCCGGAAGGGGAAGGCGCCGGGCTGCAGCTGGCCATCGGCTACCAGATTGACGCCCTGGCCGCGCTGATGCTGGTGGTGGTCACCACGGTGAGCCTCGCCGTGCATGTGTTTTCCATCGGCTACATGGACGGCGACCCCCGCTACAAGCGGTATTTCGCGATGCTTTCCTTTTTCACCTTCTCCATGCTGGGACTGGTGGTGGCCGACAACTTCTTGCTCCTGTTCATCTTCTGGGAGCTGGTGGGCCTGGCCTCCTACGTCCTCATCGGTCATTACTACGAGCGTGACGATGCCCGCTACGCCTCCATGAAGGCCTTTCTGACCACCCGCGTGGGCGACGTGGCCATGCTGGTGGGCATCCTGCTCCTGTACGCCCGGGTCGGATCGTTCAGTTTCACCCGGGTCTTCGAGGCCATCGAGGCGGGCGAACTGGCCAGCGGCGAGCTGGCGCTGGCGGCCGTGCTGGTATTCGGCGGCGCAGTCGGCAAATCCGCGCAGCTCCCGCTGCACGTCTGGCTTCCTGACGCCATGGCCGGCCCCACGCCGGTCAGCGCCCTCATCCACGCGGCCACCATGGTGGCGGCGGGCGTTTACCTGGTGGCTCGGGCCTACGGCATATTCGAGCCATCCCCCACGGCCATGCTGGTGGTGGCGTGGATCGGCGGCGTGACGGCGCTGTTTGCCGCCACCATCGCGCTGGTGCGCGAGGACATCAAGCAGGTGATGGCCTACTCCACGGTGAGCCAGCTGGGGTACATGATGATGGGGCTGGGCGTCGGCGGCTACACGGCCGGCATGTTTCACCTGACAACCCACGCCTTTTTCAAGGCTTTGCTCTTCCTGGCATCGGGTAGCGTCATCCACGCCCTGCACCACGAACAAAACATGCACCGCATGGGCGGCCTGGCCCGCAGGATGCCCGTCACGGCGGTGGCATGGATGGTCGGCGGGGCTTCGCTGGCCGGGATCCCGCCCTTCAGCGGTTTTTGGAGCAAGGACGAGATCCTGCTCAACGCCTACCACTCCGGCCTGAGTGCCCTCTTCTGGATGGGCGTCGCCGGTGCTGCCCTGACCGCCTTTTACGTCACCCGGGCCGCCTGGATGGTCTTTTTCGGACAGCCCCGGGATGCGAAACTGTTCCAGCACGCCCACGAGTCCCCGCCCATCATGACCGTTCCGCTGTTGGGCCTCTCGGTGCTGGCGGCGTTCTCCGGTTTTTGGAACTCCCCGGTGAGCAACTTCGCGTTCGGGCACTTCCTGTACTTTGGGGAGCCTCACGAACTGCCCCCCGAGCCGTCGGTGAGCCTGCTGGCGACCGGATCGGCCCTCTTGGGGGTGCTGGTCGCGCTTCTGATATACGCCTGGCGGGTCATCCCGGCGGAGGCGGTGGTGCGCACCTTACGCCCCCTGCACACCCTGCTCAAGCGCAAATACTACGTGGATGAACTGTACCACGGGCTCTTCGTGAAGGGTTCGGTTGCCGTCGCCTATCTGTGCCGCTGGTTTGACGAGCGGATCGTGGACGCTCTGGTGAACGCGACGGCCCTGTTCACCCGAGGCGTAGCCGAGGGCAGTCGCCTGGTGGACGAACATGTGGTGGACGGGGCGGTGAACCTCACCGCTGCAGGGGCTGTGGCGGCAGGGCGCAGCCTGCGCCGAACCCAGGTGGGCTACGCACAGGCTTACGCGCTGACGCTGTTTGTGGCCGCGGTGGTCGGACTCATCCTCTTCGCGATGGGAGGCTAACGCCTCAAGATGTTGAGCGCGCTGGTGTTCAGCCCGCTGGTGGGCCTGCTGCTGATCCTGTTCATTCCCAGGGAAAACCGATCGGCCATACGGTGGGTGGCTTTGCTCACCTCCCTCGTGCCGGTGCTGCTGGTGGCCCTCATGTGGGCGCGGTTTGACTACGCCGTGCAAGGGATGCAGTTCGTGGAGAGGTACCCGTGGATCCCCAGCGTGGGCGTCAGCTACTACCTGGGAGCAGACGGCATCAGCTTCCCGATGTTGCTGGTGACCGCACTGATCACCACTCTGGCCATCCTCACCTCCTTCACCATCGAAGACCGGGTGAAGGAGTTCATGGCCCTGATGCTGCTGCTGGAAACCGGCATGCTGGGGGTCTTCGTGGCCCTGGACTACTTCCTGTTCTACATCTTCTGGGAACTGGTGCTGGTGCCGATGTACTTCATCATCGGCATCTGGGGCGGGCCCCGCAGGGAGTACGCGGCCATCAAGTTCTTCATCTACACCCTGCTGGGCTCCGTGGTCATGCTGGTCGGCATCCTGATCCTGTACTTCCGGTCCGGGCTGGGAACCTTCGACATGCTGGCCATCGCTCAGCAGGCGAAGCTGTCGCCGCAACTGCAGTACTGGGTATTCCTGCTGTTGTTTTTCGGGTTCGCCGTCAAGGTGCCCATCTTCCCCTTCCACACGTGGCTTCCGGATGCCCACGTGGAGGCGCCCACCGGCGGGAGCATGCTCCTGGCCGGGGTGCTCCTGAAGATGGGGACGTACGGCTTTTACCGGATCAGCTACCCCACCCTGCCCGATGCGGCGAAAGCGTTCGCCATCGTGATGGGGGTGCTGGGGGTCATCAACATCATTTACGGTGCGCTGGTGGCCATGGCCCAGAAGGACTTCAAGAAGATGGTGGCTTACTCGTCCATCAGCCACATGGGCTTCGTGCTGTTGGGCCTGGCGGCCATGACCCCCATGGCCATGGACGGCGGGTTGTTTGTCATGGTCTCCCACGGGCTCATCTCGCCCATGATGTTCTTCTTCGCCGGCTCGGTGATCTACGAGCGCACCCACACCCGAATGCTGGATGAGATGAGCGCCCTGTTCACCCGCATCCCGGTGGCCGCAACCCTCCTGGCATTTGCGGCCTTTGCCAACCTTGGCCTGCCGGGGCTGTCCGGGTTTGCCGGGGAGTTCTTCACGTTGGTTGGCAGCTTCCCCGTGCTGACACGGCTTGTGGTCATCGCGGTGGTAGGCATGGTCCTGACGGCCGCCTATCACCTGTGGATGATGAACCGCATCCTGATGGGGCCGGCGGTCGCCCATGCGGCGGGCCACGGGAACCACGGGCCGGGGGCCGGGCATGGAGAGGCTGCACAGGGTGAGGCTTCGGCTGCGATGCCTGACGTGACGCTGCGGGAACTCATCATCTGCGTTCCCCTGGTGGTGCTCATCGTGCTGTTCGGGGTGGCGCCCTCCATCCTGGTCAACCTCTTCAACCCCTCGGTAGAGGCGCTGCTCGGGGTTCTGGGAGGCCTGGTGACGCCATGAACTACGTCGCCTTGCTCCCGGAGCTGCTGCTGGCGGCCGGCGGCATGGCCGTCATGGGGGCCGATTTGCTCTGGAAGACAGCCCGAGCCACGGCCTCGGTCGCGGCCGTGGCGCTGGTGGCGGCCCTGGTGGCTGCCATTCCCCTGGCGAGCTGGCGCACCGTGGCCTGGTCGGGGATGCTGGTGGTGGATCCCTTTTCCATCTACTTCAAAATGGTCTTTCTGCTGGCCACGCTGCTTGTGGTCGTCTTTTCGGTGGCCTACGTGGAGCGCCGTCGCTTGCACGCCGGCGAGTTTTACGCCCTGGTGGTCTTTGCGACCCTGGGGATGGCGCTGATGGCGGCCTCCCCGGATCTGCTGATGATCTACCTGGGGTTGGAACTTATGTCCATCAGCTCGTACGTGCTGGCCGGGATGCTCAAAGACGACGCCCGCTCGCTGGAGGCGGCCCTGAAGTATTTCCTCATCGGCGCGATGACGTCGGCCCTGCTGTTGTTCGGGCTGTCGCTTCTGTACGGCGTCACCGGCACCACGGGCCTCGACGGGATCCGGGCGGCCCTGTCGGCACAGGGGGCGTTTCGACCGGTGGCGCTGGCGGGGCTGTGGTTTTTGCTGGTGGGCTTCGCGTTCAAGGTGGCGGCTGTGCCCTTCCACATGTGGGCCCCGGACGTCTACCATGGAGCGCCCACCCCCGTGGCGGCTCTGCTGATGGCGGGCTCGGAGGCCGCGGCCTTTTCCGCCATCATCCGGGTTTTCACCACCGCCTTCGCCCCCTTTGATGCCGACTGGCGGCTGGTCTTCGCCGTGCTGGCGGTGGCCACCATGACCTACGGCAACGCGGTGGCTTTGGTGCAGACCAGCGCGAAACGGATGATGGCCTACTCCGCCATCGCCCAGGCGGGGTATGTCCTGGTGGGGATGGCCGTCGCCACCGCCGAGGGCGTGGCGGCCATGATGTATTACCTTCTGGCCTACGTGTTCATGATCGCCGGCACCTTTGCGGTGATCGCCTGGCTTTCGCTCAGCCGGCCGGAGGAGATGCTGGACGACTTCCAGGGGCTGGGCCGGCGGGTTCCCTGGGTGGCAGCGGCGACGGTGGTCTTCATGGTGTCCCTCATCGGCATCCCGCCCACGGCCGGCTTTTTCGGCAAGTTTTACCTCATCAAGGCGGCCGTGGGGGCGGACATGGCTTGGCTGGCGGTGGTGCTGGTCATCAACAGCGCCGTGTCGGCCGGTTACTACTACGGCATCGTCCGCCGGATGTACCTGACCGAGGCCCCCGATCAACTGCCGGCCACCCCGGCGCCGAGGGGGCCTGCGTTCGGCGAGCCGGACCCCGGGGCAGCGGCTTGGGCTCCGTCCACGGGGCAGGCAGAGCAGGCGCCCGGATCCGTGCCAAGGGGGATGGCCCTGGTGGTGGGGGTTTGCGCGGCGGTGGTCGTGCTGCTGATGCTCTTCCCGCACTCCGTGCTGCAGTGGCTGAGTGCGGCCGCGTTTGGGTCGGCGACGAACCTGGCCGCCGCACCCTGAACGGCACGGCGGACAT
>CAYQLT010000030.1:0-3699 GCA_964418425.1 uncultured Clostridia bacterium
TCCGCACAGTTCGGTCACCGGAGGCATTCTCATGCCCATGCATAGCCACGTCAATGGCTTGCGGGACGAAAGGCACAGGCCCCGGGACAGCTGTCCTCGACCGCTGGACATTCGACTCAATCCGGGGCCGCCATGCGCCGCTCCATATGCTAGGATTTCGACGGAGCCGGCCGGGCCGCCCGCCACAGCCGGGCCGCCCGCCTCAGCAGCCAGAGGCGGGCGTCGGTTGGCAGGCTCGCCAGGCACCCAGGGAAAAACCGCCACGCGCCCCGGGGACAAGGAAGTGAGACGCACCGGGAAAAGGGGAGATGTGGGTGACCCAACCACCATCGGCCGCGCACCGTGCTGCCCCCGGCGGCCCCGCCGTCATCGACCTCGACGGCCTGCAGCGCCTGCTGGACGTCCTCTCCCGTCGGGGGCATCGCGTCATTGGCCCCACAGTCCGGGACGGTGCCATCGTGTACGACGAAATCGCCTCGGTCGAGCAGCTACCCGCCGGTTGGACCGAGGAGCAGGGGCCCGGAACCTACCGGCTCAAGCGGCGCCAGGATCGAGCCCTGTTCGGCTATGCGGTCGGCCCCCGCTCCTTCAAGCAATGGCTGTACCCTCCTTCCCTGCGCCTGTGGCAGGCCGTGCGGCGAAACGGCAACGTCACCTTCGTGGAGGATGCGGAGCCTGTCCCCCGCTTCGCCTTCATCGGCGCCAGGGCATGCGAACTCCACGCGATCGCCATCCAGGACCGGGTGTTCCTGGGCGGGCCCTACCAGGAACCCAGCTACCGGGCCCGCCGCGACCAGGTCTTCATCGTGGCGGTGCAGTGCACCCAACCCTCAGGGACCTGCTTTTGCGCGTCGATGGGTACCGGGCCACGGGCCGATTCGGGGTTCGACCTGGCCCTCACGGAACTTCCGGCCGGCGAAAAGTCGCGCTTTCTGGTAGAGGTGGGAAGCCAGGCGGGCGCCGAGGTCCTGGAACAGATCCCCCACCGTCCCCCATCGGGGGGCGAGGCCGAGCAAGCCGCCCAGCTGGTGGCGCAGGCGGCCCGCCGCATGGGGCGGGTTCTGGAAACAGAGGGCCTGCGGGAGGCGCTGTACGCCAACCTGGAACATCCGCGCTGGGATGCGGTGGCCGCGCGCTGTCTCAGCTGCGCGAACTGCACCATGGTCTGCCCCACCTGTTTTTGCGCCACGGTGGAGGACGTCACGGATCTGAGCGGCGAAACCGCCGAACGCTGGCGCCGCTGGGATTCGTGTTTCACCCTGGCCTTCTCCTATATCCACGGCGGAACCGTGCGGAGCTCGGCCCGTTCCCGTTACCGCCAGTGGATGACCCACAAACTTGCCACCTGGGTCGACCAGTTCGGCACGTTTGGCTGCGTCGGCTGCGGGCGCTGCATCACGTGGTGCCCGGTGGGCATCGACATCACGGAGGAGGCCCGGGCCATCCGGGAAACGGCGGCGGGCGGCAGCAACGGTGCGGGGGGAGGCAGCGCTGGAGATGGAAAACCTGGTTCGGCTGCTGAAGGAGCACCCGTTTCTGCAGGGTCTGGCTGAGCAGCACCTCCAGACCCTGGTCCCGTGCGCGGCCAACGTGCGTTTCGAAGCGGGGCAGTGGGTGCTGCGGGAAGGCGAGGAAGCCCGGCAGTTCTACCTGTTGCGCTCCGGGCAGGTCGCCATCGAGGTGTACGTTCCCGGGCGCGGCTCTGTCTGCATCCAGACCCTGGGGGAGGGGGACGTGCTGGGCTGGTCGTGGCTCGTTACGCCTTACCGGTGGCATTTCGACGCCCGAGCCCTGCAGCTGACCCGTGCCATCTCCCTGGACGCAGGCTGCCTGCGAGCCCGCTCGGAAGAGGACCACGAACTGGGCTATGAGCTCCTGCGGCGGTTCGTCCCGGTCATCCTGCAGCGCCTTCAGGCCGCTCGGCTGCAGCTTCTGGACATCTATCGCGCGAACGGGTAGGTGAAGGACTTGTCGCCACAACCCGCAGGTGTGCAAACGGCGGAAGCCGAAGGAACACCAGCCGGCCTCTCCCCGGTTCCCGGCGCTGTCCCTTCCACCCCGTCGAACCCCTTCCTGCCCGCTTTCTTCCGGGTCGAACGGGTGCGCCGGGAGACGCCCGACACGTTCACCCTGACCCTGCGCCCCCCACAGGAGGGGGCGAGCTTCTCCTTCGTCCCCGGCCAGTTCAACATGCTGTGGCGCTTCGGTGTGGGCGAGGTGCCCATCTCCATCAGCGGCGACCCGGCCAGACCGCAGAGTTTGGTCCACACGTTGCGGGCGGTCGGGGCAGTTACCCGGAGCCTGGCAGCCCTGAAGCCGGGCGAGACGGTGGGCGTGCGGGGCCCTTTTGGCTCGGGATGGCCGGCCGATGCGGCCCGGGGCAAGGACGTGGTCGTAGTGGCCGGCGGGATCGGGCTGGCGCCGCTGCGGCCTCTCATCTACCTCTTGCTGGCGCGCCGCCAGGAGTACGGGCGGGTGGTGCTGCTGTACGGAGCCCGCACCCCGGCCGACCTCCTTTACCGGCGGGAACTGGAGCAGTGGCGGGGCCGTTTTGATGTGGACGTGCTGGTCACGGTGGATCGGGCGGACGCCGGCTGGCGGGGGCACGTGGGGGTCGTGACGGCTCTGTTCGCTCGCTGCTATTTCGACCCCGACGAATGCGTCGCGATGGTCTGCGGGCCCGAGGTGATGATGCGCTTCACCGTCGCCCAGCTGCAGGCCCGGGGGGTTGGCGACGACCGCATTTACCTGTCCATGGAACGCAACATGAAGTGCGCCGTGGGGTTCTGCGGCCACTGCCAGTTCGGCCCCACCTTCGTCTGCAAGGACGGGCCGGTGTTCCGCTACGACCGGATCCGGGCGTTTTTCGGAAAGAGGGAGATGTGAGCGTGGCGACCCGGCGCAAGCCCACCCTCGCGGTCTGGAAGTTCGCCTCCTGCGACGGGTGCCAGCTGAGCCTGCTCGACCTGGAAGACGAGCTTCTGGCGGTGGCGGGTGCGGTGGAGATCGCTTACTTCCCTGAGGCGACCCGGGCCCGCGTGCGGGGGCCTTACGACATCTCCCTGGTGGAAGGCAGCATCACGACGCCCGGCGACCTGGAACACATCCGGGAGATCCGCCGACTGTCGCGGTTTTTGGTCACCATCGGGGCCTGCGCCACGGCAGGGGGTATCCAGGCCCTGCGCAACTTCCAGGACGTGGCGGAGTTCATCCGCACCGTCTACGCCACCCCGGAGTACATCCGCACGCTGGAGCGCTCCACCCCCATCGCCGACCACGTCCCCGTCGACCTGGAGCTGAGGGGCTGCCCCGTCAACAAGCGTCAGCTGCTGGAGGTGCTCAGCGCGTATCTCCACGGCCGCCGCCCCAACCTGCCCTCCTACAGCGTCTGCGTCGAGTGCAAGCGGCAGGGAAACGTGTGCGTGATGGTAGCCCGAGGGGTGCCCTGCCTGGGCCCGGTCACCCAGGCCGGCTGCGGGGCTTTGTGCCCGTCGTACGCCAGGGGGTGCTACGGCTGCTTCGGCCCGATGGAGTCGCCCAACACGGGCTCCCTGGGGGCCTGGTGGCAGGAGCAGCTGGGCCGCTCGCCCTCCGAGGTTGAACGGGCCTTCCACACCTTCAACGCCTGGGCCGAGGCGTTCCGTAGCCCTCCGGGCCCCGGCGGCCGGGATACCCCGGCAAGTCCAGGCCCGGCGGGCG
>CAYQLT010000030.1:3799-8826 GCA_964418425.1 uncultured Clostridia bacterium
CAGGCCCGGCTGGAGATCTTCGAGCCACCCCGCTTCTTCGAGGCATTCCTTCGGGGCAGGGCCTTCACCGAAGCCCCCGATATCACCGCGCGCATCTGCGGCATCTGCCCGGTCGCTTACCAGATGAGCAGCTGCCATGCCATGGAGGCGGCGCTGGGTGTACGGGTGGACGGGGCGCTGCGGGAGCTGCGCCGCCTGCTTTACTGCGGGGAGTGGATCGAAAGCCACGCTCTGCATGTCTACATGCTCCACGCGCCCGATTTCCTGGGATACGACGACGCGCTGCGCATGGCCCGAGACCACCCGCAGGCCGTGGCGCGGGGGCTACGCATGAAAAAGGCCGGCAACGAGCTCGTCCGCCTGCTGGGCGGGCGAGAGATCCACCCCATCAACGTGTGCGTCGGGGGCTTTTACCGGGTCCCGACCCGGGCCGAACTGGTGGCGCTGGAGGACGAGTTGAAGTGGGGCCTGCAGGCGGCGTTGGAGACGGTTCGCTGGGTATCGGGCTTCGACTTCCCGGACTTCGAGCGGGACTACGAATTGGTCGCCCTGCGCCATCCCGGGGAGTATCCCTTCAACGAGGGGCGCATCGTCTCCAACAAGGGACTGGATATCGACGTGCGGGAGTACGACGCCCACTTCGTGGAAACCCAGGTGCCCCATTCCAACGCCCTTCACTCGGCCATCGCCGGCCGGGGAAGCTACCTGTGCGGCCCCCTGGCTCGCCTCAACCTCAACTTCGACCGGCTGTCGCCTCTGGCCGCGCAGGCCCTGAAGGAAACCGGTGTGGCGCTTCCCTGGCGCAACCCCTTCCTGAGCATCGTGGCCCGCAGCATCGAGATGGTCTACGCGTTCGAGGAGGCGCTTCGGATCATCGCCTCGTATGAGCCGCCGGATCGGCCCCGGCTGGAGATACCCGACCGCCCGCCCCGGGCGGCCACGGGTCAGGGCTACGCGGAAGGCCACGGGTGCACGGAGGCACCCAGGGGAATCCTCTACCACCGCTACCGCATCGGCCCGGAGGGACTCATCGAGGACGCCAAGATCGTCCCGCCCACCGCGCAGAACCTGGCTTCGGTGGAGGAGGACCTGCGGCAGCTGGTACCCCGGCTGCTGAACCTTCCCCGGCCGGAGCTGACGTGGAAGTGCGAGCAGGCCATCCGCAACTATGACCCGTGCATCTCCTGCGCCACGCACTTCCTGACCATTCACCTGGAAGAGGAACCCCAGCGGTGAACGGCGGAGCCGAACGCGCCGGGGCCCGGTTTGCACCCGCCCGAGCCCGAAGGGAACCGGGTGAGACGAAAAGCAGCCCCCGGATCCGGGTGGTCGGGGCAGGGAATCCTTTCGCAGGCGACGACGGCGCCGGTATCGAGGTGATCCGGAGGCTGAGGGGGCTCGGCGTGGACCCGGACGTGGAGCTGGTGGAGGCGGCCGATGCGGGGACCCTGTTGGAGGCGCTCCAGGGAATCGCCAAAGCGGTGGTGGTGGACGCAGCCGTCCCCCACGCCCCTGGCGGAACCGTTTCAGCAGGCACCGTGCTGCGCCTGGCTCCCGATCAGCTCGCCGGGGCCGGACTTACCGCCCTTTCCACCCACGGCATCCGGGTTGCCGACATCATCCAGCTCGCGCGAATGGTGAACCCCGAGACCGTCGCCCGTACCATCGTGGTGATCGCCATCCTGGTCGAACCACAGCGGTGCGTCCTCGGTGCGGGGCTGTCCGCGGCCACCTCCGAGGCGGTGGATCGAGCCGTGCGGATGGTGCAGGAGGAGTGCGAGCGCCCGGATGGGTGACGCCCCTGGGGCCACGCCCGACGGGTCGGCCGCGTCCCGGTGCCGCAAGGCGGTGCGGGTGCACGGGACGGTTCAGGGCGTGGGGTTCCGGCCGTTCGTCTACCTGACGGCCACCGCCCTGGGGCTGGGCGGCTGGGTTCGCAACGAATCCGGGTCTGTCTACATCGAGGTCGAGGGCGCTCCCGGCGCAGTCGAAGCGTTTTGCCAGGCGCTACGCACGAGCGCCCCGCCCCTGGCGGTGGTTCGGGAGGTCACGGCGTGGGAGCTGCCGTGCCGGGGCGAGACGGTCTTTGCGGTTCAGGAGAGCCTGACGCACGGTGGTGTCTTGCCGGCGGTTCCGGCCGAGGCGGCCACCTGCGCGGCTTGCCTGGAGGAGGTCCGGGACCGGCGGCAGCGGCGCTTTCGCTACCCCTTCACCAACTGCACGGCTTGCGGGCCGCGCTATTCCATCATCGAGGCTTTGCCGTACGACCGGCGCCGAACGACCATGAAGGCCTTCCCGCTGTGCGATGCGTGCGAGCAAGAGTACCACGACCCGCGGGACCGGCGGTTCCACGCCGAGCCCATCGCGTGCCCCCGTTGCGGCCCGAAGCTGGAGCTGTGGAGCCCCTCCGGCGCCTGCCTGGCGGCCGGGGAGGCGGCGCTGGCCCGGGCGGCCGACGCGCTGCGCAGCGGCGCCATCGTGGCCCTCAAGGGGCTGGGCGGCTTTCAGCTGCTGGTGGACGCCCGAAGCGAGGAGGCGGTCCGGCGCCTTCGGCAGCGCAAGCGCCGGGAGGAGAAGCCGCTGGCGGTGATGTTCCCCACCCTGGAGATGGTGCGGGCGGCCTGCCACGTGTCGGAGGAAGAGGAGCGCCTGCTCACCTCGCCGCAGGCTCCCATCGTGCTCTTGCGGCGCCGGTCGCCCAAAGCCGGGAACAGCTTCGGGAACCGGGCTACGGCAGCGGCTGCGCCACCGACCGTGGCACCCAGCGTGGCGCCGGGAAACCCCTACCTGGGGGTCATGCTGCCCTACACGCCCCTTCACCACCTGCTGATGGAAGAGCTCGGCTTTGCGGTGGTCTGCACCAGCGGCAACTTGAGCGAGGAGCCCATCTGCATCGACAACGAGGAAGCCCTGCGCCGCCTGAAGGGGATCGCCGACCTCTTCGTGGTGCACGATCGTCCCATCCGCCGCCACGTGGACGACTCGGTGGCCGTCGTCGTGGCCGGTGAGCCCATGCTTTGGCGCAGGGCGCGGGGCTATGCGCCGCTCCCGGTCTTCGTGGGGCGCCGCCTGCCCGCCGTCCTGGCGGTGGGCGGGCACCTCAAGAACACCGTGGCGGTCTGCACGGGTTCGGAGGTGGTGCTCAGCCAGCACATCGGCGACCTGGAGACGGCTGAGACGGTGGCGGCTTTCGAGCGGGTCATCGAGGATTTGCTGGGCTTCTTCCGGCTTGAGGTGGAACGGGTGGCCTGCGACCTGCACCCCGACTACGTCTCGTCTCGCTTTGCCGAACGCTTCAGCCGGGAGCGGGGGGTGCCGCTGGTGCGGGTGCAGCATCACCACGCCCACGTGGCGGCCTGCATGGCCGAGCACGGCCTGCGGGGGCCCGTGCTGGGCGTGGCGTGGGATGGGACCGGCTACGGCCCGGACGGCACCCTGTGGGGAGGGGAGTTCCTGGTGGTCGACGAAGGGGGGTTTCGCCGTACCGCGCACCTGCGCCCCTTCCGGCTGCCCGGCGGGGAGGCGGCGGTGCGGGAGCCCAGGCGCAGCGCGTTGGGGCTGTTGTTTGCCCTAGACGGGCAGGTCACCTCCTGGCGCTTGGGCTCGGGGCCTGGCGAGGCCGGCGGCCGGGGCGTCGGACGGACGCCGGCTGCGGCCTTTGGCTTCTCGGAGCCGGAGCTTCGCGTGGTCGAGGCCATGTTGCGGCGGGGGGTGAACGCCCCCGTCACCACCAGCGCGGGACGGCTATTTGACGCGGTGGCTGCGCTGGTGGGGCTGCGGTGGCGCTCGAGCTTTGAAGGGCAGGCGGCCATGGAGCTGGAGTTTGCGGCCGAGCCGGGAGAGCCCCTCCCTATCCCGGGAGAGCGCCTTGCCATCCCGGGCCGTGCGGGAGAGACTTACCCCTTCCCACTGCAAGGGGAGGGTGGCAACGGCCGCCTCGACGAAGGGCCCTGGGTGGCCGACTGGGGCCCGATGGTGCGCGCGCTCCTGGAGGATCTGCATCACGGGGTGCCGGTGGGGCGCATCAGCCTTCGCTTCCATAACGCCCTCGTGGGCCTCATCGGAGCCGTGGCCGAGAGGGCCGGCCTCCCGGAGGTGGTGCTCACGGGCGGCTGTTTTCAAAACCGCTACCTGACGCAGCGCGCCGCGGCCCACCTGAGGGAGAGGGGTTTCAGGGTCTACACGCACCGGCTCGTCCCGCCCAACGACGGCGGGATCGCCCTGGGGCAGGCCCTGGTGGCGGCGGGCAGCCGCCGCCGCGGGCAGGCCGGTGAGGAGGTGGAAGGCCATGTGCCTGGGGATCCCCGGTAAGATCCTCAGCATCACCGAGGACGGGCTTCGCAGCGGCAAGGTGAGCTTCGGCGGGATCGTGAAGGACGTCTGCCTGGCCTACGTCCCCGAAGCCCGGGTCGGCGACTACGTCATCGTTCACGTCGGCTTTGCCATCTGCCAGGTGGACGAGCAGGAGGCGACGAGGGTGTTCGAACTGTTGCGGGAGATGGAAGAGCTGGGCGAAATCGGGGAGCCAGCGGGGAGACAGCCGGCCGGCCGGAGAGGTGAGCCGGCCCGGACAGGGGAGCCGGGACCGTGAGGTTCCTGGACGAGTACCGGGACCCGGAAGCGGCGCGGCGCATGGTGCAGGCCATCCACCGGGTGACCACCCGGCCCTGGACGCTGATGGAGGTCTGCGGCGGGCAGACCCACAACCTCATCCGGTTCGGCATCGACGAACTTCTGCCGGAGGGCCTCACCCTGGTGCACGGGCCCGGCTGTCCTGTGTGCGTCACGCCGGTCGAGATCATCGACCGGGCCCTGGAGATCGCCTCCCGCCGGGACGGCCGCTCTGTCATCTTCTGCTCCTTCGGGGACATGCTGAGGGTTCCGGGGTCGGGCAGGGACCTTCTGGCCGTCCGGGCGGAGGGGGCGGATGTTCGGGTGGTCTACTCGCCCCTGGACGCTTTGCGGCTGGCGGTGGAGAACAGGGATAGCGAGGTTGTGTTCTTCGCGGTCGGTTTTGAAACCACCGC
>CAYQLT010000030.1:8926-17717 GCA_964418425.1 uncultured Clostridia bacterium
TTCGAGGTGGAAAACCAGTACGCGAGGGCGGTGCGGCGGGAGGGCAATCCGGCGGCCCGGCGCCTCATCGATGAGGTGTTTGAGGTGGCACCCCGGAGGTGGAGGGGCCTGGGAATCATTGCGGAAAGCGGGCTTCGGCTGCGGCCCCGCTACCGGGAGTACGACGCCGAGATCCGGTTCGGGCTGGCCGGAGAGAGCGGCCGGGCCGGGGACACCCTGCCGGGGGCGCCGGCCGCGGACGGGGAGAACCGTGCGGGGGGCGGCGAACCGGCGGAGTGCATCGCCGGGCGCATCCTTCAAGGGCGCAGCAAGCCCCCCGAGTGCCCCGCCTTCGGCACCCGCTGCACCCCGGAGCACCCGCTTGGGGCACCCATGGTTTCCGCCGAGGGGGCCTGCGCCGCCTATTACCGATACCGCCGGTCGTGACCGCCCGCAGGGGCCGCGGGGCCGTCGGCGAAGCCCGGCAGCCCCGGACCGACGGTATCTCCGCAGGAGGGAGAGGCTCGCTTTGGCCGAACCGAGCGATTTCGCCCTGAGCTGTCCCGTGCCGCTCACCCGCTACCCGAGGGTTCTCTTGGCCCACGGAGGCGGCGGGCGGCTGATGCGCCAGCTCATCGAGGAGCTGTTCGTGCCAGCCCTTGGGCCCCCTGCGCCGGGCGAGCTGCACGACGGGGCCGAGCTGGATCTACCCGAAGCCCTGCTCCAGCCGGGCGCCCGGCTCGCCTTCACCACCGACGCCTTCGTGGTGAGCCCCCTCTTCTTTCCGGGCGGCGACATCGGCACGCTGGCCGTAAACGGCACGGTCAACGACCTGGCCATGTGCGGGGCACGGCCGCTGGCGTTGAGCGTGGCGCTCATCCTGGAAGAGGGGCTGGAGATGGAGACCCTGTGGCGCGTCACGCGCTCCATACGGGAGGCGGCCGACCGGGCCGGCGTGCGGGTGGTCACAGGCGACACCAAGGTGGTGGAGCGGGGGAAAGGCGACGGCCTGTTTGTGGCCACGGCCGGCGTCGGGGTCATCGGCCCCGGCAGGGGTACCTTCCCCTCCAGGGTTCGGGCCGGCGATGCGATTTTGCTCAACGGCGACATCGGGCGCCACGGGGTGGCCATCCTATCCGTTCGGGAGGGCCTGCAGTTTGAGTCCACCATCGAGAGCGACACGGCGCCTCTCGCGGATCTGGTGGCGACGCTGCTGGATTGCGGGGCCGAGGTGCACTGCCTGCGGGATCTCACCCGGGGAGGGCTGGTGAGCGCCCTCAACGAGATCGCCGGGCAGACCACCGCCGCCCGGCAGGCCGCCGCCTGGCAGGCTGCGGCTGGTGAGCCGGAGGGAAGCGGGCTCGGGATCGTGGTGGAGGAGGCCGAGATCCCGGTTCGGGACGACGTGCAGGGCGCTTGCGAGCTTCTGGGGCTGGACCCCCTCTACGTCGCCAACGAGGGGCGTTTCGTGGCCTTCGTGGCGGAGCAGGACGCCCCTCGGGCTCTGGAGGCGATGCGCTCGCACCCCCTGGGGAGGGAGGCCCGCATCATCGGCCGGGTGGTGGAGGCCCATCCCGGGCAAACAGGCGTCCTCCCGGGCCAGGTGGTCATGAAGACCCGGGTAGGCACGAGCCGGGTGCTGGACATGCTGAGCGGCGAACAGCTGCCCCGGATCTGCTGAGGGGATAGGCTGCGCCCGTGCCGGTCAGGGAAGGCTGCAAGCGGCGTGCATGAACTGGGTATCGCCCTGTGGATGTTGGAACGGGCCAGCGAGGTGGCCCGGCGCTGCGGGGCGGGGCGGGTCGAGGCCGTGGAGGCGAGGATCGGGGAACTCTCCGGCGTGGAGCCCTCGGCGCTGCGGTTCGCCTTTGAGGCGGCGCGAGCGGCCGTGCCGCTGTGCGAGTGTGCGGTGTTGAAGGTGCAGTGGGTGCCGGTGAGGGTGAGCTGCCCGGCGTGCGGGGCAGAGGGGGCACCCGGGCCTTTTTCGTTTGCCTGCGGAGCGTGCGCAAACCCCGAGACCTCAGTCGTCGCCGGGGAAGAGCTGGAGCTGGTGGCGGTGGAGATAGAAACCCCGACCGGGGCGGCGGCAACGGGCGGCGCAGCCGGGGAGGGCCGACAGGCAAAACCTGCACGGGACGGCACCCCACGACATGGAGCGGCGGAAGAATGAGGGGGGCTCTTCGTGGGCGAGCGAGTTCCAGTCGAGCAAAAGGTGCTTTCGGCCAACGACCGGCTGGCGCAGGAGCTGCGGGAGAGGTGGGGGCGCAACGGGGTCTTCTGCATCAACGTGGTCGGCGCCTCCGGTTGCGGTAAGACGTCGCTGCTGGAGCAGACCCTCGAGCGCCTGCGGGGCCGGGTGCGGGCGGGGGTGCTGGTGGGGGATGTTCAAACCGAGCGGGACGCTGAGCGGCTGGCGCGGTTCGGGTTTCCCGTGAAGCAGATCATCACCGCCGGCGTGTGCCACCTGGATGCGAGCATGGTTCAGCGGCACCTGCCCTTCGTGGAGTCCGAGGGGCTGGAGCTTTTGGTGATCGAGAACGTGGGCAACCTGATCTGCCCGTCCGCCTACGACCTGGGGGAAGACGTGCGGGTGGTCGTGCTCAGCACCGTCGAGGGAGACGACAAGCCGCTCAAGTATCCAGGCATGTTCCGCAAATCCCAGATTCTGGTGATCAGTAAGCTCGACCTGGTGGGCTGCACGGAGTTCGACGTCGAGCGGGCGGTTGCCCACGCCAGGGCCATCAACCCGGCGCTGACGGTCTTCAAGACCTCCAGCCGCACCGGCGAGGGGCTGGATGAGTGGCTGGCGTGGCTGGAGCAGCGAGTAGCCGATAAGCGTGGGAGCACCCGACCGACGGGCACCCCCGCCAGGCCGACGGCGCAGCCCTCCTGAATACGGCGGTGGAGCGCCAGTGGCGAGTGTCAGCGTAATCGCGAGCTTGAGAGCGATTGCATCCACCGTACGGCCTAAATGAGCCTCGCAAAGCTCACCAGAGACCTGTAAGCGCCTTAGCACCAGTTGCAGCGACAGGAGGGTCCGGTTACTTTTGGAGCAGTCAGACCGCGGTCTGACCACACACCGCCGAGGAAGTCTGTCTATGCAGCCCCAAGAGCAACCATCGGTCCCGGCCCGCACGCCGAGCGAGTCGGTCGCTAGAGGCCAGGAGCGTACTGGCTCAGCAGTGTCCGCGGTCGTCGCCTACCTGAAGGAGCAAGTGCTGAGTGGCGTGGTGCGTCCAGGAGATCGGATCGCTCCCGAAAGGCAACTCGCGGAGCGACTGGGTGTCAGCCGGCCCATGGTTCGGGAGGCCTTACGCAGTCTTGACAGTCTTGGGATCATACGGATCGAACCAGGACGGGGAGCATATGTGGTGAAGCCCAGCGCCCGAATCCTCTCTGACTTCGTTAGCCTGGCGTTAGCGAGGTCCGAGGCCGCTTCGGAGAGCGTATTGGAGTTGCGCATCATCCTCGAGTGCGGGGCGGCCCGGCTTGCCGCCAGCCGTCGATCGTTGGAGGAACTCGCCGAGATCCGAGCCGCGCTCCAGCGCATGCCAACGCAAGTCACGAATGACGATGTCGGCGCGCAGGCCGACTACGACTTTCACGTCGCCGTGGTGCGAGCGACGCACAACCCGGCACTCATGTTCGTCTACCAATCTATCGAGGAGTTGCTTCGAAAGAGCCACTACGAAAGAAGAGTGGCCGTCTTCAACCTCCCGGGGGCACTAGAGCGGCTGGTACAGGCCCACGTGGCCATATACCACGCAATACGGGATGGCGATCCCGAACTGGCCGAGCGACGAATGAGAGATCACTTCTTCGTCGTCACCCAGGCTTACGAAGCTCTGCCGCCCACGACTCCCCCGGTGGCAGGATCGCCTGGAAGGGGTGACAACTCGTAATGGAGCAGCAGCCTGTAGGTGTTGCCGTCATAGGACTGGGCCGTGTCTCCCGCAGCCATCTGGACGGCCTCCGGCATTGGCCTTCGCTGGGCAGGCTGGTCGCTGTGGTCGACGTGCGGGAGGATCTTGCCCGTTCTGTTGCGCGGGAATTCCAGGTGGACTATTACACCGATGTGACGGCGGCACTGGAAGACGATCGCATCGACGCGGTTGTCGTATGCCTGCCGCACTCCCTGCACGCACGGGTCACCATCGAGGCTGCGGAAAAGGGAAAGCACGTTTTGGTGGAAAAGCCCATGGCGACGTGCCTGGAGGATGGGCAGGCGATGGTCGCCGCGGCCGAGAAGAACGGCGTGCGTCTGATGATTGGGCAGAGCCGACGGTTCATTTACCCGCTAATGGAGGCCAAACGCAGGCTCCATGAAATAGGGAACCTGATCAATCTGCTTTACGTATTCGCGTGTTATTTCGACGTTCGCACCGCGCCTGCATGGTGGAGGTCCCGGGAGGCCACTGGCGGACTGGTTTACCCCATGCTCGGTTCACACAGCGTCGACTACACCCTTTGGGTCAACGAGGGCAAGAAGCCAGTCAGCGTCTACGCTCAAGGTTGTTCCCACAATCCGGACTTTGAGGGAGACGATGACGCGACCATTGTCATCACCTTTGAGGATGGTAGCCACGCCACCAACTTCCTGTCCATCAACAATCGGCCCAGCCGTCATGAGGGCCTGCTGATAGGAACCAGAGGCTCCATCTATTTCACCCATTCCGGCGATCACGAGGGGCTCATCGGGGTTCCCGATACCCAACTGCAGATCAACGGGCAGTGGGTGACGTTTGAGGACCGCGTTCCTCATAACTTTGCTCTTCAAATGCGCGAGTTCCTTCTGTCGATTCTCGAGCGGCGGGAGCCGCGGCCGTCGGGCAGGGAGGTGCTGACGCAACTTCGGGTCATTGAGGCAGCCATGCAGTCGGCAGCTGAGGGGAGAGTGATACCCCTGACCAACGATCGGTGAGGCTCGGAGCTTGAATGCACCTCGGCATTTCCGGGGGACAGGGGGGATGGTGGATGCTCGGTCGCTCACGCCTCGCCCGCGCGGCGGTCATGGCGGTTGTCACGGTGGTAGCAAGCGTCAGCCAGCTGGCGGAAGCCGGGACTGTCTTGCGGTATGCCCATCCCAACGCTCCCGCGAGCATTCCCGGGCGCTTCGCCGAGACCTTCGCCGCTCGCGTCAAGGAGCTATCCAGAGGCAGGATCGAGGTGCAGGTGTTCCCGTCATCCCAGTTGGGTACAGTCCAGGAAATGATCCAGGGGGTCCGCGCCGGAAGCATCCAGATGGGGCATAACGACTTCGCTGCTCTCGGCCAGCTGCTTCCTGACCTGGCGGTATTCAATGTCCCCTACCTGTACCGGGACGTGGCCCACGCGCTGCAGGCTACCGATCCGCTGAGATCCCCGGTTCTTCAGGCGCTCAATGAACAGCTCGTGTCCCAGAGCGGTGTACGTGTCCTGGGCAGCTTCCTGTACGGAGTTCGGCATTTGACGGCGAACCGGCCGATTTACTCCCCTTCGGACCTGCGGGGCGTCAAGATCCGGGCCATACCGTTGCCAATATGGATTGCCATGGTCGAAGGCATGGGAGCAATCCCAACGCCCGTGGACTTCTCAGAGCTGGCGACGGCTCTTGCAACGAAGGTCGTGGACGGTCAGGAGAACCCGTTGACCACCATTTACGGGAACAAGTTCTACGAAGTGCAGAAATACCTGATGTTGACTGGTCACATGGTGGCCACGCTGGCCGTCTTTGTAAACGAGCGGTCATGGGGGAGATTGTCGGAGTCGGACAGGCAGGCAGTGCAGGAGGCCGTCAGGCAGGCGAGTGCCAAGGCGACGGAGTGGGGCCTGGACGAAGAGGAAACCCTAAAGGGAACCCTTCAGCAGCTGGGCATGACCGTCATCGGCCCCTCTGAGGGCCTGAAGGTAGAAGCCTTCAAAGAAGGCGTTCTCGCAAAGATTCGGGAGCGCTTCCCGCAATGGCAGAGCTACATACGGGACATCCAGTCCATGGGCCAGTGACCGGCGGAGGGCCTGCAGGGCAGGCCCTCCCGTCGCGGGGATTGCAGCAGGTCAACGTTCCGGAAGGCTGGCGCGCGGCAGACGGCTACCTGGCCGCTACAGGGCTGCTGGCTCTGACGGCGTTGACATTCGGGCAGGTCTTGCTGAGGTCCGTTCTACGCCACCCGCTATCCTGGTCGGACGAGGTTGCGCGCTACCTCCACATGTGGGTTGTCTTTTTGGGTGCCTGGCTCGCCTTGCGCGGCGGTCATCACGTGCGTGTAGACCTGGCCCGGCAACTCCTGTCTCCTCGCGGCCGCATGTGGCTCTCCCTCTGGTCGGACGGAATCGGGTTGGCGGTGTCGCTCGTCATCGTCATAAGCGGGTTCAGGGCTATCCGAGAGTTCGCAGGGCTGGCCACTCCGGCTGCCGGGATACCGCAGAGCTTGGTCTTCCTTCCGGCGACCGTGGGGTTCGGGTTGATGCTCATTTCTTTCGCCCGATCCGCGCTCGCCTGTGTGCTGGCTCTTCGGAGTTCGCAAGCCAGTTCGGACCGTTACCGGGCTTCGTGAGCCTGCTTCCCTTGGAGGTCCAGCAACCTTGGGCATCATCGTCATTGGGCTCTTCATCCTGCTGGTTGCAACGGGGGTGCCAGTCGCCTTCGCATTGGCGGCTCCGGCTTTGCTGTACATCCTTGTTGAGAACGTCCCACTCTCCCTCGCCGTGAGTCGGGTCACATACGCCCTCGACTCTTTCCCTCTCCTGGCGGTTCCAATCTTTGTCCTGGTCGGAAGCCTCATGAACACGTCCGGCATCACCACGCGTATCTTCAGGTTCGCCGACGCTCTCGTCTCCCGCCTGCCCGGAGGTCTGGCCCAGGTGAACATCCTGGCGAGCCTCATATTCGCAGGCACCTCAGGAGCGGCTCTTGCTGACGTCGGGGGACTTGGACAGGTCGAGATCAAGGCCATGAAGGAGAAGGGCTACCCAGTCGGCTTTTCGGCTGCGGTGACGGCTGCATCCGCAACCGTTGGACCCATCTTCCCACCCAGCATCCCCCTCATCATCTACGCCGCTGTGGCCGAGGTCTCCGCCGTTCACCTGCTTCTGGCCGGAATCATGCCTGCCTTGCTGACCGTGGTTATGCTGATGGCCGTGGCCGCGTACCTCGCTGTTCGCCGAGGCTATCCGCGCGCCGGGCGCTGGCCGTCCCTGGGCGAGCTGTGGAAAAGCCTTCTTCCCGCGGTTCCGGCCCTAATCGCTCCCGGGATTCTCATTGGTGGTATGCTGACCGGGATGTTCAGCCCCACTGAGGCAGCGGCAGTTACGGCTGCCTACGTGGTGGTCATAACCGCGCTCGCTTACAAGGAGTTCAGCTGGGGCCGCCTCTGGCAGGCTGCGCTCGAGTCCGCCCGCACGACGGCTACCATCATGGTCGTCGTGGCCTCAGCAGCTCTGTTCGGCTGGGTTCTGGCCGTGGAGCAGGTTCCTCAGTCCGCTACCAAGGCGTTGCTGATGCTCAGTTCCAACCCGGCGGTCTTGCTCCTGGTAGCCAATGCGGTTTTGCTGCTCGCAGGGATGTTCATGGAGACCATCAGCGCCCTGCTGCTCCTGACGCCCATATTGGTTCCGCCGCTCGTCAGCGCGGGAGTGGATCCGGTTCATCTAGGCCTGGTAGTGGTGTACAACTTGATGATCGGGCTTCTCACTCCGCCGGTCGGGATGTCGCTTTTCCTGGTAAGCGACATCGCGGGGGTGAGTGTGACCCGGGTGGTGCGGGAGGTGGTTCCCTTTTACATCCCCCTGGCGATCACGCTACTGATTCTGACATACGTGCCTGCTATCTCCCTTTGGATCCCTCGGTTTCTGTGACGACAACCGGTCCGGGAGAGGAAGTGTGAGACGTGAAGGTGACAGCAGCCCGCCTCGCGGGTGCACGCAGAGTGGAGCTGACGCAACGAGAACTGGAGCTGGCCGAGGACGAAGTGCTGGTACAAACCCACCAAGCTTCCATATGTGACGCTGACCTGCGGGCGTATCGGGGCCTGTATATGCCCGAGGACCTCCCATCCTTCGAGTTCCCGGGCCATGAGGGAGGCGGCCGGGTGGTGGAAGTGGGCTCCAGGGTGCGCAGGTTCAAACCTGGTGACTTCGTGATGCTGTTCGGCCCCCACAATTCCATGGCTCCCTATTTCAAGGCCCGGGAAGACGACCTCCACCTTGCGCCGGAGGGCATGGATCCTTCCGTGGCAGCCTTGGGAGAGCCAATCGCGGTCGGGATGTTCGGGGTATTCCAATCGAACGTTCAGCTGGGCGACCAGGCTGTGGTCACCGGACTCAACTTCCAGGGCCTCATTGCCGTGCAAGGGCTCAAGGGGCGAGGAGCCCGGACTGTGATCGCCGTGGACTACTCGGACGCCCACCTTCGGCTCGCACAGAAGCTGGGAGCCGACATCACGGTCAACACCACTCGAGACGATGCCCTGGAGGCCATACTGGACCTCACCCATGGTCGGGGTGCTGACGTCGTGTTTCACTCCTGCGGATACTGGAACCCCAGGGCAGAGGAGTATTTCAACCTGTCGATTCAGGCGGTCTGCGACGAAGGAACCCTTGTATCCCTTCCGGACATGATGGGGCCTATCACCACGAGTCTGCATCGTCTCCATCACCATGGTGTGGAGGTTCGATTCCCTGCCCTGATGCACCACGGACCGGATTTCCGGCGGCGCTGGGTTCCCAGGGTGCTTCGGCCTGTGGCCGAGGGCCTCATCCAGATCAAACCGCTAGTTACGGCATCCAGGCGGCTGGAGGAGGTAGCCGAGGCGTTCCGGCTGTTCGACGAAGACCC
>CAYQLT010000030.1:17817-29629 GCA_964418425.1 uncultured Clostridia bacterium
GCGGGCTGAGCGAGGGCGAGCCACTGCCGGCTTGCTTCGATGGCCTGCCGGACGGTCTCCCGGCGGCTCTGCCCGGTTGACGCGTCGTCTTCAATGCGGGCGTCGTAGAAGTAGGGTACCTCGCAAACGAAGGTAAGCGCTCCGTAGCGCGCGGCGTACTCGGCCGACGACCCTCCCCCGTGCATCAGGCCGGGCACCCGTTCCTCGTCGACGAACCGAGCGAAGTAGTCGTACGCCTCCCGGGCCTCCGGCAGCTTGAAGATAGCCCGTTCGAACCGCCGCGCCCACGGCACCTCCGGCTCTCCCAGTGCCAGCGGTACGCCCGCCTCCCGCACGATCCCGTGAAGCTCCTGGTAGAGCCGTGGCTCCCCTTCCCGGCTCAGGTAGAAGTACACTCCGCCAAACCCGGCGTTATGCAGGGAATAGACGAAGTGCGGGCGCACTTCATCGATGAGCCGCATCAGCGCCTGCGTTTCCGGCATCGGCCGCTCAAAGCGCGCCTTGCGGTAGCGCAGCGGGAAGGTCCACTCCACTTGCTGGGCCGAAGGCGGCCTGTAGAAGTGCCGGGCGTAATGGGCGATGGTGAACGGCCCGTCGAACCACCCTTCGTTGAGCCGGGTGCCGTCCGGGTCCGCGCACGGCACCATGAACCACGTCGTGTCCAGCCGATCCGCCAGGTCCGGATTTGCGACCAGGTCGTGGGCAAGGAAGTCGACGGTCATCGCGCCCACCGGCTCGTTGGGGTGCGGGCATCCGATGAGGACGGCCCGCCGCCTGCCCTTCCCCACCCGCAGCACTCCGATGGGGTAGCCCGCCCGGGAGTGGCCGAGCACGGCCCACTCGGCGACCCCCGGCGCCTCCGCCGCCAGCCTGCGGGCCCGTGCCTCAAGCTCTTCGACCCCAAAAAACCGCCCGTAATTGGGCACCCTGCGGAGGATCTCCGCAAACGCCAGCCCCTCCGGCTCTTCCGGTTGCGCTGCGCCCATGCGCGCCAATCCCTTCTCCCGGGACGCCGGAAGCGGGGCGACTTCGTCAGCCGAAGCCGCCCCACACGCCTCTCTAAGGCATCAGCCACACGTTGCTTTCCTCGCTGACCAGGTTCAGGTTCCAGCGCTGCGGAATGAAGCCCTGGACCTTCGCGCTCGTGGCGCTGTAGCCGAATTCGAAGTAAAGCGGGATCACCGGCGCGTCCTCCATGATGAGTCGCTGCGCCTGCTTCCAGACCACTTCCCGCTTGCGAGGGTCGATGATCCGGCTTCCCCGGGACAACAGGTCGTCCACGGTGGGATTCTTGTAGAAATGCACGTTGCTGACCCCTATGTTGTCCGAGTGGAACAGCGCGTGCAGCCCCGTCGCCCCGCTGAACGCAAAGTCCATGAACACCCCGGTGTTACCCTTCTGCAGGTCGCTGACCCACGTCCCGACCTCCTGCACGTTGATGCGGGCGTCCACGCCAAACTTCCGCCACTCCGTCACCAGGATGGTGACGACCCGCACCCGCCCCGGCTCGTTGAGGGTCTTCACCTCGGCCTCGAGGCGCTTGCCCTCCTTCGCCCAGAACCCGTCCGCACCCTTTCGCCAGCCGGCCTGCTCCAGCAAGCGGGCCGAAGTCGCCGGGTCGTACGGCCACAGTTCTTTGAGCGCCGGGTCGTGTCCCACCAGCGTCGGGCCAACTTGCCCGTAAGCCCTCATGGCATTGTCGCCGAACACGTTGGCCACGGCGGCGTCAATGTTGACCGCCATCGCCAGCGCCTTGCGCACGCGCACGTCGTCAAAGGGTGCACGCTGCACGTTAAAGCCCAGCCCGCGGTAAAACCCCAATGAGGAGCGGTAGACCTGGAAACGGCTGTCCTTCTTGAGGCGCGCCACATCCTCCGGCGGCACCGCCAGCACCGCGTCCACGTCACCGGCCTCCAGCGCCAGCGTGGCCACGGTCAGGTCGGGAATGACGCGAAACTCGACGCCATCCAGGTAGGGCGTCTTCCAGTAATCCTCGTTGCGCCGCAAGGTCACGTGGTCGTCCGGCACCCACTCGACGAACTCAAACGGCCCGGAACCGACGGGCGACCTGGCAAACGCCGCCGGCCCCAGACTCTCGTAGGCCTCCTTCGGGACGATGCCGATGCCGGCCAGCCGAATGGTGTCCAGCAGGAACGGGTCCGGATACTTGGTTCGGATGACCAGCGTGTACGGATCCGGAACCTCGAGCGAGGCGACGCTGGCCAGCGCGCCGGCAAAGGGCGACTTGGTCTCCGGCTTCATGATGAGCTCGTACGTGTAGCGGACGTCCTCGGCCGTCACGTCCCGGCTCCTGCCCTCCGGGAAGATGCGGTTGCCGTCGTGCCACTGAACTCCTCTGCGGATCTTGAAGATCCAGGTCTGGTCGTCCGGGTTCTCCCACGAGACCGCAAGATCCGGTATTACCTCCCCGTCCTTCCCGATGCGCACAAGGCTGTTGAACATCTGACTGATGACGGCATAGTCGGGATCGTTGGCCGTCATGATGGGATCCAGCGTGGTCACGCTCATCACCGCGACCCGGAGCGTGCCACCGCGCCGGGGTTCGCCCGCCGTCGCCGTCAAACCGGCTGTGAGAACCACCACCGCCGCAAGTGCCAGGATCATGCTTGACCGCTTCATCCGTCCGATGAACCTCCTTCGCACCGGTGTACCATCACGCCGCCCCGCAACGTCCTGCCAAAACCACCACGCCCCCGAAGCCCCCATCACCCCCTCTGCTATTCGGAGCGCAGCTTGGGGTCCAGCACCTCCTGGAGAGCATCACCGACGAAATTGATGGCCAGGACCGTAACCATGATGGCCGCTCCCGGGGCCACGACCAGGTGCGGGGCGCTTCGCATGTAGGTTCGGGCCTCGCTCAGCATCGCTCCCCATTCGGGCCACGGCGGCTGAACCCCCATGCCGAGAAAGCTCAGGCCGGCGGCGGCCAGGATGGCGTTGGCCAACCCCATGGTTCCCGTGACGATCACCGGCCCGAGGCTGTTGGGCAGAATGTGGCGGAAGAGCAGGCGCAGGTCGCCGGCGCCGGCGGCGCGTGCGCTTTCCACGTACGGCTCGGCTTTGAGGGCGAGCACCTTGCCCCGGACGAGCCGCGCGTACTCCGGCCAGCTGACGGCGGCCAGCACGAGCATCACGTTCTGGATGCCCGGGCCCAGGGCAGCGATGACGCCGATGGCCAGGATGAAGAAGGGAAAGGCGAAGAAGAGGTCGGTGACCCGCATCACCAAGAGGTCGGCCATCCCTCCGTAGTACCCCGAGACGGCCCCCAGAACCAACCCCACAAGGGCCGCCAGGGTGATGATGCCGACGCCGACCACGAGGGAGGTTCGGGCGCCGAACAAAAGCCGGCTCAACACATCGCGGCCGAAGTTGTCGGTTCCCAGCGGGTGGCCAGGTGTGCCGGGAGGCTGAAGCGGCCGGGCCAGGTTCATCTCCAGCGGGTCGGCCGGCGCGACGTAGGGCGCCAGGAGCGCACCGGCTCCCATAAACGCGAGAATCGCCGCGCCGACCACGGCCAGCCGGTTTCGGAGAAGGGGAGTGCGCAGCCTACTCGTAGCGGATTCTGGGGTCAAGATACGCATAAAGCACGTCCACCACCAGGTTGACCAGCACGAACAGGAGCGTGAAGATGAGGACGGTGCCCTGGATCACGGGGAGATCCCGCTTCCAGATGGCGGTGACGGCCAGCCTGCCCACGCCCGGCCAACCGAAGATGGTCTCCACGATGACCGAGCCGCCCAGCAGGTAGCCGAACTGTATCCCGACCAGGGTCAGCACCGGGATGAGGGCGCTTCGCAGGCCGTGCCGCCAGACGACCGCTCGCTGTCCCAGCCCCCTGGCCCGGGCCGCCCGGATATACTCGTGACGAAGCACCTCCAGCATGCTGGAGCGGGTGAGGCGGGTGAGCAGGGCGGCCGCCCCGGTCCCGAGGGTGAAGGCCGGCAGGATGAGGTGGCGCAGGACATCGGCCGGCCCCTGCCGCCAGTCGCCCATGCCCGACAGGGGAAGCCAGCGCAGTTCCAGCGAGAACAGCAGCATGAGAAGGAGTGCCAGCCAGAAGTTGGGCATGGAAACCCCCAGCAGGGCTCCCAGCACCGCCGCATGATCCCAAACGGAATGCGGCCGGGAGGCCGCAAACACGCCGGCGGGAATCGCGATGGCCAGGGCCACCAGCATGGAGGCGACGGCAAGCTGCAACGTGGCCGGAAGCCGCGACACGACGGCCCGCAAGACCGGCTCCTGCGTCTGGATGGAGCGACCCAGGTCGCCACGCACCAGCTGCCCCAGGAACTGCAGGTACTGCGCGCCAAGGGGCCGGTCGAGGCCGTACTGGCGGCGGAGCTGATCGACGGTGGCCGGGTCAGGGGCCAGCAGCGGGCTTGTGCCCAGCATGACCGCGATGGGGTCGCCGGGGATCACGTTGACCAGGGCGAACACCAGGAACGAGATGCCTATGAGGAGCGGGACGGTGAGCAGTAACCTGCGGAGAATGTAGCGCATCACGGCGGCCATCTATCCCCTTGCGGGGAGCAAGGTTCGGCAGCGGATGGGAGCTTCCTCCGGCCCAACGACACGTCGGGTGCTCGACCGTAGCACCCTCGTGCAGGGATTCCGGCCACTTGAAGCGAATCCTGTGGCTGGCAGCGCAGGGAGAGTATTTGCAACAGCTGGAGGGTCTGCGCCGGATGGCGTTGGGGGCCCGGAGATCCCACTGACACGCAGGAGGTGAAGGGCGTGAAGCACGGGGGTTGGTGTGTCGGAGTCGTGGCGTTGCTCCTGATGGTATCCGTCTCGGGGAGTGTGTACGCCGCCGCGGCCCGCACCGGGGCCTGGGTGGACGAAGTCGTGGTCACCGAGGAACCTTCCGCAGCCGCCGCCATCACCCGGCTCGAAGCCGGCGAGATGGACGTCTACGCGTTTGGCATCTCGGATCCTGCCATCTACCAAAAGATTCTGTCCTCGCCGAGGCTGGGCTTCGAACGCTCCTTCGGGTCGTACACGGAACTCACCTTCAACCCGGCAGGCCCCGTCTTCGAGAACGGAAAGCTCAACCCCTTCGCTGTCCCGAGGATTCGCGAAGCGATGAACTGGCTCATCGACCGGGACTACATCGCCCAGGAAATCCACGGCGGGCTGGCGGTTCCGCGGTATTTCCCCATCACCAACGCCTTCCCCGACTACGCCCGGCTGGCCGACGTGATGCGCAGGCTGGAGCTTCAATACGCACACAACCCCGAGAAGGCCCGCGCCATCATCACCGAGGAGATGAACAAGCTGGGCGCCCGGCTGGTCGGCGGGAAGTGGCAATACCAGGGCGAACCCGTCCAGCTGATCCTGCTCATCCGCACCGAAGACGAGCGCCGCCAGATCGGAGAGTATGTGGCGACGCTGCTGGAGGGCCTGGGATTCACCGTCGAGCGGCAATACAAGACGGCAGCCGAGGCTTCGCCCATCTGGATCGGCAGCGAGCCGTCCAAGGGCCTCTTCCACATTTACACGGGTGGCTGGGTCACCACCGTGGTGGCCCGGGACCAG
This sequence comes from uncultured Clostridia bacterium, assembly GCA_964418425.1. Classification (GTDB taxonomy): domain Bacteria; phylum Bacillota; class Limnochordia; order Limnochordales; family Geochordaceae; genus CAYQLT01. The sequence goes on from CAYQLT010000030.1 coordinate 23,374, forward strand.
GCGTCCAACTTTAACTTCTTCTACACTCCCCGAGGGCTCGCCCGCCCGCTGTGGCAGGCATATAAGCCCGAGCCGGAGTTTGACGAGGTGGCAGACCGGCTCGCCCGAAGAGACTTTAAGACCCTTGAGGAGCGCCGGCAACTGTTTGCCCGGGCTGCCGAGCTGGCCATGAAGGACTCGGTGCGGGTATGGCTTGTCGACCGCATCAGCGCCTCGCCCCGCCGCGCGGAAGTAAGTGTGGCTGCAGACCTCGCCGGCGGGGTCTACGGGTCCTACCTGTGGGGGTATACCATCCGGTTTAAAGACAGGGTCGGCGGGACGATGCGGGTCGCCATGCCCAGCATCCTCACCGACCCCTGGAACCCTCTGGATGGGACCAACTGGATATACGACATGATGCTCATCCGGGCGACCGCCGACTACGGCTTCATGTGGGACCCCTTCACGGGCTTGCACTGGCCGCAGCGGGTGGAGCGCGCCGAGGTGTACGTGAAGGAAGGGCTGCCGGTCGGCAAGACCCTGGACTGGGTGGACCTGCGCTTCGTGCCGGAGATCCGCGTACCGGCGGATGCGTGGATCGACTGGGATCCCGTCGCGCAGCGGTTCATAACCGTCGGAGAGAAGCATCCCGAGGGGCTGACGGCCAACCGCAAGACAGTGGTTTACTACCCGAAGGACCTGAGCCGCGTTAAGTGGCACGACGGCAGCCCCCTGTCGGTGGCCGACATGGTCCTGGGCTTGATCTTGGCCTTCGACCGACCCAACGAGAAGAGCGCCGTGTACGACCCGGCCAAGAAGCCGGAGTTTGAGAGTTTCCAGAAAACCTTCCGCGGCATGCGCATTGTTCAGCGGGATCCGCTGGTTATCGAAACGTACTCGGACCTATACTACCTGGATGCGGAGTGGTACGTCGGCACGTGGTTCCCGTACTACGACTTCGGGCCGGGGCCATGGCACACTCTTGCGCTCGGCCTGCTTTCCGAGATGGACCAGAAGACGGCGTTCTCCCGGGACAAGGCCCGCAAGCTCGGGATCGAATGGCTGAACATGGTATCAGGGCCGACGGTGGCCGTCCTGGAGGAGTACCTCCGAAAGGCCAGCGAGCAGAATTACATCCCGTACGCGCCGACCTTGCAGCAGTTCGTCAGCAGCGAGGAGGCGCGCCGGCGCTGGCAAAACCTAACTGCCTGGTACCAACAGAAAAGGCACTTCTGGGTTGGCTCGGGGCCGTTTTACCTGGAGCGAGCCTATCCTGTCGAGAAGACGGTACACTTGAAGCGATTCGCCGACTACCCGGATCCGGCCGATAAGTGGGCCCGGTTCGGCGAGCCCATGGTGGCCGATGTGGACGTGACCGGGCCATCTCGGGTCACCATCGGATCCCGGGCTGTCTTCGACGTATCGGTGAGCTTCAAGGGAGACCCCTATCCCGCGGAGTTTATGGACGAGGTGAAGTACCTGGTCATCGATGCCCGGGGGCAGGTCGCCCTGGTCGGCACCGCTCAGGCGGCGGGTACCGGGCTTTGGCGGATCGCGCTCAGCGAGCAGGACACCCGTGGCCTCCCGTCCGGCTCCAACCGGCTGGAGGTGATCGCGGTGCCGCGGGTCGTCAGCATCCCGACCTTTGAGTCGCTGCCGTTTGTGACGGTACGCTGACCTGCAAGGAGCCCTGGGGCGGGGGGCGGCGGCAGAAGTTTGACCGCGAACCCTGCCCCCCACCCGCCCCAGGCGCGAGCCCTTTAGGACAGGGAGCTCGAAGGTATGGCCACACCGGCAGTCACGCGGCCGACGGAAGTCACTGCCGCCATCCCCGGCCGCGACAAGGCAGAATCTGCGCTGTCTCGAATCGCGCGGTATACGCTGGTGCGGGGTGTCGCACTCCTGGTGACTGTGGTAATCGGCGTCTACCTGACCATTCTCATCGCCAACATGGGCGGTTACGTCGACGAGATCCGCCGGGGCCAGCTTTGGGAGATAGCCGCCTCCTACGTGCAGGCCGACCCCCAGCTGGCCCAGCTGACACCGGCCGAACGCCGGCGGCTTACCGAGCAGCGGGTGAAGCTGATGGAGGAGGCGATGGGCCTCAACCGGCCCTTTTTGGTGCGCAGCTTCACGTACCTGTCCAACGCACTGACCCTCAATCTGGGCCTGGCCGAACACCTCACCAGCGATAGCGGCTCCCGCCAGGTCCGGCTGATCTTGCTCGAGCGGTTGGGTCCGACGCTGGCACTGTTTGCCACCGCGCAGCTGCTCCTTTTCTTCCTGTCGGTGTTTGTTGCTCTCTTTCTTTCCCGGCATTACGGAAGCCCTCTTGACCGGGCTGTGGTCGCGCTGGCTCCGACCTCTGCCGCGCCGGCCTGGTTTTACGGGCTCTTCTTGATCCTGATCTTCGCCGCCACGCTGAGGTTACTTCCCTTCGGCGGCATGGTCGCCGCCCCTCCTCCGAAAGAGCCGCTTGCGTACTTTCTGAGCATGCTGCGACACCTCGTTCTGCCCGTAAGCGCCATCGTGCTGGGAGCCATCTTTCAAACCATCTATTACTGGCGCACCTTTTTCCTGATCTATGCCAGCGAGGACTACGTGGAGATGGCCAAGGCTAAAGGGTTGCCTTCCAAGATCCTCGAGCGGCGTTACATCCTGCGGCCCACATTGCCCACCCTCATCACCAGCTTCTCCCTGACCCTCATCGGGTTGTGGACAGGGGCTATCGTCCTCGAGACCATCTTCAACTGGCCGGGCCTTGGGCGGCTTTTGTACCGAGCCATCGGGCTCGTGGACACCCCGGTGATCGTGGGCTCGGTGGTCATTTACGCGTACCTTCTGGCTCTCACGGTCTTCCTGCTGGATATCGTCTACGCTGTCGTGGACCCCCGCGTGCGGGTGGGAGCCGAGGGGAGGCGCCCGTGAAGGGGGCACAGGGCGGTATTCGGCAGGTGCTGCAGTATCCATCGGCTGTGGCAGGGTTGCTCATCATTGTAGCCTTGCTGGCTCTGTCGGCCTACACCGTCTTCACCATGCCGCTCAGCGAGGCCGTGCGCCTGTGGAGGGCCAGCGAGGCCACCTGGATCGAAAACCCTCGCAACGCCCGGCCCCGCTGGGTCAATGCCCTTCCGGGCGTGAATCTCCCGGAGACCATCATCCTGCGCAGCCGGACGAATCCTGCTGTCAAGACGGTGCAGGCCACGTCGGACGAGATGACCGAGGTGACTCTCACATTCGCCTTTTCGTACCCCTACGACGATTTCCCCCAGGAGGTTACGGTATTCCTGGAGCCTACATTTGAAGAGCGGCGTCCCAGCGTCTCGATGGTTTGGGTGCGGCCCGACGGCCAGGAGTGGTATCTGGGCGATCGGACGTTGCGCGGCCCCGAAGCCTATCGGCTCTCCCAGGATGCCCGCCTGCAGCGCCGTCTCGGTGGGCGTCTTCCGGAAGTCGCGCTGTTTGCGGACAACCCCTCGGCGGAGCGCCCCGTCCCGGCCAAAGGCTCGTACCGCTTGGTGATAAACGGACTGCTGTTTGGCGAGCGGGACGACCTGGATGCCACCCTTGTGGTCTACGGAAAAGTGCACGGGCTTGCGGGCACCGACCACCGGCGGCGAGACATCATGGTGGCGCTACTGTGGGGAGCGCCTCTCGCGCTGGCGTTCGGGTTTCTGGCGGCGATCGGCTCCAGTCTTTCCACGATGGTGATCGCCGCCATCGGGGCCTGGTACGGGGGCTGGATAGACGCTCTCATCCAGCGGGTCACAGAGACGAGCCTCATCCTGCCTGTGCTGCCCATCCTCATCATGATCGGCACCCTTTACTCTAAGAGCATCTGGGTGATGCTGGGCGTGGTGGTCCTGCTGAGTATCTTCGGCGCCGGGCTCAAAACGTATCGCGCCATGTTCTTGCAGATCAAGGAGGCACCTTACATCGAAGCGGCCAGAGCTTACGGGGTCGGGGACATGAGGATTGTGTTGCGGTATATGCTGCCTCGGGTAGTGCCGGTACTGGTGCCCCAGTTTGTGGTGCTCATCCCAGCATACGTCTTCCTGGAGGCGACACTGGCGATCCTGGGGCTGGGAGATCCTGTGTTGCCGACCTGGGGCAAGGTGCTAGAGGACGCATACCTGGAGGGGGCTCTCTACAAGGGTTATTACTACTGGGTGCTGAGCCCCTCGTTGCTTCTGATGCTGACGGGCCTCGGGTTCGCCATGCTCGGCTTCGCTTTGGACCGGGTCTTCAACCCGAGGCTCAGGGGGATGTAACGGGTTGAGGGCAAACGAACCCTTGCGAGACAACGGGGCGCTTCTGAAGGTCGAAGCCCTGCGCCTGTATTTCCGCACGACCAGGGGCCCGGTGCAGGCCGTGGATGGGGTCAGCTTTGAGCTGGCACAGGGGCGCACCCTGGTGCTGATCGGAGAGTCTGGGTCAGGGAAAAGTTCGGTGGCTCGGGGCCTGTTGCGCCTTCTGCCTCGAAATGTGCATACCTATGCGGGTCGCGTCATCCTGGACGGCCTGGACGTGATGGGGTTGGACGAAGAGCATTTCCGACGCGAGGTGCGATGGGTTCGCATGGCCATGGTGCCGCAGGCGGCAATGAACGCACTCAACCCGGTGGTCCGGATCGAAGACCAGATCGCCGAACCCCTGCTCGTACATCGCAAGGCGGCCAGCCGAAAAGAGGCGCTGCAGCGGGTGCAAGAGGCGCTGAGGCTGGTGGGCGTGCCGCTGGATTTCCTGAGCCGCTACCCGTTCGAGCTGAGCGGAGGCATGCGCCAGCGGGCAGCCATCGCCATGGCACTTGTCATGCGGCCGCAATTGCTCATCCTTGACGAACCCACGTCCGCTCTCGACGTGCTCACCCAGGCCAATATGATGAACGTGCTCAAAGCCATCAAACGCGAACTGGGGACCACATTCGTGCTCATCACCCACGATGTCGCGACGGCCAGCGAACTGGTGGATGACGTCGTGGTCATGTACGCCGGCCAGGTGGTGGAACGTGCCGATGCCAACCGCTTCTATCGAGAACCGCTTCACCCGTATTCACGAATGTTGATGGCAAGCGTTCCTCGGCTCCGGGAGGATCGCCCGCTTGAGTTTATCCCGGGAAGGCCCCCAAGCCTCGTGAACCCGCCTCCAGGGTGCCGGTTCGCCGACCGCTGCCCGGAGCGCTTCGCCCGCTGTGATCAGGAACCGCCTGCTGTTCAGCGAGGGGACGGACGATGGGTCAAGTGCTGGCTGTACCAGTAGCTGCTTCGGGGGCCGGAGCAGGCGACGTCCTCCTTGAGGTACGGGACTTGCACACGTGGTTCGAGCTGCGCAGGTGGGGCTTCGTGCGAGTGGGGTTTGTGCGCGCAGTGGATGGGGTGAGCTTTGAACTCCGCCACGGTGAGGCCATTGCCGTCGTGGGGGAGAGCGGGTGCGGAAAGAGCACGCTGGCGCGCACCATCCTGGCGCTCTATCACCCTACTCGAGGCGAGGTTCTCTTTGACGGGCGAAGCCTTGGAGCCCGCAGCGGCCCGCGCGACCTTCGGTGGTATCGAGCGCAAGTGGGCTATGTCCAGCAGGACCCCTTCGCCGCGCTGCCACCTTTTATGAGCGTGCGACGGATTCTCGAAGAGCCTCTGGTGGTCAACGGGGTTCGAAGCCGAAACGAGCGCGAGCGACGTATCTACCAGGCGCTGGAGGAGGTGAAGTTGACCCCCGTCGAAGAGTTTTTGCCCAAGTTTCCGCACATGCTCAGTGGCGGACAGCAGCAGCGGGTCGTGATCGCGCGGGCCATCATCCTGCAGCCCAAGCTCATTGTGGCGGACGAGCCAGTCTCCATGCTCGACGCCTCCGTGCGCGTGGAGATCCTCCAGCTTCTGCGAGGTTTGCAGCGCCTACACCGGCTCAGCGTCGTGTACATCACCCATGACCTGTCGACGGTGCGTTACTTCGCGGAGCGGATTCTGGTGATGTACGGCGCCCGCATTGTGGAGCAGGCTCGAACCCCAGACCTGTTGCGCAACCCGCTTCACCCGTACACCCGAGCCCTGCTGGCTGCCATCCCGGACCCGGACCCAGCCAACGCCACCAGATTCAGGGAGGTGCCGCCGGGAGAGCCTCCCAGCCTGCTGCGCCCGCCGTCAGGGTGCCGTTTTCACCCACGCTGCCCGGCGGCCATAAAGGGTCTGTGCGAAGCCCAAGATCCGCCGGAGGTTCAGCCCGAACCCGAACACCGCGTGGCGTGCTGGTTGTACCGGCAATGAGTTCCGTGAGGCCGCTG
>CAYQLT010000031.1:0-4091 GCA_964418425.1 uncultured Clostridia bacterium
AGCACCCGGCGCAGGTGCGTTTTCACCGTGTGGGCGGAGAGATGCAGTCGGTCTGCGATCTCCTTGTTGGTGAGCCCGGAGGCGGCCAGGCGCAGGATCTCTTCCTCCCGAGGACTCAGAAGCCCCGCCTGCTCCCGGGCGGGCTCGGCCGGGCGGGCGGCCAGCTCCTGCAGAACCCGAACCGCCAACGACGGCGAGATGACGGCCTCCCCGGCGTAAACCCGGCGGATCGCCTCCAGCAGGTCGGCCTCTGCGACGCTCTTGAGCAGGTAGCCGCGGGCTCCTGCCTTGATGGCACCAAACAGATCTTCATCCAGGTCCGACACGGTGAGGGCTATGACCTGCGCGGGGCACAGGGACCGGATTCGGGCGCAGGCCTCCACGCCACCCATGTCCGGCATCTTGATGTCCATCAGCACCACGTCGGGGCCCACCGAGCATGCCAGTTCCACGGCCCGCCGGCCCGTGTCGGCCTCCCCCACCACCACCATGTCGGGCTGTTCCTCCAGCACCCGTACCAAACCCCGGCGGAACAGCGGGTGGTCGTCCACCACCAGGACCCGGATGCGCCGGCTCGAGCGGGCCGGCGGGGATGAAGGCTCCTCGTTCACCGCACCCTCGTTCCCTCCGCCGCGCCTTGGGGCAGGCGAACCGTCACCCGGGTTCCGCGGCCGATCCCCGTCGCGACGGTCAGATGCCCGCCCAGCGAGCGGGCCCGTTCTCGCATGGTGGCCAGTCCCAGGTGATGTCCGCTGCGAGGCGCCTGCGGGTCGAACCCTTGCCCGTCGTCGGCCACGGTCAGTTCCAGGTACGGGCCCTCCCGGACCAGCCGCACCTCCGCCCGGCGGGCCCGGGCATGCTTGCGCACGTTGCTCAGCGCCTCCTGCGCGATGCGCAGCAGGTGAAGCTGGGTTTCCGGCGGGACCTCCAGGCCGCCGGCCGGCGCCTCATCCACCATCACCTTCACCTCCAAGCCGGTGCGGGCCCCGAACTCGCCTGCCAGCCGGCGCAGCCGGGACGCAAGGGATTCTCCGGCGTCGGCGGTCACCCGCAGGCCGTCGATGGCCTCCCGTACGTCCAGGTAGGCAGCCCGAACCGCTTGCCGAAGCTCCGCCAGCTCCTGCCCGGCCTCCTCCAGCCGGCCCTGCCCCACCAGCCTCTCGGCCCGCTCTGCCTGCAAGCCCAAAAGCCCCAGGGTCTGGGCCAGACCATCATGGATCTCCCGGGAAAGCCGGTAGCGCTCCTCCACCAGCGCCGCCTCCCGCAACCGCCGGTAGAGCTCGGCGTTTCGAATGGAGAGCGCCACCTGGTTGGCCACCACCCCCAGGACGTCTGCCTGGCTCAGGGCGAAGCGCCCGGGCTGCCCGCACCCCAGGAAGAGAGCGCCCAGCACCCTGCCCTCCGCCTCCAGGGGCGCGCAGGCCACCGAACGCAGGCCGTGCAGGCCCCGGGTTCGGGGGAGTATCAGCGGGCGCCGCTGTTGGGCGGCGGCCTTCGCCAGGCGCAACACCAGCTCGAACCGGTGGTCCGAGACGGGGCCGAGGTTGTGCTGGGCCCGTACGCTCCAAGTCTGGCCGTCCTCTTCCAGCAGGAGCACAGCGCCGAACTCGGCGTCCCAACCCTCCACCGCCACCTGCAGGGCCTGTTGCAGCGCCTCGCCCAGCTCCCCCGGCGAGCGGGGGATGTGGCTCGCCGCATACAGGGTGGCCATCAGCTTGGAGCGCAGGCGAACCCCTTCCAGGGCGGAGGTGAGTTCGGCGGCCAGCACATCCAGGGCGCGGGTGCGATCTTCGGAGGGCCCGTCGGTCTGGCGCAGGTAGCTGGCGATGACGGCCAGACGCCGCTCCCCCAGGCTCAAGGGAAGGCAGACCACCGAACCGATGCCCTCCTGCCGGGCGAGGTCCCGGATGGGGTTGATCAAAGGACAGTTCTGGTTGAGGCGAGCGGTGAGGGGCTGGCAGGTTCGGCAGGCCTCGCTTTCGAGTCCGTCCCGCACCGCCGCCTCAAGGCGGGACGCGGCCTCGTCGCCAAGCCCCCAGGTCAGCTCCAGGTGCGGCCGATCCTGCTCGGGGTCAAAGTAGACGACCGCCGTGCCTGCCGCATCCACCAGTTCCACCGGGAAGCGGGCCGCCACGGCCAGCACCTCGTGCACGTCCACGGCCCCCGCCAGCTTCTTGCCGAGTTCGTGCAAAAGGACCAGCTGGCGGTGGGCACGCTGGAGGTTTTGGTAGGCCACCTCCAGTTGCGCCTCGGCTCGCTCCCGCCGTTCCACGGCGTCGGCGATCCATCGCAGGCCGAAATAGGCGACCACGATGCCGGTGAGGCCGTAGATCCCCAGCTGGGCCCAGGGGTGCCATTCGGGGGCCAGAGACCGCAACACGGCGTACAGCCAGGCCTGATGGAGGGCTGCCAGGCCCGTGACCACCACGGGCAGCGCCCACATCAGGTCACGAATCTGATGGTGCAGGCCTGCTCGACGAGCCGTGGCGCCAGGCCTCCAGGAGGGCCCAAACCACGTAAGGGGGCCGCTTGCCGGTTTTCTTCCCGTCCGATCTTGACTCTAGCCGACCCATCCCGGGGCGGTCAACCGCAGGGCGTGGACTAACGGCCATAGACCAGACGGGGAAGCCAGGTGGCCAGACCCGGGAAGATGCCCACCAGGAGCAGGCCGATGAGCTGAAGGGCCACAAAGGGCAAAGCGGCCCGGTAGATGGCGCCCATGCTCACGTCCGGGGCGATGCCCCGCACGTAGAAAAGCGCGTAGCCGAAAGGTGGACTGAGGAAGGACACCTGCATGTTGACCAGGTACAGCACGCCAAACCACAGCGGGTCAAACCCGAGCTCATGGATGATGGGCAGGAAGATGGGCACGGCCAGATAGAGGATGCCCACCCAGTCCAAAAACATGCCCAGCACCAGCAGGATGAGGTTCATCACCACCAGGATGCCCACGGGCCCCAGGCCCGTTCCCATCAGCAGGTCCCGTACGAACATGTCGCCGCCGGAGGCCACGTAGAAAGCCACGAAGACACTGGCGCCGAAGATGATCCACATCACCATGGCCGTGGAGCGGGCCGTCTGCTCCAGGGCCTCGCGCAGGGTTTTCCAGGAGAGCTTGCGGTGCAGGGCTGCCACCAGGATGGCGCCCGAGGCACCGACGGCGGCCGCCTCGGTGGGAGCGGCTATCCCCATGAAAATGGTGCCCAGCACCAGGAAGATGAGGAGCACCGGCGCCCAGATCCCCTTCAACAGCCGCAGGCGCTCTCGCAGGCTGGGAACCTCCTCCCTGCTGAGGCGGGGGGCTGTTTCGGGGCGGATCAGGGCCGATGCCATCACGAACAGGCTGTAAAGCCCCGCCAGCAGCAGGCCTGGCAGGATGGAGCCGATGTAAAGCTCCCCCACGGACTGGTTGGCGAGCAGCGCGTACACGATGGCCAGTACGCTGGGGGGGATCAGGATGCCCAGCGTCCCCCCGGCCATCACGGTGCCGATGCTCAAGGTGGGGCTGTAACCACGCCGGAGCATGGCGGGCATCGCGATGAGACCCATGGTGACCACGGACGCCCCGATAACCCCCACCATGGCTGCCAGCACGGTGGAGGCCAGGACGGTGGCCATGGCCAGGCCGCCGGGCACCCGGCCCACCCACTTGTACGCCACCTCGAAAATCTCCTCGATGAGCCCGGCACGCTCCAGCATGGAGGCCATGAAGATGAAAAGGGGGATGGCCGCCAGCAGGTAGTTGGACATCTGGCCCCAGGCCCGCTGGGCGATCAGGGAGAGGGCGTCGGGGCTCCATTGCCAGGCGATGAGCGCCGTCGCGATCCCGCCTGTCACAAAGGCCAGGGGAAGCCCTGTGACCAAAAGCAGGAGCAGGCCTCCGAACATCACCAGGGTGAGGGCTTCCACCCCCATCAGGCGTCCTCTCCCTTCAGTACCTGATAGGCAGCGGGCACAGGCGCCCCGGTGCGCTCGGATGGCCCGGCGGAGTCGGCCGCTGCCGGCGCAGGCATCGGCGCAAAGGTCTTGGCGCCCTCTTCCACCAGTTCGCGGCCCGTCACCGCCAGGTGGAGGTCACGGATGAACTTGGC
>CAYQLT010000031.1:4191-6645 GCA_964418425.1 uncultured Clostridia bacterium
TAGGTCAGGATCAACACGGACGCCAGGGTGATCCATGCGAAGAGCCGCCCGCTCCATTCGCTGAGGCGGTCGGCCCATCTGAGCAGCCTGGCCATGATGCCCTCCCGGGTGCGGGAACCGACCGTCGGTCGGCCCCGAGTGGCTTGGTGAGGGTCGGGGGCGGCCCCTGCGCCGGCTGCCGGCAGGGGCCGCCCGGCCCGGACCTCACACGCTGCGGCCGCGCAGGTCGTCGTCGCTCACGTAGCCCAGCTCCTTCATGTAGGCCAGCTGGCTGCGGAAGGCCTCCCTGGAGTAGTTGTCCTTGTTGGCCCAGTTGAACCAGACGTCGATGGCGATCTTACGGAACTTGCGGACATCCTCCTCCGAGAGGCGGATGATCTCGGTCCCGGCCCTCCGGAACTTCTCCCAGGCCTCCAGGTTTGCCTTTTGTATCCCCGCATAATGCAGCCAGGAGTGCTCGTGCACGGCGGCGATGAGGAGCTCCTGCAGCTCTTTCGGCAAGGCGTTCCACCGCCGCATGTTGACCGTCACATCCATGAGGTCGACGGACTGGTGGATGGCTGGGGTGCTGGGCGGCCCGAGGATGATGTACTTGGTGACCTGGTGGAAGCCCAGGTTGTAGTTCACCGCCGGCCCGACGAAGTCGGCCGCGTCGATGACCCCGCGCTCGAGGGCCGGGTACACCTCTCCACCGGGAAGGAGCACGGTGGAGACGCCGGCGGCCGTGAAGACATCCCCGATCATGCCGCCGGGAAACCGTATCTTCTTGCCCTTGAAGTCCTCGAAGCTGCGGATGGGCACCTTGGAGTGGATGAGGTTGTAGTCGTGCTGGATGGGTCCCACGTAGAACAGGCCCTGCTCGGCGAACGCCCGCCGCGCCAGCTCCAGCCCGCCGAGCCCGTAGTACCAGACCTCCCACTGGTCGGGCCGGTCCAGCCCCAGGGCATAGGAACTCAAGAAGCCCGTCACCGGCATCTTGCCCGCCCAGTAGAGGGTGAACACGTGCATGGCGTCCAGTACGCCCGTGCGCACCGCCTCGAACATGTCGAAGGTGCCGACCACCGCACCGGCGGGGAAGGGGGTAAGCTCCAGGCGACCCTCGGACAGCTCACGCACCCGTTCGCAAAACTGCTGGAACAGGGTGTACCCCACGGTCCCCGCATCCCAGGCCGTCTGGATCCTCCACCGAAACCGGGGCGCCGTCGCCGCCATCACCCTGGGAGCCAGGAAGGTACTGGCCACCAGTCCGGCGGCGGCGGTCTTCACGAGGTCACGACGGGAGATCCCCGCAGTCGTCTCCTGCTCCAAAGCGGCCACCTCCCGGGCACGAATGCAGCGCTGCTGAAAGCGGTTAAGCCGATGGTACCCGTGGACCCCGCCGTTGTCAATACGCAGAATCGTTTCCCGTGCGGAGAAAAAATAGCCGCACCCCCCTGGCCCGGCCGCCTGGCAAAGTCAACCACCGTCCGGTGTTGCAAACCCCAGCCTGGCCGCAGCCCGCCCACGCCCGGCGTTGCAAACTCGGGCCTGGCCGCAGCCCGCCTACGCCCCGTCGTTTCCTGCCGGGTACCCGAGCCAGGCGGATATCTGGCGAGCGGCGGCCTGCACCCGCCCCGCCAGGGCTCGGACGCGCTCATCGGGCAGCCGCGAGGCCGGAGCCGACAGGCTCAGGGCCGCCACCACCTGGCCGGACAGGTCCCGGATGGGGGCGGCCACACAGCGCACGCCCACCTCCCGCTCCTCGTTGTCCACGGCATACCCGGCTTCCCGCACCCGGGCCAGCTCCTCCAGAAGCGGCTCGAGGCGGGTGATGGTACGGGGCGTGTAGGAGCGGTACGGCCCCTCCCCCAGAAGGTTTCGAACCTCTTCGGAGCTGCGCCATGCGAGAAGCACCTTGCCCACGCCCGTGCAGTACAGGGGCGTGCGGGCCCCGATCTGGGTGAACATCCGCACCAACTGGCGCCCTTCCACCTGACCCACGTAGACGGCTTCGCGCCCGTCCAGCACCGCCAGGTTGACCGTCTCGTTGACCTCGTCCACCAGGGCTTTCATGGCCGGCAAGGCCACCTCGTGCAGGCGGAGGCGAACCGCAAACGAACCGCCCACCTCCAGCGCCCGTATGCCCACCCGGTACAGCCCGGTCTGCTCGGACTGGGTGGCGAAGCCCCGCTTGCGAAGGGTTTCCAGGAGACGGTACGTCGTGCTGTTGGGAAGGCTGACCCGCTCGGCAAGCTGGGTCAGGGAAAGCTCGCCCTCCCGGGCCAGGGCCTCGAGGATGGCCAGGCCCCGATCCAAAGCCCGGACGCTCTCGACCTGGGTGCGGGTGCGGGTGCGACCGCGCCGGCGGTGAACTCCTGTGGCCATCGGGCTCTCCTTTCGGCAGTCTGCCGGGGCGCAACCCGGCAGTGAAGGGTTTACTTCGAGCCTGCCCGCCCCGGCCCTTCTGACCTTCCC
>CAYQLT010000031.1:6745-10600 GCA_964418425.1 uncultured Clostridia bacterium
ATGCCGGCCATGGAGGCGGTCATCAAGGTTCTGGAGTCGGAAGGGGTCCAGGTGATCTTCGGCATCCCGGGAGCCGCCATCTTACCCTTTTACAAGGCCCTTCAGTTCAGCTCCATCCGCCACCTGACCATGCGCCACGAAGAGGGGGCCACCCACGCGGCCGACGGCTATGCCCGGGCATCGGGGCGGGTGGGGGTGGCCGTCGGTACGTCGGGGCCGGCCGGCACCAACATGGTGACGGGGCTGTACACGGCCTGGGCGGACTCCATCCCCATCCTCACCATCACGGGCCAGGCGCCCACCTCGATGCTGCACAAGGAAGGTTTCCAGGCTGTGGACATCGCCGAGATCGTCCGGCCGGTGGTCAAGAAGAGCTATCTCGTGCGGGAGGCGGCCCAGCTCCCGTGGGTCTTCCGGGAGGCGTTCCGGGTGATGCGGGAGGGGCGGCCCGGCCCCGTTCACATCGACCTCCCCCTGGACGTGCAGCGGGCGGAGATCGAGTACGACCCAGAGGTGGACGGCCCGCTTCCCGTCCACCGTCCCGGGCCCAACCCGCGGGCCATCGAGAAGGCCCTGGACATGCTGCTGGCCGCCGAGCGGCCCATACTGCTGGCGGGAGGCGGCGTAATCCTGGCCGATGCGTCCGATGCGCTGGTCGCCCTGGCCGAATACCTGCAGGTGCCCGTCATCCCCACCCTGATGGGGTGGGGGAGCATCCCGGCCGACCACCCGCTGTACGTCGGCCTGGCCGGCATCCAGACCCAGACCCTGGCCGGCAACCGGGCCTTCCTGGAGTCGGATCTGGTGCTGGCGGTGGGCGCTCGGTTCGCCGAGCGGCACACGGGCGCGCTGGACGTCTACAGGGGCTCCCGCAAGTTCATCCACATCGACATCGAGCCGACCCAGATCGGGCGCATCTTCGGACCCGACCTGGGAATCGTGGCGGACGCCAGGCTGGCCCTGGAGGCCCTTCTGGAGGCCGCACGCCGCCGGACCGCCCCCCGGCCGCCGTCGGCCTGGGTGCGGCGTGTGCAGGAGCTTAGACGGCGGTTGCGGCGCAAGATGGACTTCGATCACGTGCCCATCAAGCCCCCCCGGGTGTTTGCCGCCATCAACGAGTATTTCGGGCCCGACACCCTCTTCGTCACCGCCATCGGGCTGTACCAGATCTGGTCAGGCCAGTTCCAGCAGGTCTACAAGCCGCGCCACTACCTGGTCTGCGGGCAGGCGGGGCCGCTGGGCTGGGAGGTGCCGGCGTGCCTGGGAGCGAAGCTGGCCCGGCCGGACCTGCAGGTGGTGGGTGTGGTGGGGGACTACTCCTTCCAGTTTCTGATGGAGGAAGTGGCCGTGGCCGTGCAGTACCGGGTCCCCTACGTGCTCATCATGCTCAACAACGGCTACCTGGGTCTGATCCGCCAGCCGCAGAAATACCAGTACGGGATGAACTTCGCGGTGGACATCTCGTACGACGGCGGGTACGGGATGGATCACGTGAAGGTGATGGAAGGGATGGGGGCCCTGGGGCGGCGAGTGGAGCGGCCGGAGGAGCTGCGGGAGGCCTTCGAGTGGGCGGTGCGGGAGTCCGAGCGTGCCCGCCGGCCCGCCCTGGTGGAGGTGCTCATCGAGCGGGAGGCCGATGCGGCCATGGGGCCCGCGCTGGACCAGATCCGGGAGTTCGAACCTGTGGAGGAGTTGCCCGAGCAACAGCCCGCAGAGGTGGCGGCCGCCCGCTGAACGAAATGGGGGGCCATCCTGACGCGGCGCCGGCCGGCGGGCCGTGGGGGGGGGGACGCAGGCGGTGGAGTGGGTCCAGGAGCTTGCCCGCATCTACCCCAAGGGGGCCTGGCTGGCCGAAGAGGCCGCCCTGAGTGCCTACGAGTGCGACGGGCTCACCGCGGTGCGCCAGCGCCCGGCGGTCGTGGTCTTCCCCACCACCACCGAACAGGTGGTGGCCACGGTGAAGCTGTGCCGGCGGCTGGGAATCCCGTTCGTGGCCCGGGGAAGCGGCACGAGCCTGTCGGGCGGGTCGGTGCCCGTGCCGGGTGGGGTGGTGCTGGCGCTCAACCGGATGAACCGCATCCTGGAGCTGGATGCCGAGAACCTGCGGGCCGTGGTGCAACCGGGCGTCATCAACGCGCAGGTCTCCCGGGCGGCCGAGCCGTACGGGCTTTACTATGCGCCGGACCCGTCGAGCCAGGTCATCTGCACCGTGGGGGGCAACGTGGCCTTCAACTCCGGGGGGGCGCACTGCCTCAAGTACGGGATGACGTCCAACCACGTGCTGGGCCTGAAGGTGGTGCTGCCGGACGGCGAGGTGGAGCAGCTGGGCAGCGGCACCCTGGAGGTGGCGGGGCCGGATCTGCCGGGGCTGTTCGTGGGCTCGGAGGGGCTGATGGGGATCGCGGTGGAGATCACCGTGCGCCTGCTGCCCAAGCCCGAGGCGGTGAAGACCGTGCTGGCGGCCTACGCCAGCCTGGAGCAGGCCGGTGAGGCCGTCGCCTCGGTGGTGCAAAGCGGGCTGCTTCCGGCCGCGCTGGAGATCATGGATCGCCTGGCCATCGAGGCGGCGGAGGCGGCGGTGCAGGCGGGATATCCCGCCGGGGCGCAGGCGCTGCTCATCGTGGAGCTGGATGGGCCCCGCGAGGAGGTGGAGGCCGACTTCGAGCGGCTTTTGGGGGTCATCCGGCATTCCGGGGCGCAGGAGGTTCGGGTGGCCCGGGATGCGGAGGACCGGATGCGCATCTGGAAGGGACGCAAGGGAGCGTTCTCCGCGGTGGGTCGGCTCAGCCCCGACTACCTGGTGCAGGACGGCGTGGTGCCCCGCACCCGGCTGGGCAGGGTGCTGGGTGAGATTGAGCGGCTGTCGGCGGCGTACGGCATCCGGGTGGCCAATGTGTTTCACGCCGGCGACGGCAATCTGCACCCGCTCATCTTATATGACGGCCGGGAGCCCGAGGCCCGGGAGAGGGCGGAAGCCCTGGCCGGCGAGATCCTGCGCCTGTGCATCCGGCTGGGGGGTTCCATCACCGGCGAGCACGGGGTCGGGCTGGAGAAGCGCCAGTACCTGACGGAGATGTTCGAGCCGGCGGACGTGGAGGCCATGCGCCGCATCCGTCTGGCACTGGACCCCACCGAGATCGCCAACCGGGGGAAGATGCTCGTGACCGATCCGGCGGGCGCCCGGCAGCAGTCCGCCGCAGCGCACTCGCCAGCGGGGGTCCACTGACACGTGGCGCAGGGTGCATCCGGGGTGATCCGGCCGGGCAGCGTGCAGGAGGCCCGCGAGGTGGTGCGAAGCCTGCCGCGGGTGGTGCCCCGGGGTGGGGGCACCAAGTGGGGCCTGGCGGACTGTGGCGACGGCGCGGCGGTGGTGGAGAGCGCCGGGCTGTCCGGAATCGTGGAGTACGACCCCGCCGAGTTCACCTTCACGGCCCTGGCCGGAACGCCCGTCGCCCAAGTTCAGGAGCTTCTGGCGGCGCACCAGCAGTACCTTCCCTTCGACCCGCCGTTCGTGGAGGCCGGCGCCACCCTGGGGGGAGTGGTGGCGTCGGGCATCGCAGGCCCCTGCCGGTTGCGGTTCGGCGGGGTGAGGGACTTCATCCTGGGGGTTCGTTTCATAGACGGCCGGGGAGAGCTGGTGCGGGGTGGAGGTCGGGTGGTGAAGAACGCCGCCGGCTTCGACCTGCCCAAGTTCCTCTGCGGAAGCCTCGGCCGGATGGGGTTCATCGTCGAGGTTACCTTCAAGGTGTTCCCCCGGCCCGAAGCGTTTGCCACGGTATGCCTGCCCTTCGAGGAACTGGCCCCGGCAGCCCAGGCCGCTCGGGCCCTTTTGCACAGCCCCCTGGAACCCCATGC
>CAYQLT010000031.1:10700-12876 GCA_964418425.1 uncultured Clostridia bacterium
CCCCGGCAGCCCAGGCCGCTCGGGCCCTTTTGCACAGCCCCCTGGAACCCCATGCTGTGGAACTGGCGGCCGCAAGCAGCTGGTCGGCGGTGACGCAAGAGCTGCCGGGTGGCGCGCAGGTCCCGGCGGCCGAGAGGGGCTGGATGCTGGCCGTGCGGGTCGGCGGGCCGGCTGCCGCCATGGCCCCCTGGCTTGCCCGGATCCAGCAGCGGGTGGGCCGCCGCGGCCAGCTTCTGGAGGGGCAGGCGGAGGCGGCGCTGTGGCGGCGCCTGAGGGACCTGGCGTGGATCGGGGCCGATGCGGCGGCGGTGGTCCGGCTTCACACCCTTCCTACTCGGCTGGTGGAGCTGGACAGCGTGCTGGCGGCGGCGGGCGCAGGGCGTCATTACAGCCTGGGCGGGCATCTGGCGTGGGCGCACTTCCACGAAAGCCCCGATTGGGATGGGCTGGCCGGCCGCCTGAGCGGGCTGGGAGCGGCTGCCGTGGTGCTGCGGGGAGCGCCGCCGTCCCGGGTGTGGCTGGCGGGGATCGCAGGCGCCGGGTTCTGGCAGAAGGTGAAGGCGGCCCTGGATCCCGAAGGGCGCTTCGGAGGCTGAGGCGAGACGGAGGAGGCAGTGAGCGCCCATGCAGCATCGGGTGCCGGTGGATCGGATGGGGCCCCTGGGAGGACGGATGGGCGCGGCGATCCAGGCGTGCGTGCACTGCGGCTTTTGCCTGGCCACCTGCCCGACCTACCTGGTGTTGGGCGAAGAGCTGGATTCGCCACGGGGCCGCATCTACCTGATGAAGGGGATGCTGGAAGGCCAGCTTGCGGAGCAGGGTGAAGCGGCCGAGGCGGTCTCCCGCTGCCTGGGGTGCCTCTCGTGCGTCAGCGCCTGCCCTTCGGGGGTACGCTACGACCACCTCATCACGGGGTTCCGGCACCGCATGTGGGTCGGGCGGCCGCCCGGCCGCCCCGGCAGGCGCCTGTTCACCCTGGCCCTCATGGAGGTGCTCTCCTATCCGGGCCGCTTTCGGGTGGCGGCTCGGGCCGGGCGGCTGGCCCGGCGGTTGGGGGGTCTGGTTCCGGCACGGCTTCGCCGCGCCGCCGAGCTCTTGCCTGCGGCGTTGCCGCCGCCGCAGCGGCTGTCGGGAGTGTATCGCCCCTCCGGCCGCCCCAGGGGGAGGGTCGCCTTGCTGGCCGGTTGCGTGCAGCAGGTGCTGGCACCGGCCATCAACCTGGCCGCGGTCGAGCTGCTCAACCGGTGCGGCGTCGAGGTGGTGGTGCCGGCCGCCCAGGGGTGCTGCGGGGCCCTGGCCATGCACGCCGGGCTTCTGGAGATGGCCCGCCGCCTTGCCCGCCGCAACCTGCAGGTATTTGACCCCGCTTCCGTGGACGCCATCGTGACCACGGCAGCCGGCTGCGGGTCGGCCATGAAGGAGTACCCGCTGTTGTTCGCCGGCCAGCCCGATGAGGCCGGGGCCCGCGCCTTTGCCGAGCGGGTTCGGGACGTGAGCGAGTACCTGGCGGCTTTGGGGGACCTGCCCCCGGCCCGCCTGCCCCACCCGACCCGGGTGGCCTACCAGGACGCCTGCCACCTGGCCCACGCCCAGGGGATCCGCCAGCCGCCCCGCCGCCTGTTGAGCCAGGTGGAAAACCTGGAGCTGGTGGAACTGGCGGAGCCGGACATCTGCTGCGGCTCGGCGGGTACTTACAACATCGAACATCCGGACATCTCGCGGGAGCTTGGGCGCCGGAAGGTGCACACCATCGCCGCCAGCGGAGCCGAACTGGTGGTGACGGGCAACATCGGGTGCATGGTGCAGATCGCCTTGGGGCTGGGCCGGGAAGGCTCCCAGGTACGGGTGGCGCACCTGGTGGAGCTGCTGGCGCAGGCGAGCCGGGCGGCCGAGGATGGCGGCCGGCAGCGGCTGGCCGCAGCGGTCCTATCGGGTGCGGGCGCGTCCGGCCAACCCCCTGCCTCACCCTGAGCGACAGGCCCTGCGTCATCCCGTGCCGGAGCCCGTCGTGGCATATCACAGCGGGAGGGATCCCTGTTGAGCGTCAAGCGAGCGGAACCGGGCAAGACCACCATCGGTTTCATCGGCCTCGGCATCATGGGCCGCCCCATGGCCCTCAATCTGCTCAAAGCCGGATACCGGCTGAGGGTTCACAACCGAAGCCGACCTGCGGTGG
>CAYQLT010000031.1:12976-25452 GCA_964418425.1 uncultured Clostridia bacterium
CTGCTCAAAGCCGGATACCGGCTGAGGGTTCACAACCGAAGCCGACCTGCGGTGGAGGCGCTGGCCGAGCGGGGCGCTGTCGCCACCTCCTCCCCCAAGGAGGCGGCCACCGGGGCTGACGTGGTCATCACCATGCTTCCGGACTCGCCGGATGTACAGCAGGTGGTAATGGGGCCCTCCGGGGTTCGGGAGGGCCTGGCGGCGGGCGGCGTCCTCATCGATATGAGCACCATCTCCCCCATGGTCACCCGCGAGCTGGCCGCCGAGCTGGGGCGGCAGGGGATCCACATGCTGGACGCCCCCGTCAGCGGCGGCGAGCGGGGCGCCATCGAGGGGACGCTTTCCATCATGGTGGGCGGCGCACCCGAGGTGTTCGAAGCGTGCCGGCCCATCTTTGAGGCCATGGGTCGCAACATCGTCTACATCGGGGAGAGCGGCGCGGGGCAGGTGGCCAAGGCCTGCAACCAGGTGGTGGTGGGCATCACCATCCAGGCGGTGAGCGAGGCCCTCAACCTGGCCGCCAGAGCCGGGGTCGACCCGGGGCGGGTGCGGGAGGCCCTGCTGGGGGGCTTTGCGGGCAGCCGGATCCTGGAGGTGCACGGCCAGCGCATGCTGGAACGCAACTTCCGTCCGGGGTTCAAGGCCAGACTTCACCGCAAGGATCTGGGCATCGCGCTCTCCACGGGACGGGCGCTGGGGGTACCCCTGGTGGCGACGGCGCTGGTGGACCAGCTCCTGGGGACGCTGGTGGCCAGGGGCCGGGGCGACTGGGACCACTCCGCGTTGTTTGCCCTGGCCGACGAAATGGCCGGAGGACAGGTGGGTCAGGAGGCGGGCGGTTCAAACCAGTAGTCCCGGTATGCGACCCGTATCCGGATCCCGAGGGGCTTCAGCAGCACCTCCTGGAGGTCCAAAACCGTATACGGGCCCACCTGGCGGTACGTCTGGTCGATGACCAGGGTTCCCCACGGGTAGCTCAGCTCCAGGTGCGTCACCAGGCCGCTGCCCTGCTCCACCCACAGCCGCACCCGGCGGGCCCCCGGCTGCCCTGGCCGGGGGTGCGCCTCCACCACCCAGGCCGGTTCTCCCGAGGCCAGGAACGTCTGGCCCGCCAGGGAGACCTGGTAGGCGTCCAGCAGCTCGGCCGCCTCGACCAGGGCCAGCTGCAGGCGTTTGGGGATGAACCAGGGGGCGTCCTCGGCCTCCACCACGATCCGGTCGCTCTCTTTGCTCACCAGGGCGGAGAACCGGTAGAGGCGACCAAAGGCTGACACCTCGAAGACCTGTCGCACCCTGGCGCGCCGCTCCACCAGGCGGGTGGTGCGCCGGGCCTCGGCGAGCACCTGCTGGAGGAGGGTCTCGTCGTCGCCGGGGGGCACGCCCTGGGGCCGGGTGGTCGGGGCCGCTTGTGGCCGCTGGGTGAGCCCGACGGCCGTGTCGGCTCCGGCTGCCAAGGCTGACCCCACCACCGTCAGGGCCGCGACGCAGACGGAGACTGCTGCCCGGCTGAACTGCAAGCCGAAACGCCCCCGCGAACGTCTGGTTTTCACGGGGGTGCAGTTCGGCGGGGCCGTTCCGGGCTCCTCGCAGGCGGCCCGGGGGACTCTCGGCCGGCCGCTCGCTCGTAGGCACCCTTCGTCTTCTCGTTCTCGCAGGTGGGGCAGGAAGGGTCCTGCGGGACCGGGCAGGAGTCCCGTCCGGCGGGGCGAATGGGTGCGGATGCGGCGGGGGGCGGGTGTGTGGTGGCGCTTCGGATCTTGCACCTCGCGGACCTGCATCTTGGTTGGAATCCTGACTTTTTGCCGCCTGAGCTTCGGGCGGTGTGGCGGGCGGAGCGGGAGGCCCGCCTGGCCGAGGCATGCCGGCTGGCCTTACAGCCCTCCCATGGCATCGGCATGGTGGTCATCGCCGGGGATCTCTTCGAACATTACGACCCCCCGCAGGCGCTGGTCTCCACGGTTCTGGAGGAGCTGGGCCGCCTGGTTGAGGCCGGGATCGCCGTGGTGACGGTGCCGGGCAACCACGACGAGCTGACCTATCCTCAAAGCGTCTACCAGACCCTGGGCACCCGCTGGCCCGGCATTCTCATCACGCACCCCAACCCCGATGGGGTGGGGCCCATCGAGGTGGGCGGCCAGCGGGTCTACCTCTACGGCGCCGCCTACACCGGGGGCGTCACCCGAGCGTGGCCCCCGCTGGACGCGTTCCCCGCCCGGGCGGCCCGGGACGGGTGGCATATCGGTGTGTTTCACGGGACGCTGATCCTGCCGGAAGGGCCCGGCGAGCTGACGGCCCTGCCGGATCGGAGTCTGCCCCTTCGGCTGGATGCGCTGGCCCAAGCCGGTTACGACTACGTCGCGCTGGGCCACATCCACCAGCACCGCCAGTACCGGGTGGGGCGCACGACGGCGGCCTACTGCGGGGCTGTGGATGCCAAGGGCTTCGACGACCCGGGGGTCGGGTTTTTCACCGTGGTGACCCTGGGGGACGGGGGCGCCATCGTGGAACGGGTACCGGCTGCACGCAGACCGGTACGGGTGCTGGAGGTGGACGTCGGGCCGTTTGCCAGCCTCGACGAGCTGGCGGTCTGGCTGGCCGGCCGGGTCGCGCCCTCTGGAGAGCCGCCTGCTCTGGCCAGGGTGAGGCTGCACGGGGTGGCCTCCTTCGCCCTCGCGGCTGATGCCTTGCACGCCCGGCTGGCGCCCGTCTGCTTTTACCTGGATGTGGTGGACGAGACGGAGACGGTGAGCGAGGAGTACCTGTCGCGCCTGGCCGCCGAACCCACGGTCCGGGGCCTCTTCGTGCGTCGCATGCGACAACAGATTCTGCAGGCGTCGGACGAAGGGGCCCGCCGGCGGCTGCAACGAGCCTTGAAGCTGGGGCTCCACGCTCTGGAGGCCGCCTCATGAACCGGGTGGTGCTTCGGGCGCTGGTGCTGAGGGGGTTCGGGCGGTTTTCGCAGGTGACGGCCCGCTTCGGCCCCGGGGTGTGTGTGCTGGTTCGGCCCAACGAGTGGGGAAAGTCCACCCTGGTGGCCGGGCTTGAGTCGGTCTGGTTCGGCTTTCGTTACGTGGCGGCGGAGGGCGGCAGGAAAACCTGGCTTGGGGGCAGCGAGCGATATCGTTGCTGGTACGGGGAGCCGTTTTTTGACGGTGTGGCCGTCTTTGAATCGGGCGGGCAACTGTTTCAACTCTACCGGGAATTTGAATCTTCCCGGGTCGTGTTGCGAAGCCGGCCGGCCGACGGCACGCTGCCCGAGGATGCCTTGCAGCCGCCCGGTGCCACTCGGGGACGGGGTAGCGGCGGGTGGAGCCAGCATTTCCGGGGGGTTCACCGGCCGGGGGGAAGCCGCACGGCCGAACCCTTCGAGCAGGTTCTGGCCCGGGTGCTGGGCATCCCGTCGGCAGAGCTGTTTGAAGGGACGTTCTGCATCACCCAGCGACTTCCGGAGGCCCACCAGATCGACGCCGCGGTGCAGGAACTGATCACCGGAGCGGGGACGGCGGGGCTGGAGACTGCCCGGAGGTGGCTGGTGGAGCGAGCCAAATCGCTCACCACCCAGACCCACCAGCTGGGGCTTACGCCGCGGCCCGGACGGACTCCCCAAAGGCAGGAGCAGCTCAAGGTTCGTATCGAGGAGCTGGAGCGGCAGCTTCAGCAGGCGCGCGAAAGGCTGGACGCGCACGCGCCCGTCAAACAGGAACTGGCGCAGGTGGAGGCCGAGCTTCGGGAGCTTCGGGAATCGGGGCGCCGCCACGGCCGGCTCCTTGAGGCCTGGAAGGAATGGCTGGAGCATCGTCGGCGGCGGGACGAGCAGCTGCACAGGCAGGCGCAGCTGCGCTCGGCCCTTCGGCAGGCGCTGGAGCTTGAACTTCGCATCGCATCCGCTCGGGAGCGCCTGGAGCGAGAGTTTGACGACGTCCGCCAGGCGGGGCCGCAGGCTCGAGAACGTCTGCAGCAGCTCGCCGCCCAGCGGGTGGAGCTGGAGCGCCTGGAGGGGGAGCTGGCGCAGACGGCCGAGCGGGAACAGGAGCTGGAGCAGGAGGCCGCCCGCCTGCGGGAGCGGATGGCCGCAGAGTTCCAGGACCTGGCGGGACGAAACGACCTGGCCGAGCTTCCGGCCCGCCATGAGTTTCTGTGCAGGCGCTGGGAGGAGTGGCGAGGACTGCAGGCCAGGGAGCAGGAGCTTGGGGCCCAGCAGGAGCAGCTTCGGCGCTCGCTGGGGCCGCTGGCAGCCTGGGCGGCCCGGGGATCCAGGCCGGCCCTGGAGATCCCCCACCGGCGGGAGCAGGCGGGGTGGCTTGCGAAACGGTGGGAGCGCCTGCAGAGCCTCTACGCCGAGCGTGAGGCGACCCGGCTGCGCCTGTTGTCGGACTACGCCTGCTTTGAAGAGGCCTCCCCCGAGGTGCTTGAGGCGGTGCGGCACTACCAGCTTCGGCGGGAGACCCTGCGGGAGCAGGTGCGCTCGGTGCGGGCAGAGTCCGAACGCATCCACTGGCTGCTGGCCCAGCTCCAGCAGGATCGAGCCGCGCTCGAAAAGGCGTACGCGGACGTGCGGGAGGTGGAAAGGCGGCTCGGGGCAAGGGCAGGCATGGATGCGGTCTCGTTTCTGGAGCAGTGCCAGCTGTGGGCGGCCCGCAGCGGCCGGCTGGCGACAGCGAGCCGCCGGCTGCGGGCATGGGGAGAGTCCGCCCTTCCCCGCCTTCGCCTGGCGGGCAGGGTGCAGACGGCGGCGTGGGCACTGGCGGGTGCGGCCGCCGCACTCCTGGTGGCTTTCGCGCTGGGGGTGGGGCCGGGCGCAGGCGCGGGGCCGCGCGCATGGGCCGTACCGGGCGCCGCTGCCATGGTGGTCGGGGTGCTCCTGGGGGCCGGCGGGGCAAGGCGGGCCCGGCGCCGCGCGGGTCGGGTGGCACAGGCTCTCGCCGGCCTGAAGGCGGACGGAGAACGGACAGCTCGTGGGCCGTGGGCCGCCGACCCGGGTGGCCTGGTGGCCTTGGTGGAACGGGCCCGTTGGTACCAGCGGGAGCGAGAGCAGCTGGCGCGGCGGGAGAAGGAACTGCAGGCGGGCGGCGTCTCAGACACGGCCCTGGCCCAGCTGCGCCGGCGACTGCAGGCGTTGGAAGGTTCGTTGGAAGAACTGGAAAACCGGGTGGAGCCCTTTCGGCGACGGTTCGGCGACGGCATGGCCGGCGCGATGGCCGGATGGGAAGCCCTGCGAGCCCGGCTGGCGGCGGTGGATAGGGAGATCGCCGAACTGCTGCGGGAGCTGGGGGTCGGGCCGGACGAGGGCGACGCAGAGCCGGTTCGGGTGGCGGAGCTGGCCGACGTGGCTTCGGTGCCGGTGCCGGCCTCCCTGGAGGGGCTGGCCGAGTGGATGCGTCTGGCCGCTCGTTCCCTGAACTGGGAGAGCGGGGCTTTGCCGCTGGGCACCCTGGGGGAACTGGGGGATCTGGTGCGGCGCCTGGGGGATGGGTTCTGGCAGCGGGTTGAGCTATCGGCCCGGGAGTTTGAACAGATCGCGCACCGCCTGCAGGAGGTGGAAGGGGAGCTGGCTCGCCTGCACCAACCGGACGGGACCGGCGCCACGGTGCTGCAGCGGCTGTGGCAGGAGGTGGAGCAACTGCGCCAGCTCACCGCACCGTATGACGAGCGAGCCGACCCCCAGCAGCTATCCGCCCGGGTGGCCGCATGCCAGCAGCTGCTCGAGAGGCTCCATGACCTCGACCTGGAGCTGCAATCCCTTCGGCAAGCCCGGCAGCGGCAGCAGGCGGAGCTTTCGGAGCGGCACGACCTCACCGCCAGGTGGCGGCAAGAGTTGAGCGCTCTTCTGGAGGCGGCGGGAGGTGACCTGGAAAAGGCCCGAGAGCGCATCGAGGAGTTCGAACGCCTGCGCTCGGCCTGGCAGCAAGACGGAGAGAAACTTCGGGGGATCCTGGAAGGGCACGGGGTGCAGAGCGTAGCGGAGCTGGAGGCCCGCCAGGTGTCGGTCGAACGGCTGATCCGCCACGAAGAAGAAGCCATGGCGGCGCTCAGGGCCCAATTCCCGGTGCTGCCGAACCCCGACGATGTGCCGGGCGCTGCGGTGCTGCAGCAAGAGTACGAGCGCCTGAAAGAACAGGTGAAACAGATGGAGCAGGAGGTGGCAGCGGCCGACGAGCGGCGCCAGTCCCTGGTGCGTCGGCAGGCGTACCTGGAAGGCGGGCCCTACCTCAACGTGGCCGCCGCCGAGCTGGAGCTTTGCCGGCTCCGGGAGGAGCTTCGGCGGACCGAAGAGGAGGCGCAGGCGGTGGGCGAGGCGTACCGGGCCCTGGAGCAGGCGGCCGCCGACTACCATCGAGAGTTTCGTCTCCAGATGGAGGAGGTGGCCAGCACCTACTTCAGCCGCTTCAGCCGCCGGCCAGGCCGGCGCGTGATCCTGGAGCCCGATTTCCGGATCCGTGTGAGCGATCCTGACGGACAAAGCTATGCCCCCACCTGGCTCAGCCAGGGGGCCCGTGACCAGCTCTTCATCGCGCTGCGGCTGGCCGTGGCGGCCATGGTGGATCGGCAGGTGAGGCTGCCGTTCGTCTTCGACGACCCCTTCCTCAACTGCGATTCGGAGCGCCTGGCGGCGATCCGGGCGGTCATCGACACCCTGGCCGCGGACTTCCAGGTGCTGCTGTTCACCCATCGCCCGGAGTTTGCCTCGTGGGGCCAGCCGGTGGAGGTGCAGGAGGCGGCGGGACAACCGCCGCGAGGTGACCCGCCGGCTTGACCGTGCCCCGGTTATGGCCGGGCTCTCGGGTCGAGCGCGATCACCTCGATCTCCACCCCGACCCCTCGGGGCAGGCGGCTGACCTCGACTGCGCTTCGGGCCGGCGGGGGAGCCGGAAAGTACTGCGCGTAGACTCCGTTTACCGCCGCGAAATCGTCCATGGAGCGCAGGAAGACGGTCGCCTTCACCACGTGCCGCATCTCGGCTCCGGCGGCCGCCAAGATCGCCTTCACGTTGTCCAAGACCTGGCGGGCCTGCACCTCGATGGGCCCCTCGATCACCTGCCCGCTGCGGGGATCGATGGGTATCTGCCCTGCGACGAAAATGAAGCCCCCGGCCCGAATGGCCTGGGAGTAGGGCCCCACCGGGGCGGGGGCCTGTTCCGTGAAGACGGCCTGCATCAAAGCCGGCCCGGACTGCTCATGCGAAGAAGGCATCCCTCGACCCTCTCTTCCCGAGCTTGCGCAGCGCCGTTCGCCCCTGGGGCGGCCGTCCCTCGACCCGCCAGGGCCACCGCCCCGGCGCCGTGGAGGCGGCCAGAGACAGCCCGGAGTCCGCCTCCAAACGGGGGCCTTGCCTGCTCAGATCCCGAACCGGGACGACACCACCAAAGCCGTGAAAACCAGCGCCAGGTAGGAGATGGAGTACCGGAACAGCCCGCGGTCCCCCTCCCGGCTGGGCCGGCGGTAGGCCCGCACCGCCTTCACCACGTACGCCCCTCCTGCCAGCGCTGCCACCAGGAGGTAGGTTGCGCCGGCCGCGCCGAGCCAGGGGGGCAGCAGCGAAACCAGCGCGAGCAAGACGGTGTAAACCAGGATCTGCCGGCGTGTCGGCCCTTCGCCGGCCACCACAGGGAGCATGGGCACCCCGGCGCGGCGGTAATCCTCCTGGCCCAAAAGCGCCAGGGCCCAGAAGTGGGGCGGGGTCCAGAGGAAAATGATGAGAAACAGTACCAGGCTCAGCCAGGAGACGTCACCCCGCACGGCCGCCCAGCCGATCACCGGCCCCAATGCCCCGGCCGCCCCCCCGATGACGATGTTTTGCGCGGTGCGCCGCTTGAGCCACAGGCTGTAGACACCCACGTAGATGCCCAGCCCGGCCACGGTCAACAAGGCCGCGGGGAGGTTGGTGAACGCCCCCATGATGGCCAGGCCCGTCCCGGAGAGAGCAAGCCCCAAAGCGAGAGCCTGCCTGGCGCCCACCCGGCCCGCGGGAATCGGCCGTTTGGCGGTACGCCGCATCACGGCGTCAATGTCCCGGTCGATATAGCAGTTGAGAACCCCGCCCCCGGCACTGGCCAGGCCAAGCCCCACCATCACCGCCGCCAACAACCATGGATCCAATCCGGAAGCCTGCCATGGCGCGGCCCCCGGCGCAGAGGCAGGCCAACGGGCCGCGACCGCCATCGTGGCGGCGGCCGTGAGCAGAATCAGGCTGACGATCCCGGGTTTGGTCAGCTGAAGGTAATCGGAAAACCGGGCCCCGGCCCGGGCGACGGCCACATGGCCCTGGGGAGCTACCCGCGAGACCAACCTGTCCAACACCTCTTTTTCCCTGTCCCTCTCCGTAGGGGATCGAGCCGTCACGGGCCGAGCTTCCGGCCGGCTACCACGCCCGCAGAGCCTTCCCGATGGGAACGGGGCTCACGCCCCAGGGCGTTCCGGCAGCCGGGACCGAATCCGAACCTCCAGGAACCCCCGGGCCACTTCGCTGGCCACAAGCGCCACCAGCACGGCCGCAACCGTCAGGTGGGCCACCCGTACCGCCGGCGGGAGCAGCCACACCACGCCCAGGGCTCCCAGAGCCGCCTGGACAACGTAAAGCCCGAGAGCCCAGCCGTAGCGGCCCCGAAAGCGCCAGGCCCCCACTACCAGCGCCACGCCCAGGGCCAGCGCGGTGACCCGGTGCAGCCAGTGCAAAAGGACCGGCCACGCCAGCTCCGGCAGCACACGCCCCCGGCACAGGGGCCAGTCGGTGCAGGCCAGCGACGCTCCCCGGGCCCGCATGTACCCTCCGACGACCACCACAACCACCGCCAGGACGGCGACCACCAATCCCGCCCGCAGGCGAGCGCGGGCCTCGGAAAAAGCCGGACCGCTGGCAGGGAGGCCGCGATGAGCCGCCATGGCCAGCTCGGTGGCACCGGCCAAAAGCCCCACCAGCACCATCGCGACGGCCAGGTGGGTGGCCCCCACTTCGGGCGACAGCTCGGTGAGCACGTTGAGGCCTCCCAGCACCACCTGGACGCCGATGAGCGCAGCCGCCCAGACGGCCAGGCGGGCCAGCCCCATGCGGGCCTGGGCCTGCAGTCCCACCATCGAGCCGGCCCCCCGTGCTCTCCAGGCGGCCACCGCCAGCCACAGCACGCTGAGGCTGAAGAGGCCGGCCACCACCCGGTGGCTGAACTCGATGACGGCAGGCCCGGAACCCGGGGGTACAACCTGTCCATAGCACAGCGGCCAGTCCGGGCAACCCAGCCCTGCCTCCAGCACCCGCACCAGGCCGCCGACGGCCACCACCAGGATGGACAGGACCATCACAGCGCCGACGAAGGCGGCGGGTACCATCGTCCGGTTGGTAACGTGCAAAAGCATCATGGCTCTCCCGATTCGATGCCAGCCGCAGCGGTAATTGCTACTACAAGCGAGCGGCGATTTCCTTTTTTCCCGTTTCTCACCGGTGATGCCCGAAGACCGCGCCGTGCCCGAAGACCGCGCCGCCAGAGTATAGCATCCTCACGCTCGGACCGGGGGCGAGCCGTCAGATCACCCGGCGCTCCCTGTGGAGCCGGCCAGCCTGGAAGCGCTGCGGCGACAGAGCCGACACGTCGATGGTGGGCGCAAGCCCCAGGATCATCTCCGCCAGCACGCGCCCGACCGCCGGCGCCTGTTGAAAGCCGTGGCCGCTGAACCCGTTGGCCAAAAAAAGCCCGTTGACGCCCGGCGCCCGTCCCACGATGGCGTTGTGGTCGGGGCTCATCTCGTAAAGCCCCGCCCATCCCCGTGCCACCCGGGCCTCCGCCAGGCTCGGAAGCCGGTGGACTCCCTTTTCGAGCACCTCGGGCAAGAAAGACCAATCGACATCGGTCCGGAAACTGGGGCCTTCCCGCTCGTTGGCCATCCCGAAGATCAGGCGGTCCCCCTCGCGGCGGGCATAAAAGCCGGTGTCGAAGTCGATCACCATGGGCAGATCCGGCGCAAAGTCCGCCACGGGCTCCGTCACGAACACCATGCGCCGAAAAGGACGCACCGGAAGCTCCACGCCGGCCATGCGGGCCACTTCCGCCGCCCACGGACCTGCCGCGTTCACCACGCAGGTCGTCTCGATGCACCAGTCGCCCGTCCCACCCCTCCCTTGCACCCGAACCGCCTGCACCTGGCCGCCCGCCACCTCCAGGCCGACCACCTCGGCGTCGGTGAACAGCCGCACGCCCATGCGCCGGACCGCGGCCACCAGCCCCTGCACGACGCTGTGGGGATCGGCGTACCCGTCGTCGGGGCCAAAGGTCCCCCCTGCCAGGTCGGCCGTGTAAAGCTGCGGCACGATGGCCCCCGCCTCGGCGGGCGTGACCAGGCGCACACGAAGGCCCAAAGCCCGTTGCATGGCGACATTCGCCTCAAACTCGGCCAGCGTCGCCGGATCCCGGGTGAGGATCAGGTACCCGTACTGGCGAAGCCCGGGGTCCACCCCGGTGCGTGTCTTGAAGGTTTTGAGGAACTCCAGGCTCCAGGCGGAGAGCCGGGCGTTGACCTCGCTGGAGAACTGGATGCGGATGCCCCCTGCGCAGCGCCCCGTGGAACCACTGCCCGCGGCGGGCTCCCGTTCCAGCACCACCACGTCGGCCACGCCCAGCTCGGCCAGGTGGTAGGCCACGCTGAGCCCTACCACCCCGGCTCCCACCACCACGGCCCGTGCGCGCAGTGGCCAGCTCCCGCTGGGGTTCACCCGGATGCCCGCCCTTCTGGCCGTCACAAGAGCCCAAAGAAGCCTGGAGCCGAAAGAAGGCTACGGGGTTCTCGGGCGCTCATCCTGCCCGGTCTCCTCCCCTGCCCGATGCGCGGCGGGACCCGATGGGGAGCCACTCCCCGCGACATCCGGTTGTGGCAGCTGATCTTCGGCCACGATGCGCAAAAGCGTCTCGACCACCCGGGGATCCAGGGTGCGCCCGGCCATCTCCCGCAGCGCCTGCCGTGCAGCCGACGGGGAAAGAGCCGGCCGGTAGGGCCGGTTGGAGCAGAGGGCCAGGTAGACGTCCGCCGCTCGGATGATGCGCGCCGGCAGGGGGATGGCCTCCCCGGCCAGCCCGTCGGGATAGCCCGAGCCGTCCCAGTGCTCCCCGTGGTGGCGCACCGCTTCGGCCACCTGCCGCAGGCCGGGATGTCTCTGCACAAACTCGGCTCCCCATGCGGGGTACCTCCGCACCGCGCGCCACTCCTCCGGGGTCAGGGGGCCGGGCCTGGCCAGGATCACCTCGGGAACCACCAGTTTGCCCAGGTCGTGCAGCAGAGCCGCGTAGTAGACGGACTGCACCTCGGCTTCGGCCAGGCCCATGGCCCGGGCCACGCGAGCCGCCAGCAGGGCCACGGGCTGCGCGTGGGGACTGGCGTAGGCGTCTCGGCTGTCCATGGCTGCCGTGGCGGCAAGCAGCGCCTGTTCGGGCAACTGGCGCAGGTGTTG
The DNA here is from genome assembly GCA_964418425.1 of uncultured Clostridia bacterium. Classification (GTDB taxonomy): domain Bacteria; phylum Bacillota; class Limnochordia; order Limnochordales; family Geochordaceae; genus CAYQLT01. The sequence goes on from CAYQLT010000031.1 coordinate 24,408, forward strand.
CCAGCGCCGGCGGGCGTGATCGACTGCCACAGCGGTGCCCAACGCCAGCACCACCAGAAGCGAGGCCCGGAAGAGCTCCTCGTTGACATCGAGGTCCCCGGGCCGGGCAGGGTGCACCCGAGCCAGAGCGGCCTCAAAGGCGGCCGCTGCCACCCCAAAGCCGACCGCGGCGCCTCGCCCGAGCCGCCAGGCGGCCTCGGCGAACACCAGGACAAAGACGCCCGCGCCGTTGGGGATGAGCGGAAGCAGTCCCCGCAGCGCGGATGCGAGCATGAAGTCCACGGCCACCGCGCCGCCCGGTCGCGCAGGGCGGCTCCTGCGGCGCGTGCCGGGTGTGGCCGCTTTGCGCCCCCTCCGGGCGTCCATGAGGCTCCACGCGAGTACCGCCGCCGCCCACAGCAGAGCCTGCCGCCACGCGCGGGGCTCTGCCAGCACGGCCAGCGCCAGGCTCGCCGCGGCCGCGGCCAGCCGCAAGGCCAACCAGGTTTGGGCCTCAAGCCGGGGATCCGGGTGGGGGCCGAGGGAATCGTTTGCAGCCACGGGCAGTCCTCTTTCGTGCCGATCCGGACAGGCCTCGCTGCCGCCCCGGCCGGCCTCCGGTGCGTCAGGACCTGTCCCCGCGGACATGCCGTATCAGCAACCCCGGGCCCCCGGCCTCTTCATCCTCTTGTGTCGGCACGCCGGGCGCCCGGATGGAGCCGGGCTGTGTACGGACAGGGGCGATCCGTCGGTGGGCCGGACCGGGGCGGGGCCATTGCAGGAAGAACCGCTGCCAGGTACACTGGAAGCGCTCGCCAGCCCGGGTTGCCAGGGCAGCGCCACCTGGCCCTATGCGGCGTTTCGCACGGGCAGGGGCTCTGCCGGGCTTCGCGTCCCGCTCCGGCCAGCCCTGCGGGCAACAGAGGGGGTCGACTGGCCGAAAGGGGGACGCCATGCCCAACGACTCCCAACCTCTTGCGCTCTTGCACACTCCGCCTTCCGGCGACGGCGGGACGGTGCCCAAAGAGGCGCTCTTGCTGGCCATGGTGGAGCAGCTCGGCCGGCT
>CAYQLT010000031.1:25552-29121 GCA_964418425.1 uncultured Clostridia bacterium
CGGGCTTCTGGAGTTCCAGGCGGCGTGCCGGGGTGGGGCTGAGTGGGCCCGCTCGGTGGATGGGGTGATGGAGACCACTTACCGGGGGCGGGTCCGCAGGGTCGAAAGGCGGGAGCGCCTGCAGCAGGCGGCGGCAATTCTCAAGGAGCGCTTCCAGGGGGACCTCAACCGGCTGTGGGAGCAGGCGCGCAACCAGCCGGACGCGGCCGTGCAGCTGATCCGCAGCCACTTCCACGGCCTTGACCGCTCGGCGGCCTGGCTGGTTCGGGAGATGGGGCGGCTGGGCCAGTGGTCGGGCGCGCACCGCCATCCGGCCGCGCAGGTGACAGACAGCTACGTGCGGAAGGTGTTGGTGAACCTGGGCATCGCCTCCCCCAACTCCCCGGTTCGGGTGGTGCAGACGGTGGTGAACCGGCACTTCCGCGGGGAGAGCTGGGTGTTGTTCAGCCACGGCAAGGACCGCTGCGGCCGGCGCAGCCTCGGGGTCTGTCTGCGCCACTGCCCCATCACGAGCCTGTGTCGGGCCTGGCGGCGGTGGGCGAGGGAGTCCGCCGGGGCACCGGACCCCATCCGGGAAGTGGGGCAGGAAAAGGAGGAGAGACACCGGTAAAGAGGCCGGCGGGTGCTCGGCAGGTTCGTATCGAACCTGCGGGATGCGCCGCCATCCTGACCGGTGGCGGGGCGATCCCGCTGGCCTCCTGGAGGCGAGCCGGCACCGGCCAGGCGTTGTACCGGTGTCTCTCGACAGATAGTATGACCCGCCCTCGGCGTTTTAGTCGGGCGCGGCGGGTCGAGGCGAGGAAGTTTCAGGAAGCGCAGGTGGCTCGGTGATGGCCGTGGTGGCGGTGATCGGCACCCAGTGGGGTGACGAGGGCAAGGGGAAAGTGGTCGGGTACCTGGCGCAGCGGGTTGCGGTGGTGGCCCGTTTCGGGGGCGGGGCCAACGCGGGGCACACCGTTCGCCTTGCCGGCAGGACCTTTCGATTGCACCAGGTTCCCACGGGGGTTTTGTTTCCGGGGCGGCTGGCGGTGGTGGGCAACGGCGCGGTGGTGGATCCGCCGGCGCTTTTGGCCGAGATGGAAGAGCTGCGAGCGGGGGGCGTGGACCTGTCCGGGTTGCGCCTGAGCGAGAGAGCCCATGTGGTGATGCCCTACCACAAGCTCCTGGACCGTCTCCAGGAGGAGGTCCGGGGAGAGGCCCGGATCGGTACCACCGGGCTGGGGATCGGGCCTGCCTACGCCGACAAGTCCGGCCGGGACGGGATCCGCCTGGCGGACCTGCTGGATCCGGAGAGCCTGGCCGAACGGCTTGCCGATGTGTTGCCCCGCAAAAACCGGCTCCTGGAGAGGTTGTACGGCCACCCACCGCTGGACGCCGAAGCGCTGGCCAGGGAGTTTGCCGGTTACGGCCGGCGCCTGCAGCCCCTGGTGACCGACACCTCCGCCCTGCTGCAGGAGGCCGTGCAGGCGGGCCGCCCGGTGCTGCTGGAGGGGGCGCAGGGAACTCTGCTGGACATCGATCATGGATCTTACCCGTACGTTACCTCCTCCGGCACCACCGCCTCCGCGGCGGCCGCGGGGCTCGGACTGCCGCCGTGGGCCATCACCGGTGCCATCGGCGTCATGAAGGCGTACACCACCCGGGTAGGACAGGGGCCCTTTCCCACCGAGCAGACCGGTGAGATCGGCCGGTATCTGCGGGAGCGGGGGCGGGAGTACGGTACCACCACGGGCCGCCCGCGTCGCTGCGGCTGGCTGGATATGGTCCTGGTGCGCTGGGCGGTGCGGGTTAACGGCGTGACGGCTCTGGCCATTACGCTCCTGGATGTGCTGACGGGTTTGCCGTCCGTGCAGATCGGCGTGGGCTACCGGTGGGCCGGCCGCACCCTGGAGCAGGTTCCTGCGACCCTGCGGGCCTGGCAGGAGTGCGAGGTCATCTATGAGACGTTGCCGGGCTGGGAGCAGGATCTGAGCGCCTGCCGGCGGTGGGAGGAGCTTCCCGAAAACGTCCGGCGATACGTGGCACGGATCGAGGAGCTGGCCGGGGTGCCGGTGCGCCTGATCTCGGTGGGCCCTGAGCCGGAGCAGACCATCGAGCGGGGCGACCCGCTGGCCTTCTGAGGATGTCCCCGCTTGCGACAGGCTTCTGTCAATGAAATGTCGGAGTCATGTATCCTGCTCGGTGCATTGGGTCTGTGTGACTCGTACTTGACATACTGCGGCCACGGATCTACAATCCCGCGCAAACGGTGAGCTGGGGGTGTGCTCCGTGGAGCTGCAGGAGGCTGTCCGCAATTCCCAGGTGGCCATCGATACCATCTGGGTGCTGGTCACCGCTTTCCTGGTGATGTTCATGCAGGCCGGCTTCGCGATGCTGGAGTCCGGCCTCACCCGCTCCAAGAACACAGGTAACATCGTGATGAAAAACCTGCTGGATTTCTGCGTCGGGTCCCTGGTCTTCTGGGCGGTCGGGTTCGCCGTCATGTTCGGCCGGGGCAACGGCTTTCTGGGGTTCAGCGGCTTTTTCCTGGAGGGCGACTTCGCGCACCTGGGGCTGTCGATCCCCATCGCCGCGTTTTTGCTGTTCCAGACCGTCTTTGCGGGCACGGCGGCCACCATCGTCTCGGGCGCGATGGCCGAGCGGACCAAGTTCACTTCCTACCTCGTCTATAGCGCCGCCATCACCGCCATCATCTATCCCGTGGTGGGCCACTGGGCCTGGGGCGGCGGGTGGCTCTCACAGCTGGGCTTCAAGGATTTCGCAGGCTCCACGGTGGTGCACTCCGTGGGAGGCTGGGCCGCGCTGGCAGGGGCCATGATCCTGGGGCCCCGGATCGGCAAGTACAACCCTGACGGCAGCCGCAACACCATCGCCGGTCACAACCTGATGGTGGCGGCGCTGGGCGTCTTCATCCTGTGGTTTGGCTGGTTCGGCTTCAACCCCGGCAGCACCCTGTCCGGCCTCAACACGGGGATCGCCCATATCGCGCTCAACACCAACCTGGCCGCAGCGGCCGGCGCGCTGGGAGGGCTCGTCTCCGCCTGGCTGCTTTACCGGCGGGCTGACGTGGGCATGACGCTCAACGGCGTGGTGGCGGGCCTGGTTGGCATTACGGCGGGCTGCGCGTTCGTGAGCCCGGGGGGCGCGGTCCTCATCGGGCTTTTGTCCGGTGTGGTGGCCGTGCTGGTGGTGGAGCTTTTGGAGCGCTGGCACGTAGACGACCCGGTGGGCGCCATTGCGGCCCACGCCGGTGCAGGAGTCTTCGGAACCCTCATGGTCGGCCTGCTGGATCTGGAGACCGGTCTTCTTTACGGCGGCGGCTGGCGCCAGCTGGGGGTGCAGCTGTTGGGCGTCATTGCCACGTTCCTCTGGACCTTTGGCACGGCCTACGTGCTGTTCTCCCTGCTGAAGGCCACCATCGGGTTGCGGGTGAGCCCGCAGGACGAGGAGAGGGGTCTGGACCTGGGCGAGCACGGCGCCCCGGCTTACGGGGAGGTGGGGGTCGCCCTGGGACAGCCTCGACCTGTTCAGGCTCCCGCAGGTGGCAAGTGAAAAGCCGGGGCTCCTGG
>CAYQLT010000032.1:0-17003 GCA_964418425.1 uncultured Clostridia bacterium
TGGTCGGGGCGACCCGACTTGAACGGGCGACCTCTACCACCCCAAGGTAGCGCGCTAGCCAAACTGCGCCACGCCCCGCCGCATCTGCCCCTACGATAGCACGCCCCCGTTGAGCCGTCAACGCCGGCCCGCCCGGCAGGAGCGCCCCGCTGAGGGCCGAATGGTCGCCCCTTGGAGGCACACGCATGGGGTCCGGTTGGGGAGGCGCCCGAGCCTGGCTTCGGGCGGCAACGGCAGTGGCGGCCGCCGCGGCTTTGTCAGGCATCCATCCGGTGCACGGCCAGATCGCCCCGCCGCAGCGTCCCGTTGCCTACGTGCGGGTGGCAGGGTCGCGGATGCCGACCGAAGTGCGAGACGTCGCCGCGGTTGCCCGCGAGGGCGGGGCTGTGGCGGTCGCCTTCGGGTTTGCCGACCGGGTCGAGGTCGGGTGGGTGGCGTCGGACGGCACCTTCCAACGGGCATGGCGGCTTCCGGTGTCGCCAGGGGTGACGGCCCTGGCAGTGGCCGATCTGGATGGTATGGGCGGCAGCGACCTCCTGGTGGGCACCGAGGGAGCGGGGTTGCTGCTGTGGGTTCGGAACGTCCTGGAAAGCCCGGTGGTCCTGCCCGCCAGCGGCTACCTGTTCGGCCCGGCCCGCAAGATCGTGACTGCCGAGCTGGATGGCCGGCCCCCGGGCGAGGTGCTGGTGGTCAACGAACAGGGTGAGCTGTTTGTGTTCAGTGCCGCCCTGGGCGGTGGCTACCGCAGGGTTTGGAGCAGCGCGCCCGGCCCCCCCGTGCTGGCCTGCGCGGCGGGGGATCTGGACGCAGACGGCGTGGATGAGGTGGCCGTCGGCCACCCGGGAGGCCTCATCTCGGTGGCCCGATGGGACGGAACCCGCCTGGCGCCCGTTGCGTCCACTTACCCGTGGGGAGACCCGACGGCACTGGCGGTGGCGGCCGCACCCTCCGAACCGAGACCTGGCCGGCGGGTGCTGGTCGCGGCCACATCCCGCCGCATCGCGTACAGCTATACCCTGTCCGCCACAGGTCTGGTGACGGACCGCCAGGCCGGGCACGAGGCCCTGTCGCTGAGCTGGATGCGGGCCACCCTTGAGTCCGGTTCGCCCGGGCAGCGGCCGGTGGTGCTGCTGGAAGGCGCGGGGCCGGCGGGTATTCAGTTGTTCCGCCTCAGCGATGCGGGTCTGGCCATCTTGGCGGAGGTGGGATGGCCGGGCCCGGAGGTGCGGTTCGTACGGCTGCCCGGCGGCACGCTGGTGGCGGTTCGCCGGGACGGCACGGCCGAGGTGCTGCAGCCGGTGGATTACCACTACCTGCGGCTTGTGATGGACGGCGCGCAGGTCACACCGCAAGCCCTGCAGTGGGCGGTGGACGTACCCCTGGTGGGCGTCGATGAGCTGGCTCGTCTGGCCCGGCTCGGCGTGCAGTGGCGGCCGACCGAACGCCTCGCGCTGCTCGGTGACGGGGATGTGCGCGTGCGGGTTCAGGAGCGCAGCCTCACCGCCAACGGCAACCGGGCCAGCGTGATCCTGCCTGCGCCGCCCCAGGTTCAGGGTAACCGCCTGTGGGTGCCCTTCGACGTGCTTCAGGGGCTCGGGTGGTTGGTTCGCTACCAGCCTCAGTACCGGGTGTTGGAGGTGCGTTCGCCGCCGCCCGGGGGCGGTTAGAACGGGAAGGTGGGTTCGGGGCGCACGATGAAAGCCCGCGAGGAGGCTTCCGGGCAGCGGACGGTGGCGCTGCGAGCGTGGATCTCCGGGCGGGTGCAGGGGGTGGGCTTTCGCGACTTCACCTGCCGGCAGGCTCGACAACTGGGGGTGCGGGGTTACGTGCGCAACCTGCCGGACGGCCGAGTGGAGGTGCACGCCGAAGGGCCGAAAGAGCGGGTGGATGCTCTGGTGGAGGCGTTGCGGCGAGGCCCTGCGGGTGCCCGGGTGACTTCGGTGGACATCCAGCCGGTGCCGCCGCAGGAGAGCTATGCGGACTTTGCGATCCGGTATTTTTGAAGGGGGGCGCCGGGTGTGAGCCGACGTTTCAGGCAGCCGCCGTCCCAGGCTTCCACGCCGCTGAGGCACCAGCCGACGCTTTTCGACCCCGAGCCTCCGCAGGCCCCGGGGCTGCCTGCAGAGCTGGCCGGGCCGGACGAACGGCCCCGCCTGCCTGCCCAAACCCCGGCGGCCGGCGCGAGGGCCGATGGTGAACTGTTCGGCCCGGCGCCCGACGAGTGGGAGGCCCGGCTGGCCCGGGCCAGGGACCTGCAGGCGCTGGAGGCCGTGGTCAAGGGTTGCACCCGGTGCGGCCTGCGAGCGGGTTGCCGCCAGGTGGTCTTTGGGGAGGGAAATCCGGCCGCGCGGCTTATGTTGGTGGGGGAGGGGCCCGGCCAGGTTGAGGACGAAACGGGGCGGCCATTTGTGGGCCCCGCGGGCCAGTTGCTGGATCGCATGCTGGCAGCCATCGGCCTGAACCGCAGCGACGTGTACATCGCCAACGTGGTGAAATGCCGGCCCCCCAACAACCGGGTACCCACGCCCGAGGAGGCCATGGCCTGCTGGCCCAACCTCCGACGGCAACTGGAGCTGATTCGGCCGGAGCTGGTCCTGTGTCTGGGGGCGACGGCGGCCCGGCAGCTGGTGGATGCGAAAGGCAGCGTGAGCGCCCTGCGGGGGCGATGGGTGGTCCGAAACGGCGTGCGCCATCTCGTCTCATTCCACCCGGCGGCATTGCTGCGCACACCGGCCTACAAGGCGCTCGCCTGGCAAGACCTCCAGATGGTGCAAAAGGCCCTGCAGGAGCTGCCGCCCAAATCGCACAGGGGGACGTGGTAACGTGGCAGCGGTACCGGCAGTCGAGAGCATCCGCAATGTGGCCCTGATCGGCCATGGCGGGGCCGGCAAGACGACACTGGCGGAGGCGATGCTGTACCTCAGCGGCGCCGTCACGCGGCTGGGAAGCGTCGATCAGGGAACCGCCACCACCGACTTCGACCCCGAGGAGGTGCGGCGCAAGGTCAGCATCAACGCCGCGCTGGCGGCCTGCCGCTTTGCCGACCACCGCCTCAATTTCCTGGACACCCCCGGCTACTTCGACTTTGTGGGGGAGGTCGTGGGCGCCCTTCGGGTGGTGGAGGGTGCGGTGGTGGTCTATTCGGCGCCCCACGGCGTCGAGGTCGGCTCCGAGCAGGTGTGGGAACTGGCGGACCGCCCGTATCCCGGGGGCCCAAGCCTGGCACGCCTGGCTTTCGTGAACCGGATGGACCGGGAAAACGCCAGCTTCAGCCGCACGGTGGAGCAGATGCGCAGGCTTTACGGCACCCGGGTGGTCGCCCTGCAGATCCCCATGGGTGAGGCGGAGCAGTTCGCAGGCGTCATCGACCTCTTGACCATGAAGGCCTACCCGGCCACCGACCGGTTCGGAACCGGCGAGCCCGTGGAGATACCCGCCGCCTTCGCCCAGGAGGCGAAGAACTGGCGAGACCAGCTGGTGGAGGCCATCGCCGCCACCGATGATGAGCTGACCGCGAAGTTCCTGGAAGAGCAACCCATCGAACCCGATGAGCTGCAGCGAGCACTTCGCCAGGCGGTGCACCGTGGAACCCTGGTGCCGGTGGCCTGCGGGTCGGCGGCCCGGGGCATCGGGGTGGAGCGGCTGATGGAGCTGGTCATCGGGCTTCTGCCCTCCCCGGCGGACGTCGAGGCCCAGAGGGCGGAGGATGTTCGAAGCGGCGAGGCGGTCGTCTGCCCGCCCGCGCGGGATTCCCGCCTGGCGGCGCTGGTGTTCAAGACCATGGCCGATCCGTACGTGGGCCGCCTGAACCTGTTTCGGGTCTACTCCGGCGTGGTGCGCTCCGACAGCGTGGTGCACAACCCGAACCGGGGCCGGGACGAGCGCATCGGCCAGCTGTTCATCCCCAGGGGGAAGGAGCAGGTGCAGGTGGCCGAGCTGGGCCCCGGGGAGATCGGGGCGGTCGCCAAGCTGCAGGAGACCGGCACGGGGGACACGCTGACGCTGCGGGACAGCCCCGTGCGGTTGCCGGGGATCGTCTTCCCGGAGCCGGCCCTCACCATGGCCGTCCAGCCCAAGGGAAGGGGCGACGAGGAGAAGATCTCGTCGGGCTTGAGCCGCCTGGCGGAGGAAGACCCGACGGTGCGGGTGGACAAGAACACCGAGACGAACCAGATCCTGGTCTCGGGCATGGGGGAGCTGCACCTCGAGGTGATCACCAGCCGGCTTCAGAAGAAGTTCGGGGTGGAGGTGGAGCTGACCCAGCCCAAGGTACCCTACCGGGAAACCATCCGGGCAACCCAGCGGGCGGAAGGGAAGTACAAGAAGCAGACGGGCGGCCGGGGCCAGTACGGCCACGTGTTTTTGGAGATCGCCCCGCTGGAGCCGGGCAAGGGCTTCGAGTTCGTCGACAAGATCTTCGGGGGCGCCGTGCCCAAGCAGTACATCCCGGCGGTGGAGAAGGGGGTCCGGGAGACCTGCGCGGAGGGGGTGCTGGCCGGCTACCCGGTGGTGGACGTGCAGGTCACCCTGTACGACGGATCGTACCATCCGGTGGACTCCTCGGAACTGGCCTTCAAGATCGCCTCTTCCATGGCCTTCAAGAAGGCGTTCGTGGAAGCCCATCCCGTCATGCTGGAACCCATCCTGCTGGTGGAGGTCACGGTGCCCGAAGCTTACATGGGCGACGTGATCAGCGAGCTGAACAAGAAGCGGGGCCGGATCCTGGGCATGGAGGCCCGGGATGGGTTACGGGTGGTGCGGGCCCACGCGCCCATGGCGGAGATGTTCCGCTTCGCGGTGGACCTTCGGTCCATCACGGGCGGGCGGGGGCGGTTTCGGGCGCAGTTCGACCATTACGAAGAGGTACCCGCGCACATCGCCGAGCAGGTCATCGCACAGGCCAGGGCCGCCAGAGAGCAGTCTTCGTGACCGGCCCGCTCATGGCATCGCCGGCCGCCACATAGGGTGCAACGGAGGAGCCGGCAGGGGGGTTGCACCGTGGCGGCGGCTTGGTCGGGCTCGATTCGGGGCGGCGGGGTCGGGTCCAGGCGGGCTCCCGCGGCGAGCCGGCGTGCCGGCGAGGTCGGATGGCCGGCTGCGGGGGCGGTGCTGGTGGGTTGCGCTGTCGCGCTGGGGCTTTTGGTTGGGGCCTCGGTGGTGCTTGGAGTCGGGCAGCGGATCGGTCTGGTGGGGGCTCTCCCGCCGGTTGCCTATACGGCCGGGACGTACGCGGCGGGAGCGGCCGGTAGCTGGGTGGCTGGCCGGCTCAGCCGACGGCGGGGGGCGCTGGTGGGGCTGGGCGTCGCGGTGGCGGTCGGGGCGGTAGCCCTGTGGGCAGGGTCGGCCGCGCCCTCGCCGCCGGACCCCAGCGTGGCAGACCAAGCCCGATGGGTGACCGTGACGGTGCGGATGGTGCTGGCCGCCGCTGTCTTCGCGCTGGCGGGCGCCCTGGGCGTGGGGCCCTGATCTGGGGCGGTGCAGGGCCCGGCGGGTTGAGGAGCCGCCTACAGCTGTCCCAGAGCGCGCAGGCGTTCGTGCTCGGTGCGGATGCAGCGGTCCATGACCACCATGAGGCCGGCATCTCGGGCCCGGCGTGCCGCCTGCTCATGCACGATGCCGCTTTGCAACCACACGGCCCGGGCGCGGATGGCAATGGCCTGCTCCACAATTTCCGGCACGTGCTGCGGCCTGCGAAAGACGTCCACCACGTCCACCGCGGTGGGCACCGACAGCAGGTCCGGGTAGGTTCGCAGCCCCATCACCTCGGCAGCCAGAGGGTTGACCGGGATCACCTGGTAGCCCTGGCGGCGAAGATAGCTGGCAACCTGGTAGCTGGGGCGGGCCGGATCCGGCGACAGGCCCACCACGGCGATGGTTCGGGCCGTGCGCAGGATGGACAGGATCTCGTCGTTCACAGCTCGGTTCGCCCTTTCCGTTGATTGCGAGGGCCCCTTGCTGTTATAATCGCGCTCGGCGCAGGGGAGTAGCTCAACTGGCAGAGCACCGGTCTCCAAAACCGGGGGCTGCAGGTTCGAGTCCTGTCTCCCCTGCCATCGTTTTCCTGGCCTGAGCGTCGATGCAACCCGGCCCTCGGGTGCCTTCTCCCGCCAAGAGGGCTCGTTGACGGGCTTTTCCTCCGCACACCGTCCGCAGACTGCTCTCCCGCACCCTTTGCGGCCGGGCGCAGGCCGTTTACGCCCGGCGGGAAGGATATCTCCTCCTGGAGATGTATGGGATGCTCGCCGCAAACCTTTGGTTGGGCAAGAGGGGCCATCCCACGGGAGGCACGGGATGCTGACCAGGCTGGTCATCCGAAACTTCAAGCGCTTCGACGACGTAGAGATCGAGCTGGGCAATCCGGTGGTGTTCATCGGCCCCAATGACTCGGGGAAGACCACCGCCCTGCAGGCCCTTGCCCTGTGGGACGTCGGGGTTAAGAAATGGCTCGAGCGCCGGGGAGGCAAGTCTTTTCCCGAGAGGCGTCCCGGCGTAACCATCAACCGGAGAGACCTGATCGCGGTTCCCGTCCCCGATGCCAACCTGCTGTGGCGTCACCTGCGGGTTCGGTCCATGGTTCGCAAGGAGGGAGGGCGATCGCGCGCCACGGAGAACGTGCGAATTGAGATCATTGTCGACGGGGTCACCGGCGACCGAACCTGGCAATGCGGTTTTGAGTTCGACTACGCCAACGAGGAGTCCTTCTACTGCCGGCCGCTGCGAGTGGGAGAGGGGCACAAGGACGGGCGCATGCCGGTGCCTGCGCAGGCGAGCCAGGTGCGCCTGGCGTACCTGCCCCCGATGTCCGGCCTGGCCGCTGAAGAGTACCGCATGGACCCGGGCGAGATCCACGTACGGATCGGCGAAGGCCGCACTGCCGACGTCCTGCGCAACTTGTGCTACCAAATCACCCGTCCCCCCGACGCAACCAACGCAGGAACCTCGAAGTCGGCAGGAGAGTCCCGGTGGCGCCAGTTGGTGGAGGAGATCCGATCCCTCTTCGGCGTGACGCTCCTGGAGCCCACGTACATCCCGGAGAGAGGGCAGCTTCTGCTTCGCTACAAAGAGGAAGGCGGAGCGATCCTGGACATTTCCGCCGCGGGGCGTGGCCTGCAGCAAACGCTACTGCTGTTGGCCTACATGTACTCGAACCCGGGCGCGGTATTGCTCCTGGATGAGCCGGATGCCCACCTGGAGATCTTGAGGCAGCGCCAGACCTACCACCTTCTGACCGACGTGGCCGCTCGGCTGGGGAACCAGATCATCGCCGCGACCCACTCAGAGGTCGTCCTCAACGAGGCCGCCGGACGCGACCTGGTCATCGCGTTCGTGGGAAAGCCCCACCGCCTCAATGACCGGGGCACTCAGGTCATCAAGGCGCTGGCCAGCATAGGGTTCGAACAGTATTACCTGGCCGAGCAGAAGAGATGGGTGCTCTACCTGGAAGGCTCGACGGATCTGGCTATCCTGAAGGCCCTGGCAGACCGGCTGGGACACAAGGCTGCCACGTTGCTGGAGCGTCCCTTCGTGCATTACGTGGGCAACCAGCCTCGAAAGGCCGAGGAACATTTCTTCGGCCTGCGGGAAGCCGTGCCGGGCCTTCGGGGGATCGGGATCTACGACCGGGACGTGGCCGTTCCGGAGAACCCCTACCTTCGTCACCTGACCTGGCGGCAGCAGGAGCTGGAGAACTACCTGTTGTTGCCTGAGGTGCTGCGGGCCTACGCTCGTTCGGGCCTTCCGGACGACCTGTTTGGGCTGGCGGAGGCCGACCGCCGGGAGGCCACCATGGAACAATGCCTTGTAGACCTGGTACCCCCGGTCGCGTACCGAAACCGGCAGGACCGGTGGTGGAGTGACATCAAGGCCAGCCAGTTTCTGGACCGCCTCTTCGAGGAGTACTTCCGAAGGTTGGCTCTGCCCAACCTCATGCGCAAGACCGATTATCACCAGCTAGCTCGGCTCATGCCCGCCGAACTGATCGCCGAGGAGGTACGGGAGAAGCTCGATGCCATCGTGGAAGTCGCCTCCCAGGCGGAGCCGTGACCCCCGAGGCTTCGTGAAGCGCGAGCACGGGCCGACCGAGGGGGCCCTGCTGCGCAGCAGGAATTGGGTCGCAACTGCGCTAAATGGTTATTTAGCGCAGTTGTACCCGGATGCCCGGCGGACGACCGGCGCCAGTCGTAAGGAGCGATGGCGTTGCCAGCCAACCATGATGGGAGCCCCTCCCGAGACTCGCCGACGCAGGCGCCCCCCTTGCACCCGTGGCTTGTGCGGTACCAGCGCCACCTGCTGGTGGAGCGCGGACTGAGTCCGAGGACCGTGCGGGCATACATCGGCGATCTGCGGCTGCTGGAGCGCTACTGCCACAGCGTCGGGGTGCGTCTGGAGACGGCCGACGAGTTTGTCCTGCGGGGGTTTCTTGAGTTTGTCTACCAGCACCGCAACAACCGCGCTCCTGCCCGGGCGCGCAAGGTCAGTGCCCTGAAAGGTTTCTATCGTTTTGCGGCCCAGGAGGGCCTCATTGCGTCGAACCCGGCGGAGGCCCTCAAAAGCCCCAAGCTTCCGCGGCGGCTGCCGGTCTTTCTTTCCGCCCCGGAGGCCGCGGCACTCCTGGAGGCAGCCCGGGCAGGTCCGGATCCGGTCCGGGATGCCGCCTTGATCGCGACGTTTTTGTACACCGGCTGCCGCCTGGGGGAGCTTCTCGCACTGCGGCCGGAAGACATCGACTTTGATGCCGGCGCCGTGCGGTTTGTGGGCAAGGGCGACAAGGAGCGCTTCGTGCCGCTGCGGCCCGAGCTGGCACAACGCCTGCGGCAGTACTTGCAGACCCGCGCCCCTTCCGGCTACGTGTTTGTGAATCGCCGCGGCCGTCCCCTTTCTCCCTCGGGGGTGCGCTACCTCTTGCGCCGTCTGCTGCAGGCCGCACCCAGGGTGCGCCCCGGCATCTCACCGCACAAGCTGCGCCATACGGTTGCCACGCTGCTCCTGCAGGCGGACGCCGACTTGCGAACCATCCAGGAGCTTCTCGGCCATGCGTCGCTGGCCACCACCCAGCGGTACACCCATGTGGTCAACCGTCGCCTCCGGGAGTCCCTGGGACGCCTGCCGTACTGACCGAGCCCTATCGCCCGGCCGGCCCTTGGTCCTCCCGGGCTGCTTGGCGCACCCGCCGGCCAGGGCCGTCCGGGATCTGTAGCGTCCGGCCCGGCTCCAGGACGCTCTGTGCCGTCAGACCGTTGGCCTCGCGCAGTGCCTCCACCCAGGTGCGAGGATCCCCCTGCGGGGCCGCACAGCGCTGGGCCAGGCCCCAGAGGGTGTCGCCCCGCCGGACCGTCATCCGGCTCCCGGGCGTGCAGTGCTGCTGCTTCCCGACGGTGGCCGCACCCGCCGCCAGTGCGGGACCAGACACCGGCGGCTGATTTCGAAACCAAAACCCTGCGGCCAGCACGACAGTGCCCACTGCCAGGAGGAGCAGTGCGGACATCTGGGGCCCGCGACTTCGCATCATGAAGATGCGGGACCCGCTGGAGGAAGTCGTCAGTCGGGGTCGCCTCGCCATGCCCGCCGGCACCCCCGTATGCGTGTTTGGCGGAACCTACGTTCGTAGTATACGTACGGACGTTCGGTAGTCAAGGGGGGCCGCGCATATGATCGCTGGCGAACGGACGTTTGCAAACCCCGAACACCTGTGTTATAATCTGCCGCAGCCGAGGACGGTCGGCCCCGGAGAGGACGGTGCAGCCGAGGGATGCTGAGCACCGAGCTGACCCCCCGCCAGCGACAGATTCTGGAATTCATCAAGAAGACGGTGCGACTGCGGGGCTACCCGCCGTCGGTTCGGGAGATCGGAGAGGCGGTGGGGCTCAGCTCCAGCTCAACGGTGCACGGGCACCTGGCTCGTCTCGAGGAGAAGGGTTACATCCGCAGGGATCCCACCAAACCCCGGGCCATCGAGGTGCTGGACTCCCTGACGGTGCCGCGCCGGCCGGTGGTCAACGTACCCATCCTGGGTCGGGTGCCCGCGGGGCAGCCGCTTTTGGCCGTCCAAAATATCGAGGACTTCTTCCCCATGCCGCTGGACTTCACCGAGCAGGAGGACGTCTTCATGTTACGGGTGCGGGGCGACAGCATGCGCGACGCCGGGATCCTGGACGGGGATTACGTGGTGGTGCGGCCTCAGCCCTCGGCCCGAAACGGAGACATCGTGGTGGCGTTGGTCGAGGACGAGGCGACCGTGAAGCGTTTTTACCGGGAGAACGACCACGTCCGCCTGCAGCCGGAAAACCCGGCATACCCTGCGATCGTGGCACGGGACGTCCAGGTTTTGGGAAAGGTTATCGGGCTGTTGCGGAAGGTGGGGTAGGCCGCAGGCGCAGGCAAAACGCCCGCCGCGGCGCCCGGCTGTTACCGGGAGAAGGGAGGGGCGCCTAGCGTGCGCTGACGGCGATGGGGGCGTCCCCGATGCTGGGTCGCTGCTGGCGCAGCCGGGCCAGCTCGGATGCCCTCAGCCCCAGCACCTCAAAGAAAAGGTCCAGGGCCTGCTCCTGCCCCCGTACTTCCGGATGGTCCTCCGCCTGCGGGGCAAGGAGGGGCAGCTTCACGTACGTCTCGCAGGCCATCTGGTAGGCAGCCTGCAGGCCGTCCTGCTCGATGCGCTCCATCAGGAGGTCATAGGTGCGCCGGCGGGCTTCTGCATGAACGGTCCAGAAGTCGGGGTTGCGCGTCTTGCCGCTGGCCAGCAGATCCTGCTTTGCCAGACGCTTGAAACGCTTCAACCCCCGCAGGACATCCTCGGGAGAGACCTCAAACACCCTGCTTTCCTCCCTCCGGCCCGCCTGCGGCCACGGGCCCGTTCAGCTGTCTGGCGGATCTATTCGGGGGAGACGGACCCAACCCTGCGGGGGGATCCCAAGCGTCTGGGGGCTCTTCCTACGCCAACAGCGACGGCGGAGTCTGGTGGGCGTCCAGGGCCATTTCGGCTCCCGGATACACCCCCCAATGAGCCAGGGTCCGGTAATCCGTCAGGTCGAAGTGAACGGGGGTGATGGAGACCCGGCCCATGTGGACGGCACCGGCGTCGGTGGACGGATCGTGCCGATCCCCGTCGTCCGCATCCCCCGTCAGCCAGAAATGGTGGTTGCCTTCCGGAGCCGGCTGGCGCTGATAGGCGTCGCGGTAGCGGCGGTTGAGGCCCAGTCGGGTCCAGGTCAGGCGCCGGGCGACCTCGGAGATGCCGTCGGGCACGTTGACGTTGAGCAGCACGCCTGGCGGCAACCCTTCCCGCAGCAGCCGCTGGGCCAGCAGCCGGGCCACCTCCTTGGCCGGTTCGAAGTGCGGGCACGACTTGTCGGTGACCGCAGAGACGGCCATGGAGGGAATCCCCAGAAGCGTCCCCTCCGCCGCCGCGGAGACCGTGCCCGAGTAAATCACGTCGATGCCCAGGTTGGATCCGGCGTTGATGCCGGCCACCACCAGGTCGGGCGGCTCCGCAAACAGTTCCAGGACGCCCAGCTTCACGCAGTCGGCCGGAGTCCCCCTCACGGCGAAAGCCTCGAAGTCGCCGGCGATGCGAACCGTGAACACCTCCAGGGGCTGGTGCACGGTGATGGCGTGCCCGGTTCCGCTGCGGTCCTGATCCGGCGCCACGATCCGCACGATTCCCAAGGGGCGTAAAGCCTCGGCCAGCGCCGCAAGCCCGGGGGCCATCACCCCGTCATCGTTGCTGACGAGAATGCGCGGGCGCCGCCCGCTGTCTGCCTTGCCCACCGCCACGCTCTCCCCGCCTAACTTTCGTAGCCCGCCCGAAACACGCCCTCCAGGGCCGACAGCTCCGCCAGCATGCGGCTTCGGTCCGCCCTCGGCGGCACGTCAACGGTGATCTGCAGCGCCGCCCGGGCACCCTCCTGCTGGGTGATCTCCACCCCCCGGATGTTGATCCCGTGGCGGCCCAGGATGGAGGCCACCGCGCCCAGCTGCCCGGGCTGATCGGAGACCACCAGGGAGAGGACCGTCTCCTTGCTGGCCAGCACCTCCCGCTCGATCCGGCTCAGCCAGACCAGCACCACCACCGCCAGGGCCGTCGCCACCACCGCGCCCAGGTAAAAGCCGGCCCCGGCCGCCAGGCCTATCCCGGCCACCACCCACAGGCTGGCCGCTGTGGTCAGACCCCGTACCGTTGGCCCCTCCCGCAGGATCGTCCCCGCTCCTAGAAAGCCGATGCCGGAAACCACCTGCGCCGCAATGCGGGTCGGGTCGTAGGGCCAAAAGAAGGTCCCGCCCCGGGACAGCCCGTATGCGGAAACCAGCATCACCAGGGCCGAACCCACGCTGACCAGGGTGTGGGTGCGAAACCCTGCCGGGCGGCGATGGCTTTCCCGCTCCAACCCGATGATCGCGCCCAGCACCCCGGCCAGTACCAAGCGAATGAGTACCTCCGCATCGGATAGCACGGACGCCCTCCCCCAACCGGCCCCACCCTCACGGGTCGAAACCTCAGATGGCCAGTATACCCCACCTGGCGAAGAAAGGCCATAGGAGCGAGCACCAAACGCTGGAGGGCCCTCAGGAAAGGACACCCAGTTGCCGCAGCTGGCGGGCTACCTGTGTCCAGACCCGGCCGGCCGGGTGGGGCAGGCACAGGGCGGCTCGGGAGTCCATCCAGGTCGGCTGAAGGTTGTTGATCACCACACGGCGGGCCAGCGTCGGCAGGCTGGCCGCCGGCTCCACCGAAAGGCTCGACCCGACGACCACCATCAGGTCGGCTTGCGCCGCCTCCCGCACGGCCTCGTCAAACTCCACAGGCATGGGGTCCCCGAACAGCACCACGGCCGGCTTGATGGGCTTTCCGCAGCCACAGTAGGCACCCTCCTGCGGGTCGCTCTGAAGTCGCCTGACCAGATCCTCGAACGGATGAACCTTCCCGCAACCCGTGCACCGCGCCCAGCGCACGTGGCCGTGAACCTCGATGACGCGCCGGCTGCCCGCACGCTGGTGCAAGCCGTCGATGTTTTGGGTGATGATGGCCTTGACCAGGCCGGCCGCCTCCATCCGGGCGAGCACCTGGTGGGCCAGCCCCGGGGTGGCCTGCAGCACAGGGGGCAGCCAGGTGGCGAGGGCGACACGATAAAACCCCGCCGGGTCTCGCCAGAAGGCGGCCGCCGACAGGGTCTCCCACGGATCCAGTCGATTCCACAGACCGCTTTGCGGACTTCGAAAATCCGGAATCCCGCTCTCCGTGGAGATCCCGGCCCCCGTCAACACCACGCAGTGATCCGAGCGGGCCACCAACTCTGCCAGTTGCGCTATCTGTTGCTCAAAGCCGTCCCCGGCAACCATCCTGTCCGCCGGAAGCCAGAGCCGGGCGGCAGCCCTGAACCGGCTCCGAGGCCACCTTGTCGATTTTGTGTTTGATTCGGCACAGCGCGTTGTCGATGGACTTGGTGTGGGTGTTGAGACGCCGGGCCATCTCCTTGTATGACAGGCCGTTGATATACAGCCGGAAGACGCGATACTCGAAATCGCTCAGGATCCGCTTCACGTGCTGCTGGGTCAAAAAGAGCGTTTCCCGGTCGATGACCAGCGACTCCGGATCATCGACCCGCTGGTTGGGCAGCACCTCCAACAACGTGCGATCGCCTTCGAGGTCGTATACCGGTTTGTGCAAAGAAGTATACTGGTTGATGGGAATATGTTTCTGGCGGGTCGTGCCTTTGATTGCGCTGATGATGTTGCGGACGATGCAAAGCTTGGCGAAAGACCAAAAGGAAGAGGCGCCCGGCGTGAAATCCCGAATGGCCTTGTACAGGCCGATCATTCCCTCCTGGAGGAGGTCGTCGTCCTCCGCACCCTGAAGGAAGTACGGCCTCGTCCAGGCATACACCATTTTGTGGTACTTGCAGAGCAGATACTCCAGGGCTCCCTCGTCGCCCCGCTGCGCCAGCTGTACCGCCTCTTCGTCGCTCACCTGGGAGTAGTCGGGCGAGCCCGGCCGCGGAGGGACCGTCCAGTGGGAAAATACGCGGCCTCTGCCCATGATAGTACCGTTCCACCCCTCCCGCACCGCTCCCCGAGCCCGCACCTCAGCTTATGCAGCCTCGGGCTGCCCGCGCCCGGAGGTCCGCTGGGGCCGGCCCGGGGCCGCAAGCCTTACCAAGACCGTTCGACACTTCCCAATGCCCTCCTTCTTGGCGAGGGGCCGATGCTCGCGCGAAGCCCCGGAGCTTGCCCGTCCGGCCCCGGGGCTTCTAGCGGTCATCGTATCGGTGGTGGCGTAACATACAACGCTAAAGGCTCACCTCGCCTCGGAGGGCTCAAAGACCACCGTTCCGTCGGGTCGGTTGACGCCATCGTAGCGACACATCTCCGTGCCGAGGAGTCCGTCGGAGCGAAGCACCCCCCGCTTCAGCTCCGTCGCTTCGGTGCTGTGGGCCTTAAACGCCTGGGTGAGGTGGTGGCACGCGTCCCATGGGTTGACGGACTGCCCGCAGGTGAAGACGTCGATCGCCGCATAGCCGAGCTCCGGCCAGGTGTGGATGGCCAGATGAGACTCCGAGATCACGACCACACCGCTGACCCCCTGCGGGCTGAACTTGTGGAACGTAACTTCCCGGATGTCGGCCCCGGCCCTGAGGGCCGCCTCCACCATGATGGCTTGAACCTGCTCCTCGTCGTTCAGGATCGCCGGGTCACACCCGTACGCCTCGCACAGAATGTGACGCCCCAGCGCCTGCGTCATTCCATCTACGGCCCCCTCTCACTCCGGCCCGGCGGCGCTGCGCCGGGCCACGCAACGCCTTGCCCCGCCGGCAATCACCCCTCATTCTAGCAGACCCCTCCGCTCTGTCAACGATTGCCGAAATAGCTTCCGCACGGGCCGTTCGGACCGAAAACAGGTTCCCGGCCGCTTCGAGGCCGACATGCCCGGCCCGCGGCTCACGGATCCACCAGGCCCTCCTCGAGGAGTTCGTGCAGAGCCCGGGCCACCCCCAATGCGACATGATGCCGGGACAGCCCACCCTGAAGGAAGACGTTGTAGGGAGGCCGCATGGGCACATCCGCGGACAGCTCGCTGGAGGACCCCTGCACAAAGGTGCCGCCGGCCATCACGATGGGGTCCCGGTAACCGGGAAGGCGCGCCGGATGCGGCAGGGCGGATGCGTCGAGAGCCGAAGCCCTCTGGATGCCCCGCACGATGGCCAGCGCCGCCCGGGGGCTTGCCGCCTGCACCGCTTGCACGATATCGGTCCTCGGTTCCTGCGGGAGGGGCGATACGGGCAGCCCCACCGCCTGGAAGGCGAAGGCAGCCAGGATGGCACCCGCCACCATCTCCCCCACGGCGTGGGGAGCGCAGAACAGCCCCATCCACAGCCACCGCATCACTCCCAGACCCGGGCCCACCTCGGCCGCCAGCCCCGGCGCCGTCAGCCGGGCCGCCGCCCGCTCGACCAGCTCCGCCTTTCCCACCAGGTAGCCGCCGCTGGGCGCCAGCCCCCCGCCGGGGTTTTTGATGAGCGAACCGGCCACCAGGTCGGCTCCCGCGTGCCCGGGTTCCTGGACCTCCACGAACTCTCCGTACGCGTTGTCCACCACCACGGCCACGTCGGGGTTCGCCTCGTGAACCGCCCGGCAGATGCGCCCGATGGCCTCCACGCTCAGCGACGGGCGCCAGCTGTACCCCCGGGAACGCTGCACCAGCACCGCCCGGGTTCGAGAGCCGATGCATCCCACCAGCCCCTCGATGTCCACGCTCCCGTCGGGCGCCAGCGGATGCACCCGCGTCTGGATCCCCCACTCCGCCAGGGAGCCTGTTTCTCTCCCTTCGATCCCCAGAACCGGCCACAGCGTATCGTAAGGCAATCCGGTGGCCACCAAGAGCTCCTGGCCCGGCCGCAGCAAACCGAACAGGGCACAGGCCAGGGCATGGGTTCCCGAGACCAGCTGGGGCCGCACCAGGGCGGCCTCGCCGCCGAAGAGCATCGCATAGGCTCGTTCCAGCGCCGCGCGTCCCGGGTCGCTGTAGCCGTACCCGGTGCTGCCGGCGAGGAAGCCCTCACTGGCCCCCACGGCGTGAAAGGCCTGCAACACCCGGGCCACATTGCAGGCCGCAACCGCTTCGGCCCGGTCCCACGGCGACCATCCGTCCGGACCGGGCCGGCAGGCCTGGCGGTGTGCCTCGTCCACCCACCGCTCCGCCAGAGGGTGCAGGTCCGGAAACGCCACGCGCAAGAAGCCGCCGTACTCGGATCCGGCCGCATCGATACCCATGGTCACCCGCTCCGGGCCGGCCCCACGAAACCGGCCCCGGGCAAGCGTAGCGACTGCGGCCGTCTTTGTCCAGACCCGCCGGCGGCCATCGGGAGGGTGTGGGTCAGGGCGCCGGCGCCTGCCCCGTCAGGGCTGCGGCGTGCACCCCGTCATGGGTGCGGGGTTTGCCCCGAAAGAGCGTCGCGGATGCGCCGGGCCAGCGACTCCACCTCTCGCACGGGGTCGTCCCCCCGGCTTGTGGCCCGGTTCCAGCAGTCCACAAAGGCGCTTCCCACCACGATCCCGTCGGCAAAGGCCAGCGCCCTGGCCTGCTCGGGCCCCGAGACGCCGAATCCCACCGCCACGGGAAGCCGGGTCTCGGCCCGCAGCGCCTCCACCAGCTCTCGGGCCTCCTGGGGCACGTCCCCCTGCATGCCGGTCACACCCGCCCGGCTGACGGCATACACGAAGCCGTCCGAACGACGGGCGATCCGGGAAAGCCGGTGGCGGCTTGTGGGCGCGGCCAGCCCGATCCAGGCCAGGTCCCGGCTTTCCAGCGCCGCCGCCATCGGTTCGCACTCCTCCACCGGCAGGTCCGGCACGATGGCCCCGCAAAGGCCTCGCATGGCCATCGCCTGGGCGAGCCGCTCCTCGCCGAACTGCATGAGGGGGTTGTAGTAGCTCATGATGACCACAGGCACCGGCGGCCTCGAGGAGCCCGCCAGGGCGCCCAGCGAGCCGGCGATCTCCAGGGCGGCCCG
>CAYQLT010000032.1:17103-27896 GCA_964418425.1 uncultured Clostridia bacterium
CCCGAGAGCCGGAGACAGGCCCGGCTGCGACGGGTTCAGGCATCTCCCTGCATCCCCAGGTAAGCGGCCACGCTCTCCACGTCCTTGTCACCCCGGCCCGACAGATTGACCAGCACGATGCCGCCGCGCCTCTGCCGGGCCACGAGGTACCCCATCGCGACGGCGTGGGCGCTTTCCAAAGCGGGAAGGATGCCCTCCATGGCGGCCAGCATCTGGAATGCCTCCAGGGCCTGGGAGTCCGAGACCGTCACGTAGCGGACCCGCCCCACCTCCTTGAGGTAGCTGTGCTCCGGCCCCACGCCGGGGTAATCGAGCCCTGCGGAGATGGAGTGGGTGGGCTGGACCTGCCCGTCCTCATCCTGCAAGAGAAGGCTTCGTGAACCGTGCAGCACCCCCGGGCGGCCACGGGCCAGGCTGGCGGAGTGTTGGCCCGGACCTTCGCCCCGGCCTCCGGCCTCCACCCCCACCAGTTCCACGTGGCGGTCTCGCAGGAATCCCCGGAAGATGCCCATGCTGTTACTTCCGCCTCCCACGCAGGCCACCACCGCGTCCGGCAGCCGCCCTTCCCGCTTGAGGATCTGCCGGCGGGCCTCCCACCCGATGACCGACTGGAAATCGCCCACCATGAGGGGGTACGGGTGCGGCCCCACCGCGGAACCGATGACGTAATGGGAATCCTTCACCGTACGCACCCAATCTCGCAGGGCCTCGTCGGTGGCCTCCTTGAGGGTCGCCGAACCCACGGCCACCGGTCGCACCTCTGCGCCCAGAAGGCGCATGCGCACCACGTTGAGGCGCTGGCGCTCCATGTCGTGCTGGCCCATGAAGACGGTGCAGGCAAACCCGAAGCGAGCCGCCACCGTCGCCGTCGCCACCCCGTGCTGACCGGCCCCGGTCTCCGCGATGAGCCTCCTCTTGCCCATCCGGCGGGCCAGCAGGGCCTGCCCGAGGGTGTTGTTGATCTTGTGGGCGCCCGTGTGGGCCAGGTCCTCTCGCTTCAGGTAGATGCGCGCCCCTCCGGCCGCCGCGCTCAGACGCTCGGCGAAGTAAAGGGGTGTGGGACGCCCGGCGTACTCGCCCAGCAGCCGGTTGAACTCCTCCCAAAACTGCCGGTCGCCGCGCGCCTCCTGGTAAGCCGCTTCCAGCTCCTCCAGGGGCCCCATCAGGGTCTCGGGAACGAAACGCCCCCCGTAGGCGCCGAAATACCCCCGTGCGTCGGGCTGCCCGTCAAAGGGCGGTACCGGATAAAAGGGAATGCTTCCGTCTCCCGGCCCGGCTGCGGCGGGTGCGGCGGGGTGGTCCGACGGCTCCGCTGGCAACGGGTCAGGTTGCACCTTCACGCTCCACCTCCCAGCGGCGAACAGCCTGGACGAACAGCCTCACCGCGTCCGGATCCTTGATGCCCGGCATGCCCCGGCGCTCCAGCGCGGAGCTTGCGTCCACGCCCCACGGGCGGACCGCGTCGAGATAGAAGGCCACGTTGTGCGGGCCCAGGCCCCCCGCCAGGATCACCGGCGCGACCCTCCCCAGCGCCTCCCGCCACGCCCTGGCCACCTGGACCGCCTGGGGGATTCCCGTCCCGCCCGCGCGGCCTTGCCAGCGGCTGTCCAGAAGAAACGCCCAGGGGGCCCTCCCTTCCCAGGCAGGGGGAGGGTCACCCGATGAGGGCCACAGGGTCCGGATACACGCCCATCCCGCCTCTTCCAGCCTGCGCCGAAGGGCCTCCGGCTGGCCGCCGTGAAGCTGGATCGCGTCGAGCCGGATCGCCTGCGCCGCCTGGGCCACCCATTTCCCGTCGCTTTGGGTGAACACGCCGACCACCTGCACCGCCCTGCCTCGGTCGGCCACGGACTGTTCCCGGGCCGTCTCCGCCAGCCGGCAAGCCTGCTCCACGCTGACACGGCGAGGGCTGTCAGGGGCGAGCACCAACCCGATGGCATCCGCCCCTGCCCGGACGGCCACCCGCACGTCCGGCTCCCGGGTGAACCCGCACAGCTTGACCCAAAGCCCGCCGTGGCGGCGGGTGGGGAAGACGGGGTCGCTCAAGGGCGGCTTCCCGATCCGGCCTGCTGTGCCCGGACCTCGAGAGGCTCTCCCTGTTGCAGTCCGGCGCAGGCCAGCTCCTGCGCGAGGGCATCGAAGAAGGGGGCCACGGCGGCGGCCCGCATCAGCGCCTCCCCCACCAGAACTGCGTCCGCGCCGCTCCTCAGGGCCGCTGCCACCTCTTGCGGGCTTCGGTAGCCGCTTTCGGCCAGTCGGATGCGATCCGGCGGAATGAGGGGCAACAGGCGCCGGGCCGTGGACAGATCCACCTCGAAGGTGCGCAGGTTCCGGTTGTTAACCCCCACGATGGGAGCCCTCACGCCCAGCGCCATCTCCAGTTCCCGCTCGTCGTGCACCTCCACCACCGCATCCAGGCCTGCCAGCCGGGCCGCCTCGCACAGCTCCGCCAGGCCGTCGGGCCCCAGCGCGGCCGCGATGAGCAAGACGGCTCGGGCCTGGCAGGCCTGGGCGAGCCGCACCTGGCAGGGATGCACGACGATGTCCTTAAACAGCACGGGGGCTCCGGCGAAAGCTGCCACCTCGGCCACGTCCTGCGGGCTGCCTCCGAAGAACTCCGTGTCGGCCAGCACCGAGACGGCCGCCGCCCCGGCCTGCAGGTAGTCGCGGGCACGCGCGACCGGGTTCACCTCCCGTGCGATCACACCGGCCGAGGGGGAGCGCCTCTTCACCTCTGCCACCACGGGCAGGGCCGGGCGCAAGCCGTCAAAACCCCCGCCCGTTCGCCCGGCAACTTGTGCCCACGCCGACCGAGCCTCCCGCAGGCGTGCGGCCAGGGTGGTCGGCTTCGCGGGGCTGGCGCAGGCCCCTACGACGGGCGGCGCAGGCGCAAAGCGGACCGCCCGCAGGTACTCCCATTTGGCCTCCACCATCCGGCCCAGGTAGCCTCCCGGAGGCTCCCAGCGGCCCGCCATCCCCTACGCGCCCCCTCCCGCGGGTGCCCCCGCATCGGCCTTGGCCGGGGCCGAAGGGGAACCCTGCGCTGCGGCACCGTCGTTGGCGGCGAGGCTACGGGCCACCGAGACGAACTCCTGCAGCTTGGCCAGAGCCTTTCCGCTGTCCACCAGGTCGCCCGCCAGCCTGAGGCCTTCGCGCAGGTTATCCGCCCGCCCGGCCACCCACAGGGCGGCCGCCGCATTGAGCAGCACCACGTCCCGATGTGGGCCCCTCTGTTCCCCCGAGAGGATCCCCAGGAGGATCTGCGCGTTCTCCCGGGCGTCGCCCCCCTGCAGGGCCTCGCGCGGCACGCCCGGCAGCCCCACGTCTTGCGGATCCAGCTCGAAGCGGCGCAACGTCTCGCCCTCCACCCAAGCCGCCAGGGCCGGCGCCGACAGGGTCAGCTCGTCGGTTCCGTCCCGGCTGTGCACCACCAGGGCCCGCCGCACCCCCAGACGCTGCAGCGCCTCGGCCACCAGCTCCACCAGGTGCGGCGCATAGACACCCACCAGCTGGTAGGTCGCGCCGGCCGGGTTGGTGAGCGGGCCGAGGATATTGAAGATGGTGCGGATCTCCAGTTCCCGCCGGGGGCCCTGGGCGTGGCGCATGGCCGGATGGAACGTGGGTGCGAACAAGAAGGCGATTCCGGTCCGGTGCAGGCACTCCCGGGCCTGATCGGGTGACAGCGTCACGGGAACGCCCAGCGCCTCCAGGACGTCGGCGCTGCCGCTTTTGCTGGAGACGGAGCGGTTGCCGTGCTTGGCCACCGGCACGCCGGCCGCCGCCACCACGATGGCGGCCGCGGTGGAGATGTTGATGGTGTGGCTCCGATCGCCTCCGGTGCCGCAGGTGTCCATCGCCTCCTGACCGGGGGGCGGCTCGATGCGGATGGCATGTCGGCGCATGGCCCGGGCACAGCCGGCCACCTCGGCAGGCCTTTCCCCCTTCATCCGCAGCGCCACCAAGAACGCGCCGATCTGGGCGGGGGTGGCTTGGCCCGCCATGATGCCGCTCATGACATGGTCGGCTTCGTCCTCATCCAGGGAGTGCCCGTCCACCAGCCGCGCGATGGCCTCACGGATGTTCACAGCCCGCCTCCTCTCCCGTCTGCACCACGGAGGCTCGGTCCGGTTCCCGCCGCGCCAGCCGGTTCTGCCGGGATGCGGGCCGGATCGGCCCCGGCGCGCTCGGCCAGCTCCAGGAAGTTCTGCAAAAGCTGGCGCCCGTCAGGGGTCAGCACCGACTCCGGATGAAACTGAACCCCCTCCACGAGGAACCGGCGGTGGCGCACGCCCATGATGGTGCCGTCCTCCTCGTCGAAAGCCGATACCTCCAGCTCCGGCGGCACGCTGCCCGGCTCGATGCACAGAGAGTGGTATCGGCCGGCCCGCAGGGGGTTTTTCATCCCCTGGAAGATGGTGCGCCCGTCATGGCGCACGCTGCTGGACTTGCCGTGCATCAGGCGGGGGGCCGACCCGATCCGGGCCCCGAAAGCTGCCCCGATGGCCTGATGCCCCAGGCAGACGCCCAGCACCGGCACCCGCCCCGCCGCCCGGGCCACCAACGGCAGGGTGATCCCGGCGTCCTCGGGGCGCCCCGGACCCGGGGAGATGAGGATGGCGCGGGGATGGAGGGCCAGGACGCCCTCCGCGGTGATCGCGTCATTGCGGAACACCTGCACGGGTCGGCCCAGTTCCCCGACGTACTGCACCAGGTTGTAGGTGAACGAGTCGTAGTTGTCGATCACCACCACGGGTCCCCGCATCATCCCACCCGCACCGCCTCTCGCCGGGAGGCCGCCAGGGCCGAGAGCAAAGCAGACGCCTTGTGGTGCGTCTCGGCCAGTTCCCTGCGGGGATCGCTATCCGCCACGATACCGGCGCCGGCCCGCGCGCAGGCGACCCCCGCCCGGATGGCCAGGGTGCGGATGGTAATGCAACTGTCGGCATCCCCGTTGGCGGCGAAGTACCCGACGGCCCCTGCGTACGGCCCCCGACCTGACGTCTCCAGCTCGTCGATGATCTCCATGGCCCGCACCTTGGGGGCGCCCGTCACCGTACCGGCCGGGAAGGCGGCCCGCATCAGGTCGAAGGCGTCCAGCCCCTCTGCAAGCTCGCCCTCCACCTCGGAGACCAGGTGCATGACGTGGGAGTAACGCTCCACCTGCAGGAGGCGGGCCACCCGCACCGTCCCGAAGCGGCAGACCCTCCCCAGGTCGTTGCGGCCCAGGTCGACCAGCATCATGTGCTCGGCCAGCTCCTTGGGATCGGCGGCAAGCTGGCGGGCCAACTCCTGCTCCTCGGCTTCACAGCACCCCCTGGGCCGGCTCCCGGCGATGGGGCGCAGCATGGCTCGCCTTCCCGTCAGGCGGACCATCACTTCCGGCGAGGCGCCCACCAGGTACAGAGGCCGACCGGAGCGGCGCGGGTCGGCGATTTCAAGGTAAAACATGTAAGGGGAGGGATTGATGGAACGCAGCCGCCGGTACACCCGCAGGGGCGGCTCGAGGCACGGAAGGGATTGCTGCCTGGACAAGACCACCTGGAAGATATCGCCAGCCGCGATGTACCGCTTGGCGCGCTGAACTGCGGCCTCGAACGCCTCGTCTTCGGGAACCGTGGGTGCGGGGCCGGGCGGCGGGGCCTCCAGGAACTCCGCGTCCAGGGCGTCGTGAGGACGCTCCACCAGGCGGCTCCACCCCTCCTCAAGGCGGGCGCACGCCCGGTCGTAGGCGCGCTCGGGAGCCTCCCCCGGCTCACGCGGTGCCAGCGCCGCCAGGTAGGCAGTGCGGCGGAAGTGGTCAAAGGCGACCACCATGTCCGTCACCAAAAAGGCTGCCATCCAGCTATCCAGGGGATCCGGCCGGATCTCCCCCAACCGCTCGATGGTGCGCACGACGTCGTAACCCAGGAAGCCCACCGCCCCTCCAAAAAACGGCGGGAGATGGGGATGGGGGTTCGTACGCAGGACCTCCAGGCGCCGGCGCAGCTCGGCCAGGGGGTCGCGGCTGTGCCAGCGCTCGGCCTCGTAGACGAGGCCGTCCCGCACGTGATGGCGGAACGCATAGCCGGTGCCCGCCGAGAAGGCAATCAGCTCGCGCACGTTGACGCCCACGAAGGAGTACCGCCCCACCCTCTCCTGCTGCTCGGCGCTTTCCAGAAGAAAGCGTCCCAGGGGGTGCGGCCCGATACGGACCAGGGCGGCCACCGGGGTGAGGCCGTCGGCGATGAAGGTGGTCCAGACCACGCCTCCCCCGTGGGGATGAAGCTTCTCGCAAAACTCCTGACGGCTCGGGTAGACGTGCACCCACAACCCCCCGTTCGGGGCGCGCCCATGGCCTGTCGGCTCGGGCGGGCCCTGCGCACGGGCGCGGCTTGCCGGCCAACCGGCTCGACGCCGGCTCAACGGTGAGGAAAAGAAGAGGCGAAGGGCGGGCCGCTGCCGCTCATCTCGTCTCGTCTCTCCTCAGCTCGCCTGGGCACCGGGCCTGCGGGCACCGCGCGCCCTGCCGCGCACGTTGCCCCAATTATAGACAGCTCCCTCTCCCCCGTCAACGCCACGAACCGCAGCGCCGCAGAGCCGCAGGCCAAAGCCGCGAAATCAGGGTTTTCCCGAATGCCGTCAGTCGGCCTGGAAGGCGGGGCCGTGCTGTCGCCAGCGTCGTAACGCCTCGTCCAGCCGCTCGTCGGGAACCGTCAAGGAAATCCGGAAAAACCCTTCGCCGTGCGGGCCGTACCCCACGCCGGGGGTGACCACCACGCCGGTGCGGCGCAAAAGCTCGGTCGCAAACTCCGAGGAGCTTCGCCCCGGCGGCACCGGTGCCCACACGTAGATGGCCCCCGAGGGCGGCTGGATGGGCCAGCCCATCTCCGAAAGGGTCTGCACCACCCGGTCCCGCCGGGCCCGGTACACCCTGCGCACGGATTCCACCAGCCGGTCATACTCCCGCAGGGCCGCCACCGCGGCCATCTGCACCGCCGAGAAGATCCCCGAGTCCAGATGGGTCTTCAGCCTCCCCAGCGCCTGCACCACCTCGGGGCTGCCGCATGCCCACCCGATGCGCCAGCCTGTCATGTTGAACGTCTTCGAGAGGGAATGAAACTCGATGGCCACCTCTTTGGCGCCCGGAACCTGCAGGATGCTGGGGGCCTGTGCGCCGTCGTAGGTGATCTCGCTGTAGGCGGCGTCGTGGCAGATCACCACGTCATGGCGGCGCGCCCAGTCCACCGCCCGCTCGAGCCGCTCCAGTGTCGCCGTCGCCCCGGTGGGGTTATTGGGATAGTTGAGGTACAGCACCCGGGCTCGCCGGGCCACCTCCTGCGGGACGTGCTCCAGGTCGGGCCAGTACTGTCGGTGGGGCTCCAGTGGCAGGGGGAAGACCTCCCCGCCCGCCAGGCGAACGGAGGTGGCATAGACCGGGTACCCCGGGTCGGGCACCAGGCCGTAAGTGCCCGGGTCCACCAGGCTCCACGCCAGGTGGGCGAGCCCCTCCTTGGAACCGATGAGCGCCAGCACCTCCCGCTCGCAATCCAGGCTGACGCCAAAGCGCCGGCCGAACCACTCCGCCACCGCCTCCCGAAAGGCGCGCAGCCCCTGATACGGCGGGTAGCGATGGTGAGCCGGGTCGGCCACCTGCCGGGCCATCTCCTCGACGATGGACGCAGGCGTGGGGCGGTCCGGGTCGCCCACACCCAGATCGATCACATCCACCCCGGCCTGACGCGCCTGGCTCACCTGGCGGTCGATCTCCGCGAACAGGTACGGCGGCAGGCGATCCATGCGGGTGGCCAGCTTCACGGCTCGTCCCCCTCCAGCGCAGCCCGCACCCAGCCCTCTTCCAGGTGGCCAGACGCCACCCGTTGGGCCGGGCCGGTCATCCAGATGTGGCCGTCGTCGGCCCACTCGACCTCAAGAAGCCCGCCCGGCAGCTCCACCACGGCCCGGCGGCCGGCTCGCCCCGAGATGGAGGCGGCCACCAGGGCGGCGCAGGCGCCGGTGCCGCAGGCCCGGGTCTCCCCGGAACCCCGCTCCCAGACGCGCATGCGCAGCCGCTCGGACGACAGCACCTCGCAAAACTCCACGTTGATCCGGCCCGGGAAGGCCTCGTGATGCTCCAGGGCGGGGCCCAGCTCCCGCACCGGCGCCTGCCGGACGTCGGGGACGAACAGCACCCCGTGCGGGTTACCCACCGATACCGGCCACACCTCCCACGGCACTCCGGCAGCCTCCACGGACAGCGCCTGCCCCAACGCAACCCCACCGGGCCCCACCTCGTGCGGGCGCCCCATATCGACGCGCACCGTGGCGTATCCCCGCTCGGGCTGCTGCAACACCTCGACCCGACGCAGCCCCGCTCGGGTCTCCACCTCAAAGGCCCGAGGCACCCGGCCCAGCTCGTACACGTACATGGCCAGGCAGCGGATCCCGTTGCCGCACATCTCACCCTCGGAGCCGTCCGCATTGAAGATGCGCATGGCCACCGGGGCCTGCCGCCCGGATTCGATGAGGATCAGCCCGTCCGAACCGATCCCCGTGTCGGGCCTGGCCACCGCCCTGGCCAGGCGACCCCAGTCCGCCGGCTCTCCCCCTGGGGAAAGGCTGACAGCCTTCTCCTCGGCCAGCAGGTCGATGAAGACGTAGGAGTTTCCAAGCCCGTGCATCTTGATCACCGTCAGGCCCCGGGAGAGAAGCCCCCCGTGGGCGCTGCGGGCCTGTCCCGTCACGTTGGCGGCTCCCTTCGCCGGCCCGCATATGGGGCAGCGCCCGGACAGCCGGGCGCTTCGCTGAAGTTCCAGGACTTTGGCCGCTTTCCCTTCCGCCAGCCCCGCCTTCCAGCCGACCCGGCGTCCCTGCCCCAGACCGGCGGCCACGCCGGCGCAGCATCCCACAGCCCCCCAGAAGGCGGCCGTCCACCAACCCTCCACCTCCTGCACCCCCCCTCAGCTCGCCCACCGGATCGGGTCCGTCGCGGGAGCGCCCCCCAAAAGCCCCGGGCGACAGCCCAGGCCCGCGGCCACCACCCGCGCGACGGGCACGGCCGCCATCGCCAGCCCCAGGCGGCCGGGATCCACGTAGGCCCCCAGCGCGAACAGGGCGACGGCGGCGCCGGCCACGGCCTGCGTCTGTCCGGGAAGGCCGCGGTCCTCCTCCCGGTCCAGCAGGTTGTCCGTGGCCTGGATGGCGCCCAGCGCCAGCACCGAACCCAGCATCTCCCGTGCTCCCAGCAGCGCCGCGGCCCCCAGGCCGGCCACGGCGGCCTCCAGCCCGCGCAAGCCAGCGGACAGGTGCCGGCCGACCCCGCGCCCGGGCCGGAGGCTATCCCCAGCCTGCGGTCCAGCCGTCGCCGCCATGCCCACCACCCAGGCAGCCATGGCCAGGGAGGCCGCCAGTCGCAACTGCAGTGCGCAGGCGGTGGCCATCAGCAGCAGGACCCATGAGGCCGCAGGCCCCGGGCAGCTGCCGGGCTCTTCGTCCACCAGGGCGTCCACCAGTTTCACCGCTGCCCCCACCAGCACGGCGACGGCCCATCCCACCGCCAGCCCCTGGGGCTCGGGCCCGGCCAGGGAGGCCCGCAAGAGCTCCACGACGGGCCGGCACCACCACCCGGCCGCCTCAAAGGGTGCGCTGCAGAAAGCGCCGCACCCCCTCGAAGCCGACCTCCTGGAGGGCGGAGATACCCAGGATTGGCCGCCCTGGCCACAGGCGCCGAACCGCGGCCAGCCCCTCCCGCCCCCTGGGCAGGTCGAGTTTGTTGACCAGGGCCGCATAGCGTCCCCGGGCCTCGCCGAATCGCCCGATCTGCGCGTCCACGTCCGAATCCTCGACCAGCCGTTGCGGCCACCGCGCGATATCCGGACCGTCGAGGACGTGCAGAAGCACCGCGCTCTCCAGAGCCGCTGCCAGCGTCTCGGCCATGGCCAGGCGCAGCAGGGGATCCGGGTGAATGCCATCGGTGAGGCCGACGGTGTCCACCAGGTCAACCCTGGCCGCTCGCTTGGCCTTGCGGTACTCCACCTCCACGCTCTGCAGGTGGCGAGTTGTGGGAGAAACGCCTCCTACCAGTTCGGCTACCGCCTGCGTGGGGTCCAGCTCCCGACGCCGCTCGCCTTGCGCCGGCCCCTGCCGGGTCACCACCAGCCGTCGGCATCCGCACCACCGGGCGAAGCGCACCACAAATAACGTCTTGCCCGCACCGGGACGGCCCACGACCGCGGCACGGCTTAACGAGAGACCCAAAGTCCGATCGGCCCCATCTCCGGCTGGGTCCCCAGAGGGATGTCCGATTCGGTGATCAGCATGAGATCCTCTCGGGAGAGATCCGGACGGCCGCGCAGTCGCACGGCCTGCCGACGGATAGCCGCCTCCAGGATGTTGCGCACCAACCGAGCGTTGCCGAAATGCTCAAGCTCGGCCAGCCGGCAGTGCCACAGCACCGTCCCCAGCCTCTGGCGGGCTTCCGGCGTGAGTCGGTAATCTCGGGCGTGCAGCATCCTGTCGGCGATGCAAAGCAACTCCTCCCCGGAGTAGTCGGGGAAGTCCAGGATGAACGGGATCCGGGAGCGCAGGCCCGGATTCATCCGCAGAAAAAGCTCCATTTCCTGCCGGTAGCCGGCCATGATGACCACCAGGTCATGGCGGTGATCCTCCATGGCCTTGACCAGCCCGTCCACGGCCTCCTTGCCGAAATCCTTCTCACCGCCCCTCGCCAGGCTGTAGGCCTCGTCAATGAACAGCACGCCTCCCAGGGCCTTGCGGATCTGTTCACGGGTGCGCTGGGCGGTGTGGCCCACATACTC
>CAYQLT010000033.1:0-26793 GCA_964418425.1 uncultured Clostridia bacterium
TCGAGATGCGGCAGCAGTTCGGGGATGACCCACGCCTTCGCTTTCTCATCGGGGACGTGCGGGACAGGGATCGCCTGTACCGGGCCATGTATGGCGTAGACGTGGTTATTCACGCCGCCGCCCTCAAGCAGGTGCCCGCAGCTGAGTATAACCCCATCGAGGCCGTAAAGACTAACATCATGGGAGCCATCAACGTCATTGATGCCGCGATCGACAACGGGGTTCCGAGGGTGATCGCGCTCAGCACGGACAAGGCCGTCTACCCGGTCAATCTCTACGGCGCAACGAAGCTGGTGGCGGAAAAGCTATTCGTGCAGGGCAACGCGTATACCGGTGGCCGCGGCACCCGATTCAGCGTGGTGCGTTACGGGAACGTTGTGGGGAGCCGGGGCAGCGTGATCCCTATCTTCCTGGCCCAGCGCGTGAACGGCACCCTGACGTTGACGGACGAGCGGATGACCCGGTTTTGGATTACGCTGGAACAGGGTGTGCGCTTCGTGCTGGCCTGCTTGGAGCGGATGCGGGGCGGGGAGATTTTCATCCCCAAGCTTCCCAGCATGCGGCTGGTGGACCTCGCTGACGTGGTGGCTCCCGAGGCCCGAAAGGTCTTCACCGGTATCCGTCCCGGTGAAAAACTGGGAGAGGTCCTCCTCACCGAGGAGGAAGCCCGGCACGCCAGGGAGTTCGACGACTACTTCGTGGTGGAGCCTGAACATCCGTTTTGGGACGGCCGCGCTTATCGAGACGGCGAAGCCCTTCCCGACGGGTTCCGGTACGCCAGCGACTCCAACTCGTGGTGGCTCACCCGGGAGCAACTGGCAGCGGCGATCGAGGCGCTGGCATGAGCAGGCTCGCACTGTATGGCGGGGAGCCGGTTCGCAAGACCATGCTCCCTTACGGACACCAGTGGGTGGACGAAGACGACATCCAGGCCGTGGTCAGGGTGCTGCGGGGCGAGTGGCTTACGCAGGGCCCAACGGTCGAGGAGTTCGAGAGAAAGGTCGCCGAGTACTGCGGAGCCCGCTACGCGGTGGCCATGTCCAGCGGCACGGCGGCCCTGCATGCGGCCTGCCTGGCAGCGGGCATCGGAGCCGGCGACGAAGCCATCACCACGCCGCTTACTTTTGCTGCCACCGCCAACGCGGTCGTGTACTGCGGAGGGCGGCCCGTGTTCGCCGACATCCGGCCCGACACGCTGACCATTGACCCTCAGGAGATCGAACGCCGGATCACTCCCCGTACGAAGGCCATCCTGCCGGTGGACTTCGCGGGGCTTCCGGCCGACATGGACGCCATCATGGCCATCGCGCGGCGCCACGGTCTTATGGTCATCGAGGACGCTGCGCACGCGCTGGGGGCGCGCTATAAAGGCCGCCGGGTGGGCACCCTGGCGGACATGACAGTTTTCAGTTTCCATCCCGTCAAGCACATCACCACCGGCGAAGGAGGCATGGTCGTCACCGACCATGCGGAGCTTTACGAACGGCTCCGGCGCATCCGCCATCACGGCATCGTTCGTAAGGAAGCGTTCGAGCCCGGCCGAAATGGGCGCCGACTCGACCAGGATGCGCAGCCAACGGGAGGGGTCGGGCAGCCGTCGAGCCCGAGGACACAGGCGTGGTACTATGAAATCCCCGAGCTGGGCCACAACTTTCGTTTAACCGACGTCCAGGCCGCGTTGGGGATCTCGCAGATGGGAAAGCTAGACAAGTTCCTGGCCAGACGGCGTGCGATCGCAGCCTACTACCGGTCTGCGCTCAGTGGGCTTCCGATTACTCCGCCTCCGGAGCCCGAGGGATACGAGTCGGCGTACCACATCTACGTCGTCCAGTGTGGCCGCGAAGGCTTTACGGTGGATCGAACCTTGGTCTTCAACGCCCTGCGGGCCGAGGGGATCGGGGTTCAGGTGCATTACGTGCCCGTACACCTTCATCCTTTCTATCGAGCCCGCTTCGGCCACAGGCCCGGGGACTACCCGAATACCGAAGCGTACTACGAGCGAGCTTTAACGCTGCCGCTGTTCCCCCGCATGACCGATGCTGACGTAAAGGACGTGGTAACGGCGGTCCACAAGGTCTTCAACGAATTGGCTGAGAGGAACAGTTTCCTTGACGGATCGGCGAAAAACGTGGTGGGGGTCTGATGGTACTGGAAATAGCCGGCCGCAAGGTCGGAGCCGGGCACCCCGCGTACATCGTTGCCGAGCTTTCTGCCAACCACGGGCAGAGCTTCCAACGAGCCGCCGAGCTTGTTCGGGCTGCAAAGGCTGCTGGTGCGGATGCGGTCAAGGTGCAAACCTACACACCCGATACCATGACCATCCCTTCCAGTCAGTGGCCGTTTCGTATTCAGGGGACTCCCTGGAGCGGACGAACGCTTTATGAGCTGTATTCGGAGGCTTTCATGCCGTGGGAGTGGCAGCCGGAGCTGAAGAAGCTCACGGAGCAGCTGGGGATGCATTTTTTCTCGACCCCTTTTGACCCAAGCGCGGTGAGCTTTCTCGAATCTCTCGACGTGCCGGCTTTCAAAATCGCGTCGTTCGAACTCGTGGACCTGGCGTTGCTGCGGAGGGTGGCACAGACCGCAAAGCCGGTTATCCTGTCCACCGGCATGGCCACGCTGGCGGAGATCGACGAGGCGGTACGAACGCTGCGGGATGGCGGTGCAACAGACCTTGCGTTGCTCAAGTGCACCAGCGCGTATCCGTCGCCGCCCGAAGAGATGAACCTTCGCAGCATACCGTACCTGGCGGCCGTCTTCGGGACCCCCGTGGGGCTTTCCGACCACACGCTGGGGACAGCCGTTCCCGTTGCAGCGGTGGCCCTTGGCGCCTGCATCATCGAGAAGCACCTGACGCTTTCCCGCGAGGAGCCCGGCCCCGACAGCGCCTTCTCGCTGGAACCCCACGAGTTCCGAGACATGGTGGAGGCCGTGCGCACGGCGGAAAAGGCGCTGGGCGAGGTTTACTTTGGGCTCACCGAACGCGAGCGGGAAAGCCGGGTGTTCCGGCGTTCTCTGTTTGTGGTGCGGGACGTGCGGGAAGGGGAGCGTCTTACGCCCGAAAACGTTCGGGCGATTCGACCGGGATACGGCCTGCACCCCCGTCACTGGCACGACGTGATTGGGCAGTACGCAGCGCGCGACATCCCGGCAGGAACCCCCCTCAGCTGGAATCTGGTCAGCGCCGCGCCGCCGACGCTGCGGGATGCCGAAAGCGGGGAACGCTAAGGTGCCTCCGCCGTGCCGGGACCGTAGCCAGTGCGGGATGGGTCCCGAGATGCTGTGGGCGAGCCGGCCCCAAAGCCGGGAGTCGAACTTCTCGAAGGTCACGCTGGGCACTGCCCAACTGGGGATGCCATACGGTGTCGCTAACCGGACAGGCGTACCCGAGTTGGCCGAGGTAAGGCGGATGGTGAAGCGGGCACTGGAGTTGGGAGTCAACACGTTTGATACAGCGCCGGGCTATGGAGAAAGCGAACAGCGCTTGGGCCATGTGCTGGATGAGCTCGGTGCCACACAATCCGTCAACCTGCTTTCGAAGGTTAGTCTGGGAGATACTGGGGGAAGCGCCTATGATTCCATCGCCTCGGCCGTGCGGGACAGCGTGGTTCGGTCCCTCATACGACTTCGAACGGAGCGCCTTGCCGTTTGCTTTGTTCACCGGTTCGCCGATTTGGAACAGCATGGAAGGGAGCTCTTGGAAGAGCTGCATGCCTTGAAGCGAGAGGGCATGATCGATGCCGTAGGAGTCTCCATCTACCACCCCCAGGAACTGAATCGGGTGCTTGTGTTGGGCGGGATCGACGCTGTCCAGCTTCCTGTTCATCTCTTGGACACTCGTTGGGTCGCCGGGGGAGGTCTCTCTCGGGCGGTGGAAAGCGGGGTTACGGTGTTTGGGAGAAGCGTCTTCTTGCAAGGTTTGTTGCTCCTTAAACCCTCAGAGGCGGAACGGAAGGTTCCGGGGACGGGTGTGTGGGTCCAGCTAGTACACCGGCTGGCTGCCGACTGGGGGTTGTCGGTGAAAGAGCTGGCCGTCCGCTATATTCGGAGCTTTTCCCCGATTACCAGCATCGTGGTGGGGGCAGAAACGCTTCAGCAAGTCGAGGAGACGTGTGCCCTGGTAAATTCGGCACGACCTTTGGAGCCGTGGCGGATCGCGACGATCCTCGAAACCTTTTCCGACGTACCTGCGACGGTATTCTCCCCCCCGCTTTGGCCGCGCTCGACTTCCCCTTCTCCGCCAGGCGCCACAGGGTGATACGTCGCTCGAATCCTAGCCTGGGGTACAGGTTGTGACATGGAGTCGGAGAGTAACTCTGCCCGGGGCTCGACCCTCGTCGTGCGAGCCGATGCAGGACCGGATATCGGCATGGGTCACGTTGCCCGTTGCCTGGCCCTCGCGCAGGCATGGCGTCGCCGTGGGGGACACGTGGCCTTCATCGGTCGCGACGGGGGCTCGGGTGTAAGAGGATGGGTAGAGTCACGGGGAATTACGTTCGTACCCCTGGATCCGGCTCTCCCGCCGCAGGTGGAGGCCGAGGTCGTTTATCGGACTCTGTCCAGTCTGGGCCGTGCCTCGGATGGCTCCTGCCGGTGGGTGGTGCTGGACGGCTACCACTTCGATGAAGGCTATCGGCGCAGCCTTCGAAGGGGAGGCTGGCGGCTTCTCGTGCTCGATGATTTAGGTCATCTGTCGAGCGAATGCGCGGATGCGGTTGTAAATCAAAACGACCATGCAGGAGACTCGCGATACCAGCTCCGGCCCGGGGCGCGGGTGTTGCTGGGTCCGCGTTATGCCATGCTGCGGGAGGAGTTTCTACCCTGGCGAAGGTGGGCGCGTCCGATCCCCGAGCGTGCTGGCAGAGCGCTCGTGACAGTGGGCGGAGGCGACCCGGCCAACGTAACGCCGCGGGTCATCGAAGCGCTCGAACGTGCCGAGGTGGGGAACCTGGAGACGGTGGTCGTCGCGGGGCCTGCGAACCCGAGCTATCGAGCTTTACTGAAACGTGTGGAGGGTGTATGTTGGCCGGTACACGTCCTCCAAAACCCGTGCAACATGGCTGCCCTCATGGTCACCGTGGACATTGCTATCTCGGCCGCCGGCAGCACGGCATGGGAGCTTGCGTTCATGGGCGTTCCGGCTGTGCTGCTTGTGATGGCGAACAATCAGGAGCAGGTCGCCCGGACCATGAGGCATGCGGGAGCCGCGATCGTGCTCGGTCGAGGAGCAGCGGTCGTCGAGGAGCGGCTTGGCGACGCCGTTCGCGCTCTGGTTGGGGACAAGGCTCGCAGGGCCGAGATGAGCCGCAGTGGCAAGCGGCTGGTGGACGGTTTCGGGGCCGAGCGGGTGGTGGAAGCGATGCTGCAGTATCCCGCACTGGAGGAGGCGGGTTGTCAACTTGCGGATTCTGTTTCTCGGGAATAACTGGGTTGGATGGAAGGTCCTCCAATGGCTTCGGGACCAAGGAGAGGACATCGTCGGGCTGGTCCTCCATCCCCCCCACAGGCAACGCTACGGAGCGGAAATCGTAAAGGCATTCGGGTCGAACCGTGCTGCAGTGTTCGACGGCTCAAAGCTTGATGACCCACACACCGTAGAGGCTATCGCGTCACTACGTCCGGACGTGGGAGTTTCGGTCTACTTCGGCTACGTCTTACGTCGGGATTTCCTGGCCCTTTTTCCGTCCGGAGTCGTCAATCTGCATCCCGCCTACCTTCCTTAC
The DNA here is from genome assembly GCA_964418425.1 of uncultured Clostridia bacterium. Lineage (GTDB taxonomy): Bacteria > Bacillota > Limnochordia > Limnochordales > Geochordaceae > CAYQLT01. The sequence continues at coordinate 5,724 of CAYQLT010000033.1, forward strand.
AACCGGGGCTGCTACCCGAACGTGTGGAGCATAGTGGATGGCACTCCTGCCGGGGTCTCCATCCACTACGTCGACGAGGGCATTGATACCGGGGACCTCGTTGCCCGAGAGCAGGTGGAGGTCGAGCCCATCGACACTGGCGAGTCCCTCTATCGTAAACTGGAAACAGCGGCGCTATCCCTGTTTCAGCGGACGTGGCCGCTCATCCGGGCCGGCCGAGCCCCCCGGATAGCTCAACAGTCCCTGGGCGAGGACGGGACGTACCACCGGCGGCGTGACGTAGAGCGCATCGATGCCATCGACCTTGATCGAACGTACCAAGCCCGTGAACTCATCAACATCCTGCGCGCGCGGACCTTCCCGCCTTACCCGGGAGCGTACTTCGTGGTTGGCGGCAGAAAGGTGTACCTGCGCTTACAGCTGTACTACGAGGATGAGCACAGCCCGCACGACTCGGCGGCAGGAGGCTCGAATCCAGGGGCGAACCGAGACATCAGCACTTTGTCGTGATAGCTGCCCTCAAGAAAAAGCTGGGCCCGAAGGACCGCCTCCACCCGGAATCCAGCTTTTTCATACGCCCGGATGGCGGCTCGATGACAGGCATAGACGCCCATCAGGATCTTACGCAGGTTCAGGCGCGCGAACGCATAGTCGGACACCAGGCGGCAGGTCTCCGAGGCATATCCCCGTCCCCAGAATTCAGGTTGGCCAATCAGGATTCCCAAGGTGGCCGTCCGATGGACCCATTCGATGGGGCCCAGGCGGACGTTGCCGATGTGCAGCCCGCTCTGGCGGTCCATGATGGCCAGCACCACGTTGTCACGGTTTGCGGCGACGTTGCGGTAGAAATGCTCAAGGTCCTCGACCCGGGTCGGGAAGCGTCCCGTCTCTAGGAACCGGGTGACGCGCGGGTCGTTGAGCCACCGGAGGTATCGCTCCCCGAGATCGGTCGGCAGGAGCCCGCGCAGAACGATCCGCTCGCCGGACAGAAACGCACCAAGCTCCGGCTCCTTGGCCGGCGGAGGAAGGTGCACGCGAGCCGCCAGATCCGCGGCTTGGTCTGCCTCGTACGACCTGCTACACACGGCGGAAAACCTCCCGATACGGCAGGCCGTCCAGCTCGGCCTCGACAGTTCCCCGAACGACCGCTTGCAAGACCACCCGCAGAGCTTCCTCGCAGGCGTTCAGGGTGGCGTCGACGACTTCGCAGGTATGGGCCAGGCAGAGGTTCAAGGCCCCGGAGTGCAGGAGCACCCCGCGCCGCACCATCTCCTGCATGAACAGGCTTTTCACCAGAGGCGACTCCTTGCCCTCCAGGTTTCGGAAGACGAGCTTGGGCCGAACAGCGGGCCCGACGCATTCGGCAAGGGGGTGGGGGCCGTTCCAGGATAGGTGTGCCGCTATCCGGTTGAAGCCCGCTTGCAACCGAGCGCCCGCCTCCCACAGGTGCTGGCACACGTTCTCCCGCTGGACCGTTCGGATGGTGGCCGCAGCTGCCGCAAGCGAGAGCGCCTCGCCGCCAAAGGTAGTGGAGAAGAACACCTCCTCGAAGCACGCCATGACATCCCGGCGGCCCACGACCGCGCTCAGCGGCATTCCGTTGGCCATACCTTTTCCAAAGGTCGCCAGGTCTGGGGTCACCCCGTAGTAAGCTTGCGCACCCCCCGGCGCCCACCGGAAACCCGTCACGATCTCGTCAAAGATGAGTAAAGCACCATGGCGGTGCGCCAGCTCCTTGACCTCCTCCAGGTACCCCGGATGGGGTTCTTCCATGACCACCGGTTCCATGATTACCGCCGCAACGGAGCCATCAAGTCTGGAAAACACGGCCTCCAGAGACCGGATGTCGTTGTAGGTGAAGGGATGCACATATTCTCGCAGCACGCGCGGAATGCCCTTATTACGGCTTGTGGTCACGGCGTACCAGTCGTGCCATCCGTGGTAGCTCGCGTAAGCGATGTGGTCGCGGCCAGTGTAGGCCCTCGCGGCACGGATAGCAGCCGAGGTGACCTCGGAGCCGGTCTTGGAAAACCGCGCCATTTCGGCACAGGGAACCGTCTGGCGCAAGAGTTCCGCTACTTCGATTTCAAGGGGATGAGGAAGAGAGAAGGAGATCCCCTTCTCCAGTTGCCGGACGATGGAGGCATTCACCTCTGGGTGCCCGTACCCGAGCGTGATGGCTCCGAGGCCAAGAACGTAGTCGATATACCGGTTGCCGTCGACGTCCCAGACCCAGGCGCCCTCGCCTCGCTGCAGGAATACGGGGTAAACGCCTTCCACGAAGTAAGGCGGGGCCTTGCTGAACGTCTGGGCGCCCACGGGGATGAGGTCACTGGCCCGGGACCGCAGCGCAGCGGAGCGAGTCAGGCTCAGAGGCGCTGCTTTGGCGGCTGTGCGGTTTGTGACTGACATGAGCAAGTTTCTGCTCCTTTCCGATCTTGATCGCAGCCGACCTTCGACCCGGCGCAGGGCTACCGGCGCGGCCTTCCTCCGCCGGCAGGCGCGGAAGGTGCGGGACGCGTGAGTCGGTCAACACGAAGAGATCTCATGTATCCTTCGTTTGTAGGGATGTGGGCGTTGACTCGCTGCAGCTCGGGCCGCCGGGCGAGCAGAGCCAGGACGGCCTGCACCCCAAAGATTTCATCGGGTCGCCAGAGCTCGTCGTACACCGCTTGGAGGAAAACGAGATCGGCCGGCTCGTCCAGCGTCCAGCGCAGGTGAGACAGGTCGGGGTCATGGTGAAACTGGCCGATGCGGAACCGCTCCGGATGCTTCCAAACGTAGGGCGTGACGTGCTCACGCTCCGACGGCAGGCTGGCCGACTTCCAGGCGCGCTCCAATGTCTGGAAGCTGAGCACTTCCACGTCCTGCCCGTCAGGAAAGGTCCGCTCGACGGTGTTGCTGACGTAGTCATATCGTCCCGCAGCTTCCTGGAAGACTTGCACGGCCTGGCCTACGACGTCAGGGTCGATGAGGGGGCAGTCGGCGGTAATGCGCACCACGGCTGAGGCGGAGAACCGGCGGGCGGCCTGGTAGTAACGATCCAGTACGTCCTCCTCGCTGCCCCGGTAAACCGGCACGCCAAGTTCTTCGGCCAGCTTCACCAGGCACTGGTCCTCCTCGAGGGCCGTGGTTGCAAGCACAACGCCGTCGAGTCGCGAACACACCCGCACGCGAGTCAGCACATGCCACAAAACCGGCCGGCCAGCCAGAGATCGCATGACCTTCCCGGGAAGGCGGGTCGACCCCATTCGAGCCTGGACGATCGCCAGCGTGCCCATCGCAGCCCCCCCGCGGGCGAGATCCGCCCTCTCCTGTCATCGGCAGCTGACACCGAGGCATGGAGAGCGTAAAGATCTCCCCCGACGTTGTCGATGCACTGTCACGAGAAGCCCGCGCCGCGATACGCGGTTGCCTGCGCCGATCCCCGCGGAGGCCGCAGGGGCCGGCCCGGCCGAAGGGAGGGAAGCAAAGGAAGGCCGCCCCGAAGACGGGTATCAGAACCCGGGGTCGGGGGCATGGAGGTCCCCCGAAGGTAACCATTTAGGGAGGAATGGGCACTCTATGAGAATCAACCACAACATCGCCGCGCTCAACGCGTGGCGAAGCCTCACGCTCAACGACATGGCCCAGACCAAGTCGTTGGAGCGCCTCTCCACCGGCCTTCGCATCAACCGTGCGGGCGACGATGCCGCCGGTCTTGCTATCAGTGAGAAGATGCGGGGCCAGATCCGGGGCCTGTTCCAGGCCTCCCGCAACGCCCAGGACGGCATCTCCATGTTGCAGACCGCCGAGGGTGCTCTCAACGAAGTCCACAGCATCCTCCAGCGCATGCGGGAGCTGGCCGTCCAGGCGGCAAGCGACGTGGTGACTGCTGCCGACCGCCAGGAGATCCAGAAAGAGATCGACCAGCTCAAGTCCGAGATCGACCGCATCGCCTCCACCACAGAGTACAACACCAAGAAGCTTCTCAACGGCAGCGCCGCAGCGCTGGTATCCAGCAGTGACCCCGACACCAAGGTCATCGTTCGTGGCGCACTCTCGTCTGGGATTGGCAACTTCCAACTCACCATCCAGGCCAAGGCCGGTACCGCCGAGATCCAGCGCAGCGACGTCATGAAGGTCCGCGAAGAAGGCGTCGTCACCCGCATGCAGGTGGACAGTTCCACGGGGGTCACCAAGGTCGTCGCGACGGGCTTTGCCGCCGGCGATTGGAACGTCGGGACGAGAGACGCAGAGGTGGATGTGGTAAGCAGCCTGACGGTGAACACCTCCAGCGGGTTGACCTCCACGACGGTCGACGTAGCAGGTTTTGCCCCGGGCGACTGGGCGGTTGAAACTTTGACGGCCCATACCGCTTGGGCAGGGTTGTCTGCGGTTGTCGTGGCAGCCCAAGTATACCAGCAGTACGCCGGAGCCGGGTCGGTATTCACAGCTGCAGGGTCACTGGGCATTGACAGTACGGTGGCGTATAACGCCTCCATCTTGTTTGAAGTCACCCAGCTTGACAGTGCCAACGGGCGCGTGAGAGTCTCAGTCGTCTCGTGGGAGCATGGGGTGACGGATTCGGCCTCGGTTCGTCAGACAGCGGATATGTGGTTGGCGCTTACCAGCAATAATATTGTGACCGTTGGAAACGTGACCATCAGTACGTTTGATATTCGAAACGCCTTCAGCGCTTATACTGTGGGTGACCGATGGGTTCTAAACGTCCAGGCGGGCACCGATACTGCAGTGACGGGTCTAAGTGCCTTTGGCGGCTTCGTCGTTAGCGCCTCAGGACCTAGCTTCTACGACCGGACCGTCTATCTCGCCACGGCCACGTACACTGCCGGGGTCGTCATCCGGGGGTTCTACCTGGGGGATGATGGATCCGTCTTCAACTCCTCGCTTTCGCTGGGGTTCGCAGCTGCTCCTGCCGCGGAAGCGGATGCACTGACCTTCACCATGGTGGAGTCCAACCTGGCTGGTGCCTCTGCCTCGGTGGTACAGCAGTTCCAGCAGAACACCGGGGCGGGAGTGGCGGTTCGGTACCTCGGCATTAACAGTGCGAATCAAACAAATGCGTCGATGCTGTTCACGGTGACAGACGTAGATACCGCAACTAGCCGGGTTCGTGTATCAGTTGTTTCGCACCAGTATGCAGCAGACGGCACGTACAGTCGTCAGACGGCCGACCTGTGGCTGAAGATGCAGGACGATAACACCGCGGTAACCATCGGAGCCATCACACTAACCGCGTTTGACATCAACGACAGCTTCAGCGCATTCCGAGTGAACGACCGGTGGGTTATCAACATCGAGGGCGCGGTGGATTCGGGCGAGGATCGTGTGGTGATCAGCGCCTTCTCCAGCAATTACTACGACAGAACCCTGAACTTCAACGCGGGGACGTTGGACAGCACGACCCGCACCATACGGGGATTCTATCTCGGAAGCGACGGCAAGGTATACGACACGTCGTTGCAGATCACGGTGAATGGGCAGTTGGCTACCGGTAACCCGGCGGCAAGCTTCACCGTCGCAAACGAAGGGGATCTCGCCTCCCGAAGCGTGGCCCTCAAGGACATTGACCGGTTCTATGATGCATCGGGGAATTTCATCCTGGACTCGCCGCAGACGCTGACGATTGTTCAGGGCGACGGGAAGACAACGTCCATCACCCTTTTCGGAACCGACACCATCGGAGACGTTCAGGCGAAGTTGAATGAGGCCATTCGGCTGGGGCTGGGCCAGGGGCAGCTGGTGGACAACGGGCTCGACCGTTTTGCAACGTTCGTAGCCAACGCCGACGCAACGGGTCCGGAGTCTGTGGCTGGCACCTTCGTGCTGCGCACCGCCCTGGCGGGTAAGGCCGGCGAGCTGAACTTCGTCGGCTCCGCGGACCTCCTGAACGCGCTAAGCCTGGTCACCGTCGAGGACTCCACCGAGACCACCTACACGATCTCCGTACAGAACCTGGACAGCGGCAAGGCGGTGGCCACCAACGTCCAGGTGTCCGGCAACTCGCTTATCGGTGTGGTTGACCCCAACATCGATGTCCAGTTCGCTCCGAACTCCGGTATTGCCAGCATCAGCTTCGACACCAACTCCAAGAAGTGGACGTACGCCAGCGGGACGGATACGACAACGGTGCACCTGGCGCCTAACGCGCAGGAGATCCACATCGGGGCCAACGCATCCCAGCGCCTGGATGCCTCCATCGGTCAGATGGACACGCTGGCGCTTGGGGTGTCCAACATCCTGGTGACCAACGGACAACTGGCCAATGAGGCCATCCCGGTCATCGACCAGGCCATCGCGAGAGTCTCCGGGCAGCGGTCGGCCATCGGCGCTTTGCAGAACCGCCTGGAGCATACCATCGCGAACCTGGGCGTGGCGGCCGAGAACCTGACGGCAGCGGAGTCCCGGATCCGGGACGTCGACATGGCCCAGGAGATGATGGAGTTCGTGAAGCTCCAGATCCTGATGCAGGCCGGCACGGCCATGCTGGCCCAGGCCAACCAGCGGCCGCAGGCAGTACTGCAGTTGCTCGGATAAGGGGGCGTTCGCCGGGGCCTGGCTTCGGCCGTGGAGTAAGGCCAGCCGGGCCCGGCTCGGCTCAAGAGGAGGCTTCCGGCGGCCGAACTCCCCTCCAGGAGGGCGAGCCGCCGGAAGCGTTCTGAAAGCACACCGGCGGGTGAAGGAAGAGAGCCGTGGACCTGTTCAGGCGGAACCTCGGCGCGCTGGCAGCGAAGAATCCTGCTTTGGCCCGTAAGGTGGCAGAGGGCGTCGAGAGCAGCGTGGACGTGCGAGAGGTCCCCATGCGTTCCGGGGCAGGCAGCGGGTTCGAAATCCGGTGGGGGGATCGCAGGGCCCTTTTGTACAGCCTCTACGACCCGGACCAAGAGGCGCGCGAGCTGGTGGAGCCGGTGGATTTCTTCCGAGCCCGTATCGTGGTGCTGTTGGGGCTTGGAGGCGGTCACGTACTTCGGGAGCTGTTGCGGCGCATCCATCCGGTGGGTATGGTGGTAGTCGTCGAAAGCCAGCTCCCAGTGCTGCGGGCGGTGCTTCGGACGCGGCCCCTGTGGGACGAACTCGGGGATCGGCGGGTCGTGGTGGTGGACGCATGCGATCCTGACCATCTCCGGGCCGACCTGGAAGATGTCTCCAATGCGCTGATTACCAAGTTGGTCGGTGTCGACTTCGTGGTGACGCCGGCCTACGCCCGCCTTTGGCCGGAGGAGTGCCGGCGAATCAGGGAGCTCTTTGTGGACGCAGCGGTCACTCAGGCCCGGGCCATGGGTAACTCCGCTCATGATACCCTGGTGGGAATCGAGCAGATCTCCGAAAACCTGCATTCCATCGCTCGAGCGCCAAGCCTCGGAAAGCTCTTCGGGAGCCTGTCGGGCGTGCCCGCGATCTGCGTGGCGTCCGGGCCCTCTCTCAGTAAGAACGTCCACCGCCTGAGAGATGCCATGGGGAAGGCGGTCATTTTCTGCGCCGAGTCTGCAGCGGATCGGTTGCTCGCCGAGGGGATACAACCCGACGTCGTCGGAGTCCTCGAGCGCGGCGAGATGGTTTACAGGGAGTACTTCAAGGACAAGTCATGGCCTCAGCGCACCGTTCTGGCGGGCCAAAGCGTGATCTGGCCAGAGATATTCGACACGTTTTGTGGCTTGTGGACCGTGGTCTTCAAGACCAGCACTGTGGTGGAGCGCTGGATTCACAGCGCCGTACCCACTCTGGCCACCGTGGAGCCTGGCAGCTCGGTGGCCAACATGAACTTCGCGCTGGCCCGGGCGTTGGGCTGTGACCCCATCGTGCTCGTCGGACAAGATCTTGCGTATGCCGACGACGGGAAAAGCCACGCCGAGGGCGTACACGGCTTGGGCGTGCACTACGCCCGAAAGGGGCTTCATGAGCGGGATCCCGAGGCGGCCACCATTTTGGGCAAGGACGGTCGGATCCTTCGGTCGACCCGGTGGTGGCGCGTCTTTCACGGTTGGTTCGAGCGGGAGATACCGCGCACCCGAGCCCACGTGATCGATGCGACCGAAGGCGGGGCGCTCATCCGGGGGGCGGAGATCCGGACCTTAGCTGACGTGGTCGAGCAGTACTGCGTGAACCCGGTGCAGCCGGACCTCTACGAGCGGCTTGCCCGCGAGATACCGACGGACGACGAGGTGTTCGAGCGGATCAACAACTTGCGCCGGGTCTTCAACCAGGAGATGGATCGTCTGGAAGAGACCTTGGCGCGGTTGAAGCAGGGGAGGGAAAAACTGGACGAGGTGCGAAAGGCCATCCGCAAGGGGAAACAGTATGGACGGATCGGCAACACGCAGGCGCTGATCAACGAGCTTGGCGCCCTGGTCCAGAGCCTCCCGTTGCAAAACTTCCTATTTTACTTCGTCGCGCAGTCTCTTTTCGTCCACCTGGGCCGGCGCACCCAGGCCATGGGCCACATCGATTCATGGGAGACGGCCGAGGCGTGGGAGCAGATCCACGAGTGGTTCTTCGATAATCTTCAGCAGGTTCACGATCTGATGCGGGTTCTTTTCTTCAAAGGGCTCGCCATCGTGGAGGTGATGGCGGACGAATGGAAGAAGAACGGGATTCCCAGGCCGTTCCCATTAATGTCGGTCTGCTCCTGAAGACCCTGAAGGAAGGGGACGAGTACCTGCAGGGGGTCGAAGCGGCTCTGGCTGCGGTCGGGCGAGAGGTGCGCCAGGAACGGTGGAAGACAGCCGGGAACCATCTTGCCGACTTGGCCGACGGGCTTGCTTGGATTACCAAGCTTTTGGAGGCCGCGCAGCCCTGGGCAGGGGTCGACTACGGGAGCTTTCCCGAAGGAGTCTCGATGGAGGAACGGATGCGCAGGTGGCGCACCGTCTATGAGGAGATGGTGTCGGCCATCGAGGCAGCGGACTCGGTCATGCTGGGCGACCTGGTGGAGTACGAGCTGCCCAAAGTGATCGAGGGACAGCGAAGCGCCATGCGAATGCTTTCGGAAGCCGTCTCGAGGCGGTGGGGCGGGGGCGGCGCCTGAAAGTGGCGCGCCCGGTCTCGAGGAGGCGGTAGACTTGGCTGTGTTACGTGTGACGGGCCTTGCGTCGGGAATGGATATCGACGAGATCGTGGGCAAGCTGATGACGGCGGCTCGGGTACCGGTCGACCGCCTCAAACAGGATCGGCAACTTTGGGAGTGGCGTAAGGCAGACTACCTTTCCGTCAACCGGCTGCTCAAGGACCTTCGGGACGCCACCGTTGAAATGCGCCTGGAGTCCACCTACCTGGCGAAGGTAGCCGATTCCAGCGAGACAGATATCGTCACGGCGACTCCGGCAACGGATGCCGCCCTGCAGACGCACACCGTCGAAGTTACGAGGCTTGCGAGTGGGGTGAACCTGGCCAGCACGTCGGCCATTACGCTTCCAGGAGGGGACAGGTCCAGTCTCTCGTCACAGGTTGGCCTCGATGCAGAGGCGACTTTCACCATCAGGCTCCTGGATCCGTCGGATGGTTCGTCGATACGGGCGGCCAGCTTTACAGTCAAGCCCACGGGTACTATTTACGAGGTCGTCAATGCCATCAATAACGCACGTCTCGAGATCCGCGCCTCGTACGACGCTGCCCACGACCGTTTTTTCCTGACAAGCGAAAAGACAGGGCGGCCGGCCTACTTCCAGTTTGAGGATCCCGATTCCTTCCTGCGTGACAAGTTGAAGCTTCCCTTGGCCAGCGAACTCGAGGTTCTGCAGGGCACGACGGCGTCGGTCAATGTGGACGGTGCGACCGGCCTGCTCTCGGACACCAACGAAGTGACCGTCAACAACGTTACCTATCACCTCCACCGCGCTTCGCCGGGCACCGAGGTGGCCGTGACGGTCCGGTCCGACGTGGACACCGTGGTGAGCAAGATCAAGTCCTACGTGGAGAAGTACAACGAGGTGATTGCGGGCATCCACGCCAAGCTGGATGAGGAGAGGTTTTACGAGTATCCGCCGCTGACCGATGCCCAAAAAGAAGAAATGACTGAGGAAGAGGTCAGCAAGTGGGAGGAAAAGGCGAAAAGCGGGCTCATCCGGCACGACTGGCTGGTCACGTCGCAGCTCTCCGCGCTTCGGCAACGCGTTTCAATGCCCGTCAATGACACGGGCTCGTCGTACAGCTCGCTAGCTGCCATCGGCATTACCACGGGTAGCTATCAGGAAAAGGGCAAGCTCTACATTGACGAAGCCCAGCTCCGGCGGGCGGTTGCGGCTGACCCGGAGGGCGTGGCGAAACTATTCACCCAGGAGGGTGCCAGCGAGGGGCGGCTGGGGATCGCGAAGAGGATCGACGACCAGCTTAGTGGAGCCATCTCTGCCATAACCACGCGTGCCGGTGTTACGGAGGGCATCGATTCGAGCCTGGTCGGACGCATCCTTAACGACCTGGACCGGCGTATCGACGACGCCGAGGAGCGGCTCAAGAAAAAAGAAGAGGAGTACTACCGTAGATTCGCGCTGATGGAGCAGGTGATTTCGCAGCTCAACGTACAAAGCGCTTGGCTGATGCAGTTTGTCCAGGGGAGTGGAACTTCGTCGTAGGAGCCAGGCAGGCGGGATGTCTGGGAGGAAGGCGGCGGATTTTCATGGCGGGGGTCAACGGGTACGGGAAGCCGGGGGTCAGCCCGTACGGCCGCTATCGGGAGACACAGGTGTTGAGCGCGTCCCCGGGCGAGCTGGTGGTGCTTCTATATGATGGGCTGGTGCGCTTTATCGAGTCCGGCCGCCAGTCCATCGCACGGGGGGAAACGGAGGCCGCCCACAAGGCGCTGACTCGGGCCCAAGACATCGTCTTTGAGCTGATGGCGACGCTGAACATGGAGGTCGAGCTGTCCCGCAAGCTGTATGCCCTTTACAGTTTCTGGGTGGAAAGGCTTATTGAAGCGAACCTGCGTAAGGACGCAACTCTTGTGGAGCCCATCCTGGAGATGGCGAAGAGCCTGCGCGATGCATGGAGCCAGGCCGAGCGAAGCCAGGGTGCGAAGCCTGAAGGGTCTGGCAAGACCAAGAGCGTGGATGTGAGGATTAAGTAAACATGGACGTTCGCACCTGTGCAGCCCGGGTGCCCGAGTCTCATTCATCGGATGCTCCGACCCGGGACGAGCTGCTGCGGGCGCTCTCGCAACTTCTGGAGCTTGCGCAGGCGGAGTACGAGGCCCTGGACAGGCGGTGTTTTGCCGATCTCCAGGAGATTGTGGAGAAACGTTGTGATGTGGGCGCCTTCCTGGCCTGTCACGAGGAGAGGTTACGAGCCCTGACTCGGGAAACCCCTGAGCTTGTTTCGCGGTTGGCAGGACAAGTGGTCGCATTAGACCGCCGGATCGGGGAGCTGGTCGAGGAATACATGCACGAACTCGAGGCGCAGAAACAGGAGATCGAGCGCCTGCGAAGCTGGCTTTTCTCTCACCGTCAGGTGAGGCGGAGTTCGGCCCTGCGTGGTCAGTACTTCGACGGACGATTCTGAGCTCGTCCGTTACTCACAGCGTGCTTACCTCTCCCGGTATGCAGAGCCGCTGGCCTCGCTCGGTACGCAACACGGTCCGGTCTTTGCCGCCACCCAGGACGCGCTGTCCTTGGCTCACCCGAGCAGCTGCAACACGGACTGAGGCACCAGGTTAGCCTGCGCGAGCATCGCGGTGCCCGACTGCATCAGGATCTGCTGGCGCACGAATTCCATCATTTCCCGCGCCATGTCCGCATCCCGGATGCGAGATTCCGCGGCCGTGAGGTTCTCCGCCGCGATGAGCAGGTTCGAAACCGTATGTTCCAGGCGGTTTTGGACGGCTCCCAGGTTCGCCCTTTCGTCGGAGACCTGCAGGATGGCCTGGTCAAGCCGGGAGATCGCGCTTTCCGCGTTTTCTCTCGTGGTGAGGCTTAACACGTACTCGGTTCGAGTGCCGTTCAGAATGGGGTTGGAGGCGTCGAACCCCGCCTCGTCGGGATCCAGCGTGGCCAGCCCCAACGCGACAGAGCGCATGTCCGAAATCGAGAGGGCGAGGCTCTCGCCGGCGTTGGCGCCGATCTGGTACGTAATCTGTCCCGTGACGGCGTCGCTACCCTGACCCGATTGGCCTGTCAGACCAAGGGTTTGGGAGGCATCATCCGAGCCCGTGGCGGTGACGCTGAGGGTGCTCGTGCTTCCTGTGGAGCCGCTCGTGATGGTAAAGGCCTCGGCGTACTGCACGGTCACGTCCGCCGCCGTGGACGAGGCTGCGTTGATGGCGTTCTGGAGGATGGCTGCCAGGGTTGCCAGGTCGCTGTAGGTTCCTGGAGGAATGGCGGCCTGCACCTGTTCGCCGTCCACCTCGATGGTCAGGATGTGGTTGGGATCCTGGCCGGCGACCTCGAGAGCCTCTTGCAGGTTGAGAGCTTGCAGGGCCGAGCCGCCCAGGTTGGTGACGGAGCTGGAGGATCCCGTGGACTGGCTTGTGATGCGAAGGGCCCCGGCCTGGTCGGAGGCGGTGGCGGCGACATTCGCCTGCGCAAACCGTGCATTCAGCTCCTCGACGACCGCATCGGCGCCGCTGTAGTATCCCTCTGCCAGGGTCACGGACACCGGGGTGCCGTCCAGGTCGAAGGATAGGACGTTGTTGGCCTGCAGGGCCTCTTGCCGCAGGTGGGTCTCCTGCGCTCCAAAGAGGCGGTCTACGGCAGTCCCGCCGGTGACCTCGATGCGGGAGCCAGCTCCGCCCGCCACGTAGGTCAGGCGCAGGGTGTGGTCGGGGTCGAACCCCACGCGGACTCTGTCGGCCCCGATTTGTGCGTCAATCTTGCTTTGGATGTCTTGCTTGAGGTCGTTGCGAGTCTTGCCATTCGACCCGTCGTACGTCTGATTGTCCAGGGTGACGGTGACTTCGTTCCACGTGACGCCGTCATCGGTATAGTGAAACTGCAGCGTATTCGAGGTATCGTCTATCGTCAGGTTGTCTACGCGAAGCGATGCGTCGGTGATGGTCACGCTTCCAGAAGTAAAGGCCTGCGTGGGACCGTGAAGCCACACGGCGTCGGGATCCACGCCGGAGGAGACCTCGATCGAGGTCGGATCGCCGAAGAGCGACTGAACTGCATTGCCGCCTGTTACCTCGATGGTGTGGGCCGACCCTGTGGCGTCATGGGTAAGCACCAGGTGGTTTTGATCATCGACCGAAGCCGTCACGGGAACTCCTGCACCTTGCAACTGGTCGTTGATATCAGCCAAGAGGTCTGCCACTGAAGTGTGGGTTGTGACCGTAAGGGAGATGGTGTAGGAGGCGCCGTCTACCAAGAGGGTGAGTTCGTTGGCGTCCTCCGTGACGTTCAGGGCCTGTGTAAGGTCAGATGCTCCCGTGAGGTATGTCGGCAGGGCTTTGGGTGCGCTTCCGCTCAGCGGAGCGCCCTGTACGTACCCAGACGTCGGGGTGTCGCTGATGGTGAGAGGGCCTGTGACGGCGGCTCCGGTGATCCGGGCCGCGGTCGCAGCCTGGGAGATCCGCTGGCCGTTGAGCAAGCGAACGGTATTGAAGTGGGTCGTGTTGGCAATTAGGTTTACCTGATCCACCAGCTGGCGAACCTCCTTTTGGATCTCCTTGCGGTTGTCCTCGGTGAGGGTGTCGCTGGCCGCCTGCACCGCCAGTTCCCGAAGGCGCTGGAGGATGGCGTGAACTTGATCCAGCGCCCCTTCGGCGGTCTGGATCATGGAGATCGCGTCCTGTGCGTTTCGGGTGGCCTGGCTGAGGCCTCTTACCTGCGATCGCATCAACTCGGAGATGGTCAGGCCAGCCGCGTCGTCAGCCGCCCGGTTGATCCGCAACCCCGAGGAAAGGCGTTCGAGGTTCTTGGCGATCATGGAGGACGTGTTGTTGAGATTGCGCCAGGCGTTCAGGGCCATGATGTTGGTGGAGATGCGCACGGTAAACCCCCGACACCAAAGGCCCTCCGTGGGCAGGATAGTCGTCCTTGAAGGGTGGTCGCTCCAGTATAGGGAATCGAGCGGTCGGCCCCAAGCTTTAGGGGGTTCTTGGGTCGTTGGATGGTCTGGGCTGTCGAGGGCGTAGCGGGTCGCACCTGCCCTCTAAACATGGTGCCGGGGTCTACCGATACAGTGCTGCGGATAGGTCTCGTGATATCCTGTACCAGAGCCAGGAGCGTTGTAACAAAGACGCCGCCGCGCCATCCGTGCGGCCGGGAGGATCTTCGGTCGGCACGGAGCGAATCTTCCGACAAGCCAGGGCTGTTCCGGTACGGAGGCTGACGTGGGCAAGGAGGCCCGCCGACCAACGGCCGTCCGCAGGACGGTCCGACGGAAAGGGTTGGGCTTCCTATGCGCATCAACCACAATATCGCCGCGCTCAACGCGTGGCGAAGCCTCACACTGACCGACATGTCCCAAACCAAGTCCTTGGAGCGCCTGGCCACCGGCCTTCGCATCAACCGCGCTGCCGACGATGCGGCGGGACTGGCCATCAGCGAGAAGATGCGGGCGCAGATCCGCGGGCTGTTTCAGGCCTCCCGCAATGCCCAAGATGGGATCTCCATGCTCCAGACCGCGGAAGGTGCTCTCAACGAGGTCCACGGCATTTTGCAGCGCATGCGAGAGCTGGCTGTGCAGGCAGCCAGTGACGTGGTGACCTCGTCGGATCGGGAGCATATCCAGAAGGAAATCGACCAGCTCAAGGCTGAAATTGACCGCATTGCCGCGGCGACCGAGTATAACACCAAGAAGCTCCTGAACGGCAGCGCGGCTGCCCTTTGGTCTGCCAGCGACGGAGATACTGTGGTTGTAGTCCGGGGCGCCCTCTCAAGCGGCGTGGGAAACTTTCAGCTTACCATCCGAGCACAGGCCGGGGAGGCCGAGATCCTGCGCAGCGACATCATGAAGGTCCGAGAGGATGGCATCGTGACCCGCCTGCAAGTGGACAGCAGCAGCGGGGTAACCAGGGTGGTTCCCACCGGGTTTGGACCGGGGGATTGGGCGCTCCACACAGAAAGCTCCGCGACCGCTGCGAACGCCTCTGTTTCAGGAGGGCAGACGTTTCAACAAAACACCGCCTCGGGCCCCGCGATTTCAACGGTCTCGATCTCGGTGGCGCTTCAGTACAACGCCTCCATGCTGTTCACCGTCACAGAGGTCGACACGTCCACCGACCGGGTCCGTGTGGCCGTTGTGTCGCACGAATACGCGTCCGGCGGGACGTACGAGCGCCAGGTCGCCGACCTGTGGCTTCAAACCTCTGGTAACAATTCCGGTGTGCAGGTCGGAAACATCACGTTCGATGCCCTTGATATCAACGACAATATCGATGCCTTCCGGGTCAACGACCGGTGGGTGATCAACATAACCGGGAAGGCCGACACCGGCGACGCGCAGGTGGTCGTCAGCGCAGGGGGGAACTACTACGACCGCACGCTGAACTTCTCGGCCGGGGCCCTCGACAGCGCGACCCGAACCATTCGAGGATTCTACCTGGGCTCTGATGGGACAGTCTACGACACATCGCTTCAAATGACCGTTTCGGGAGCGCTTCAAGACGGCAGCCCCGCTGCGAGCTTTACAGTTTCCCGCGGGGGCGACGTTGCCGGGAAGACGGTGGCACTCAAGGACATCGACCGGTTCTATGATGCGTCCGGCAATTTCATACTAAACTCTCCCCAGACGGTCACGATTGTTCAAGGGGACGGAACTAAGGCCTCGTTGACGGTCTTCGGCACCGACACGATCGCTACGCTGGAGGCCAAGCTGAACAAGGCTATCCGGGAGGACCTGGGCCAGGGCGAACTGGTCGATAACGGTCTCGACCGCTTTGCCACGTACGTGACGAGTCCAGACGCCACCGGCCCTGAGTCGGTACGAGGGAGCTTCGTTATCCGAACGGCCATTCCGGGGAAGGCTGGTAAGCTCAACTTCGTCGGGCCGGCCGATCTTCTCGGAGCCCTGAGCCTGGTTACCGTCGAAGAGGCGACGGAGACCACTTACCTCGTTTCGGTGCAGGATTTAGACACAGGGGAGGTGGTGGCCACGGATGTCTCGGTTTCGGGCAACAGCCTCATCGGGGTTGTGGATCCCAACGTCGATGTTCTGTTCGCACCCTCTGCCGGTGTCGAGGCCACGACCTTCGACGTCAACTCCAAGAAATGGACGCATACCCCCGGCTCGACCTCGATCAACATCCACTTGATGCCCAACGGCCAGAATATCCACATCGGTGCCAACGCCGGGCAGGGGTTGGATGCTTCGTTTGGCCGCATGGACAGCGTCGCCTTGGGCGTCTCCAACATCCTGGTGACCAGCGGAGAGCTGGCTAACGAGGCGCTTCCCATCATCGACGGAGCCATCTCCCGGGTCTCCGAGCAGAGGGCCACCATCGGCGCCCTGCAAAACCGGCTGGAGCACACCATCGCCAACCTGGGGGTAGCCGCCGAAAACCTCGTGGCGGCCGAGTCTCGCATCCGGGACGTGGACATGGCGCAGGAGATGATGGAGTTCGTCAAGCTTCAGATTCTGATGCAGTCGGGCACCGCGATGCTCGCCCAGGCGAACCAGCGGCCGCAGACCGTGCTGCAGTTGCTGTCGTAGCGAAGAGCCCAGCCATCGGAAGCAGGCCAGGAGCCCGCCGCAGGGACGGCGGCTTGCGAACCCTGGGGCGTGGGGGGCGCGGGCCGCCGTCCCAGCGTGTCGAAGCAGGATACGTGGGCTCGTGTTGACGACGACTTTCTTCAAGGGGTTTGCCCCGACCGCTCCCTGGCCTCGGCGATTTCCCGCTCGAGTTCCTCCGAGCCGTAGTTGAAGACGGACGTCCGGTACCGCCCCAGCGTCTCGAGAAACTCGACCCTGCTCAGCCCGGCCAGGTCAGCAGCCCGACCGGATGAGATCCGGCCCATCTCGTAGAGTCTGGCCGCTACGAGAAACCGAAGCTCACGCTCGACCTCGCCCGGCGTCTTGCCGAGCGCCTGAGGAAGGTCCTCAGGATAAGGTATGTGCAGAATCCTCTGTCCCACCGCGGCCGCCTCCACAGTTCGCAATCGGGTTGCCCCGCGCCATTGTACCATGTACACATAGCCGCGCACAGAGGCGGCTCTGGTATGACGCCGTCTGTATCGGGCACCCCGGGAGGGCGGTCGCCTCACACGGCGAAGCTTATCGGCCGCGGGGATGACGGGTTGGGCAGGCGGGGCGTTCGGTCGGCGGTCGAGGCCACCTGCCGCCAGCTGAAAGGGCCGATCCACGTTCGGGGGCTGCCACGACGGGCGGCTGAGGCGGCGGGTGTGAAAGAGCGGCCAGGCGCGCTGGTTACCGTTGGCGAGGCGCTGAGCCGGTTGCGATCCGTGAGCGGGGGCCGGGTAGGGGCTGTATACCGGCGTCGGGAGGGTTCGAGGACGCCGGTGCGCGAGCTTTTCCTTCAGGCGTACGCGCAGATCCCAGGGTTCGGGGAGGACCCGGGCTCGCCGCCGGAGGGGGCGCGAGCCGGGGATACCCGGCTGCGGCTGGTGCCGCGGGGGCGAAACTACGCGACCGCCGGCGGGCGCGGCCCGTCCAACGAGGTGTTACTTGCTTTGTTGGCCGTTGTATCCCCGGCGTCATCCTGCGAGCGCGTCCGGCGCCGAGGGCTTCACCCATGAGCCATCCGTCGAATCAAGACAAGCGGCCCACCGGGCAGCACCCGTTGCCGGCGCTACTGCGCCGAGTGGACAGGGACACGCTGGAACAGCTGGTATTGTACGTGACAGAAGGGCGCCCGGATTTGCGCCGCCGGCACCCGCTCTCTCGCCGAAACGGCGGCTGCCCTCGCCCCGTGGGAGGAGATCGAGCCGGAGCCGGCACGGCTCGACGAGTCGGGCGGTGTGCGTTGCATGTCGCCCTCGCTGCCTGCCACGACTCGCGTGAGCTGCGCTACCTGGCCGGCAGACTGGAGAGCTCCCGCCAGGAGCAGCTCGTCCGTCGAGCCATCAGAATCCACCGGCAGATTGGGGATGACGAGCGCTGCCTTCGCCTTCGCCAGCAGCACCTGACAAGCGGCCGGGAGTGGTACGACCTGGTCAGCGCGTGCTTTCGAGGCCGGCGACCGCTCCGGCTACCTCGAACTTCAGTTCCAGCCGAAGATGGGGCGCCCCACGGCGGAAAGCTACCAGACCTCCCGTTCCCTGTGCAGCGAGCTCGACGCGCCGGCAACCCGTACGGTCTACGCCGAACAGGCTGCCGTGGTGGCCCGCCTCCGGCACATGTGGGTCGACGTCCTCAAGACTCCGGAGCGCTGGCGGGAGTTTGCCCGGCAGCTCAAGCATCGCCATCTCCGCTGGCCGGCGTTCCAGGAAGAATTCGCCAGGGTGATTCCGGGCTGGGACGAGCTCTCGCACAAGTTGCGCCTGGCGAATGAACGCCCGCCGTTGGGACGCCGGCTTATGACCCGCCGACGTCGGAGAGCGGCCCGCCGAAGTCGGGGCGCTCACCGACGCCGGAGCGCGTATCGGGAGGGAGCCCACCGATCCCGCCGAACCCCACCGGCCGGGGGGAGGAAGGCAGGTTGGGCAGGCGGGATCTTCGGGCCGCGGTGGAGGCTATCTGCCGGGAGCTTCGGAGGCCGGTTCATCTCCGGGAGCTGACGCGACGGGCCGCTGAGGCGGCGGGGGTCGCCGAGCGTCCCGGGACGCTCGCCACCGTCCGAGAGGCGGTGGGACGGCTCCCCTTCATGGTCGCCGCCGGGCAGGGGATGTGGGTGCCGGCGCGGGTGGTGCTGGCCGGCAAGGCCTTTCGCCTGAGCCCGCCCCGGGAAGGGTGGGTCGGAGGGATTCCCCGATGGCGGATGGAACCCTTCGCGACCGCCCTGGAAGATCCCCTGGTGGTGGATGCCGATGGGCGCTCGCTGGATCCGGCCGTTGAAGGCGAGGAGGGGTTCCGCCAGCGGGTGGACGAAGAGCTGGAAGAGAGCGCCCGGGAGCTTGTGGAGTTCGTGGTGAGGGATGACGCACTGCGGCGCTCCGCCGACCAGGGAGGGCCGGACGCATTGGTGGGGCAGCTGCTGGCGTACATCGGCAGCGGGAGCAGAAGCCTGGGCCAGCTTCTGGCGGCGGCGATGACTCCGTATCGCCTGCCCGAAGGCGCGCCGGAACATGCCGAACTCATCGTGCGTTACGACCGGGACGGCCATGCGCTGCGGGTGGGCTGGGAGAGGCCCGAGGAGAGGGACGAGGAGCGCATCCGGGAAGCGGATCGGCGTTTTTGCGACTTTGTGGCGAGCCGGCTGCGGGAGGGTTGGGGGGCGCCGGTGCGACGCCTTTTCCTGGAGGCATATGCTTGCATCCCGGGGTTCGGGGAGTACCCGGGATCGGCGCCCGAGGTGGCGCTGGCGGCCGACCGGCGGTTGCGGCTGGTAGGGGAGCCCGAGGAAGTTGGGCGCGGCTATGTTGTCGCCAGAGCCGACGACATTGCCTTCCTTGCCCAGTTTGAGCAGCGCAGGGCAGCCGTGGAGTGGATGCGGCACGAGATGGCGGGGGCTTTGGGCGGAGGCGATGCTGTACGCAGAGGTGATGAGGAGACCGACTCGCCGAGGGTGCTTTCGGGGCGCAAGCGGGCCCTGCGTCGGGAACTGGAGCTTCGGATTCGCCGCCATCACGCGGCTTTGTCCCAAGACCGGCGGGCGCTTGAGGCCGAGCTGGGGCTGCAGGAGAGCTGGGGGCGGCTTGGAGTAGGGGCCTACGTGACGGCCCGGGCGCAGGGCCTGTCCAACGAGGAGTTGCTGGCTCGCTGGGAGGACCATCTGGAGCGCCGGGGCACGAGCGAAGGGAGCCGGCGGCGCAAGGTGCAGCACCTTCGGGTGTTGGGAGAGTACCTTGCCAGCGGGCGCGAGGGTGCGCCCATCGGCCTGGCGCAGGCGACGGGGCCGGAGCTTACGTCGTTTTTCTTTTGGGCGTACCCCCGACGTTACCCCGCCAGCGTGTCGGACGCACAGGCTTTCACCCGAGACGTGTGGGAGTTTTACCGGTGGATGGAGCAGGAGGGGCTGCTGGCGGATAGCCGGTTCGCTGAGCTTCTGTATCGGCTGCGCCACCACCTTGCAGAACGCATCCGTCTCTACGCGGCCCTTGACCCCGAGGAGCCGGGGTGGGAACGGCTGTACGAGATGCTGTTTCTTGGGCCGGCAGCGGGCTAGGGGGTTGCCGGCCCGAAGGCTTGAGGGAAGCAGAGGTTATGTGGGCCGAGCCGGCAATGAGGAGATGACAGCTGTGTACCGGTGGCTTGAGGTGGAACGCTTCCGGTGCTTTCCGTACATCCGCGTGGAGGGCCTGGCCTCCATCAATCTGGTGACCGGCCGCAACAATGTGGGGAAGACGGCCCTCCTCGAGGCTTTCTTCATCCATTCGGCAGCCACCAACCTGGACTCCGTTATCAAGGTTGACTCAGCTCGAGGGATTTCGATGGTGAGGGTGATAGGGAACGTCGTCATCCAGGTTCCGTGGGACGACCTGTTTTACAGCCTCGACATCAGGCGACCTCTATCGCTCAAGGCGGGATACCGAGACGGGCGCGTCAGGGAACTCAGAGTGCGCCTTCATCAGCCCCCGGCCTACAGCCTGACCGTTCCATCGCCCTCGGCGCAGGAGTCGGATCCGGCCGACGGGGAGCAAGGCGTTCACTCGAACATTCCCCCCGTATTGCCGGCTCTCGAGGCGGAGTACCTGGAGGATGGACGCGTTTTGGCGCGACATGTGCTGGCGCCCTCCCGGGCGACGTCGGCGGAAAGGGCCGGAGTGTCATTCGAGGTGATGCCCCCACCCTCTCCGCCACCGCTTCCAGCATATTACTTGCAGGCTCGTCGGCAGACGTCCGAGGAGGCGGCAGCCCGACGATTCAGTGATCTCGAGGTGGAGCGGAAGCAGGAACTGGTGGTTGAAACGCTTCGTGTCATAGAACCCAAGCTGAAGCGACTTACGGTACTTGTACGGGGACAACATGCAGGTATCTACGGTGATGTCGGGTTACCTCAATTGGTTCCCCTCGGGTTAATGGGAGAAGGTATGGCTTATCTGGCTCAGCTTGCGCTGGCGATGGGGTCCTCGCAGGGGGGCCT